>SVAW01000005.1 GCA_015059195.1 Bacillota bacterium
TGTATCTAAAAGGTTTTTTTTATTGCTTTATTGTAAGGCTAAAATTCCTACTTTTCCCTTTATTTATCGGCATTTACACAAAAAATGAGACACCTTTCGGTGCCTCTTCAGGGGGTTTTGGTTGAATACTTCTATGTTACGTAATATAAAAGTATCCAGAGCGTAAAATAATTTAGTTATCTTACGCTAGTTTAATTATAACTATTGATTTAATAAAAGTCAATAGATTAATCTAAATTACATATCCTATTTACAAGTTCTGTTAAGTATTTATTTTCTAAATATTGTTTATTAATTAAACATTCGTAACTATCATCTTTTGCCATAAGTAGCATCTTATAATCATTTTTTAAATTAGCTAGTTTAAATGTCATATCTCCACTTTGTCTTATTCCAAATAAATCCCCACTACCACGTAATTTAAAATCTTCTTCACTGATTTTAAAGCCATCAGTAGTTTCTAATAATACATTTAATCTTTCTTTTT
Organism: Bacillota bacterium; assembly: GCA_015059195.1. Taxonomy (GTDB): domain Bacteria; phylum Bacillota_I; class Bacilli_A; order RF39; family UBA660; genus SIG204. The sequence continues at coordinate 488 of SVAW01000005.1, forward strand.
CATGATTACTAATTAATACACAATAAGATTGTAAATTATTTCTACCTACTCTTCCTCTTAATTGGTGAAGTTGTGATAATCCAAATCTAAATGCATCAAATATAACCATAGTTGTCGCATTAGGTACATCTATTCCTACTTCAATAACTGTGGTACTTATTAGTATCTGAATATCATTATTTTTAAATTTATTCATTACTTCATCTTTTTCTGATTTGTTCATCTTTCCATGAAGTACACCAATATTATAAAGTTTACCAAAAGCTTTATTCATTTGTTCTTCTAATTTGTTTACATTAGTTAAATCAATTTTATCACTATCTTCAATAAGAGGTGCGATAACATATACCTGATGATTTAATTTTAATTCATGATACATTAAAGTAAGTACTTCTTTTATTTCACTTTCCTTTTTTAAATATGTTATTACTTCTTTTCTACCACGAGGCATTGTTTTAATATTGGATATATCCATATCCCCATAAATGGTTAAAGCATAAGTCCTAGGTATTGGAGTTGCACTCATATAAAGCACATCAGCAAGAGATCCTTTGTTTTTTAAATTAGATCGTTGATTAACTCCAAAGCGATGTTGTTCATCAGTAATTACTAATCCTAAATTTTTATATTCAACATCTTCAGTAATTAAAGCATGAGTTCCTATTACAACATCTATTTCACCATTTTTTAAACGTTTATATATATCTTTTTTATCTTTAGATGTAGTTTTTCCTGTAAGTATTTCTACACTAATATTATAGTTATTAAATAGTTTAATAAAGCTGTTATAGTGTTGATGGGCAAGTATTTCTGTTGGGACCATTAAAGCACTTTGATAGCCACTAAAATGATTAATTAGTATCGCTAAAAAAGCAATAATAGTTTTTCCACTACCAACATCCCCTTGAAGTAATCTATTCATGCGTTTGTGAGAATTTAAATCGTCATATATTTCTTTAATACTATTTAATTGATCACTAGTTAAAGTAAAAGGTAATGATTTTATCGCTTCTTCTACTTGTTTAAAATCTACATTTCTTTCTAATCCTAAATTATTTTTATTATTCAATTTTAATATGTTCATTTTGAACATATACAAAAATAATTCTTCATACTTTAAATAATTAATCGCACTTTTTAAATTAGTCGCATGATTTGGATTTTGAATATTGATTATACTATCTCTTTTTTCTAAGAAATTATATTTTTCTTTTAAGTATTCTGGCATATATTCATTATATGAAAAATTAGTTTGTAAAGCATTTAAAATAAACTTATTTAATTCTCTACTGCTAATTCCATTTACAGTGTGATAAATTGGTTCATATCTAGGAATATTAGGAAGACTACCAAATCTAATATCTGAAGCAACTAATGTATTTTTTTCTTTATCATATTTTCCTATAACAGTAATCATGGTATTAGGTTTTAAATTGTTTTTTAAAAATATTCGATTAAAAATAACTACTTTACAAAGAATACTACCAGTATTAAAATTAAACATTAATCTATTCATTTTTTTATTAAAAAAGCTAACTTGTGGGATAGATTCAATCACTCCATCAATAGTTACTTTTTCTTCATTTAAATCAGTTCTTTTAATAACATCATAATGAAAAGGATAATATTCTACTAAATCTTCTATAGTATTTATTTGTAATTTATTTAATAAGCCCAATGTCTTAGGGCCTATTCCTTTTATCTCATTTAATTCCATATGATCACCATAATTACATTATACACAATACATTTGTTCGTGTCAATTCTACTACTTTAACTTTTTGGCTTAAAAACCTTGACAAAATCAACTTTTTCGATTAGTATATACAGTACCAATTCGAGAAATCAGGCGAATTGGCGCTAGTATCACACTAGCCAACCCCTTTTTATTCTTTTATTGGAACGGTTCTCAGGGGGACCGTTCTATTTTTGTATAATTATGTAAAATATAATGTTTTGCAAATAATATGGCCAAAAATTATGCTATACTGTTCATAGCAGTACAAAATAAAACATAAAGGAGTTAAAGATGAACGAACAAGAATTTAAAGGTCTTCTCGGTGAAAGTTTAACAGAGTTATTGATTAACAATCAAATTGACATTTATAAAAAAGTGATTCGTGATATTAGAATACCAACAGAAAACGGAAACACTACCCAAATTGACAATATTCTGATTACTACAAAAGGAATATTTGTGATTGAAAACAAAAACTGGAATGCAATCGTGAAAAATGATCCAAATGGTAATTGGTATGAAATAGCTGGTGGCAAAAGAATTGACTTAAACCAAAACCCAATTCAACAAAATAAATACCACATTGATAATCTTAAAAAAGTATTGGGAAAAGAAAATGATAACTTATTCTTTTCAATAATTGTATTAGGTTACAATGCTACAAAAGACTTAGATATTGATGAAGAAAAAGAAAACGTTAAAATCATACATATCTATAAAATCACTAATACAATTATAAATGTTTTGTTAAGCACAGATGAAATTCTTCTTTCACACGAAGAAATAGACCAAATATATTTAAAACTTAAGCAATATGATTTAGTTCAAACGCAATAAAAAAGAAGCTACTCAGCTTCTTTTTTATTTTCTAAAGATTTATAGTATTCAAATCTCTTAATCGCATTTTCTTTATTTTGTTTTAATAATTCTTCTGCTTGTTCTGGATTAATTTTCTTAAGCATTGAATATCTAGTTTGTCTATTTAAAAATTCTTCATATAGATCGAAATCAACATTCTTACTATCTAAATAGAATTTTTCTTCACTAGGATTATAATGGAATGTTGGTGCATAACCACAGTCTGTAGCAAGTTTAGACATATCTAAGCTATTAGTCATTCCACCTTCTATACCATGTGATATACAAGGACAGTATGCGATAACTATAGATGGTCCATCGTGAAGTGCTGCTTCTCTTAAAGCCTTAATTACTTGCATCATATTAGAACCCATTGAAACAGTTGCTACATAAACATGTGGGTAAGCTAGAGCCATACGAGCTAAATCTTTTTTACTATTCATTTTACCATTTGAAGCGAATGAAGCAATACTTCCCTTAGGGCTTGCTTTAGATGCTTGCCCACCAGTATTAGAATAAATTTGAGTATCTAAAACTAAAATGTTGATATTTTCATTACTTGCTAGAACATGATCTATTCCACCATATCCAATATCATATGCCCATCCATCTCCACCAACAGCCCAAACAACCTTTTTAGGAATATAATCTTTAATACCTACTAATTCTTTTGGACAATCTTCGTAGTTTAAATTCTCATATACTTCTTTAGTTACTTCATAATCACTTGGATTTTCTAAAAATCTATTAAACAATTCTTTATTTGAATTATCCAGGTTTTCATTCATAATGCGTGCTACCCTTTCACGTATTACTTTTGTTGCGTTTAATATTCCTAGCCCAAACTCTGCATTATCTTCAAATAATGAATTAGCCCACGGAACTGTATAAGGCATGCTTGGAGTACTTCCTCCATAAATGGAAGAACATCCTGTCGCATTCGCAATAATTAATGAATCTCCAAATAATTGAGTTAATAATTTAATATAGGCAGGTTCACCACAACCAGCACATGCACCATGGAACATAAATTTAGGTTCTGCGAATTGAGTTCCTTTAATAGTTGTTTTTGGGACTAAACCTTTATCCTTAATATTAGAACTTAAATAATCAAATACTTCTTGTTCCCTATTTTTAAGTTCTGTATCTAATTGTTCACTAATTAAAGCTTTTACTGTAGATTTTCCAGGGCATGTTTTAATACATAGCCCACACCCTGTACAATCTTTAATTGATATTCCCATAATAAAGTAATATTTGCCGTCAAATTTACCAATAGCTTCCTTACATCTATCCTTAATAAACTCTGGCGCATTATTATATTCTTCTTCGCTTAGAAGATACGGTCTAATAACTCCATGAGGGCAAACTAATGAACATTGATTGCATTCAATACAATTGGTTTTTAACCAGCGTGGAACGATCTCACTAATTGCACGTTTTTCTAACTTACTAGTTCCTGATTCAAATCTACCATCTGGTAGATTTTTAAATGCTGATACAGGAAGTAAGTCTCCTTTTCTTTTACTCATATATTCAAACACACTAGAACTATTTTCAACTATGTCCTCTTCTTCAGTGATTGTTAATTGAACTTTTTCTAAGTAATTAATAGCTTCATCTATTGCACTATAATTAGCTTCAATTACCGCATTACCTTTTTTAAAATAACGTTTATAAGCATATTCTTTCATCTTATCTTTTGCGAAATTATAATCTAACATATTAGCTAGGTACAAAATTGCGCTTTGCATAACAGTACTAATCTTATTACCAAGTCCACATTTAATTGCAAGAGAATGTGCATTAATAATATAAAAGTTAATATTATTTTCTAATATAAATTTCTTAAATTTATTTGGTAAATAATTATTTAATTCTTCACCAGTTTTAATAGTATTTAAAACAAAAGTTCCACCATAACTTAAATTAGAATAACAATCAAAATTTTCTAAATAAGAATCTTTTGTTACCGCAATTAATTCAGGATGATCAACATAGTAAGTGGATCTAATTTTTTCATCACTAAATCTTAAATGTGTTTTAGTAATTCCTCCTGATTTTTTAGAATCATATTGAAAATAACCTTGTACATAATTATCAGTATTATCCCCAACTAATTTAATAATTGATTTAGAAGCACTAACCATTCCGTCACTACCATAACCATATATTAAATATTCACGACTGTTATTAGTTTTAAATAAAGCTTCTACTTCTAAACTAGTATGAGTTACATCATCATTAATTCCAATGGTAAAATTATTTATTGGATTATCTAACATATCATATACTGCTTTTATTTGAGCAGGATCAGTATTCTTACTAGAAAGACCGTATCTTCCACCCACAATAGTTATGTCTTTTTCTTTTAAAGCTGCAACCACATCTAAGTATAATGGTTCTCCAACACTTCCATGTTCTTTAGTACGATCTAATACAGCAATACTCTTTACACTTTCTGGTAAAACATTTAACAAATGTTTTACACTAAATGGTCTATATAAATGAACCTCTATTAACCCAACTTCATACTTGTTTTTAATTAATACATCAATAGTTTCTTTAATAGTTTCACAAACAGACCCCATCGCAATAATAACTTTTTTAGGGTTTGATACTCCATAATAATTAAATGGTTTATAATTAGTTTCCATTATACTATTAATGTTTTCCATATAACCATTAACAACATCAGGAACCTTATTATAATATTCATTTCTAACTTCAGTAGCCTGAAAATAAATATCATCATTTTGGGCAGTACCTGATGTAAATACGCTACTACTATTCATACTACGACTTCTAAATTCACTTACCATATCATAGTTTACTAAGTCTTTAATATCTTCTTTCTCTAAAACTTCAATTTTTTGAAGCTCATGACTTGTTCTAAATCCATCAAAAAAATGCATAAAAGGAATTTTTGAATCAATAGTTGAAAGATGTGACACTAAAGATAAATTAAATGCATCTTGAACTGAGGATGATGCTAACATAGCAAATCCTGTTTGACGAGCTGCATACACATCTTGATGATCCCCCATAATACTTAAAGCATGAGTAGCAAGGCTTCTTGCGGCCACATGAATAACACAAGGAAGCATTTCTCCTGCAATTTTATACATATTAGGTATCATTAATAATAATCCTTGACTAGAGGTATATGTACTAGTTAAACATCCTGCTTTTAATGAGCCATGAACTAATCCCGCTGCCCCAGCCTCACTCTGCATCTCAATTACTTTAACTCTATCTCCAAATAAATTTACCTCACCCTTATTACTCCACTCATCAATGTGTTCTGCCATTGGACTAGATGGAGTAATTGGATAAATTCCTGCAACTTCAGTAAACATATATGAAGCACGTGCTGCAGCTTCATTACCATCCATTGTTAATATTTTTTTCATACTATCACCACATTAATTATATCACAGTAATAAAAAAAATAATCATATTAAATGATTATTTTAAAGCGTCGATTAATTCAGCTTTTTTCATTGTAGAATATCCTTCTACACCTTTTTCTTTAGCCATAGATTTTAATTCTGCTACTGTTAATTTAGAAATATCTTTTGCTTCTTCTTTAACTGTTTCATCTTTTGTAGTTTCTTTCTTAGCAGTTGCTTTAGCTTCTACTTTAACTTCTTTTTCTACAAAGTTTGTTTTTCCATTTAATGCATCATTAGCAATTGCTACTAAATCACTGAATGCTTTAGGATTATCAATAGCTAATTCTGATAACATTTTACGGTTAATAACAACTTCTGCTTTCTTAAGACCATTCATGAATTTAGAATAACTAATATTATTCATACGGCAAGCAGCGTTGATTCTTGTAATCCATAATTTTCTGAAATCTCTTTTGTTTTGTCTTCTATCTCTATATGCATATTTTCCTGAATGCATAACTTGTTCTTTAGCAGTTTTGTATAATCTATGTTTACTTCCAAAATATCCCTTTGCTTCGTCTAATACTTTTTTACGACGAGCACGATGAATTGTTCCACCTTTAACTCTTGTCATGTTTATTTCCTCCTATAATTAAATAATATCTTTTAATCTGTTCATATCTGCTTTACTCATTGAAGAAGCACTTCTTCCACATCTGTTTGAAGCAGCGTTTTTCTTTCCAGTATTATGTCTAGTTCCTGGATGACCTATTTTAACATCATTTTTTCTTTTGCTAATAACTTTAGCAGTTCCTTTATGTGTCTTTTGTTTTGGCATATTATTTCCTCCTATTTATCTTTCTTTGGCATTAGTAGCATATTCATGAAACGTCCTTCAATCTTAGGTTCTTGTTCCACATCTGCAATTTTGTTTACAGCATCAGCAAATCGAAGTAATACATCTTTACCTAATTCTGGATGAGCCATTTCTCTACCTTTAAAACGAATACTTACTTTAATCTTGTGTCCTTTTTCTAAATATTTACTAGCATTATTAACACGAGTATTAAAGTCATGTACATCTATTGTTACTGATAGACGATACTCTTTAACATCTAAATTAGCTTCTCTTTGTTTCTTCATGTTTTCTTTTTGTTTTTTCTTACTTTCGTATTTATACTTGTTGTAATCCATGATTTTACAAACTTGTGGAGTTACATTCATATTGATTAATACTAAATCAAATCCTGCATAACTCGCCAAAGTTAATGCATCCTTTATTGGTTTAACTCCTAATTGTTCCCCATTTGGCCCAATTACCATTACTTCTTTCGCACGTATTTGTTCATTAATAAACAAATCTCTTTCTTTACTTGCTATAAATAACACCTCCATAAAAAAGTGAATACGCACAGTATCCACTTTAATCCCAATATTTATACATTATAAATTATTTGGCATTAAACCCACGTTTAATAGAACATCGGGTGAGGTGTGAATACCTGCTTTCCTTTTTTCATCTCTTTAATTATACATATAATATTATTCTTTGTCAAGCTTTATTTATTTACAAAATCTGATACCAAATTTTTTTGCTGGTCGAGCTTCACCTTGTTCGCTTCTATAATAATCTTGACCATTAATTTTTATACAAGATCCATCATAACCTATTGTAAAATCTGCAATCTCTTCCACATTTAATTGAATACCCAAATATCTAGATATTCTACTAATTTTATAATCAAGCATTATACCTTCTTTGGTAGCGTATGCAGTTCCATTATACAAATTATTTTCTAATAATTCCATAGCAACTAATTGTTTAAAATAAGCTTGAAAATTAGTAGCCTCTTCTCCAGTTAATTTAATTGCTTTTGTAACTATCTCTGAAACTTCTCTTTTAATGAACTCTAATACAGCCTTATCAGCATCACTAAGTCTATCATATCTAAAGGCTAAAGAAGCTAATCTTTCTCTTTCTGTAAGTCCAATAGTTCCGCCTACTGTTCCATGAGCAGTTAATCTTGATGCAAAAAAACCATAGTAATCAATAAATGCTTGTAATTGTTCCTCATTCCCGTTTAAACGGCAATCTGCTTTTGAAATTACTTTCCTTTCTGATTTTAAAACGTTATCTTCTAATTTTAAATTGTGAAATACATTTGATTCTGACATATTATTTCCCTTCTTTCTTCATTCGGTTCTGTATTCTAGCACAAAAAATCAATTTTGTAAAGTTTTTGTTAAAATTTTAGAATCAGGGGCCTCACTCAATCTATTTTTCACTGCATCTATAGGGTAATTATAATATTCATGTAACCTTAATATAAAAGGATTTTCCAACAATTCAAGCATAAATACTTCAAATCCAAATTGAATCTTTAACAACTGCATTACAGCTTGAAATTCTCGTTCATATATATTAATTGATTGACTATCCTTTAATTTAGTAATTTCAATCACTAACTCTAAATCCCCATAAAATTCGCTTAACATTCTGTTAATTCTATTATCTGTACTTCTTATTCCTAAAAATAAAGATAACATTTTTTTCTCTTCTAAACTCACAACTCGCTCATCTAATTTTAAAATCATTGCCCTAATTGTCGCAAAAACCTCGGTAGATTTATAAATAACTGATGATAATTCAATATCATCAGCACAATAATTTATTTTTTCCATACTTTTCCTTTCTCGATAACATTATGCATAAAGTAATACTATTATTACACAAAAATATGTCGAATAAAGTCGAATTATGAATTATAATAATTTTTTATTAACTCCTTTTTCTATTCTCTTTTTATCATCAACATTTATAAGTGACGCCTTCCTTACAATATTACTACCAAATTTGTCTTTTAGTTTATCTACCATTTTATCTAAGTTCTCATTATTATCATGCACCTTTATATCATCAAACAAAGATACCTGTATTTCCACCTTATCAACTAAATTATTTAAACGCAATCCAATTAATCTAATTGGTTCCAATTCATCAAACTCATCTAAAACATCTTTTGCTATCTGATAAATTTCATCAGTTACATTAGTGGCATTTTTTAATTTTCTTTGTCTAGAAATACGTTTAAAGTATTTGTCTTTTAAAATTACTGCCACTACAAATGCATAACGATTAGTGCCTCTAAGTCTTCTTGCTACTTTATCCGCTAAATATAATAAATGTTGCTCAAGTTCTTGTTTAGATGAAACATCATGGTCTAAAGTAATTTCATTGCCTATTCCTTTTAACTCTTCCGATTCACTAATTACTAAAGAATTATCAATTCCTTTCGCACTGTTAATCATTACCATAGCTTGATTTTTAAAATATTTATATAAAAAATATGGATCAGAGTTTGCTAAATCACCAATCGTTTTAATTCCTAATTCATATAATTTCTTAGCACTCATTTTACCAATACCAAATAATTCACCCACATCTAAGCCATGCATTTTATTTTCTACTTCATATGAATACAGTGTATGAATTTTATTTGGTTTTTCAAAATCAGATGCCATCTTCGCGCATAATTTGTTATTAGCTATTCCAACATTTACAGTAAATCCTAGAGTGTCAAAAATTTCCTTCTGCAATTTTTTAGCAAACTCTATTTCATCGCCATATAAATTTTTTACACCAGTATATTCTAAATAACATTCATCTACAGAAGCAACTTCAATATCCGGTGAATATTTACTTAAGAGTTTAAATAGCTTATTAGACATTTCCACATAAAATTGATAATTTGGTGGGTAACTTTTTAAAGCCGGACATTTTTTACGAGCACTAAATAAAGTTTCACCTGTATATACTCCCATTTTTTTAGCAGCTGTAGATTTTGCTAAAACTATTCCTGTTCTCTTTCTTTCATCTCCACCAATTACTGCATAACTATTACGAATATCATACTTATACCCACGATTTAATAAATCAATAGCAGTCCAAGATAAAAAAGCATTATTAACATCTATATGCATAACTATTCTATCCATAATATCACCTAAGACAATTATAATACATTTGTTCGTTTTAGTAAATTAAAAAAAGAATTATATTGTTAAGCTAATTAACATAATTATAATTCCTAAAATAATAATTCCAACACTAAATTTTTTATTATCAATTTCTTTAATTTGTGGTAATAATTCAAAAATCGAAATATGAACTAACATTCCTAATGTTATCGCTAACAAGATTCCTTCAAATAGTTCACTCATTACATATCCACTACAAAGATATGTAAGTAATGCACCAATAAAAGTTGATAAAGAAATTAATACACTAATTAATATTGTTTTTAATTTACTATTGGTCTTCTTATAAAAAGTTGAAGCAATTACCATGCCTATTGGAATATTATGTATTCCAATAGCTAGTCCCATCATAACACCAGAACTTAAAGACATTACTAATGTACTATATAAAGTAATACCTTCAATAATATTATGAATCACTAATGCTATCGAAGAGATAATTCCAATGTGAAACAAGTTTAATTTGTGTTCCTTATCGTTTTTATGGTCATGTTCATGATCTGGAACAAAATTATCTAATGTTCTCAATATAAATACTCCCACAACAACACATAATACTAACATTCCTATATTATAAGGTTTATTAACATTTAATGTAATTAATTCATATGCTTCTGGCAAAAGTTCTAAGATGCCAAGAGATACCATTACTCCAAATGCTAAGCAAACAGATGCATCAATAACTTTTTTATTATTTTTAGATAAAATCACTAATAATGCTCCTGCGACAGTAAATAATCCTACTAATAACGTAATAAATAATTTCATAATAACCTCTTTCCGACAATCATTATAACATCTAAAAAAAAGAAAAACAACCACATGGTTATTTTTCTTTACAATTAGTATTCAGTATCTATATAATAGTCTTCCTCATAATAATCATCACCATAAAGATTATCTTCATATCCAAATGATAAATCATTAAGTTGTTCGATCAATTTAATAACTCCAGGTTGTTCCATCAAAGACATTAATATTTGCGTGCTGTCTTCTTCTGTTAAAGAATACACATCTATATTATTACTAACATCTACATTTTTTAAATTAACATTATATTCATTTTCAACACCAAGTATTAATTCCATCATAGTTTCATCTTTAACATCTTTGATTTCTAAATCAATCACAGTTTGTTTGTTTTTAGTAGTTAATGTAATTACTCCACTAAATTTATCTTCTTCACCGATAAAGTCAAATTTAAATTGATTATTTGCTACTGAAGTAGCCGTTACAGTTTCGGATTTTGTAGCAAATTCAACTGCAACAACATCATTCACTAAACCTTTAGTATAAACAGAAATTGTTAAATAATTATCCTTGTCATTTAATTCATCTAATATATCTTCAAGTTGTTCAATAACTTCTTGCTTAGTTATATTAGAAACATTTGCTGCACTTTCTAGAAAGTTATCATTTTCCTTTAAAATATTCAATATATCTTTAAGCATTTCTGAATTTACTACTAAACTGTTTTTAGCTACCTTTACTTTTTCTGCCCCAACAACTATTTCAGTATTTGATTTTTCAAAATACTCACTTTTTAAAGATTTTGTAATTGCATTTTTTACCTCTAAAAATAATGTCTTCTGTGAATCAGTATCACCAGCATTATCATATATACTATCTGTGTTTTCTAAATCTACACTAATATATTTATCATATAACCCGTCTAATAGTACATATCCTTTATTGTTTTTTAAATAAACATCTGCATCCAAAAGCTTGCCATTATCATATTTAGTATTAAAACTTACTAAAGACGTTTTTCCTTTATAATCTATTTCATAACCAATATTAATGAACATGTCATTAAGTAAGCTTTGAATCGTCTCTTCATCGCTTACTTCAGGAAATTTCACTTCTATCGATAGAGAACCTTTTATAGTATCAAAAGTTACTATAGAATTTTCCAAAGTAGCAAATACTTGATTAAATGTTTTTGTTAAAATCATTTTAGGACTTCTAAGAAAGTAAAAAGCTCCGCCTATAACTATAACAAGTAACGCGACTATAATTATAATTATTAATGCCACCTTGCTTTTGGGCTTCTCTGATTCATACTCTTTATTGAACATTGCAACTCCGTCAGATACATTCTGTGATTCGATTACAGGAGTAACAACAACTTGTTCTGCCACTTCAATATTTTTCCCGCAAGAACTGCAAACTTGACTACCATTTGTTACCTCAACACCACAATTTTTACATTTCATAATTCCAACTCCTAACTACATATATCTCACTTAAATTGTAACATATTTATATTTTAATTGCCACAAAAAAATAACAATCTAAAGATTGTTATTTAATGATTGCTAAGGCAATTAAAGCAAATAATAGTGTAACAACTAAAATCCCTACCAAGAATTTCCAAATATATTTTACCCATTCTTTATAAGAAATGTTCATATATTTTAATCCAGCTATTAAAGTGATACTTACTGGTAAAATCATCATAGCAATTCCATACATAGCACTTAACACTAATGTGATAACTGGAGTAAGTACTGCATCATAACTTCCTAAAACTCCATAAATGCCATTAACTAAATATGGAAAATCGTTAAAGAAGAAACTACTAACTAAACCTATTAAAGATAACACTATTACATTAAATCCTTCAACCATACCAGTTAAAAAGTTAACAATAGTTGCACTAATATTAGATGAATTATTAACCATAACTGCAAAAATCACTGATGCTAACATTACATATATTGCTGGTAGAACCATTTCTTTAGCGCCTTTTACAAATCCATCTACAAATTCATCAAATTTATTTCCATAAACCCAACCAATTAATACAGTTACAATTAATATAATAGCAGTTAAATCATAATTTCCAAAATAACCAATTTCAGGCAGTGAACCAAATATTTTAGCAAATATTTTTATTCCACCAACTTCAAAATCCATAATTGCACTATGAATGCTATTGAATAACTCTACTCCAAAAGTATGATACCAATTGAACATACCAACTAATATAAGTACTGCAAAGAATCCTAAAATTATTGCTAACGGAATAATGCTTTTGTTTTCTTCTTTTAAATTGTATAAAGGAATTTCTACTTTTTTTACCTCTTCCTTCTTTTCCAACGCCTTCACATCGTCTTTTTTCTTTTTACTACGTTTTGGCTTTTCAACAATCACTTCATTTTGAATACATTTTTTATTTCTTTTAACCACAAACAATGTATATAAAGTTGTTACTACAGCAAAGAAGATTACTTTAAACAGTATCCCCTTGTTAACATCTATACTCATGAAACTTTTAAATACTACTGAAGTTCCATAAGTTGATCCAATAATTCCAACTAAAATTGCGCCTACTGTGGCTGCTAGCGCTGTTAACTTATCATACCCTAATGTCATTAATATTGCTATTGCAAACGGTACAAATATAAATAAAGCTAATTGAGAACCTACAATAGAACTTAATAACGCGAATAAAACTATTGTTAAAACCAAAAATAATGTTTTCTTATTTTCATACTTTTTCGCAACTCCATCTATTAATTTGGAATATGCTCCTGTTTTATTTAACACACCATAAAATCCTCCAATAGTTAAAAATAAAACTAGATATTGAGCAAAAATTCCAAAACTATAAGTTGGATTAATAAATAACCCATATAATCCTACTGGGGCAGTTTCTCCACCAGTAAAAGTCTTTCCATTATAATAACCTGTTGGAACAATCATAGTTAATCCTGCAAAAATTAAAAATGTGATTCCTAATACTTTTAATAGCCCATACTTACTATTTTTTTCTTTATTCATTCTATTACCTCCATAGTAATTATAGCACTTATAAAACCACAATTAAAGTTTTTTTGTTATATTTAATAACTTTTTATCGACAACAAAAAAGATTTTAGCTTTCTATCTAAAATCTTTTACATTTTATATACCTAAAGTTATAATAGGGCGAACACCATAACTATCATCTAAATTAACACTATCCATATACATACTACCACTGCAATCTACAATCCATGCAGCATCACTACCATCAGGTGTAGATGTCCAATATCCTGCTTCACAGCTGCCACCCCAATCATATAACCATTCATGAGTTAATTGTGTATCCATAGTATATGAATTATCATCTAAGCCTTCTGCTACTGCTATTTGATTCGCACTTGGTATTCCTATTTGACTTCTATCTAATTTTGCCCAAACTTCTGAGATTTCGTCTAATTTTGTATTTAACCCATTAGCGTCACACGAATTATCATTTCCACTTGTACACCATGCTAATGTGTTTAAATCATAGTTCCCTATTAGCATTAATGTTGCTGGTTTGCTTGCTGTTCCTGCTTCTAATACATAAAAGCTTCTCGTCTCTTTTCCTAAGTTACATCGGTATTCTGCTCCTGCAACATTTGGAGTTGATGATTGTAAACTACATACATCTAATAGTTTGGCTAATTCTTTAATAGATGCTACTCCATCCTCATATACTACTGTATAATCTCCTACTTTTATTGAAGTATTTTCTTTAACCACTTGTCCATTTTCTATTTTGATGCTTCCCCCATTTGGTTTTGTTCCACTCAACTCTACAGTTCCAAATTCAAGATTTCCGTTTTCATCAATTTCATATGTTCCATCTTCTACTGGTTCTCCATCTAATCTCTTTGTTGCGATTAATGTTTCTACTGCTTTAACGTAGTTATCTGCACTTCTTTCTGCTGCTCCTTTTTGTGCATTACTAATTACATTCATTACTATTGGTGTTGCGATTAGTGCTATTATTGCTAGTACTACTATTACCGCTAGTAATTCAATTAGTGTAAATCCTTTTTTCTTCATTCTTTTTCTCCTCCTATTCTTAACAAGGCATACAAAAAAACACGAAAACAAATTTTAGAATGATGGATTTTCTAAAATTGTTTCGTGTTTATTTATTTCTTTTATTATAGTATGGTTACTTAAATACCCCCCCCCGGGTGGTTTGTTGAATTAAATTTTGTACTTACTCTAACCATACTATCTTACTCCTTGTCTATTTTAATTTTATAATTATTAGTTCATTTTGTCAATTATTTTCTTTTCTACTTACAAACCAAACCTTGCTGATATCACAACTACTACTAGATGGGGATGGATCTGGCATGTCAAGTTTTACAAGTACCGGAACTTTAAAAGCATTACCAAATGCAATACAATTTCCAGGTTGTAAAATGCGCAGTCTTTTAACTATTTCGTTAGTGATATTTGGAACCATTTTTCTAATATAATCTACATCCAATGGATGTAACATCTTAAATATTAAGAAGTTATTACATTGTGATAATGAAGTTTCTGAAAGTTCTGATGGTCTTTGAGATATAAGCCCTAAAATGACTCCATACTTTCTTCCTTCTTTAGTAATACGATCAAATATATTATAACCTAATAAGTTTATATCATTATCGTTTTGAACGTAACGGTGTGCTTCTTCTAGTACGATATGGAAAGGTAAGGTCGCACGTTTATCCAATTCTTTTGAATAATTAAATAACATTTTTGAATAAATTTTAGTTAATGTTTTTGCGAATCTGTCATCGACATAATTTATATTAAAGTTAATAATTTGAGCTTTCTTACCGTTTGAAGCAGTAATTAAACTTCTAATATATTCTTCTCTAGTTACATATTTATCTACTTCAAAATATCTACTTTCATTACTATTAACTAAAGAGTGAAGGCGCACCTTTAAAACATTTGTTTCATCGTAGACTTTATCACTTTTTAATATACCTTCTGAAATTAAAGCAAAATCAAACGCATCCTGCAATTCTTTTAATCCATATTTGAAAGTCCCATCTGGTAAATTAAGTTCTAGATTATCATCCAAAAAGCTCTCAATAAAATTAGTTAACAATTCCATTTCTCTAATTTTACCCGTTGCATCAATAAGTAAACATTGTTTTAATGGACGAGTATATCCCGGCTGGAATACTTGCGTTTCTAAATTTAAATCTTTGGTATTATAGTGCGATAATACCGAAAACACTTGGTCTCTAATTTGTGGGGATGGTCTTCCACTAGATAAAATATCTAATATTGCACGAGCAATAATATCATTTTTATGTTTAATAACAATTTCTTCTTCACGACCAAAAATAGTTACAAGTTTTAGTGCTTTTTCAATAATAGGAAGTTGGCCTGGTTTCTCGGCCCCTAGAAGAATTGCGATATCATCAGTATCTAATAACCAAAGAGGAATTTTCACTATTTCTGTATCTGAAAAGTTAGTGTTTGTAGTATACGCTTTAAAATTTAACTCCGGCACTTTTTTGCCAATGTCTTTAAATGCATCATGATATTCACCATAAGCATCAAAAATAAATATACTCGCGCGATAAGCAATGGCTTGTTGTTTTTCAAATAAATTTTGAAATATTCTTGCAACACTACATGACTTACCACTTCCAGTAGAACCAAATATAGCAAAATGGTTACTAAAAAATGCATTAATATCTACGCCTATTTCAACACCCTCATATATTGGGCTATGCCCAATAAGTAATGCTTTATTTTCTTTGAAATTTTCAAGTCCAATAATCATTGGTATTTTTTCTTTAGAAATTAATTTTACAGTAGACGCAAATGATGGTTTTCTAATAACACCAAATACAAACTTATTATTGATAATTTCACCTAATAAATTAACATAAGCAATTCCATCTTTGATATCAACAATTTCACCAATAATTTTGTTATCTCCATTTTCCATAATAACATGAAGATTAATTAAAGAATCAAACTTATTTAAATCTATATTTAGTTTGATTAATACTGTATTCTCTTCTATTCCTATAATATTACCTAACATTAATATCACCCTATTCTTGCTATTCTAATAATAACATCAAAACAATTAAAAAGCAACGAAAAAGACTCAAATAAGCGAGTCTCTTACATAAACTAATACATTTTTTAAAACATGTATTTTAAATTTTGCATTTTTGCTAACCTTAATAAAACCTAAGCCAACTATTACTATATCTTCACCCTTCTTTACGTCTATTTCATAAGTTTTAAAATCGCTAAAATTCTGTGCCTTATAACTTCTTTTAATATTTAAAAGATTAGACATAAACAAAGTAATATTAGCATCTGAACACTCTACAAATGCATATTTATCTATTTCTACTATTTGACTTTTCTTAATTTGATAAGTTATTGGTTTTATTTCTTTTGTAGGCACTATTTTCTTTAAATCCTTGCCATCTACATAATTAATGATATTACCATTATCTAAAAGGCCCGGAGTATCAATTAGGGTTAATTCTTCATTCATAACAATTTCAATACTATTTAATGTTGTTGAAGGAAGCACACTTGTAGTGATTCTAGTATCAACATCAGAATAATTATATAGTAGTTTATTTATCATGGTAGATTTACCGGCATTAGTAAATCCTACAACATAAACATTTTTACTCTGCTTGTATAAATTAATCTTCTCATATAGTTCATCAAACTGGTAATTTTTATTACTACTGATGATTATCTTGTCAACAACGTTCAAACAAAATCTATCCATATATTCTAATATTCGCTCTTCAAAAAGTGATTTTGGAAGTAAATCTCTTTTTGATAATACTAATAGGATAGGATTTTTAATAAGTTTAGATAAATTTAAAAGTTCTTGATTTATATTAAATAAATCCACCACTAATACTACTAAATCTTTTGTCTCATTAATTCTTTTTAGTATATTAACAAATTCCTCATTATCCTTAACAATAACTTTATAATCACCATAATTATTAATTCTAAAACAACGCTCACATAATTTTTTATTAGTATCTACAGTATACCCTTCTTGTTCTTTAGAGCCTATTTGCAGTATTGCGCCACAGCCTACACACTTATTCATAATATCGTCCTTTAACAAACAGATCTTTATTTCTTAACTTTTTCATTATTCTTTTTTCTATCAGACGATTAAACTTAGTAAAAAACAAATCCTTTTTGCTGATAGGATTAACCAAAATAGTAGTAATCCCAATTTTATTGCCGCCTACAACATCAGTAAGCATTTGATCACCTATAATAGCCACTTCATTTATTTGATAACCAAATTCATTTAAAATTTGTAAAAACTTCTTTTTAAAAGGTTTTTTCGCACTAGCTGCACAATCTACTTCTAACTCATCTTTAAACGGTTTTAACCTGTTTTTTGAGCTATTAGAAAAGATAATTACTTTAAACCCTTTATCTTTTAAATCATTAAATAAGTTTTTAATCTTCTTACTAGGCGTTTTCATTTTTACCGGAACTAAAGTATTATCTAAATCAAATAATAAACATTTAATTCCCCTATTGTACAATTTTTGATAATCTATCGCATAGATGCTTTTTTGATACATATCAGGTACATATACTTCCATAATTAACCTCCTTACAACTCAGGTTATTAACATTTTAGCATATATACCCTTGATTTTCAATTTGTTTATCATGAACTTTACATATCTTTTAACGATTTAATATGTAAATGCCCAAATTTAAATACGCAGCGAACACCAACCATAATAAATAAGGAATTTGAAGTAATCCGGCCACTTTATTTGTTTGATAAAAACTAACAATCATAACTACTACCAACACTATTAATAATAATATCCACAAAAAAGATAAGAATTGTAAATTAAATCCAAAAAACAATAATGTCCACAAAGAATTTACCACTAGCTGAATAATATATATTAAGTAATTTTCTTCCTTTTTTATATCAGACTCGCTCACTATATATAAAGATACTCCCATTAATATGTATAGTATAGACCAAGCAATTGGAAAAAGTATTCCTGGCGGACTTAATGGTGGCTTTTCTAGTGATGAATAAAATCCTCTACTGTTAGGAATAAAAAAGCTAAAAAATCCTCCAATTAAAAATGTCCCTAAAACTATTAAAATCAATTTTTTATAATTTACTTTCATTTTATCACCACTACATTTTATTAATAAAAAAGAAGAATATACCAAGTATATTCTATAAAAAGTCTTTTAATCTCTCAATTTCATCTTCTTGAAACTTTAAGAAATCTTCTGCCAAAGATATAACCTTTTTATCAGCAACATCTTTATAATTTTTTATTTTAGTAGAAATATCAACAACCCCCATAGTAAGACCTTCAATAATCATATGTGCGATAGCCGCATCACTATTATCACTTCTAGTTTCCTTTTTTATTCCCATACTGGCACCCATTTTTGACATCATACCAGTTTCCCTTAAATCATACTTACTCTGCTCGATTAAAGTTTTACTATTCTTTAAATATTTTTCATATTCCTTAATTTCATCTTCGACTATCTTTTTAATCTTATTTTCTTTATCTTGTAATTCATTAATTAAAGTAGTTAAAGTGAAAGACCCCATTTCTGCATTTTGATAAATATATTCCAATAATTCTATGTTTTCGTTCATATTAATCTCCTTTCGATATTAATATGACCAATCTTTAACTAAAAATACTATAAATTAACGTCTCCTTTAAAAATATCAGTTAAATGTCTCCAGTAAAGTTCCAATATATTTGCTTTTTCTATATCTATTTTTACTGTGACCGGAACTGTTCTTATGACCTCATTATCTTGTTTTATAACCAAATTACCAACAATATCCCCATGCTTTATTGGAGCCTTTAATAGATCAGTTTCTATTTCATATGAAGCATTTTGTTTGTTTGTTCCTTTTTTATTTAAAAATGTAACTTCATATAAAGGTACAATCTCTGCATATTTTTGTTTTCCTTTTTCTATCTCCTTAGTAGCTACTACACTATTCGTACTTAGCATTGTTTCCACTTCATATTGTGCAAAAGCATAATCTAGCATTTCACTAATTTCTTTATTTCTTGTTTTACTATCAGCTTCTCCCATTACAACTGCAATAAATCTAGAATTGTTTTTCTTAGCCGTTGCAGTTAAACAATAACCTGCTGAAGATGTATAGCCTGTTTTTAAACCATCAACACCCGTATAAAATCTTACTAATTTATTTGTATTTACTAACCAAATCTTACGATCAGTGTTTTGTCTTAAATAATCTTCATATATACTAGTATATTCTAACACTTTGGGATGCTTCACTAACTCCTTAGCAATCATTGCCATATCATAGGCACTAGAATAATGATTTGCCTCATCCAACCCATGTGGATTTTTAAAATTAGTATCTGTCAGACCTAACTCCTTAGCCCTGTCATTCATCATATCAACAAAAATAGCCTCAGAACCACCTATTTTTTCTGCTAAAGCAACTACAGCATCATTCCCACTCGCAACAGCTACCCCTTTAAACAAATCATCTACACTCATTTGTTCTCCTACTTCTAAAAGTATTTGACTTCCTCCCATGCTGGCAGCATTTTCACTAACCGTAACAATGTCATCCCAATTGATAACTCCCTTTTCAATTGCCTCGACCACTAATAACATTGACATCATTTTAGTCATAGATGCGGGATGAAGTTTTTCGTGAGAATTTTTTTCAAATATTATTTCCCCAGTAGTAGGTTCTAAAAGAATAGCTGACTTAGCATTTTCTGCTAGCTTAAGCTCACTAGCGCGTACTATTCCCAGAGGAAATACCGATAAACAAATTAAGATCACACTAAAAATCTTTTTCATAATTCACCTCTATTAAAAAATATGTCACACAAAAAAAAGAATGATTAACATTCTTATTTTTTCTTCTTTTTCTGTTTTATATCAAATCTGTAAATTGCTAAAGAAACAGAAATAAGTTCTATAATAGTGGAAATTACAGCCACGATTGCTAATACTTTTATATTATATATTAAAAATAAACTACTAGATATTAAGCCAGAAAACCTAGTTATTGTCAGATTGTTTTGGCTTGCTCCAAAAGTATAAACAAGACAAGCAGCTCCTGGTAATAAACTTAAAAATCCATCATAAAACACAAACGATAAAGCTACTATACCAGCAATAATTATATAACTATACTTTAGAGGCACCTTTTTACCATACTTAATAAATATTATGTTTCTCATTATACCAATTAAATTCATAAAAACGCCAGTAATCGCATTTAATATAAAATAATGAACCGCTAAAAATAAACCAGAAAATATTTGATAATTTAAAAGTTTCTTTTTATTATTTTGTTGAAAACTAATTACAGTAATAATTAATCCGACTAATCCAAATAATTGAGCTATATAAAACATAATTACACTCCTTATACTACCTTATCTGAAACAATTATAATAAAATTTATTATAATTGAAAAGAAGTTTATAAAAATAGTTTACATTTTTTACATTTTTGAGTATAATGTTAATATCTTATGCAGGTGTAGTACAACGGTTAGTATATGGCCTTGCCAAGGCTAGGATGCCGGTTCGATTCCGGTCACTTGCTCCATTGACGAATCTGTTCGAACTATTCGAACATTTACATATAAGTTAATCTGAAATATGATTAATTTTTTTATTGCATAAAAAATCCCACAGGTAATTTTGATACTTGTGTCAAAATACCTAGGGGTGTTAAATATTTTGTCAAAACAAAATATTATGATAAAATAAATAAGAAGGTGATTCTTGGATGAGTTTATACAATAAAACATTAACTAATACTGGATATTTAGATACAGTTAAAAAAATTGAAAATATTAGATTTATAACTGATGGAAAATGGGATTGGGAACACGGATTAGGTCATTATAAAAGAGTTGCAAAATATGTACATAAAATTTTATCACAATTATTCGTTGATGAACGAACTATAGATTTAGGAATGACTGCTGCACTTTTACATGACATCGGCTTAAGTAAAGGTGATAAAGTCGATCATGCTATAGAAAGTAGCAGAATATTTACTAACTTTATAGATAAAAATGATATTTCAAAGAAAGAGGAAGAAATATTAAAACAAGCTATTATAGATCATTCAAAAGGAAAAGATATCAAATCTTTAATAGGTCTAGCTTTAATATTAGCAGATAAATTAGATGTAACTTATCATAGAACTGAAAATTCAAGTATTCAAGATACTATGAATAAAGAAATACAAAAAATTAAAAAAGTTGATATTTATATTTCAAATACAGATTTGCTTGTAAGTTATGAAACAGCCAATAATTTTGATGTTACTATACTTGCTGAATGGCCAAAAGCTGTTACTATACCTTATAAAACAGCTAAATATTTAAATAAAAATTTTAAGTTTTTAATTAATGGTAAAGAAACTGATGTGCATAAATTTATAAATTTAAAGTTGTAGATGTCTTCGACAACCGCTCCATGATTGAGAGGGTTCTAACCTTAATGGTTAGTTTTTTTATACCTTTTAATCCCAATACAATACATATCACAATTTTTCCACAACATCTATACTCATTGGAGCTTTTTTATAGAAAGTTAATCCTCTAGTTGTCATTTAATTGGATGTTTACGATATAAAAACACTTAATTTATGTTTGAAATTAAGTGTTTTTATTTATTAAAATTTTAAGGTGTAGTAGATTTATACAAAATAGATAAACCAGCTCCATTAGATAAAAACATTCTACCGTCATTTATAATATACGCACCTCCATAAGTGCCACCTATTACATAATCATTACATGCTATACTTGCTCCATCAACCCAACATGAATTATTCAAAAAGCTAATTTTGATTGGCTTTTGTTTAACAACGCCATAATTACCAGTAGAAGAATTTCCTCCTATATACGATATATAATTAACTTTACCACTCCAAGTAGTACCAGCTAAAGTATTTACAGGTTTAGATGCTGTTGAAATTCTTTCTGTATTATCAATTATCTTACTATTTAGTTCATTATATTTATTATCAATTTTTTTATTTAGTTCATTATATTTATTATCGCTATTTAATCCCTGAACAGCTTCTTTTAATGTTTTATTTTCTTCTGCCAATAGGGAAAGTTGCTCTTTTAATTTTGAATTTTCATTTGTTAAATTTTCAATTTGTTTTGAGTTATTATTAATAATTTCTTTAATTTCTTGTAACGCCAAATCATCACTATTCTCCACAGTAGCGTTTTCTTTTTTCTCACAACCCAAAACTCCAAATAATAGAAAAATTATTAATGCTAAACTAATAACCTTTTTCATAATTCCTCCAACCAACAAATTATAAATTTTTTGTCAGTCATATTATATCATAAATTTCATATAAAAAACGACTTGCTGAAAATTTATACTATTTTTTTGTTAACTGATTTACACCACTTTTGAAGTCTAATTGTTGACCGATTATAGGTTTATCATTCATTTTATATTTTTTACGCGAGATTTCCAATTTATCATTTTTTAAAAATAATTTTTAACATAATTTTTCAAACTTATAATAATAAATGGCTCTTTTATTCCATCTATAAAATACAATCTATCATTCATTATGTAATCTACATAATTCATAATTAGTAAGCTTTTTTTCATTTCCGATGACTATTTTATGTGGGCTTATGCTCTATCAAATCCTACCAAATGCCTATTATAATAAATAATATCAGGGTTTTTGCATTTTAAATACTTGTTAATGTTCTCTATAATTTCTGGTTATATTCCTATCTTTTTATATTTAATTTCATTATGGCCCTCCTTCTTTTAGCTATAATAAAACCTCGCAATTTTAGGATTGCAAGGTGTTCGGTAAGTTTCCTTCATTCGCTCCAAATTGTTGATTAATTGATGCTTAATTGTATCAATTTTTTTTATATCAAAATCTCGCTCGTTGCTAATTAATTGTATTTTTTTTGTTGTTTGTTTTAACATTTATATTAGATTTATTTTTGAAATAATTTCTAATATATTTTTTTATTGTGAGTAAGGTATACTTTTCTACATCCAATATAAACAAGTTATCATTTTCATGATATAAGTCGCAGTGTAAAAACAATCAATTATTTTCCGTTTTTACTAAAAATTAATCTATGTGGTGTAATAATAAATGGTGTCCAACAAGCAATAAATTTGTACACATGTACAAATTGTTGTGTGGGGAAAATACACTTAAAAAATGAGAAATCCAAAAAGAAAAAACAATATTAGGCAAACATTGTCCTAATATTGCTTTTAACTATTATATAAACCTGAAAATGTAATCCATCTTATCATAATCTAAAAGACTTAATACCTCTTGTCCAGATTCTGGTTCATAATACTCAAGTATACCATTTGAATTTTTATATATTATCAGTTCATTTCCTTCCGGTATCATACAATGATGTACACCACCAATACCTGATATTATTTCTTGATAAGCTCCAACAGAAAATATAGCAATATATAATTCTTCGCCATTATTTATTTTTGGCATATTTATTTTAACATTCTCATCTTGTAAAAAGTATCTATCATCTGGGTCACAAGTTTCACCACCTAAAATTACTGGAATAGAATCATTTTGGGCCAAATTAATTGGTAGAATGGTAAATTCTTGATTAATTCCCCACATATCAGGAGTCATATTCATCAAACTGCCATTTATAATATACCAATTATGATTATTAGCTTGTTTAGTAAAATCTATTTTATAAATATAAAAACTATGATCAGCGGCTGTAAATCTTCCATGCTCACCGATTAAATGAGGTTCTTTTATATTATTTATCTTAGATAATACAGAACTTGTATACACAATTTTATCCACTAATTCATCATAATTAAATTCATAATCTATAGAATACTTAACTGGTAAACCACCACCAAAATCAAAATATTCTAAAGAATTATATAGTTTTTTTAATTTGCAATATATATCAAATATATTTCCATATCCTTTTATATAATTATCTATATTCGTAATTGTACCACCAAAGTGAAAATGAAAGATCTTAAGTTCTAAATTATTTGAATCATTAATTTTTTTTGCTATATCAAAAATTTTTGATTCATCAAAACCAAAACGATTATCAAACTCATCTTCGGTAGAAAAATCATTCTTAATAAGACGTGCCTCGAAATCACTATTATATCTTATACCAACATTAATTTTATATTCTTTCAAACTACTTAATAATTCAAATTCTTTTTCGTTTTCAATAACAGGTATAACATCAATTTTTTTATCTAACAATTTTTTTAATACTTCAATATAATTTTCGTTTTTAAAACCATTACAAATCATTCTAAAACCTGGTTTAATTATTCCGCATTCTACTAAAGATAGAACTATGTTAATATCATATGCCGAAGAAAACTCTAACATGTCCACACTTTTTAATGCAGTTAATACAACTTCACTATAGTAATTTGCTTTCGTAGCATATGCATAATTATAATTTGCACCATATTTATATTTTTTTATTTTTTCAGAAAATAAATTTTTTAAGTAATTTATTCTTTCTGTTATAATGGGCGTGTAAGCAACTTCCAATGGTGCTTTATAATCTTGAACTAACTTATACAAATTCACATCTTTAAACCATAATTCATTATCTTTATAACTCAAATATTCGTGATTATCAACAATTGATTTGTCATATTTTTCTTCAACATAGTTTTTTATATGTAACTTATTAACATTATCACACATTTCGAACATATCTGGACTAAATGTTTTTGCATACTTAGCATCATCACTAAGTACAAAACATGGTTGCATTTTTAATGATTTTAGATATTTTTCACCATCTGCACTGACTTTTTCTGCAAATACATATTTTATATTAACGCCGTTCTTTTTTAAACTATAAATCCAATTAACTAATTCTTCATTCAAAATTTTAAAAGTTTTCTTGTTATAAAATTTAGAATTTTTATTTTCTGTTTCTAATATTTTATCACGATATTTTTGATTAATTACTGTACTGAAAATATAAATATCACCAGAAGCATTCTTTCTTATTTTACAAAAAGTTTGAGAATTGATAGCTTGTTTATAATTAATATCAGATACTATATAATCGGTTGCAAATTTATGTTTTAATAGAAAAGGTGTTAAATAACCTACAAGTTCATTTTCATGATTATTCCAAAGCACAATCGTACTCTTTTCACTTGCATAAAACCATTCTAGAGCCTGTTCTTTAGAAAGTTTATCTTTGTCATCAAATGTTTCATTATCTAATTCCCATGTTTTTAAGTATATTTCTTCGCTTAAATTTTCACCTGTTAATATTTCATATTTCTCCATTTTATTCCTCTCTTTCAAGCTTTAGATAAACTTAATAATTTTTTATTAAACATCACTTTTGTGGCGGTAAAGAGGCAACTATATTTTGTAGTTCTGCTTGTTGCAATGTCATACTCCCAACCTTATATAGACGAACTTGACCTGTGCTAACCTTTTTTATCCCTTGAGAATTCTTAACATATTCATAGTCATCAAAACTTTTATTTACGCCATTCAATAACACACCTTCTATTTCATCCAGTCTGATACCGCCTTGGAACGGTGCAAAATCAACTGCTATACCATTTGAAAAAACTGATACAGGAAGACTATAATCAAGTAACAGAAACTTATCTTTAGCACGAGCTATATTAAAACAATGTGGTTCTACTTTTCCATTATTCTCAATACATCCCATACAGTAATAAACATCAATACCAAATAATGATAATAAGTTCTGAGCTAGTGCCGCTCTTTCTGTACACATTGCTACATTTTTACCCTTTAAATCCCCTATTTCAAAGCTAGCAATCTTTTCAAAATATTCATCATCTGTTTTAGTAGTGGACCACGCTATTTGATCAAAGTATGCATCTCTCATGTCTTTTCCATCTGACACAATACCAAAATAAATATTTATATAGTCTTCTACAGACTTAACCAAATAACCAATATTATTAATGTTCATTTTTTTAATGTGTCTAGCAAATTCATAAATATAATCTGTTGTTTTCATAGAGTATGTATTAGCAGACCAATTACTATATTTTATTCTAGAATCCGGATGTATAAAGCCTTTATATGTTGCGATTTTAGATATTGCAGTTAAATTTTCAGCAAAGCCTAAAACCCTCCTCTCTTCCGAATGTTCTGTCGCTTTTTTAATCGCATCATCTACTATTGAATTTAATTCGTCTAGAGAACAATTGTTAAGCATATTTAATAAATCCATAAAAGCCTCTCCCTTACAAAATATATTATACAATAAAACTTATATTTTTCCTATCCTATGAAAATGTCATTAGTAGCTTTAAGTTTTTACAATTATAACTTTATATATGCATAATGCATGTAAACTACCATATAATTTTGTTGACAATACATTCATAAATTTATATAATCAAGATAAGAATGGAGGATATATGGAAAAGATAAAATTTATTCAAATTGGTTGTGGAAAGATGTCTATCTATACTATGAGATATGCAATTGAAAATGGAATGGAAATTGTTGGTGCTGTAGATATCAATCCAGAAGTTATTGGCAAAGACGTTTCATCAGTTTTGGGTGGCGATATAACTGGTGTAAACATTAACCACGTTAATGA
Organism: Bacillota bacterium; assembly: GCA_015059195.1. Taxonomy (GTDB): domain Bacteria; phylum Bacillota_I; class Bacilli_A; order RF39; family UBA660; genus SIG204. The sequence goes on from SVAW01000005.1 coordinate 27,966, forward strand.
ATTAGATTCATTGTTAAAAAATATTAAACCTGATGTGGCAATCGTTACTACAATGAGTTTAATGACTGATCTAAAAGATGTTCTGATGATTTGTGCTCAAAATGGTGTAAATGCTATCACTACTTGTGAAGAGGCATTCTATCCTTTTAATTCTTCACCAAAAATAACAGAAGAATTAGATAAAGTTGCCAAAGAAAATAATTGTACTATTACAGGAAGTGGATATCAAGATGCTTTCTGGGGGAATTTAATTACTACTATCGCTGGTGCTACTCATAACATCACCGCAATTAAAGGATCTTCTTCATACAATGTCGAAGATTATGGTATTGCTCTAGCTAAAGCTCATGGCGCAGGACTTACATTAGAACAATTCGACAATGAGGTTGCTAGCATAGATAGAATTAGTGAAGAAGAAAGAAATCAATTAATTATTAATGGAGAGTTTGCTCCAAGTTATATGTGGAATACTAATGGATGGTTATGTGACAAATTAGGACTAACACCAATTAGTCAAACACAAAAATGTGTACCTATGACTTGTGAACAAGATATCTACTCATCTACTCTAAATATGACTGTTAAAGCTGGTGATGCAACTGGGATGAGTGCAGTTGTTACTACCGAGACCAAAGAAGGTATCACTATTGTTAGTGAATGTATTGGAAAAGTTTATTCTGAAACAGATTGTGACAAAAATGAATGGACTGTATATGGCGAACCAGATACTACTTTTGTGGTAACTAGACCGAATACAGTTGAACTTACTTGTGCATCAATCGTTAATAGAATTCCAGATTTATTAAAAGCTCCTGCTGGGTTTGTTCCAACATCCCAAATGGGAGAATTAAAATATCAAAAAATAAACAAATAAAAATGAAGCACCTTCGCTTCATTTTTTTATTTTTTCTTTTCAGATTCAGTTTGTCCCAAAGCGAAATAGCTGTGTTCTTGATCTTGCCTAATCAATTCTCCACCATTATTAACAACCGTTCTTATAGCGGCTGTATTAGTATTGCTCACTTGGGCTTCTACAACTAAATCATTAGCTATCACAATATCTTTTAGTAACGATAATGCTTGCGTTCCATATCCTTGCTTTCTATATGGTTTTAAAATTCCAATATCAACTTCCTGTGTGCGCGTTCTCGCATTATCAACAATCATAACAAAACCGATTGTATTTTTTTGTTGTTGAATAAACGCTACATAACATGCATTTAAAAGTCTAGAAACAGTATTTCTTTGACCGGAAAAAACATTACGTAAATCTTCATCATTATTTATCATTCTCTGAATTTTGACAAGCGAATTTTGATCATCTAACTCTATTCTTTTTAAAATAACATCACCCATATCATCACCTATTTTTATTATATCATAACTGGTTTTTATTCCAAAATTAATTCCCTTTTCATATAATATAGTGGTGATGTTTACATGAACTATAAAAATTTAAAAAAATATATTTATATAGTTTTATCTATATTAGTATTAATACTATATACTAAAGATATTGATTTTAGTGGTAAATCACATTACAAAGAAATAACAGTTATTAATGAACCAGATATTAAGAGCGTTTTAGTAAATAAAAATTATAAACTGCCAATAGAATACGTTCCAAACGATTTAACATTAATTTCAAATTTATATGCATATGAAAACAAATATTTAAGAAAAGAAGCCAAGGACGCTTTTGAACAATTAAGTCGTGATGCAAGCACATTAGGATATAAAATAATTGCTGTTTCTGCATATCGTGATTATTACTATCAGGACCAATTATATAATAATTATATCAAAGAAAAAGGTAGTCAGTATGCAGATAAATGCTCTGCTCGTCCAGGACATTCTGAACACCAAACAGGACTTGCAGTAGATGTGATGGGTTCTAATAACGATTATGATCATTTTGAAAATTCTCTAGAATTCGAATGGATGAAAAATAATGCGCATCATTATGGATTTATTTTAAGATATCCGGAAAATAAAACTAAAATTACTGGTTTTAAATATGAACCTTGGCATTATAGATATGTTGGCATAACAATAGCAAATATAATCTATCAGGAAAACATAACACTAGAAGAATATTATGATAAATATATAAATTTAAATTAAAAAGCACTAAGTGCTTTTTAAAATCCATTACATCCACCACAATCGTTGTTTATAACTACATCTTCCTCAGAACAACTATATTGTGGAGTATATGTATGTGTGTAAATATGTTTGTTTATTGTGTGAGTATGAATTGGACAACAATGTGGCACTTCATGATAAAATTCTTTTTCAATACATTTAGTAACAGTTGGCTCTACTACAGGATTTTCCATCATTGGTTGATTAGCATATCCACCACCAAATCCGAATCCATTGCCAAATTGTCTGTCGTTGCAACAACACTTCTTATTAAATAGCATATAATTAAATCCCCCTTATCTAATTTATCATATGAGGGAGTTAGTTTTATGAATATGTTATTTGCCTTAAATTACCAAATTAATAGTTTTTTCGGGAAAAAATGACTTTTTTTTATTTGTTCAAATACAATTTGAACAATTGCGAATAATTCTTTTTCTTTTTTGGCATAATAAAATTGGTGGTAGTAGTATGATTGGTAAATTAATTAGATTTATGAGGAAAAGAAATAAACTTTCCCAAAAACAATTGGCGGATTATTTGCAAATAGCGAACTGCACGCTATCTCATTATGAGGTTGAAAGTCGTGGTGTATCATTTGGTGATATGGTAAGAATTGCAGAGGCTTGTGATTTTTCCGTTAGATTTGTCGACAACAAGACAAATGAAGTCTTTGAATTAAGTGACATGAAAAGAAAAGACGTTTAAAAAATGGATTTGAAAATCCATTTTTATTTTACCCTAAAACGGCATTTTTAAATTACCATTTTTTAACTGTTTCATCATTTGTTTCATTTGTTCAAATTGTTTTAATAAACGATTAACTTCTTCTACGGTTCTTCCGCTACCTTTTGCGATTCTAATTTTACGACTAGCTTTTAAAATTTCAGGATGTTTTCTTTCTTGAGGTGTCATCGATAATATTATAGCCTCAATATGTGCCATATCCTTTGGATTTACCTTAACATTATTAAGTCCCATTTTATTAGCACCTGGAATCATCTTAAGCAAATTCTCTAAAGGTCCTAATTTTTTTATTTGTTTTAATTGACTTAAGAAATCTTCTAAATCAAATTCTCCCTTTTGCATTCTCTTCGCTGTTTTTAAAGCCTCATCTTGGTCTATTACCTCTTCTGCTTTTTCAATCATAGTCATAAGGTCACCCATGCCTAAAATACGAGTGGCCATTCTGTCAGGATAAAACTCTTCTATTCCATCCATTTTTTCGCTAATACCCACAAACTTAATAGGAACATTAGTTAAATGACGAATAGAAAGCGCTGCCCCTCCTCGTGTATCACCATCTAGTTTAGTTAAAATAGCTCCAGTTAGTGGAAGTGTATTATTAAACCCTTCAATAACATTAATTGCATCTTGACCAGTCATACTATCAACTACAAGTAGTATTTCTTGTGGATTAACATTTTCATTAATGTTCTTTAACTCATCCATCAACTCATTATCAATATGTAACCTTCCGGCAGTATCTATTAAAACATAGTCAAAGCCATTCTCTTTCGCATATTTAATCGCATTGCCAGATATTTCTATAGGATTTCCTTTTCCTTCTGTATACACCTCAATATTTAATTCCCGTCCAATTTGTTTTAATTGATCGATTGCTGCAGGTCTATAAACGTCACAAGCTACCAACAAGGGTTTCTTGTGATATTTCTTTCGTAACATCAAACCAAGTTTTCCAATCATTGTGGTTTTACCAGTTCCTTGTAACCCCACTAGCATAAGAGTAGCTGGATTCCCATTTACATTTAAATCCTTCTTTTCTCCACCCAAAAGTTCTACTAACTCATCTTTTAATATCTTAACAAATACTTCTCCCGGTTTTAGACTTTTTTTAACCTCTTCGCCTAAAGCTTTTTCCTTAACGTTATTTACAAATTCTTTTACTACTTTATAATTGACATCAGCTTCTAATAGTGCAAGTCTTATTTCTCGCACCACATCGCTAATGTTATCTTCAGTTATTTTACCGTATCCTTTTATTTTGTCTACCGCATTTTGTAATCTTTCTCCTAAACTTTCAAACATATAATCACCATATCCATTATATAATAAATAACCTTAAATTACTAGAAAAAGAGTTATATTAACTCTTTATTTTCCAACAATCTAAAACATTACAGTTCCCGCTAAGCGGTGCAGGATTTGGCATTTCAAAATGAACTATTATAGGCACTTTAAACGCATTACCAAACGCCACACATGTACCAGACTGCAAGCTTTTTTGTTTTTCTATAACTCCAGCATTAATGTTTGGAAGCATCTGTTTCATATAATCAATATCAACAGGATGAGTCAATTTAAAAATTAAGAAATTTGAAACCTGTGATATAACAGTTTCAGCAAGCTCTACTGGCCTTTGGGAGATTAAATGTAAAATTATTCCGTGTTTTCTCCCCTCTTTAGCTACTCTTTCGAATATATTAAACCCCAATAAATATTGATCGTTATCTTTTTGAACATAGCGGTGTGCTTCCTCTAAAACTATATTGAATGGTATCTGAACCTGATTTGATACTGACTTAGAATAGTCAAACAATAATCTAACAAAAAATTTAGTAATTGCTCTAGCAAACCAATCATCTACGTCTTCAAAATTAAAATTAACAATTTGCGCTTTACCATTATTTTCACAAGACATTAATGTAGCGATATATTGCTTATTATCAATATACTCGTCATATCTAAAAAATTCAGCATACTCTCCCATTAATAATGAATGAAAACGAACCTTTAAGGTTATCGCATCGCTATATATTTTATCGTTGTGTAAAATCCCTTCTGAAATTAATGCAAAATTTAACGCCTTTTCTAAGTCCTTTAAAGTATAAAAATAATTTTTTTCTAATTCTAAACTATCATAATCATCATTAACAAAACCTGACAAATACTCCATTAATAAATTGCTTTCTGAAAATTGTCCGTTATTATCAATAGAAAAGCAATCACGTAACTTTCTTGTATATCCAATTCCTTGTACAGGAGAATCTAAACTAAATTGCGGAGTTGAACATGATGACATAATGGAAAAAGCTTCATTTCGTTTACTTGCGGCAGTCTGATTTGTATACAAAATATCAATAATAGCTTTCGCAATTAAATGATTCTTATATCCTAAAGATTTTTCATTATCAGATGCAAAGATTTTTACCAATCTTAACATTTTCTCAATTATCGATAATTGAGAATGTTCGGTCGCAGATAATAACAATGCTAAATCATTTACCTCAAATAACCATATAGGTATGCGCAGTTTATTAGAATTATCACTTTTTCCAGTAGTGTAATACTTAAAATGATAATTTGAATTTATTTTATCAATACTTTTAAATGCATTGTGATACTCTCCATAAGCATCAAAAATTAAAAAATTTGCTTTATATGGTAAAATGCTAGGATTACTAAAAAGATTTTGCAACATACGTGCTACCCCACACGATTTTCCACTACCACTATTACCAAATATAGCTAAATGATTACTAAAGAATTTGTTAACATCAACATATACCGGATAATCATTATATAAGGGGCTTGATCCTAATAAAAAACTATAAGCATTATTTTTACCAGTAATAACAGATAATTCTTCATTACTTATAATTCTAATTGTCGCATTTAATGTGGGCTTTCTAATTACACCACTATAAAAAATATCACCAACATATTCACCAAGTAAACCTATTTTCAATAAATCTCCATCTACGTCAACAATTTCTCCTAAAACTCTCTTATGATCATCTTCTAAAATAACATGGATATTTATTATATTAGTTACTACTTTCGTGCCATCTTGTAATTTTACATGAACTTCATTATCACTAACATAAACCATTTTACCAAGCATATAGCCTCACCCTTAAATCAATTTTTCTATTTGTTCTTTTATTCTTTCATCTTTTATCTGCTCTAATAATTTACTAATTTCAATGCTGTTTTGCAACAAATGTAACTTTTCTTCATAAAATTTTAATTTATTTTCAGCTTCCTTGACCTGTTTAAATACTGCGTTTCTACTAACACAATAATTTTCTGCAATCTCTGATAAACTGAAATTTTCAATATAATAATCTGAAAAATATTCTCTTTGTTTGTCTGTTAACAATTCAGCATAATAATCAAAAAGCTGAGTTATATAAATATTTTCCTCCATAAATCCACCGTATTACATTCCTAATAATATTTCTAAAGCTGCCCAAAAAGCAAGAATTGCTCCTAATACATAAGGTATTGTAAATAAAGTACGTTTATAAACTTTTAAATTATTAAAAGCCATTACGGAAAGTGACATACCCAATAATATTTCAAATAAGACTTTTAATTCTGTTTGGAATATAGTTGCTATTCCAAACACTAAAGTAAATAGTACAAGTATTGCTTGTGCTAACAATCCTATTTGATTAACATAAAATTCCCTCATTAATAAATCATTTTTATTCTTGTGTACTTTCTTTTTAGTTGCCATTTTCTAAATCCTCCATATCTTTAAATAATCCATAAATATATTTTTCTATATCAAATACTCTTAAATCTTCCTTTTGTTCACCTAAGCCTACAAACTTAACTGGAATATCAACACTTTCCTTTATCGCAAGAACTATTCCACCCTTGGCAGTACCATCTAGCTTTGTCAGTACAATTCCTGTTATATTTGTAATATCTTTAAAACTTTTTGCCTGACTAATGCCATTTTGTCCAGTAGTCGCATCGATAACTAATAAAGTTTCATGTGGAGCATCAGGCATAACCTTCCCAATAACCTTATTTATTTTTTCTAACTCATTCATTAAATTAATTTTATTCTGAAGCCTTCCAGCAGTATCAATGAGTACATAATCATAATGTTCATTTTTAGCTTTTTCTATACCATCGTAAACCACACTAGCAGGATCTTTCTCTAGCTTAGAAACAACCTCACAATCTACTCTATCTCCCCATTCTTTTAATTGTTCGATTGCTCCTGCTCTAAAAGTATCACCAGCGACAAGTAACACTTTATTGCCTTCATTCTTTAATTTATTTGCAATCTTACCAATAGTAGTAGTTTTGCCCACCCCATTTACTCCAACAAATAAAACAACTGTTGGGCCATCTTTAGATTTATTAATTTTATTAACTATAACACTATTATTAACATAAATAATAAACATTTCATCTACAATAACTTCCATCAAATCTTTTGTGTCTTCAATTTTTTCTTTTTTTACTCTGGTTTTAAGTCTATCGATGAAATCCATAACTGTATTAACTCCAATATCAGCCATTATCAAGATTTCTTCTAATTCATCAAAATAAATATCATTGACCTTTGTATATTTATGATTTAATATGCTTAATTTAGATACGAATTGCTCACGTGTTTTCTCTAAACCATTAGCGTATAAATCCAACTCTTTTTTTTCAGACTTGTTATTACTAAAAATACTTTTAAACTTATCAAATAAACCCATATGTCACATCCTTTGTAGTATCTATAAATATTTTACTATAAATACAGAAAAAACTCTAGTTAATTCTAGAGTTTTATAAAGTTTTCACTTTTTGGCGACCTTTTTCAATTTCATGGTAACGTTCAACTTTAGTAACAATTGTTTCTAAACTTCTCATAGATGTGTTATCTAACTGTCTAATACCTGTCATTTTAGTAGATTTAGTTGATTTAGGCTCTGCAATTTCTTGTTCTGTTGCTAATATTTTTTTATAATCATCTAATTTGTCTGCAACTTTTCTGAAGAAAAATTCATATTTTTTATAATCTTGTTTTTTAACATGCCCTACTACTGCAGCTGTTCCACATGAAATAGCTGTAACTCCTAAAGCTACTGCTACTAATGGAGATGCTACAAATGCAGCTGCTCCACCAGATAGAACTGCCATTCCAGCAAATAACGCATGAATATTGCTATTCAAAAATATCTTTTTAGAACCCTTAGCTACATATTTTTTCCCTTGTGCTAACATAATGTCTTCAATTTGTCTTAATGTCACTAAACTAAAATCAAAGATATCTTGAGTTCCATCTAAATAATTGACAACAATAATTCTTTTATTTTTTTGTTCTTGTTGTTCTTTTGAATTTTCCCCTTGTTCAACTTCCTCAACCATTTTGACTACATCTACTGATTTAATTGTTCTTTCCTTACTAATACCATCAATACTATATTTCATTTTACCTTCCCCCTTCATTGGTACAGGTATAATACATCTTTTTTTTTATTTTGTCAAATCGACGAAATAGTAGACAAAAACAATAAAAAAAGGTATAATTATTAAGTCAAAATTTATTAATCTAAAAAGAAAGGAGAAATTATGAAATTTTTTGATGATATAGACACTAAAGTATTTGCTTTAGGTGGTCTAGGAGAAGTCGGGAAAAATATGTATTGTGTTATAACCGGTAATGAAATTATTATAACTGATGCCGGCATCACTTTCCCAGAAGGAGATTTGTTAGGTGTAGACTATGTAATCCCAGACTTTACTTTTTTAAAGAAAAACGAAAACAAAATTAAAGCTTTATTTATTACGCACGGACATGAAGACCATATTGGTGGCATTCCCTTTTTATTACAAACAGTAAATGTTCCAGTAATATATGCGCCAAATCAAGCAGTCGGATTAATTAAAAGAAAATTAGAAGATCGTAATATTAGATATGATAACTTAAAAGTTTATACTGAAGATACTAAAGTTAAATTTAAAACTATGGAAGTAGAGTTTTTTAGAACAACTCACTCTATTCCTGATTCACATGGTATATGTATTCATACACCAAATGGAACAATAGTTACTACTGGAGATTTTAAATTTGATTTTACTCCGATTGGGCCTATGGCTAATTTACACAAAATGGCTTCTATCGGTTCTAAAGGAGTAACTCTACTTTTAAGTGATAGTACCAATGCATTAAATTCTGGAATCAGCGCAAGTGAATCTAAAGTCGATGAAGCTCTATCAGAAATATTTACTCGCCATCACGGAAGAATTATCATCGCGACATTCGCTTCAAATATCTATAGACTTAAACATATTGTAGATACTTGCAAAAGAAATGATCGTAAAATCGCAATATTTGGTCGTAGTATGGAAAACAATATTGAAATATCTATCCAAGGTGGATACATAAAAAATAAAGAAATATTTATTACACCAGAGGAAGCAAATCATCTTTCTCCAAACAAAGTATGCCTACTTTGTACAGGAAGCCAAGGCGAGCCTCTAGCAGCATTAAGTAGAATTGCTAATGGTTCTCATAAACAAATTAAAATTCAACCAAATGATTTAGTAGTATTTTCATCATCTGCAATTCCAGGAAATGCATTAAGTATTTCTAAAACAATTAATAAATTATACTTACAGGGAGTTAAAGTTTATACAAATACATCCTTAAGTGATATTCACACTAGTGGACATGGTAGTGAAGAAGAATTAAAACTTATGCTACATCTTATTAAACCAAAATATTTTATGCCGTTCCACGGAGAATATAGAATGTTAAAAAAACACACTGATATTGCCGTAGATTGCGGAATTCCACGCGAAAATACGTTTGTCATGAAAAATGGAGATGTACTTTCTATCAAAAAAGGAAAAATTACAAAGGGAACTCCAATTCAAGCAGAAGACATATACGTTGATGGGAATCGCATTGGTGAAGTAAGTAATGCAGTTATGAAAGATCGTAAAATAATGTCTAGTGATGGTATTGTAGTAGTTATTGCGAATATCGACACTAATGAACATCAACTTTTAGGAAATCCAAACATCACCACACGCGGTTTTGTACTTGTAAATGACAATATTGAACTATTAAAAGAGTTAGAAGAAATAAGTAAAGAAGCAATAAATTCAAAAATTAAAAATCATATAAATTATAATGAAATCAAATCAGAAATTATAAGTAATCTTTCTGCTAGCATATTAGAAAAAACAGGAAGAAAGCCAATTATATTACCAGTTATAATGGACATTAAAAAAAATGTTAAGATCAATTCTTAACATTTTTTAATCATGTTAAATTTTAACTTTTAAAGAGAAAGCATTACTACTGGTCGAACGCCATAATAAATTTCTACTCCATCACCAGATATATATTCTGTATGTTCAACATACCATGCGCCACTAGGCTCATCATAATCCGGTGTTGATGTCCAATATCCGTTAACTGAATCTCCCCATGCTGGATTATCCCAACTCCATAACCATTCCTGACCTAATATTGGACCATCTACATAGGCATCGGCCTCTTTTCCATCTGCTACCATGATTTGTTCTGCACTTGGTATCCCTATTTGACTTCTATCTAATTTTGTCCATGCTAATGCTATTTCATCTACCTTAGGTTTTAATCCATCTGCTTGGCATAATAAACTATTATCAGGATAATCGCCATCTTGATCACAATAAGGTTGTGTCGTCGTATCATAGTTCCCTTCTAATATTAATGTTACTGGTTTACTACTTGTTCCTGGTTCCAACACATAAAATGTTCTATCTCCATCCCCTACATTACATATATATTCTGAGCCAATTGTATTTTCTGCACCAGGTAGTGACTGATAATCACATACATCTGATAGTTTTGCTAATTCTTTCGCTTCAGCTTTTCCATCCTCATATACTACTGTGTAGTCTCCTACTTTGATTGAAGCATTTTCCTTAACTACTTGTCCATCTTTAATTGTAATTGTTCCTCCACTGGGTTTTGTTCCATTCAACTCAACATCACCAAAACTTAAGTTCCCATCTGTGCCTATTGTGTATGTCCCATCTTCTACTGGTTCTCCATCTAATCTCTTTGTTGCGATTAATGTTTCTACTGCTTTTACGTAGTTATCTGCACTTCTTTCTGCTGCTCCTTTTTGTGCATTACTAATTACATTCATTACTATTGGTGTTGCGATTAACGCTATTATTGCTAGTACTACTATTACCGCTAGTAATTCAATTAGTGTAAATCCTTTTTTCTTCATCTTTCTTTCCTCCTATTTTCATATTCAGTATATATTATTTTGTACATTTTAACTTCAAATTATACAAATAGTATATACCGCTTTACATTTTTTTAACAAGGCATACAAAAAAACACGAAAACAAATTTTAGAACGATGGGTTTTCTAAAATTCTTTCGTGTTTATTTATTTTGCTAGTTATAGTATGGTTACTTAAATACCCCCCCCCCCAGGTGGTTATTTTTGTTAATTTGTTTTCTGTACTTACTCTAACCATACTATCTTACTCCCTTGTCTATTTTAATTTTATTATGCCTTGTTCATTTTGTCAATATAATCAGTAATTTCTTTAATAGTATTATCAAAACTATTAAAATCTACATTAAACCATTGAACGTCCATTTGATTATTAAACCAAGTATATTGCCTTTTCGCATATCTTCTACTATTCTGCTTTATTCTTCCTAGGCAAAATTCTAAAGTTTCTTTATTTTCAAAATAAGGGAATAGTTCTTTATACCCAATAGGTGTAAGAATAGCTTTAGTGCTAATATTTGAATCAAATATTTTTTTTGCTTCATCCAAAAGACCATTCTCCACCATAATATCTACTCGCAAATTAATTCGTTCATATAGTTTTTCTCTATCTGTTGTTAAACCTATATATATTGCATCGTATAACTCTTTATCTGTTTTTTCTTTGGTACTTAACGGTTCTTTGGTTTGCTCGTAATAATTAAGTGCTCGTACTACCCTTTTACGATTATTAACATGTATTTCTGTATTAGGATCAACTGTTAGTAGTTTGTTATATAACTCTTCATTAGTATAATTATCATAACTATTAATTATTGGTACTTCTTCTTCAAATTTATAATCATAAAGTAAAGCCTTGAGATATAATCCAGTCCCACCTACAATGATTGGAGTTTTATTATTTTCTAATATTGTTTCTATACATTTTCTACCATCTTTTTGATAATCGTAAACAGTATAATTTTCAGTTACTTCTCTTATATCCAACAAATGGTGAGGGATATTTTGTTTTTCTTCTTCTGTTACTTTGGCAGTAGCTATATCTAAACCTTTAAATATTTGTGTACTATCAGCATTTATAACCTCACCATTATATTTTTTAGCAAGCTCTATGCTTAATTTAGTTTTCCCCACTGCAGTAGGTCCAACAATTACAATTATTCTATTCATACATCACCTACTTTATTAGCATACTATCTCCAAATGAAAAGAAACGATATTTATTTATAATAGCTTCATTATAAGCCTTCATAATTAATTCTTTAGTAGCTAGTGCAGAAACCAGCATAACAAGAGTTGATTTTGGGAGATGAAAATTGGTTATCAAATTATCGACTGCTTTAAATTTATATCCAGGATAAATAAAAATATCAGTCCATCCACTACATTCCCTAAATTCTCCATATAAATTCATTATAGTTTCTAAAGTTCTAGTTGAAGTAGTACCAACACTAATTATCTTTTTACCAGCTTGCTTTGCTTCATTCAAAACGCGGGCACTTTCTTTACTCATAACATAAAATTCACTGTGCATTTTATGGTTAGTAACATCCTCAACATTTACTGGTCTAAATGTGCCAAGCCCAACGTGTAGTGTGACATAAACTATATTTATATTCTTTTCTTGAATATGTGTTAATAAATCCTCAGTAAAATGTAGTCCTGCCGTAGGAGCAGCGGCAGACCCCACATTTTTAGCATATACTGTTTGATATCTATCTTTATCCTTTAGCTTTTCATGAATGTATGGTGGTAACGGCATTTCACCTAGCTCGTCTAGAATTTCATATAAAATCCCATTATAACTTAATCTAAAACATCTAATGCCTTCATCACTACAACTAATGCATTCTGCTTTTAATGATCCGTTCCCAAAACTAATAGTAGTACCAACTTTTACCCTTTTTGCAGGCTTTGTTAAACATTCCCACGTGTTACCACCTAAATCTCTAAGCAGCAGAATCTCAATCACAGCATTGGTTTCTTCTTTTACCCCATATAATCTTGCAGGCATTACTTTGGTATCATTAAGAACAAGACAGTCGCCTTCCTCTAAATAATCAATAATATCTGAAAAATGTTTGTGTTCTAAGCACTCTGTTTTTCTATCTACCACCAAAAGACGTGAATTATCACGTTTCTCTATTGGAGTTTGTGCGATTAACTCTTCTGGCAAATTAAAATCAAAGTCATCTGTTCTCATAAAATCACATCCGTCTCTTATTATAACAAAAAAGAATGCATCTTTAAAGCATTCTTTTTTTATTTTGCCACAATACTAACCAATTTTCTTGGAATTGTTACTACTTTTACAATCTCTAATCCTTCAAGATATTTTTGAACATTTTCTATTTCTAGAGCTTCTTTTTCCATCTCTTCTTTAGAAACATCACTACTTACTTCAATCTTACCACGGACTTTTCCATTTACTTGTACTACCATAGTAAATGTTTCATTAATCAATTTATTTTCATCATAAATTGGCCAAGCAGCCTCACATAGTGCATTTCCTAATTTATATTGTTGATTTAACTCTTCTGTAATATGCGGTGCAACCGGATTTAACAAGTGAAGTAATGTTCTATAATCTTTATAAGAAATGGATTCTAGCTTTTCATATTCATTTAATAATATCATTAATGCTGAAACAGCAGTATTATATTTCATATTATCAAAATCTTCTGTAACTTTTTTAATGGTTTGATTGATTAATATTTCAGCAGATTTAGAATATTCATTACTATTATTTAGTTTATTAGCTAATCTCTCAACTCTATCTAAGAATTTTTTACAACCCTTTAGACCATCTTCACTCCATGCTGCATCTGCAGTATAGTCCCCAATAAATAATTCATAGCATCTTAATGCATCAGCACCATATTCCTTAATCATGTCATCAGGATTTACAACGTTTCCTTTAGATTTACTCATCTTTTCGCCATTAGCACCTAAAATCATTCCGTGTGCAACGCGTTTTTTAAATGGTTCATTAAATGACACTAAATCTTGATCGTATAAAAAGTTGTGCCAAAATCTTGCATACAACAAGTGTCTTGTAGCATGTTCCATACCACCATTATAGTAATCTACCATACCCCAATAATTTAACGCATCTTTACTAACAAATTCTTTATCATTGTTTGGATCCATATATCTTAACCAATACCAACTAGATCCGGCCCAGTTTGGCATAGTATCTGTTTCACGCCTAGCTCTACCTCCACATTTTGGACAAGTAGTGTTTACCCAATCTGTAATGTTTGCTAAAGGGCTTTCTCCATCATCTGTAGGTTCATATGATGCTACATCCGGTAAGGTTACTGGTAGATCTTCTTCCTTTACTGGAACCCAACCACATTCTCTACAATGTACCATTGGAATTGGTTCTCCCCAGAATCTTTGACGTGAGAATACCCAATCTTGTAATCTATAATTAATTTTCTTTTTACCAATATTTTCTTCTTCTAAATGCTCTAACATCTTTTCAATGGCACTTCTTTTATTATCAATGCCATTTAGAAAGTCGGAGTTAATCATTATTCCATCACCAATATATGCAGCTTTAGAAACATCTCCACCTTCAATAACTGGAATAATATCAATATTAAATTTAGTTGCGAATGCATAATCCCTATCATCATGGGCAGGAACAGCCATAATAGCCCCTGTCCCGTAATTAGTTAATACATAATCACTAATCCAAATTGGAATTTCTTTACCATTAACTGGATTAATAGCAGTAAGTCCATCAATTTTTACTCCTGTTTTATCTTTAGTAACATCAGTTCTTTCAATTTCTGTTTTACGCGCAGCTACTTCTTGATAATTTCTTACTTCATCCATATTATTAATCATGCTTTCGTATTTGCTAATAATTTTATGTTCTGGCGAAATAACCATGAAAGTAACTCCAAACAATGTATCACATCTTGTTGTAAACACTTTTAAATTTTCATCGATTTCTTTTATTTTAAAATCAACTTCTGCCCCAACTGATTTACCTATCCAATTGACTTGGGCAGTTTTTATTCTATCTACAAAGTCTGTTTGATCTAATCCTGATAGTAATTTTTCCGCATAGTCACTCATTCTTAACATCCATTGTTCTTTTTCTTTTTTAACTACTGGACCACCGCAGCGTTCACAAACATTACCTTCTGACTCTTCATTGGATAAACCAATTTTACAACTAGAGCACCAGTTAATTTCTTTAGTGTCTTTGTAAGCCATGCCTTTTTCAAAGAACTTTAAAAACTGCCATTGCGTCCATTTATAGTATTCTGGATCTGTAGTAGAAAACTCTCTAGACCAGTCAAAAGAAATTCCAAGTGATTCAATTTGACCCTTAAATACTTTTATATTTTCTTCTACAGCTACTGATGGATGAATGTGATTCTTTATCGCATATTGCTCTGCTGGAAGACCAAAGGCATCCCAACCCATTGGATATAAAACATTATACCCTTGCATTCTTTTTTTCCTAGCCATCGCATCTAATGCAGTATAACTTCTAACGTGCCCAACATGAAGACCAGAACCAGATGGATACGGAAATTCTACTAAATAATAGAATTTTTCTTTTTCTGAATCATTACTAGCTTCAAACGTTTTATTTTCTTTCCAATAATTTTGCCATTTTTTTTCTATTTCTTTAAAATTGTACATCTACTTACTCTCCTTTTTTACCATATGTTTTCCTATCAAACTATATACGATAAGAATTAAAGGCACAATGACTATAAAAGCCACTAAAATTTTTAAAATAAAATTACTCACCAGTTCTACTATTGTAATCGCGGATGCAATTATAAATGCATTACCCAAGGCAACCAAATGGGCTAACTCCTTAACATTTGAATCATTTATTTTTAAATTATACTTTTTACTCAAAATTACAATTGGATTACTTGATTTAAACTTTTCCAACTTCTTCTTGTTTGAAATAACTGTTATCAGATAAGCTAAATATACTACTAAAAACGATACAATAAATACAATAATAAAATTCATAAAATCATCTCCAAAAAATAAAAATATTACAAACTTAAGGACTCCATAAGAAGCGGTACCACCTTAATTCATAATATTATGCTCTTTTAAATCGTTAACGCAGAATCGCGGCTATAAGCAACTAGAAAAGCAAGTTCATAATACTTATTAGAAGTTTTCACCAACCACTTCTTCTCTAAATAATAATTTATATTATTACTACTCTTTTCCTTTGTCTTTCAATATAATAATATTATATTACACTAAAAAAGTTTAATCAAGATATATTTGGAATATAAATGAAAAAAAGCACCATTAGTGCTTTTATATTTGGTTTATATATTCTAAGAGTTTTAAGAATAGTTTTACAAACTTCTTCTCTAGTCCCTTATTACCAAGTTTTCTTAATTCTATTCTTTTTTTCTTAATTGCTAAATCACTAAATAATACTGCATCGATTTTTTCTTTTAAGTCAGTTTCAATTTGTAAATCACTAATAACCTCTTCAATATCATCATTAATAATTCTAACTGCATCAATTTCAATATTATCTCCACTACAATTTATGGTTAATTCACCAATACTTTTAACTTCACTAACCTCTACAATAAAATCATTTCCATCCAAATAAGTCATGAACTTAACTGGATTTCCATTAAATAATACTGAAATATTTTCAGCTTCCTTCGTGTTTCTAAATTTAAATTTATAATTACGACATTCTGGAACAATTCCTGATTTACCTTCTAAAGCTTTCATCGTTAATTTATAATTATTCGGGCTATATTCATATTCTATAGAAGTTAATAAATAAAAATCTTTTAAATATAAATCAGTAATTCCGTCATCTTCATAAAGCGTAAATTGATTACTTCTTCCAGGGAAAATATGAATTTCCATATTTTGAGGCGGATTTGTATCGTTAATATTTTCACTTATGCCAAGAGGAATAATTGCACCAGCTTTTGCAAACACCGGATAATCTTGATCTTTAAAAAATCCAACATAATCTTTTCCTCCAGGGAATTTTTTCCCAGTTACAAAATCATACCAAATACCATCAGGTATAAACATTCTATGAATAGACCTATTCATAACATAATCTTTCTTCTTTACTATTGGAGATATAAATAATTCACTACCAAAATAATATTCATTGCGATATCTTTCATCATCATAGTGTTCTAAATATTTGTGATAAAGCGGTGTAAGCAAAGGTAGCCCATGTTTATGATATTTATAAGCCTCAGAATATAAATATGGAATTAACTGATGACGTAAAGTTAAATAATCTTTAACAATTGTATATGTTTTTACTCCCCATCTCCAAGGCTCTCTTTTATAATATTTGCCTCCATCACTACCAAATTTCATAATCGGAGAAAATGTGCCTAATTGAACAAAACGCACATAAAGTTCACTATCCTCAATTCCTTTATAATAGCCTCCTATGTCATGCGCCCACCAGCTTACCCCTATATTAGTTGAGCTTAAGTTGTAAAATGGTACTAAGGATAACGTATCCCAACCAACCTTGGTTTTCCCCGAATATAACACTGGATACCGATGAGCGGCTATAAGTGAATTTTTAGATAAAACCATTGGGCGACGTTTATAGTTTCTTTTCATATCATACATATGATAATGCTTTAAAACATTCAGTTCTTCCAAACTAGTTGATTCATTATTTTTTAACCAATAAAAATCTATTTCTAATGCATCTAATGGATGGATATACATTTTTAGATACACATCTAGATGACGTGGTTTTAAAACATTAAAAGGAATTACTCCTTTTATATCAGGAGTTAAATACTTTTTAGTTTGTTCATAATATTCATCAATCGGCAAAAAACCGTCGTAGGGATTAACACTAAGACCAATTCTAATACCTCTATTATGCACATATGAAATCATCTCATATGGGGCAACAAATAACTTTTTATTAAAAGTAAACCCAGATTCAGACTTGCCATTCGTCACATGCCATTTATTATCCAACAACAAAATAGACAGTGGGATATTCTTACGAGCGAACTGGTCAACTAATTTTTTTAAAGAAAAGTCATTATATTCTATATCCCTACTCCACCAATTTCCTAAAGCATAACGTGGAATTAACGAAGGATATCCAGTTAATTTGTAATAATCTTGTAAGCATCTAGAAAAATCTTTTAAATATACAAATAAATATATATCTATTTCTTTGTTTTTTCGCTCGCGAATTGTTCCATCAGTTTCAATTAGTTTTGATTTAGAGTCATCAATACTTACAAATCCATCTAAAGAATATAAGCTTTTCATAAACTTGATTCTACCATCAAATGAGGACAAATCTTTAGCGGGTGCTCCAAAATTTTTTATTTCTGGATGCCCATAATACCAGCTATTATCTGAATTCAAAACATCAACTTTAAGATTAGAGGCTGGAGATAAATTGCTACCTTTAAATGGTTTTTCTTTAATATATGTTATTTTAAAATAACTAGTTGTTATCTCTAAATAACGAGAATCTTGCTTTACATTAAAGCTTGTTTCTCCAAAATCTCTATTCCATGCAAATTCAGTTGGCGAATCTTCAAAAACGCCCATCTCATTATATTGAAATCTAACTAAACTTTCACTTAAAATACTAATTCTATATTTTTCTCCCTTAATAACATTTTTGGGATTAACATTAGAATTTATTTTTAATTTAAAATGTTCTCCTAATGGGTACATCATCCCACCCCTTTTTATATTCTTTTATAATTCTTCTATTACTATTAAATTAGTATGTTTCACATCTTTAAATGGATATCCACCAGTAATAATAATCTTATCACCAGAAATAACATCTAACTTATCATATACTATCTTCTTAGCTTTAACCATAATATCATCTATTGATTTTAAATTATCAATCAATACTGGACATACTCCAAAATAAAGTGCCAAACTTCTTACCGTCAGTTCATCTGTACTAATAGCTATAATCGGACATCGTGGTCTAAATCTGCTCATCTTTCTTGCTGTATAACCACTAATGGTTGGTACCACGATTGTTTTACACTTTAATCTACTCGCCATTTCAGCAACACTACAAGCAACATTACCTGTTACATCTTTACTCTCGCTACGCACTGTCAAATCTAAAAAGTTAATATAATTAATGTCTTGTTCTGCAGCTTTTATCACCTTTTCAGTAGCTTTCAATAATTCCAAAGATTTTTTGCTACTGTTAAACATTAGTGCATCTGTACCGTCTAATACTGCGTTAGCTATATCACTTACCTCTGCCTTAGTCAAAGAATTATCTAAATTGCTGACCATGTCAGAAACAATGATACTTAACTTGCCAGCAATATGGCATTTATTAATTAGAGATTTCTGAATGCCAGGAATACGTTCTAAAGGAATCTCCATTCCCAAATTTTCTCTTGCTATAACAATACCTTCACATATATTAATAATGTCATCTATTTCATCAAGAGCAAATTGATTTTCTATTTTTGCAATAATTCCTAAATGGTTGTTTTCTAAATCTATTAATAAATCGTTTACATCTAAAACTTCTTCAACACCATTAACATACGAAACAACAATATAATCCACCTCATTATTGGCAGCAAATTTTATATGTTCTTGATCTTCTTTACTTAAATATTGGGTTTTTAATTTTACCCCTGGGACTACCAAAGTAGTATTATCATAAACAGTTCCACCTTGGACCACCTTACACAACAAAAAATTTTCTCCCTTATCCAAAACTTGAAATTTTACTAATCCGTTTGATAGTTTTATTATACTGTCATACTTAACATCATTTACCAAATCTTTATAATCAACCGAAAATTTTGTTTCATCTCCCACAGTTTTATTCATATATATTCTTATTTTATCATTTGTCTTAAAAGTTGCACTTCCACCCAAAAAACGATTAACATGAACTTTAGAACCAACAGTTTCTAACATAATTGCCGAATTAACATCCAACTCTTTATTTAAAATTCTAATTTTATTAATAACATCTAAACAAAAATCATAACTAAATTCGTACATATTAATACAAAAAGCATCTACTCCATTTAGTATTAATTCTTTCAATACATCAGCTTGATTATTATTCTCATCTACTTTAGCAATTATTTTAGTTCTATTCATATTCTCACCATACTTATTATACCAATTTTTGTAAATATTAAAAAGACTTTTTTATAAAAAAGCCAAAAGATAAAATATATCTTTTTTGCGCTGTTTATTTTTAATAAAATTAAAAGTGGATTTAACCCACTTTTAATTTGCCAATAATGTTCTAATCTAAACAAGTTGAATCTGCCCCATAGATTTCAATTAAATTTAATATTAAATCTACTATTAATGGAAGCAAGAATAATACTATTACCGCTATAACTCGTTTCAAAAAGTCTGTCCCAGCCTTTTTCATGGCTTCTGCTTCTCCACTTCCTGCTGCTTTTAAGAAGTCTAATATGCCTAGTACTATTACTACAACTAGTACAACATATTTTACTAAATTTAATGTATCCTTTATCCATATTCTGATAACTTCAGGTATGACATCACATCCTCCAGGTGCTGGATCTCCAGGAGTAGGTGCTAGTTCTGGTTCAACCACGTACAATGATGTCTTATCTCGATAATGAGTTCCGCTGTCCAGATCTTCCAAATAAAATTCAGTTCCATCTGTAGCATAATACAATTCATTTGGACATTCACCATTATTTTTTTGTAATAATTCGGATAAGGTAAAGTTTGCCGATATATATAACCATGTAGAATAATTATATTTCATCACAAATCGTTGATTATTAAAATATAATTCCATATTACCATCTAAATAAGCACATTTGTTAGTCCATACATTGCTAGAAATAACTTGATCTACATCGTTTGGATAAAATTTTGAATAATAATCTTGTTGCCCACCACTTGGAGGAGGTTCTAGCTCGCCAGATTCATCATATTCTTGCGTATATGTAACATATTTTTCAGCCACCAAATCATATGTGTAGGCACTAGATGATGGTTCAAAATCATAAAACTTAAAACCTACTACATTACTACCATCAAATGTTTCAAGTAAAAGTTTAGGACACACACCGTATTGTAGATCTGCGTCTATCTCAAAATCACCGGATACATTTTCCCAATTGGAGTCATCATACTCAGGCATATCATCTCCCATACCTCGCCACTGTGTTCTAACACCAGTAGTATCACCTTCTAAATATAATAATGCCGCTCCTCTAGAATAGTTATATGTACAATAAAGATTACTAGTAGTGACAGACTTCTTACGTCGACAGCCATACCCAAAGGCAGGCCGATCATCCCCTATTTCAAATTTTTTATTATATAATTCATATCCACCACCACAAGCATTCTCTTCCCTTAATCGATCTGAATCAACCTGTTTATCTGTATTAGCCGGTATACAAAAATATTTTCCTGTCTCACTGTCTCTTGTTCTATCCAATGTAGAATTTTGCCCATTTACATAACACACATTTATATCTTTATATTCATAATTAATTCTAACATCAGCTTTGATTTGAGCAGGAACCATCCACCCAATCAATAAAGCGCTTAAAAAGAATAGTAATGTTTTTATTTTAAATATCAATTTCATGATATCATACTCCTTAATGCAACTTAATTTTATCATAATACAACAAATTTTACAACAAAAAAACTGTTGATGAATCAACAGCTATTATTATAACCAAACACCAAAATATATTCCAGTCATACCCAAAACCATTCCTATAATCCAAAATAGTTTTACAATATCAGTTTCTTGCCATCCTAGTTTTTCTAAATGATGATGAAACGGAGCCATTAAAAATACTTTTTTATTGAAATAACGACCCGCAATCATCTGAATTAGGCTACAAACAGTTTCAAAAACAAATACTCCGGCTACTACAATTAAGGTTACCTCATGGCTAGTAAGTATTGCAACACTAGCCAAAGTTGCACCTAATGCCAAGCTTCCAGTATCACCCATAAATACTTTAGCCGGATGAGTATTATAAACTAGAAATCCTAATAAAGCACCTACTAATATAAAACAAAATATTCCAATATCTTGGTTACCTGAAATCCATGTAGAACCAAAACTAATAATTCCAAATGCAATAAAAGCAATTGTAGAAAGTCCTCCAGCTAGCCCGTCAAGTCCATCTGTTAAATTTACAGCGTTACTACTTGCAACTAAAACGAACAAAATAAATAAACCATAAAACCAACCCAAATCTATTTTGATTCCTAATGTATGAATATCTAAAACTGGGCTTCTTCCACTTTTCATAAAAATAATAAAGAATACTACCGCAATTAATATCTGGCCCAGTAGTTTCTGAATTTCTGTTAGTCCCTCATTATTGTTCCTTTTAATAATTAAATAATCATCAATGAACCCTAACAAGGCATACGATAAGAATACAAACAGAATAATAAACAAATTATCTGTCCACTCTATTTTATTCATCAGAATTAAAACAATAATTGCAATAATTGCTGGAATTATAAATATTAAACCACCCATTGTAGGTGTTCCATCTTTACCTTTATGTTTATTTTGTAAAAAAACACTCACTCTTTGTTTAACTTTAAGTTTTTTTAGAAATGGTATTAATATGAAACCAAATACAACTGCAGTTAAAAACGAAACCATTAATGCTAGTGCTGCCTTGGCTAAAAGTAACATTGTATCATCCCTTACTAAATATTATCTATTACTATTTTTTTATCATCAAAGTCTATTTTTTGCATACCAATTATCTGGTATGATTCATGACCTTTTCCTAGTACCATTAGTATATCATTTTCTTCTAAGAGTTGTATACCCTTTATAATCGCTTTTTCTCTATTTACCTCAATTTCATAGTTATTTTTGTCAAGCTTTTGTATCATGTCATCTATTATTCTAACCGGATCCTCAGTTCGCGGATTATCACTAGTAAAAATTACATAATCAGATAAACTAGTTGCCAAATCAGCCATTTTAGCTCTTTTACTTCTATCTCTATCCCCGCCACAACCAACAATAGTATAGATATGCCTAGGATTTAATTCTTTAACTGCACCTAACACATTCCTAATAGCATCTGGTGTATGCGCATAATCAATTATTATTATATTAGTATCTTTTATAACACTATCCATCCTACCTGGAGGGCTCTCTAATTCAGAAATAAATTTATAACAATCATCATATTCATACCCTAAAATAGAAAGAACAGAAATAATACATGTTAAATTGTATATGTTATGACATCCCAATAATTTAGTTTCATAAATATCTTTATCATTGATAGTAAAACTACTACCTAATAAACTGGTTTTATAACTGGTTATTTTGTAATTAGAATCAGTAAAGCCGTAAGTGATATTTTTGTTGTTTTCCATCATAATTTTTTCCCCATAATCATCATCATTATTAATTACTGCAATTCTATCATGTTTTAACATCCTAAATAGTTTCATCTTTTCATTTAAATAATTTTCCATAGTTATGTGATAATCCAAGTGGTCTTGAGTAAGGTTTGAAAAACAAGCTACATCAAACTCCAAGCCCTTAACTCTATCTAAACTAAGGGCATGACTGCTAACCTCCATTACAACGTATTTGCAACCCTGGATTTTGCTTTCTAGTAACATTTCATATAACTCCAAAATATCCGGAGTTGTATTATTTAAATCCTTAATTTTTTCATCAATATAAAATCCCAATGTTCCTATATAAGCACATTTTTCACCTAATTTATTTAACATTTTATGCAGTAAATAACAAGTTGTCGTTTTTCCATTAGTTCCAGTCATTCCAATTAATTTTAAATCACTAATTTGGCTACTATAATTTTCTTTTAAGTAATTGACTAGATATTCATGTGTATCCTTAACAACCAAAGTATCTACACTATATAGACCTTCTTTCACAATTACCTTAGTAGCACCCCTTTTTATTGCATCCATTACATATTTATGACCATCATTAACATACTCTAATGCAATAAATGTGTCTCCTGGAACAATTTTCCTTGAATCGCTTTTTATGTTCATAAAAAACACCTCTCAAGTTATTTTATGATAAATAACCTAAAAAGTGTTTCCAGTTAAACATTTATTTCGCTTTTATTAACATAATTTAAAACAATATCAGAATCATTAAATGGAATTTTTTTATCGCCAATAATGATAAACTCTTCATGACCCTTTCCTAAAATAAGTAATGTATCATCGTTTGTTAATAAATCTATACCTTTTTGAATAGCTATTCCCCTATCCAAATAGATTTCATAATTGTTACTTTTTACTCCCTCAAGCATATCTGTTACTATCAAATTAGGATCTTCATTATGTGGATCATCTATAGTTATTATAGCTTTTGCCACATTATCCAGCACTAATTTAGTCATAATAGGTCTCTTAGTTCTATCACGATCTCCAGTACAACCAAACACTACATAAATATTACCTAAAGTAAATTTTTTCGTAGAATTAATTATATTTTCTATTGCATCTGGTGTATGCGCATAATCAATAACGATTAGATTATTATTATAGTTTATTTTCTCCATTCTCCCCTTTGGAGCTTTTAAAAATCTAACTACTTCATTTATTTTAGTTAAGTCTATTCCTAGTTGATTCAAAATAGAGATTGTGAGTAATAAATTGTAAAGATTATACTCTCCAACTAGTTCACAACTTACAGTATAATTAAAATTGTTATATGAGTAAGTAAATATAGTATTTTCTCTACTCATTTTAAAATCTATTACTTTATAATCACCACTATTTAAACCATATGTAAAATTAATATTGTTATCTAATAAATAATATTGTTTATAATTATCATCCGAATTAACAAATACCTTACTATCATCTTTTAATTGTTTAAATAGTTGTTGTTTAGCTAAGGCATAGCCTTCCATTGTGTGATGAAAATCTAAATGATCCTGTGTTAAATTAGTAAAGCCGGCTATATCAAATTTGATACCATTAAATCTTCCATAAGCTAGCCCTTGGCTACTTACTTCTAGAGCAACATATTTATAGCCATTATCATAACTATCTACTAATAACTCATATAAATCACATAAATCTACTGAAGTATTTGGTAGACTTTTAATTTTGCCTTCACGATAATACCCTATAGTGCCAATATAACTGCATGGAAACCCAAGTCGGTTCAACGCCTGATATATTAAATAACAACTGGTAGTTTTTCCGTTCGTTCCAGTAACACCAATTATCTTCATTTCATCTAAAATATGACCATACTCTTGTTTTAACAAATCTTCTAAATATTTCCTAGAATCATCAACAATAACTGTTTCTACCGAATAATCTCCCTCTTCAGCAATAATTCGAACAGCCCCTAATTCTATAGCTTTTTCAATATAATCATGGCCATCACTACTAATACCTCTTAAAGCGACAAAAGTATCACCAGGCACTATTTTTCTTGAATCTGTTTTTATATTTATCATCTTATCACCTAAATATTATTTGTATAATTACAATTCTTTAATTAGAACAAGTTAAACTAGAACCACTTTCTACATAGTTATAATCATATCCAGACTCTGTTTTTATAACTCTAACATATGAGTCTTTGAAGAGAATATCTCCAGTCTTAGGATTCTTAACATCTATTTCTATTTTTCCGCTTTTTTCTAAATCACAAATGGTTAAATCTATATAATCATCAATACTAGTCGGAAGTGTGAAAACGTTTTCAGCTGCCCAAGCACGGGCGCCAGCTTCAATCATTTGAATATTTGTTTGATATGCTTGTTCCTTATTTTCTCTTATAATTTTACCAACCACAGGAACTACAATTAAACTAAGTGCTCCTAGTAAAATTATAACTGCAAGTAATTCAACTAGTGTAAACCCTCTTTTCATTCTATCACTTCTTTCTATATTATTTTATAGTTTTTGGAGCAATGGTTGCTTCATCAAAACTAATATCAAAATTTAAATCTATAATAGAATCACATAACTTATAATAATAAAATCCCTCTATCAAATCATAATCTTGATTTCTAAGGGCGCTATCCATAGCCCTTATATATTCTTCTTTTTCACGTTTTTGGATATAAACTGGTGGTAAATTTACTTGTTTAAACATCAAATTAACTAATGCCCTACAAGTTCTTCCATTACCATCTTTAAATGGATGGATTTTGATTAATTTACATTTTAATCTGATAACCGCATCTACATAATTAATTAGTTCATCATGCGCTTTACGTTCGTTTATACTGCGCCCCAATTTTAATAATTCCTCAAATTCAGAATATAACGCAGTAATTTCCTTTGGAACTAATTCATGCGGAGTTGTTGTAACATCACTAGATTCAATGCAACAATTCTCCGTTCTAAAGGACCCTCCAAATTCTGGATAATCTACTTTCGAATATAATAGCGCATGTAATTTTAATATGATATAAAGATTAAGCCAATGGCCATCATCAAAATCACTAATAAAATCATAAACTTCTCTCAAGCCCAAACGTTCTTTTCTATTATGCACATTTTCTAAATCATTCTCATTAATAATATATTTCCTTTTAAACTTACTATATATTTCATTTAATTCTTGCTTTTCTGCCAAATTCCAATACATCACTATTAAAGATTTAGGAATATCTTTTAACCCCGCATATAAAGTACCATTTCTTTTTCGCCTATTATATCCATCAAACATTAAACACATAATTTCTTTAACTAGCTCCGGATTAGCTGTTCTATTCCCCATTGATTGTAAAACTATAAATAACTCGTCCATACTACACCTCCGTGATAATTATATTATACCAAAAACAAATAAAAAGCACAAAAATGTGCTTATACTATTTGTAATATTTTTACATCATATTGACCATTCGGACTACTAACATGGGCAATATCCCCAACTTTTAATCCCATAATTGCTTGCGCAATTGGTGACTCGTTAGAAATTTTATTTTGAAAAGGATCAGCTTCTTTACTACCAACAATTGAGTATTCTTCTGTGTCATTATCACCAACATACTCAATCTTAACTTTTGTTCCAATAGAAACACAGTCTGTATTTGCCTTTTCAATAACAACAGCATTTTCAACCATAGCTTCTAATTCTACAATTCTTCCCTCCACTATAGCTTGCTCATTACGCGCTGCATCATATTCTGCATTTTCACTTAAATCTCCTAAGGCGCGTGCGTCTTTTAATGCATTAATAACTTCAGGACGTTTAACTAATTTTAGATGCTCTAATTCCTTTTTAATTTCATCAAGGCCTTCACTTGTTAAATAAATCTCTTTTGCTTTTGGCATAATTCCACCTCTTCATTTATAATCAATTAACCTACCAAATAATACTATAATTTTATTGTTTTGTCAACATAAATTTTTATCTTTTGATTCTCATCATACAATCTTTTTCTAACATTATATTAATAGGAATTCTAACTACTTGTCTTGGATGTCTTACAATTTCTATTTGTTCGCCGTTTTCATCAATAATTTTATCAATTGTAAAGGCAATTGTATTAGTATTAGGTCCAAAAAATTCAACTGTATCACCTTGTTTAAAATAATTTCTTTGTTCTAAAATAGCTTCTTGATTTTCATCATCATAATCTAATACAATGGCTAAGAAATCTTGATTGGAAATCTCTACCCTGCCATTATAGTATTGGCAATTTTCATCATATATATTATTAAAAAATTGTGGGACTGAATCTCTATTGGCGCAATTTCTTAATACTTTTTCATACTCTTCATTATATTCAAAACCAGTTGGATTGCTACAGTATTCATCGATTACTTTGCGATAAACACTGACAATAGTTGCAACGTAATAAACAGAGCGCATTCTTCCTTCTAATTTGAAAGATGCAATTCCCATATCAATCATCTCAGGCAAATGTTTTAGTAAAGATAAATCTTTTGTGCAAAAAGTAAATGGTTTCTC
Source organism: Bacillota bacterium (assembly GCA_015059195.1). Taxonomy (GTDB): domain Bacteria; phylum Bacillota_I; class Bacilli_A; order RF39; family UBA660; genus SIG204. The sequence continues at coordinate 56,073 of SVAW01000005.1, forward strand.
ACCCTTAAAATAATACCCATTTTCATTTTTTAAGTCAAAATCCCAACGACAGATTTGACTACATCCACCACGATTAGAATCCCTTGCAGTTAGGAAATTAGATAGCACACATCTCCCACTATATGAAGCACACATAGCACCATGAATAAACGTTTCTATTTCAACATTAACATTATCAAGAATCATCTGAATATCTTCTTTAGTTGTTTCTCTACCTAAAACAATCCTGCTAACTCCCTCTGATTTAAAGAATTTAGCACTTTCCACATTTAAACAAGACTGTTGAGTAGATAAATGTATTTCTAAATTAGTGTATTCTCTAGCTAATTTTATAATTGCAGGATCACTAACAATAATCGCATCTACATTTACTTGTTCTAATTCTTTTAAGTAATCAACTAATCCATCTATTTCTTTATTATGTAATACTATATTAACCGTAACATAGACCTTTTTATTATAACTATGAGCAAATTCAACACCTTCTCTTAAATCATCCATAGTAAAATTTATAGCATTTGCTCTTAATCCAAACTGTATTCCCCCTAAATATACAGCATCAGCACCATATTTTATTGCAATCCTTAATCTTTCTAAATCTCCCGCTGGAGCTAATAGCTCCGGCTTTCTTACTATTTTATTCATTATTCTTCACCTTATACACAGTTTCAGTGTACAAAAATCCTCTATCTACATTATCAAACATTGCATCTATCTTGTAAACACAGCTCTCTATATTACTTTCATTCATATCATTAATAATTTCTAACACTTTAATAAATTTTTCTTCTTCTATCTTATAGCTATTTAAAACTACGTAACTAATATTATTATTTTTTAAATTTAAATATTCTTCAAATCCATTTAAAATATTAGCTGAGTAAACAGTTGTACCATTGTTATCATCTACAATACTATAACTTTTACCTTCTTTTTCAATCAAATAATTACTACTTTCTTCTAACTCAAATGTTTTTAAGTAATTAGTAATCAAATGACGTCTAGAACTAAAAATTGGAATATAGCCAAACAATTGCACCATTAGTTGCGCGTTACTTTTTTGACTCATTTCAACAATTTCATCTACAGTAACTTCATTTGAAACAAACATATATTTTGCTCCAAAAGAATTCCAATAATTACTAGTTAAGTAATTAGTTGTCATATGTTCCTGAGCCCACACTAAATCAAGATCTAACCCTAGTTCTCTTTTTATATTAACAACACTAGCATCATAATACATAACTCCTGTAACACCTAATTTATCTAATTTGATTAATGTGTCTCTTAAAATCTCTAAATCATCATTATGTATATTTTTATTAACGCTTACAAATATTTCTTTATTATGTTTTTTGATATAGCCAATAATTTCTTCAATGTTATCCATGTAAAACGGCAAATTAACACTTAAATTTTTAATTCCAAGAATAAAACCATCTACGTGATTAATGACTCTTGTTATCATATCAAAACTACTTGGAATTACTAATGTTTTAGGCATACTACCACCTCGCCCACAATTATAACAAAAAAAAGTAGAAATTTCTACTTTTTCTATACTTTATTTTTAATTAGTATTAGAAGTACAATCAGCAGTGTTAACAATTTCATAAACATATCCATTATTATAACTAATCTTAATAAGTTTATCATCTAATGCGTCTTCACTACCACTAATCATACCTTTAGTTAACAATCCACTAGTAATTAAATCATCAAAACTTTTACAATAAATGTTGCCATTCACTGTTTTAAACTCATCGTCATTTTGATCAACAAATAATTTAGCAGCATTAATAATTATAGTTTTTGTGGCTTCATCAACGCCCCCTTGTGATTTTTGAATTTGATTTAATATCGGCGGGAAAGCAATTAACATAACCGCAGCAAGTATTACAATAACCCCCAACAATTCTATTAAAGTAAACGCATTCTTTTTCATTTCATCCTCTTTTCTCTTGCTAACACTAACGCCATCTCCTATTTCATAAAATGTTGTGGAAAATTCAGTATTAGTTTCCAAAAACTCAATATAACTATTTAACTTACGAACCAATCCTCTAACATTTCTACTTAAATCTTTCAAATCAACCTTAGTTAAACCATGAAAATTTAAATTATCAGACACAATATAACCATTACAATTTAAATTTGCTTTAAACTTTTCAAAAAACTTTATATATTGACTCTTAGCTGCATCAATAAATATTAAGTCAAACTTTTGATTCAATTCTACATTAAAAGCATCATCATTTATAATAGTTATTTGTTCTTCTAAATTAAAATCATGAATATTTTTTACAGCTTCATTATATCTTTCTAAATCACGTTCTATAGTAGTTACTCTAATGTTTTTATTCAATAGAGCCATTCTGATAGCAGAATACCCAATCGCACTACCTATTTCTAAAATTGATGTAACTTCATTATCTTTTATAAAATCTAATAAAAACTCTATTCCATCTTTCATCATAATTGGAATATTATTCTTTGCCGCATATTCTTCTAACTCTAATATTCGTACCATAAACCTTGTTTCCTTAAATCATTAACTAAAGCAACATGTTCAGCATTTGTTTTAGTAAAATATGTTTTTTGATTTTTATCTGCAACAAAGAAATAATAATTATGATTAGTATAGTTAATTGAAGCTACAATAGAATTAATACTTGGAATACAAATAGGACCTACAGGTAGTCTACCTGCCATTTTACTACTTCTAGTATTATAAGCGTTATAAGAATCCAATTCGCTTTGATATAAATCTCTTTCATTCATATCAATTTGCTCAGCATAATAAGTAGTAACATCGCTACCTAGTGACCAACCAGAAACTAAACGATTATAAAATACTCCAGCCACTCCTGCTCTATCATTGCTGTTAGAGGACTCTAGTTCAACAATAGAAGCCATAGTTAAAATTTCGTGAATAGAATATTTTGAATCCTCTATCGACTTTTTATATGGTTCTAATTTATTCGCCATTTGATTTAACAAAGTTTCGAATATCTCTTTTACAGTTACATCTTTATTACGAAATTGATATGTATCAGGAAATAAATATCCTTCTAAAGAATAATAAATAGATTGATTCTTAATCTCATCACTTATAAACCAATATTTATTAATTAATTCATTTAAATAGCTTTGATCTTTTAAAGTTTTAAAAATATCATCCACGGTGTTATTAGTATTTTGAGCGATAACTTTCGCAATCTCACGCATATGAATTCCTTCTTTAAACGTGATTGTAATCACATCAGGATTATATGTACTCCCCTTTGACAAAGCATTAACAATCTCATTTACACTCATATTTTCACTTAAATAATACTTTCCCGCTTGAACAGGTTCAGGATTATTTAATTTTATATATATTTTATAAAACAACTCTGATTTAATTAAATTATTTTCTTTTAGATTCGAAGCAATAGTTAAATAACTACTACCTGGTTCTATAATGAATTCCTTCTTGTCACTATTTTTACTCACACTACCAATGCCATTGATATATACGAAACAACTTATAATTAATAGTCCAACAACAGAAACTATTAATAATCCAAATTTTGCTTTACGCATTAGTTTGCACATAGAACAAAACGAGCTATTGCTCGTTTCCATTCAAGCTTTCTCTTGCTTGTTGTTGTAATTCTTCTAAAATTGTTTCAATAATCTTCCATTCCTTATCTGTTTCAATAGGAATTAAGTTAGTATTTTCTTCATTCGGAGTATAAACAGAAGCATAGACCTTAGTATTCCCTTGTTCATCTAAAGTATTATCAGTATACACTATATAATTTTTTTTTGTCTCGTCTGATTCAAACGTAAATAATACTTCACATTCAATCTCTTGACCATTCTCCCCCATAATTTTAAAAGTCATTTTTGTATTTTCCATACTATCTTCCTTTCTCTTTATCTAAATATGTTTGCAAAATAATATTGGCTGCAACACTGTCTACTTTTACTTTTCTCATTTTTCTAGAAGCATTAGCTTCTAACATATAGTTTGTCGCCTCTACAGTTGATAATCTTTCGTCTTGCATGATAACAGGAATATGAAACGATGTTTCTAACTTTTCTTTAAAAGTTAGAGTCCTCTTCCCACTTTCACCAACTGTATTATTCATATTTTTAGGAAAGCCTAACACAATTTTTTCCACATTAAAATCTTTAAGTAAAACCTTAAGTTTTTCTATAGCGCTATCATAATCTAATTCGCTAAAACGAATGGTTTCTAATGACGTTGCTATTGTTTTAGTCGCGTCACTAATCGCAACCCCTAAAGTTTTTGTCCCTAAATCTAATCCTAAATAACGCATTACTGGTTAATAAAATAACGCACTAAAACTTCTAATAATTTTGTACGATCAAATTTAGTAATTTTATTACGAGCTTCCTTGTGACTAGAAATATATCCAGGATCCCCACTCATCAAATATCCTACTATTTGATTAATTGGATTATATCCTCTTTCTTCTAGCACTTGAACAACCTCTTTTAATGTAGAAATAATATTAGCATCTTGAAATTCTTCAGCACTATAAATCTTTGTTTGATCCATGTTATCACATCCTCTTATGAATACAACTTTATTTTATCACAAATGTTTTAATTATACAATAAATTAAAAATAAAACCAGATTTTGTTGATAAAAAAAGACTGACATATTCAGTCTTGCTTATTCATTATTTTGATTAAATTCCGAATAGCTTATTTCATCACCTCTTTTATGCCTTCTAACATGTAGAAAGTCATTATATTGATAGAGTTATAACTGGACGAATACCATAATCAGCAATCTCTACACTGTCTGAACTTATAAAACCATCAGATAATATTACATAAGCTTCCTCTTCAGCCAAGCATGTCGATGTCCAGTACCCGTAAGAATTCAAATTATACAACCATGAATTACTTAATTTATATTCATAGACATCATCTCCAGGCTGTGCTTGTTGCCCATCAGCATTTGCTATTTGATATACATCTGGCAATGATAATTGACTTCTATCTAATTCTGTCCAAACTTTAGCTATTTCATCTAATTTCGCGTCTAGTCTGTCTGCTTGACATGAGTTATCGTTTCCACTTATACACCACGATAAGTCTTCCTCATCATAATTTCCTTTTAGTATTAATGTTGCTGGTTTGCTTGTTGTGCCTTTTTCTAGTACATAGAATGTTCTATCTCCAGCTCCTAAGTTACAATTGTACTCTGCTCCTACTTCATTTTCTTCTCCATCTGTTAATTGACATACATCTAGTAGTTTGGCTAATTCTTTCGCTTCAGCTTTTCCATCTTCAAAAGTAACAGTATAATCTCCTACCTTGATTGAACTTTCATTTTTTACTACTTGTCCATCTTTAATTTCAATACTTCCTCCATTTGGTTTTGTTCCATTTAACTCAACTGTTAATTCTACATCGCCAGATTTAATGTTTCCATTCTCATCTATTGTGTATGTACCATCTTCTACTGGTTCTCCATCTAATCTTTTTGTTGCGATTAATGTTTCTACTGCTTTAACGTAGTTATCTGCACTTCTTTCTGCTGCTCCTTTTTGTGCATTACTAATTACATTCATTACTATTGGTGTTGCGATTAATGCTATTATTGCTAGTACTACTATTACCGCTAGTAATTCTATTAGTGTAAATCCTTTCTTTTTCATCTTTCTTTCCTCCTATTCTTAACAAGGCACACAAAAAAACACGAAAACAAATTTTAGAACGATGGATTTTCTAAAATTCTTTCGTGTTTATTTATTTTTCTAGTTATAGTATGGTTACTTAAATACCCCCCCCCAGGTGGTTATTTTTGTTAATT
>SVAW01000011.1 GCA_015059195.1 Bacillota bacterium
TTTTGCTTCTTTTGACCAATGTTTAAACTTTTGACCTTTACTAGCCATATCGATATCATCTCCTTATTTTATTATAACAAAAAAGTAAACAGTTTTTTTCTGTCTACTTTTATCTTACAACTTCATCCTTAGGTATTGGTTTTTTAGTGGCAGGATCAGTATTTGGTTTAATATTAATAATTAACATAATGCAGTCTCCATTCTTTAATTCCAAAGCTTATTATAATCGAATTAACATAACTGAAGACGCAGAATTTGTGGATGATGTTGGTCAGGTGGATTTTAATGCGCTACCATTACTGGATAAAGCTTCTAGTCAAAAACTAGGTGATAGAGTAATGGGACAAATGCCAGAGTTAGTATCGCAATTTGATGTTTCAAACTTATATACTCAGATAAATTTTAATAATTCTATTGTGCGTGTTACGCCTTTAGAATATAATGGCATGATTAAATATTTTACCAATAGAAAAGATGGAATTAAAGGTTATATTACAGTGAATTCTGTAACTGGTGAATCTGATTTGGTTAAACTTGAACAAGGGATGAAATATATGCCATCAGCCTATTTTTTTGAAAATTTGTACCGTAAGTTAAGAATATCATATCCAACCACTATTTTTGGTTCAGAATGTTTTGAAACCGATGATGATGGTAATCCATATTGGGTTATACCAACTATAAAGTATAGTGGAGTAGGTCTACGTGAGGAAATCACAGGTGTTGTAATCCTAAATCCAATAACTGGAGAAAGTACCAAATATGATGTAAAAGATGTACCAACATGGGTAGATCATGTTTATTCTGCAGAACTGATTATTGAGCAAGTAAATGATTGGGGATTATATAAAAATGGTTATCTTAATTCAATTTTTGGCCAAAAAAATGTGGTTCAAACTACTACTGGTTACAATTATACAGTGATGAATGACGATGTATATTTGTATACAGGAATAACATCTGCGTTAGCGGATGAAGCTAATATAGGATTTATTTTAACCAACTTGAGAACTAAAGAAACAAAATTTTATTCTGTTCCTGGTGCAGAAGAATATTCAGCTATGGCTAGTGCAGAAGGTCAGGTTCAACAAATGAATTATGCAGCAACCTTCCCATTATTAATCAATCTAAATAATAAGCCTACATATTTAATGTCCTTAAAAGATAACGCTGGTTTAGTAAAAATGTATGCTTTGGTAGATGTTTCGGACTATCAAAAAGTAGTGGTAACAGAAGTATCAGAGGGAATCCAAAAAGCTGTTGAAAATTATTTGGGTGATTCTAAATTAGAAGTTGATAATGATAAGTTACTAAACAAACAAATAGTTGTGGATAAAATTACAAGTGCCAATATTGATGGAAATACATATTATTATATTTTAGATAAGAAAGATAATAAATATAAAGTAAGTATTAAAGTTGCCCAAGATATATTACCGTTTTTAATTCCGGGAGATCAGGTTAAAATATATTATAGTCAAGAAAAAGAATTAGTAGATATATTATCAATAGAAAGGGAGATCTGAAATCTTCCTTTTTCATTTTAAGAATGTAAAATAGATTAATTTTTTTGATTATTCGTGCTATTTATGTTATGATAAATAAAGATAGGAGAGTGCGGATTATGAAGAAAATAATGATAGCATTAATTACCGTATTATTATTTGGATTTAATAATATAACACCAATTGAAGCTAATAGTGCTGGAGGTGGTGGCGGTAATAGTGAAGAAATAGATCAAAGTGAACCTGAAGTAAAATGGACTTGGTCTCAGTGGAATAAGGGGGCTCAAGGGTTAAAAATATCTGTGTATAAAAAAGATGGTACATTGATAGGGACTAAGGCATTTATTAATGATCAAGGTGAGGTAGATACTTTAAACCGAGATGGAATTATGGTAAAGAGTGGACAAACTCAAAGATTATCTTTAGTTATTGAAAAAGGAACATGGGCTAAATCAGGTTCTGGATATTTTCAATATTTAGATTACGAGGATTACGTAAATAAATCAACATATCTTAAAATTGTAGATTTATTAAATGGAACTGATGAAGAAGAATTAGTGGAAAAATTAGGAGTTAACTCATATAACAATGCAGAGAAAAGGGACACAGTACTGGTTATCGAACCTGCCACTACTTTTCGCCATAAGGAAAGTGGCAAATACTATTTTGGAACATATTGGGAATTCATGTGGATGAATGATAACTTAAGGGATCAGTTCGATTTCAGATGGCAGTTTAATAGTTTGTTTTTTAACCCAGATAGTGATAGAAATATCTTTGGTAAAAATTTGATGATAAAGAAGGGAGAAATTTCTGCTCAAACCAATACAGAAATTTGGGATTTTTTAGGAACTAAGTTTAACGCTTTTAAAAGTCAAGTAACAGTGCGTGATTCTTTGGGCATAGCAATAATTACATTAGATAAGGTTATCAATATCGAGACAGATTTAGAATGTGATACAAATATTAATAAAGGTTCATGTAGTGCTGATTTTTCTATTAGCGAGCCAAAAGAAGAAGAGTGTGTCATAAATAATGAAATATTTAAGTATCAAACTATTACAGAATGTGGGGTTGTTTATTGTTCTCAAGATATCTCCACTGATTTAGATAATTTTTATAAGACGTTTGACCCAATTATTCGAACTGGCGGATATTTTAAGATGAATCCGATTGGGATGGATATTACTAAAACATGTTTCTTACAGCAGACCAACAATAGTAGCAGTTGCAATAATTGGCATACAATGATTAGAGAAGAAGATGCAGGGACCCTTAAATTATCTTTAGCTAGTGATTACAACTTAATAAAAGATAGTAATACTGCTATTTTTACAGCATCATGTGATAGATCATCTAATGGAAGGTGTACAAAAGCAACAGTTACGCAGCATATTGAATATGTTTTAGAACCAACTACTAATAGATTTATTTCTATTAAAGATATGGCTGGTACAGCCACTGCTCCAGGATTTGATACTATAGATTTAGGGGGGCCACACTTAACTACCCCTATAAATTACGCAAATGGAGAACATCAATATACTGTTGATTTTACACAGACACCTTTGTATCATGTGATGAGTCGATTGGTAAACGAAACAAAAGCTTCATCTAATGGCAATTATGTTTTGAATTATTCATATTCACCCCCATTAAATATTTCGGATTTTTCATACTCTTGCCCTTATGTGGTGGAAAATACTAATCCAGACTGTACTTGCACGGCACAATGCTGTGATAACAATTGTAATCCTATAGAATGTCCAAATCCGGAAGATGAACCTGGAGGGTATCCAAATGTGATATATCGCCCAGTTAATTTAGGTGAGGCATTTCCTGGTGAAGATGGTACAGGAAGAGATTATGGAAGTAACTGGAAAGGATATGTTTATGATGAGGCTGGTAATATTATTATAAAGCCAGACGGAACTCCATATACTAAAGAGGAGTATTATATAAATAATAATAGAGGTTATAAAGATTATGACGTATATAGGGCGGAACCATTGTATGTAATTAAGCTTGATTATGAAGCCATGAAGGCTATTAGACAATATAATGATGCAACTAATCATGATTATAATGATTTTACATTAACATGTGATAATGGAGAACGTTGTATTAGTAATTTTTTAAGAGGTAATGTAACCGGATTTAATATCAATCTGATACAGTCAGGCACTTGTAAAGATATTAATTCAACAATTTTTGATAGTTGTGTTGCAAGACAAGGAGCTTAGGCTCTTTTTCTTGTTGTGGTTAATGAAATGCTGTATAATAACATAAAGAGGTGCGATATGAGGAATGTTAAAGTAAATAAACTTATAACTATTTTATTGACGTGTTTAATTTTAATAGCAACAGTAGGTTGTTCTAACAAGAAGGAGACCAGTAGAAACAATGAAATGAACGACTATAATAATTCAGGTGAAGTTGAAGAAAATGATGTAAATAAACAGGATAAACCGGAGATTAACAATCCAGAAATGTCTAATGATAAAAATGCAGCGATAAATCTAACTAAAACAGATGAGGAAGCAATCGCATATTTTAATACTTTAAAACAAAATGTAGATAACACTTTAGATTCGTCAAATCAAAATGATGATGTTAAAGCTAAATTAAAAGGAACATTCATTACAATTGTAGATTTTATATTTTATGATGGTGATATAAATGGAATTAAATTTGATGATTTAACAGATGGTGCTAAGCAGAATATTCTAGAAACAGCAGCTATAATTGATAATTCCATAATGACTAAGTTTCCAAATTATAAAGAAGATATCAGTTCTACTGTTTCTATTGCGTATAAAAAAGCTAGTGAACTAATTAAAAGTGGTGCGAATAACATAAAAGAATTTTCTAAGGAAACCTTGGGAGAAGACAATTATAATACGATAATAGGCGCAAAAGATGAACTAGTGAGTTACACAAAAGAGGCTATAGATATTATTGGTGATTTTGCGGGAACTTTGTGGGATAAGGGTAAAGGTAAAATAAAAAATTGGTATGAAAACTTTAAAAACAATTAAATGATCGTAAGATCATTTTTTTCATAAAAATATAAGTTGTCCATATATTGTAGTATGGAGGGTACTATGTATAAGGGACTAACAGATAATGAAGTATTAGAAAGTAGAAATAAACATGGAAGTAATGAATTAAAAAATAATCAAAAGAATAGTTTTTTAAAGCTATTATTAGAGTCTTTAGGCGATCCAATTATTCGAATATTAATAATTGCTTTAGGCATAAAATTAATTTTTTTAATCAAAGATTTTGATTGGTATGAGACGGTCGGAATTGTTGTTGCTATTTTTCTGGCTTCATTTATTTCAAGTCTTTCAGAATATGGTAGTGAAAAAGCTTTTGCTAAGCTTCAAGAAGAAGCTTCTAAAATTAAGTGTAGAGTTAGAAGAAACGGAGTAATTAAAGAGATTAACAGTGAAGAGGTCGTTGTTGGTGATATAGTTTTATTACAAGCGGGGGATAAAGTACCGGCTGATGGGGTTATTGTAGAGGGAGAACTATCTGTAGATGAATCGTCTTTAAATGGAGAAACAAAAGAAGTGAAAAAGGAAGCAATTGGTGAAAATGGCATTGCTGACAAAAATTCTGTATTTAGAGGGACAGTAATATACGCCAATGAAGCAACTATTAAAATTACTAATGTAGGGGATAATACTTTTTATGGGACAATTGCCAAAGAATTGCAAGAAAAACCCCCGGAAAGCCCTTTAAAGTTAAGGTTAAGAGGTCTAGCAACCATTATTAGTAAAATAGGCTATATCGGGGCTTTTTTAGTGAGTATTTCTTATTTATTTTCAGTTATTGTTTTAAAGAACAACTTTGATTTAAGCTTGATTAAGGAGACAATAACCAATTTCCCAGTAATTACTGGACATATTCTTCATGCCTTAACTTTAAGTGTAACAATTATTGTAGTAGCTGTTCCTGAAGGACTACCTATGATGATTACTTTAGTGTTGTCATCCAATATGAAACGAATGCTTAAGAATAATGTGATGGTCAGAAAGATGGTCGGAATAGAAACGGCAGGCAGTTTAAATATTTTATTCACTGATAAAACTGGGACCTTAACTAAAGGTAAGATGGAAATGATTAAATTTTTAGGTAATGATTTTAAGAGTTATAAAAGCGAGAAGGAATTAATGTGTAATCCTAAATATTATGACATTATTAAAAAGTCGATTATTTATAATACTGCTAGTAGTTATTCTAATGATAAGAAAGAAATTATTGGTGGGAATATCACAGATAGAGCAATCCTAAATTTTATTAAAAGTGATGATAGTTATCATTTAAAGAAAATAGATACGATGCCTTTTGATAGTAAAAATAAATATTCGAAAACTACTATTTTAGATTCAACTAAAATAACATTAATTAAGGGGGCTCCAGAGAAAATACTCTCACTATGTACTAAGTATTATAATAATTTAGGGGAAGAAAAAATTTTAATGAGCAAATCTAGCATAAACTTTCATTTGTCTAAGGAGACTAGCAAAGGCTTTAGAGTTATTGCTTTTGCTACTAGCAAAGAAGTGGAGATGAAAAACTTAACGCTAGTTGGTTTTGCGCTTATTAAGGATGATGTTAGAAAGGAGGCTGTAGCAGGATTAAAATTAATAAATCAAGCAAAGATTCAAACCGTTATGATTACAGGCGACAATAAAGATACAGCTTTGGCTATTGGACGAGAAACCGGAATTATAAAAGATGATAAGGATATTATTTTAACTTCAGACGATTTAAGGATAATGAGTGATGAAAAACTAAAATCGATATTACCAAACTTACGCATTGTAGCTAGATCTCTTCCTCATGATAAAAGTAGATTAGTGCGAATTTCACAGGAATTAGGTCTAGTGGTTGGGATGACTGGAGATGGAGTAAATGATGCGCCAGCTCTCAAAAAAGCAGATGTTGGATTTTCTATGGGAAGTGGTACTGAAGTGGCTAAAGAGGCAAGTGATATTATTATTTTAGATGATAATTTATACTCTATATCTAAAGCGATATTGTTTGGTAGAACGATTTTTAAAAGCATTAGAAAGTTTATAATATTTCAGCTAACAGTTAATATTTGTGCTGTAAGTTTATCTATAATAGGACCATTTATTGGCATTCAAACGCCGGTTACAGTAATACAGATGTTATGGATTAATATGGTTATGGATACATTTGCAGGTCTAGCGTTTTCTTTTGAACCGCCATTGGATGAGTACATGGCAGAGCCACCAAAATGTAAAGAAGAACCGATTATTAATAGGTATATGAGGGATGAAATAATATTTACAGGGATATATTCTTCGTTGTTGTGTTTGCTATTTTTAAAAATGCCGTTAATTACCAATCTATTTCGAAATGGCGAAAACAATGAATATCTCATGAGCGCTTTTTTTGGATTGTTTATTTTTATAGGCATATTTAATTGCTTTAATGCACGAACACATAGATTAAATTTGTTATCTAATTTATTTAAAAATAAGGTTTTTATTATTGTTATTATATTTATTATCATTGTCCAAATGTTTTTGATTTATTATGGCGGAGACATATTTAGAACAACTGGCTTAACACTTCAAGAAGTGGAAATCATGATACTTTTAGCATCTACAGTTATACCAATCGATTGGTTAAGGAAAGTTTATTTGAGGCTTAGAGGAAATAAAGGAGGAGTTTAATCAAAAAATTCAAAATGTATATTGCGAAAAGAGGAAAAATATGGTAATATGCAAAATAGGAAAGTTTGCTGAGAGCTAACAAAAAAGAGATGATAAAAGTGATAAATTTTATAGTATGTGATGATGATA
>SVAW01000006.1 GCA_015059195.1 Bacillota bacterium
TTGACATAAACATGTATATATTGTAAAATTATACATGTAGTTCGGAGTAGTACTCAAGAGGCTGAAGAGGCGCCCCTGCTAAGGGTGTAGGTCGGGTAACTGGCGCGCGAGTTCAAATCTCGCCTACTCCGCCATTGTAAAAGTAAGAGTCTTGATTCCCTAAATGGGAAATTGAGACTTTTTTCATTGTAATTTATCTATAAAATCTCCTAGATGCCTTCATGTCATATATAATTAATAGTGTTGACTAACTACTAATAGTTTGCTACTATGATAATAGAGGTGATAAAATGAAAAAAGTTGTGAAATTATTTTTAGTTATGTTAACAGTAACTTTATTAGCGTTGTTAGGATTTGGTGGCTATAAATATTTCAAAGAGCATCAAGAACAATTAAAATTAGAACAACAAGAATTAGAAGAAAAAAGGGATAAAAAAAGACAAGCAGTAATCGCAGAAGCAGAAATTTTATTCAAAGGATATTACGTTGATGAAGCTATTAAATTATTAGAAAGTGATCAAGAAATTATAAATGATAAATTGCAAGAATTAATAAAATCATACAAAGAATATAAGGATAGTTATGTTTTATATGAAGGCACTGTTCACCATATTTTCTTCCACAGTTTAATCTTATATCCTGAATATTTATTTAAAGATATTACTATACCAACAGGTGGGTATAATGAAGGATTCAGCTATAAAAGAGAACTTGAAAGAATGTTACCATTATTACTTGAAAACAATTTCGTACTATATAATATAAAAGATGTGTATACAAAAGATGAAAATGGAAAAATGATCAGAAAAGAAATTTATTTGCCAGAAGGAAAAAAACCTTTAATTTTATCTGTAGATGATCCTGCTTTATCGTATGGGAAAGGATTTGCAGATCAAATGATAATAGATGAAAATGGTAATTTGGCAACTAAGGTTATAACACCAGATAACGAAACAATCATTACCTATGATGGCGATGTTGAGTTGGTTGTTAATAATTTCATTAAGGAACATCCAGAATTTTCTTATCGTGGAGCTAGAGGAATTATTGCAACAACTGGTTGGGAAGGTTTTTTAGGTTATGATTTGAGAACCGAAGAGTCTGTTCAAGAGGCTAAAAAAGTAGCTGACAAATTAAAAGAAGAAGGTTGGTTATTTGCTAGTCATAGTTATACTCATAACAGGCAAAACTATTTTGGCCCTAATAGTAACCCAGCTAATATTAAATCAGATACTACAAGATGGCTAAACCGAATGGTTCCTGTTGTTGGTGAAACTGATATATTTATAGCTCCTTTTGGATACAGATTAAAAGGGGCTGGACTTGATGTGATATTGGATAATGGCTTTGATATATATTGTACTGTTGCTAGTACATCATATGAAGAATTACACGATGATTATGCTTTAATGAGCAGAATTGAAATGGGTGGTTATTCATATAGATGGTACAGAGACTATATAAGCGAACATTTATTTGATGTTAGTAAGGTTAAAGATTCTTACAGACCTCCAGTATCAAACGAATAAAAAAAGATAAAACCAATTTATCTTTTTTATTTATCATAAAACTGCCACTCTTCTAAAAAAGCAACCAAGAAACTTATAGGAAAAACAAATATACCTGCTCTCTGTGCAGCTTGAATAAACCATGCTTTTTTGTTATACTAGAAAAAGTGGTGAGTAGTATGAAAGATATATACGTATTACAAATGCATACAGGAACTATCCCCGGTGTAATTATAAAATTTTTCACCAGATATAAGTATAGCCATGTTTTATTATCTATGGATAGCTCTTTATCTAAAATGTATAGCTTTGGAAGAAAAAACATTTATAACCCCTTAAATGCTGGATTTGTAATAGAAGATATCAATGGCGAGTTTTTTAATAGGTTTCATAAAACACAATGTAGAATCTATAAGATTACAATCAATGAAGAACAATATTTAAAACTATCTAACATTTTAAATGAGTTTGAAACTAATAAAGATGTTTACCGATATGATATTATAGGTTTGATTTTTAAATATTTCTTTATACCTATTAAAAGGAAAAACCATTATGTATGCAGTCAATTTGTAGCTGAAGTTTTAACCCAATCCAATATTGCTGAATTTGATAAATCAATATCCTTAGTTAGGCCAAAAGACTTTGAAAAATTATTTGGCGATAATGAAATTTATTCGGGTTTATTAGGAGATGCAAAAAGAATCGTTTAAACACGATTCTTTTTTAGTACTCACAATTTTTAGGAGTTCTTGGATATGGAATAACATCTCTAATATTGTCTACTCCTGTTAGATAGATTAAGAGTCTTTCGAATCCCATTCCAAATCCTGAATGAACACATCCACCATATCTTCTTAAATTTAAATACCAATCCATGCTCTCAGGTTCAATATTCATTTCCTTCATACGAGCAACTAATTTTTCATAATTTTCTTCTCTTTGTGAACCGCCTATTAATTCTCCAGCACCTGGAACTTCTAAATCTACTGCAGCCACAGTTTCATTATCATCATTTTGTTTCATATAAAATGCTTTAATATCCTTTGGCCAGTTTTTAATAAATACTGGGCCACCAAAATATTCTGTAATATATTTTTCATGCTCTTTCGCAATATCTTCACCATATTCTGGAGCAAACTCCCATTTAACATTTGCTTCTTTTAGTATAGTAATAACATCTTTATGATCTATTCTTACGAAATTACTGTTAATAAGTTTGTTTAGTTTGTCTTTTAATCCATTTTCAACAAATTTATCGAAGAAGTCCATTTCGCTTGGAGCATGATCTAATACATACTTAACAACATATTTTAGCATATCTTCCATAATGTCCATGTCACCTTCTAAGTCACAAAAAGCCATTTCTGGTTCGATCATCCAAAATTCTGAAGCATGAGTTTTAGTATTAGAATTTTCAGCTCTAAATGTTGGACCAAATGTATATACTTTCTTATATGCCATAGCAAAAGTTTCTGCTTCTAACTGGCCACTAACTGTTAGGTTAGCCATTTTACCAAAAAAATCTTTTGAATAATCAACTTCTTCATTTATTTTATCAATTGGAAGAGTTGTAACTTGAAACATCTCCCCTGCTCCTTCACAATCACTTGCGGTAATTAATGGTGCATGGAAATACACGAACCCGTTATCTTGGAAATATTTATGAATAGCATAAGCTGCAATACTACGAACTCTAAACACTGCTCCAAAAAGGTTAGTTCGTGGTCTAAGATACGCTTGTTCCCTTAAAAACTCTCTAGTATGTCTTTTGGGTTGAATTGGAAAGTCTTCTGGGCAATCACCTTCTAACACAATTGAAAGCAATTCCATTTCAATCTTTTGCCCCTCTTTAGGAGATGCAACGATCTTCCCGGTTGCACTAATCGCACTACCAATATGCATTTTTTGAATGTCATCAAACTCGTCTAAGTTATTCCCATATACAACTTGCAACGTTTCAAAACATGTTCCGTCATTTAAATCGATAAAACCAAAATCTTTTTGCTTACGATGATTTCTAATCCATCCTTGAATAGTTACTTCAGTTCCAATAAAACTTTCATAACTTTTAAATATTTCGTTTAAATCTTTTATCATGTTTACCTCTTTTCTATTTCCTCTCTTAAAATTTTTGCAGTTAGGCTAGGATCTGCTTGACCTCTTGTTTGTTTCATAACTTGACCTACGAAAAAATCAAATACATTTCGTCCTTTACGGTGCTCTTCTATAAGTTCCAGATGAGATTCCAAAATTTCAACAATCATAGGTCTTAATATATTTTCATCAGATATTTTTGTCATTCCTAAATCTTTAACTACTTTTTTAGGTTCTTTCTTATCTTCTATAACTTTATTTAATACATCCTTACTTTGTTTTGAAGAAATTTTACCTTCATTTATCATATTCATAATTTCCACTAACATTTCTGGAGTTAAATAGATGTCTGTTATCTCTTGTTCTGTTTTATTTAAATATCCTAAAATAATTGATGTAATCCAATTAGCTCCAGATTTGACATCCCCACCAGCTTCTATCACTCTTTCATAAAAATCAGATATTTTCTTATCTTTGATTATTGTTTTTGCGTCTACTTCTGAAAGACCATATTCCTTAATATATTTTTCTTTTCGCTCATTAGGTAAGGTTGGAATAGATTTTCTTATTTCTTCTAACCACTCGTTAGAGAGTTTATATTTTGGAATATTTGGTTCCACAAAATATTTATAATCTATCGCATCTACTTTCCCGCGCATGTAAATTGTAGTTGCCGACTCTTCATCCCAACGTCTTGTTTGTTGTTCCATAGAATCATATTCACCAGATTCTTTTAAAGCAATTTGTCTCCCAATTTCATAATTAATTGCTTCCCTTACTCCACCAAATGAATTAACATTCTTAATTTCTATTTTAGTTCCCCAGTTATTAGTATCTGTTTCATCTTTATCACTATCCATAATTGAAACATTAACATCACATCTAACTTGCCCTTTCATACTATCTGCCTCAGATATTCCTGCATATTGATAAATAGAGCGCATTGTTTCTAAAAACGCCACTGCTTCATCTGCAGAACGAAAATCAGGTTCTGTAACAAGTTCTAATAACGGCACTCCAGCACGGTTATAATTAATTGTTGAGTAAGACTCAAAATGGTCCGTTGCCGCAGAATCCTCTTCAAGATGGATATTATTAATTCTAGCAACTTTTATTTCTCCATTACATTCATACTCTAAACGACCATATATTCCCATTGGAGCTGGTTTAGTTTCCTGAGTAATTTGAAACCCTTTAGGTAAATCAGGATAATAATAATTTTTTCTTTCAAAATAAATATATTCTGGTTGCTTGCAATCTAAAATTAGGCTTGCCATTAGAGCTTTTTTTATGGCTTCCTTATTAACTACTGGAAGAGTCCCAGGAAAAGCCATGTCTACAGGACGAATGTTTGAATTAGGTTCATCTTTATATGAATTTTCAGCTCCAGAAAATACCTTAGTATTAGTTTCGCTAATCTCACAATGCATTTCAAGTCCAATTAAAACTTTATATTTATTCATGGTGAAACCTCCTTGCAATTTGTCCTTTATATTCCATACTACTTTCTAATGCATATGCTATATTTAAAACGTTAACATCATCATAACAATTTCCAGTAATATTAACACCAACAGGTAATCCATCTACAAATCCATTTGGAATTGTAATAGATGGGAATCCACCAAAATTTCCTATTTGTAAATGTTCATCTAAAGTAATAGTATTAGTATCATATTTTTTATCTAAATCATCAAACTTTTTAGCTGGGCCTGTACCAATTGGAGAAATCACCGCATCATACTTTTTAAATAAATCTTTCCAAGCATCTACAATTAGTCTTCTTACTCTTTGCGCATTATTAAAGTATCTGTCTTTGTTTTCTGCTTGTAGTACATAAGAACCAATTATAAATCTTCTTTTGATCAGAGGTGAAAAACCTTTAGTACGATGATCCTTCATCATGTCAATATAATTATTTCCTTCTCCTCTTGGACCAAATATAATTCCTGTTAGATTACTCATGTTACTTGTAGCTTCTGCAGAATGAATAACTACATAAGTACTATATGAAGCATTTAATAAATCACGATTTACACTGACTTCCTCAACTTCCATTCCTAATTCTCTACATTTATCTATTGTCTTATAAAAATTTTCTAAATGCGCTTTTAAATTTTCATCAGCATTAGGATAATTCGAAATATCACAGAATTCTTTTACATAACAAAGTTTTTTCCCTTTTGGATTATTCTCTAGACTTTCATATAATTTTATATGACTAGAATCCCATGATGTCATATCATTGGGGTCTATTCCTTTCATGGTATCTACTACAATTGCAGCATCTTCTACACTTCTAGTAAGTACCCCTAAATGATCTAGGCTACTTGCAAAGGGAAAAACACCATAACGTGATATCATCCCATATGTTGGTTTATATCCTACAATACCGCAGTAAGCAGCTGGTTTTCTAATAGAATCACCGGTATCGGTTCCAAGTGCATATGGGTAAACTCCAGCAGCTACAGCGCATGCACTTCCAGAGCTAGAACCAGAACAAATTCTAGTTAAATCCCATGGATTTCTTACAACACCAGTGTGTCCTGTTGTCCCTGTTCCACCCATACCAAATTCATCCATAACTGTTTTATTTACTTTAACAGCTCCGGCACTATTTAATTTATCAATTGCAGTTGCATCAAAAAATGGTACATAGTCTTTTAAGGTGTTACTAGAACCTGTGGTTAATATTCCCTTGGTACTATAGTTATCCTTTACCCCGTAGGGAATGCCAGAAAGCAAATTATCATTTACCTCTACTCCTTCTACGTCATCTAAAATAGTTACAAAAGCATTACATTCATCTTGAAGTTCATGAGATTTTTTAATTGACTCTTCTACTAACTGTTTACTAGTTACTCTACCATTTATTAAATCATCATGTAATTCTTTAATACTCTTATTCATATAGTTCATTATCCCACCACCTTAGGTACTTCTACTTCTCTTCCTCTTACTACGTCACAATTTTGTAATAAATCCTCTATAGGAATAGAAGGTTCAATAACATCTTCTCTTAATTCAAAAACAAAATCATCTAACGCATGAGTCATTGGTTCTACATTTTCAATATTAGGTATTCTGTTAATTAAATCAATATTCTTATCAATATCATCAAACTCATCTAATACTTGTTTGTTTTCTTCTCTAGTTAAACCAATCAATAATTTTTCTGCATACATATCTACCATTTCACTTGTAAATTTACTCATAATTTCCTCCTTAATATAAAAACAGTTATCATCCAAAATAAGGACGAATAACTGTTATCCGCGGTACCACCCTAATTACTATTTCTAGTCTCTCTTAATTTATAACGGGTTTTCTCCCGACTTATTCTACTATTATTTCGATAAGTAACTCCCTGGTGTTATTCCTATTAATGTTGTTATTTGTATCTCACCCTCACAAACTCTCTTTAAACACTTATTAATAGTACTTCTCCATTTCATAGTCATTAATACAATAAGATTATACCATACTTTTAATTAATATGCACTAAATAATTAAAAAAACTATTGCGTGCAAGAGTTTAAATAGTGTGTTTGCCCTGTAATAGATCCGAACGATATCTAATTAATGAAAAAATTACTCAAAAAATAGACAAACAATACCTAAAAGTAGTCTTTTTAGGTATTGTTTGAAGATGATTTTTCAGCAAAACTAGGCTAAAAAATAATTAGATACCCAAAAAAACTTATAAAATAAGGCTTTGCCTACTAACTGGTGACCCATGCAGGAATTAACAATGTCAATTTTGCCGGAACCCTTATTTTACAAGGGTTACTTTTATTTTCAATAGCAAAAGTGGTGCCAAACTAATATTAAAAAGTCCCATATTTTTATCTAAAATAAATATAAAGTTGGGAAACGTTTTTTCGGAAAACAAGACCAAAAATAAGACCAACTTGATAATTTGGCACCAAAAAAAGCCTTATTTTATAAGGCTTTGTGTCAAAATTGGTGACCCGTACGGGAATTAACACCGTCAATTTTGCCGGAACCCTTATTTTACAAGGGTTCCTTTTGTTTTCAATGGCAAAAACGGTGTCAAAATATCACCTTTTTCCCACCTTTTTGTCTGAAATAGAGGTTTTTTTGCAACAAAAACAAGACCAAAACAAGATCAAAATTTTAATTTTACCAAAATGGTGCCAAATTCACTAAATGAAAATGGTGACCCTCAAAAAAGTGATACCACTGTTTTTATATAAATAAGATAATGTAACATATTATAACAAACAAAAAAATCTCAAAAGAGATTTTTTAGGTTAACCTATAACTTTTTTTAAAGTCTTAATTGTTTTTTGTTGTAATAATGGTTTAGCAAATGTTTCTTCAAAACTTAAAATACTACTCTTATATCTATTATAAGCTTCTATATAATTTCCATTTTCTATTTGTGTTACACAATAATCTACAACATTATCATAAATATAATTATAGATTACTTCATTTTGTTCTTCTTTATCGATTGCTTCTACAATTATTGGCGCAATTTGATAATAATGTTGAATATCTTCTTTAGATACAAAGTTATCTCTAAACCATCTTAGAACTGTTAACTCATAACAATTATCATCAAACATCTCTTGCATGTATTTCATACATGCTGTTGTTAGATAACAACTTCCAGAACTTGACTCTTTTTCTCCATTTATTTTTGTTACAGCTTCATATGTTTTGTTGTCTGTGTTTACTTTAATATGAACTGAATCGTGAGGTCCTGCTTTTGGATCACTAGAATAAATATCTATTTTAGCTCCACTTTTTCCACCATCTTTTTTATCTCCGTATTGAGTTACTTTTATTACTTTCTCATTATCCTTGCTCATTTTTTTGACTCCCTTTCAATTTGTATTTTTCTTAATTCCATTAATTCATACATCCAAATAACAATTTCATCTGATAATTCACTTTCTAATCCTAAGTTAGTATCAAATAGGAACTTATCTTTTAGTGCATCTAGTCTATTATATATATTAAGTATTTCATCAGGGTTGATAAAAGATAGTTTTTGAATACTTTGAAATTTAGCGCCCCATTTTGTTATGATATCTAACAAGTCACGTATTTCTTCTTGTGAACTTTCATAAGATTTTAACTCATTCATAATCGCTAGTGGTCCAATCAATCTGGCAAAAGCTATATCAATTTTTCCTCTAATTTCTGAATCTTTTAAGTTATTTTCATTCATTATTAATATCCCTCTATTTTCTTCTCTAATTCTTCTTACTTCTTCATTATGGATTTTGTTTTTTATTTTAACGGACAATGGGCTAAAATAATAAGACAGTTCGTTAAAGATATCATATTTTATTTCTAATTCAAGCACATCTTTTTCAACTTTATTCAATTCGTCAATCGTTGGCACTTCCGTTTCAAACTTTTTTAACAAAATGCACAAATCACCGATTTTATTGTTATCTTCACCAAAATCATTTTCTATTTTAGCAGTTGTTAAAATAGAAATTATGCTTTTTAAGTTTTTATCTTGCATACAACCATTCTCCTTTCTTGAATGATATTATATACTGAAATATAAAAATTGCAAATTTATATAATTTATACCAAAATAATGACTATTATTTTCATCTGAATTTAATCATTAAATTTATTATCTTTTTGTTGTTCCATTAATTTATTTAATTGTTCTATTTGTGAATCAGTAATTGGTGTTACTGTATGTACATTAGGATCTTCACTAACAATTTTATTAACAGTTTCTTCTATCTTTCCATGTAAACAGTTGTTTAATATTCTTTCTAATTCTTTTTTATCAATTGGTTTAGATAAATAATCATTAAACCCTAAATCCATATACATTTTAGCTTTACCTTCCATAGCGTCTGCGGTAAGTGCGACTACTGGTGTTTTAAACTCATCAATTTGTTTTAATGCATTTAAAGTATCTACTCCACTCATTACTGGCATCATTATATCCATGAATATTAAATCATAAGTGTTACTTTTAATTACATTTAAACATTCCTGACCACTTTCAACACTATCAATACTTAATCCATATTCTTTTAGTATTTTAGCAGCTACTTTAATATTTAATGTATTATCATCTACTAGTAATACTTTTTTATCATTATATTTAATTTTTTCTTCAACAATAGTATTATTACTAATAGTTTCATTTGATATTTTTTGTTTTAAAAATACCGTAAATTTAGAACCTTCACCAAATGTTGAATGTACTAATATTTTACCACCCATCATTTCTGTTAATGCTTTAGTAATAGCAAGTCCTAATCCAGTTCCTTCTATAGTAGTATTTCTATCTTCTTCAGATCTTTCAAATTTATTAAATATTTTTTCTATCTGTTCTGCCTTTATTCCCCTACCAGTATCCGATACTATAATCTGTAATTTACATTCATCTTTTTCATTTATACAACTAACATTAAAATCAATATATCCACTTTCAGTATATTTAACTGCATTAGTAAGTAAATTACTTATTATTTGTTTTAACTTCCCTTTATCACCATATAAATTAGCTGGTAAATCTGGGGCAATCTTAGTTCTGAGTTCAATATCCTTATCACCAATTCTAGTTTCAATTAATGTAGTAAGTGATTTAAATACTTCTCTTGGATTATAATTAGTTTCAACCATCTCCATCTTATTAGCTTCTATCTTACTTATATCAAGTATACCATTTACTATTTCTAATAAGTTTTGAGAAGCCATAATAACGTCGTTAACATCCTCATGTATTTGGTCTACGTCATAATTTTCTTTAATAGATTCAGATAAACCTACTATCGCATTAAGAGGAGTTCTAATTTCATGACTCATACTACTTAAAAAATCACTTTTAGCACGATTTGCTTGTTCTGCAGTGTTCTTTGCTAATTCTAATTGGTTAATTAATTTTAAATCTGGATTTTCAATTGTAAAATACATCAAATAACATAATATACATAATATTAAGTCATATATATTAAATTCAGGATGAAACATCACAAAAACACCAAGCAAAATTATTAAAGGAATTATAATATAGATAGAATTATATCTCTTATCATATTTCTTAATATTTAATAAAGAAACAATAAAGGCAGCAATCAAATTCAAAAATACAATTCCAAATGTCAATGTAACCGAAGATCCTTTACCGCTTGTTATAGAACCAACTTTATATACCTCAAAATCCAATAAAAATATTAAGATGCCCACAACTACAAAAATTATGCTATTAATAAATTTATATAATTTAAAATTTTTTCTATATTTTTCAAAGCTAATATAAAATATATAACTCATTACATTAAAGGTTATTATTACAATAAATAATGAGCCCAATTTATTGATAGTCGCAAAAACAGAGGTATACCAACTATCAACACCATTAACTAAATAAATACTTGCAAAATAATGAGATACAAAATTAGTTATATTAACTAATAAAGTAAATATTAATACATTTCTAAAATAAAAATTTTCTTCTAATTTAACCTTTTTTTTAGTAAAAAAAATTGTAGAAATTATAATTGTAAAAATTAAACATACAAAAGGTATTTCATATTCTATCATACTATCACCTATATTCATTTTATCATAAAAAGAGGAAAAATAATTACATTTTTCCTCTTTTTAATTTTTTTGTTTTTGATTTTTCTATTGATAACAAGTAATTTCTCATCTGCAACGGAACATCTTTATTATCAATATTTAATTCGCTTAAAACCCAGTGTTTATTACTATATCCTTTTAATACTTGTGTATTTATTGTTAAATTACTTAATGTTCTAACAATTTCTTCATGAGTTCTTTCTTCTTCTGTTTTCTTTGTTAAATATTCGGCATCAAATACATCTCGTTCCCATTTCAACTTATCAAATGCTTCTTGTATTTTTTTCATTCTTAATTGTTCTTCTATGTTATCATATTCATCCCTTTTTAAAGGCTTAGTATGTCTAGAAATCAAATGATATACTGCAGTAGCCATTTTATCTCTTAGAACCGAAGAAAGACTCTTGACATAATATTTTTCTAACGCTTCATCAGAATCAAATTGTCCATTCATATTTACCTTAATATCTCTAACATCTAATGGGTTGCTAACATCAATATAAGATAAATTGTTTTCATCATCTTTGATTAAAGTAACAACGACAATCTTTCTATTAGTACGGAGCGCTAAATTTATAGGGCCATCAAATAAATTATTAACTAATTTATTAGGATTATAATTGTGAGATCCTTCAGGAAAAATTAGAATACTATTTGTTTTTAATACTCTTAACATTTTTTCAAGCACTTGTTTTCTCTGTACCTTATCCATTATATCAAATGGCACCATACCATTTAACCAAGATAAATACATTTCTGGATTATATTTAAGTGATTCTATTGATCCTAAAATTAAATACGCATTCCTATCTAAAATATTTAAAACTGTCTCTATATCTTCTGGACAAGTATGGTTACAAACAAATATATAAGGTTCATCTTTATTAAGTTCTGGGTATCTTTCAACAATTATATTATTTTTATTTTTCTTTAGATTATAAGTTTCTGAAGCAACATAATCAGTATTTAAAGCGCTAAAATATTCTTCATCAGTTAAATTTGAATCATTTTCTTCTCGTATAATATTTGCGTTGGTAAAAATATTACATAATTTTTTAAAAGGTTTATCCATAACTCTTCGTATATATAAACCAAAATTAGTAGTAAAATGTTCAACATCCTTTTTGTGTAAATTACTGATTAAAAGATTCTTCATGTTACCTTCCCCTTTTCATTGTTTCATATTCTAACACCTATTGTTTATTTTGTCAAAATACACATATCTAAATGGTAACCATTAAAATAAGTAACCATTTTATTATAGGTGGTGCCAAATTAAGTTTAAAAAGTTGCAATTTTTCACCCTAAATAAGCATAAAGTTGGGAAACATTTTTTCGGAAAACAAGACCAAAAACAAGACCAACTTCATAATTTGGCACCAAAAAAAGCCTTATTTTATAAGGCTTTGTCTTCTTACTGGTGACCCGTACGGGATTCGAACCCATAAATGCATGCGTGAAAGGCATGTGTGTTAACCATTTCACCAACGGGCCAACTATAATAATGGTGGACCTGACAAGACTCGAACTTGTGACCCCTACATTATCAGTGTAGTGCTCTAACCAACTGAGCTACAGGTCCAAATAAAAATGGCGCCCAATGTAGGACTCGGACCTACGACCTGCCGGTTAACAGCCGGATGCTCTACCAACTGAGCTAATTGGGCAAAACACTCAATGACTATTCAAGTATACAATATTTTAAAGTATTTGGCAATACTTTTTTTGAAATTTTTACAAATTTATTTGAAATAGTCATGAATTATAATAGTTTACTTTTTATTTTACTCATTACTTCTTCCTTTATACCTATTCTATTCTGAAATGCAGGATGGTATGTCCATAAAATATTATGTTGGTTATCAACCACTAATGGATTACTCTTGGTTGGATATGTAGTAACTAAACTTGATTTTATTTCTTTTAAAAATTGTATGGTTAATTCATAATATGGGTTTGTTGGGCCATTAACTAAAATTATATGCTCTGGTTGAAAATAATCTTTCACAAATAACAAATATTCTAAACTAATATTTAGTAAACTATCGCTAATACATGGTGCGCCCATTTCTCTTCTCTTACCAGCAATAAAGGTGTTGGTCCATATGACATTTTTAATTAATTGTTCGTCATTTATTGATAATATCTGTTTATAAAATTTCCAGAATTCTCTATTTCTCGCACCTTCTTTTAAAAAGCTAAAGTAAGCAGCTTCTAAATCTTCAGCTGTCACCACACTATTAGAAATACCATAGTTAAACCAGCAATTGGTCTCCTGACCAACATACATTATTTTTCTTTCTAATCCATCAATATATGATTGCTCCGAAGAAATCAATAAAGGTGAAGATAATTCACGGTTGTTTGCAATGCTATTATATTCTTCTAACATGCTTATATTAAACTCTCTTAAAGCACTCATAATTATCTCCCCCCCTCTCAATACATTTAGATAATCTAATTTATTTTAAGCACCTATAAACAATTTTAGCTAATAGTTATATCTGCGTGTTTGAACCCTATAGATCTTATTTGTTATTGTAAGTTGCTTTTCTCTATCTAAAACATAATTATCATTACTGCTAATAAGTTCATCTAAATATGGTACTTCAGAAATGCTACGTCGTCTATTTTTTAGCATACAAAAATATTTTTTCATGTTTTCTAATGTCTCTATATCACTTGATAACCTATTATATCTTCTACGGGGCAAATATTGGATTTCCTCCCCATACATTAAATAATAAAATGAAAGTAACATGGCTACTCTATCCATATTTTGAGAAGCACTTAACACCTCATTGCGATAGTCATAGAAAAAATTACACATCAAACGTGGAATAATAGAAGATGTATGTTCTTTATAGATGCATGCGTCTAAATCACAGAACGCAACGTTTCCATTAACATCAACTAAAATATTTTCAAAACTTACATCTTGGCAAATAATGCCACTAGCATGAATCTCTCTAAGTATATAACTTGCTTTAACTATACATTGAAACAAGCGTTCTGTATTAATATATTGAGTTGTAAATCTATCTGTCAAACATTTTGAATTTGGAAAATAATCCATCCAATATCCAAATAATTCTCCGTCTTTTATAATTAAACCTTTAGGCAAGATAACGTTATCTATAGTTAGTCCATCCATATCTAAAAGTTTGCCATACAACTTTTCTCTCTCATCATCACACATGTGATTTAATATTTTAATACATGTGGTGTCATATCTATATACAGATGCTGTAGCTCCCTGATGTGATAATCTTTGCAAAGCATCCAAATTGATATCTTGAAATCTTATCTTCTCCATTTAAATATCCCCTTTTATATTTTATTCTCAAAATGATTATTAAAATAACTATAAGGGGTGTATATACTATCATAAAAACTAAAAAATTTCAAATAGCATATAAAAACTCGAAATAAATTTCGAGTCTACTATTCATATGGTGGACTGTTAGGGATTCGAACCCTAGACCCACTGATTAAGAGTCAGTTGCTCTACCAACTGAGCTAACAGTCCAAATTAATTACATTATAAATTATAACATAACTAATTCTATAATTCAATATTTTTATAGTCATTTTCTTGTATACAGCTTTAAAATAACCTTAATTTTGTTTTCATTTTTATTTTTAAATTGGGCGCATTCGAAGTAAATTTATACTTTTTTGGTTTTAGCTTTTCCTTTTTCTTCACTGTAATAATTAATAACAGCATCTAATGTATAACCCGAATGTAATATAATTTGTTGTTCAGAATCATGCATACCACAAATTATCTGTCTAAAATTTGCTCCACTCATCATCCCTATCAAACCAGTACCAATTGCGATTGTTGCAACAAGTTCACCATTAGATGGTATTTTATCAAAGCATTCCTTTATAATTTCTGCTTGATTTTCTCCCCAGCCATTCTGCAGTGAGTGGCAAACCAAAGCATGAAAAGTTTTATCTCCTACAGTTTTTGATAAAACTGTACCTATTTCATGTGTACCACAATTTGCTAATTCATTCCAATATTCACTTGATACTCGTCCAGCAAATCCAAAATCATTATATCCTTCAGTGTTGATTGCAAATGCAATATGTTTCGCTTCCGAATTCAATACGTCATCTCGCGCAGTCTTAACTACCATACCAATAACCTCCTCTGTTTTAAAAACTATTATATTCTATTTATATAAAAAAAGCAATATTATAGATACTATCTTTTTGATCTAAGTTTTTTACAATATTGTGTACAAAGTTTATCGGTACAGTTAGAGCACCTAAGAGCAACGTTTGTCATTTCAAAGAAACGTTCAGGATATAGTAAAATGCATAATTCCCAGATAAGCCATGCTAAGAATGCCATTACCACAAGTGAAATTGCAAAAAATCCGCCACAAAAAATAAGGGGTGAGAACATCATGAGATGATCCCAGTTAAATATACGGCAGGTGGTACAACACTTATTTTTCATAATTAAACGAAATGGACACCAAATTAAAACACAAATTAGATCACAAACATAGAAAAAAACTGAAAACATAAACAACCACGTTTTATTTATAATATTGGAGTAATATAGTACACCAATAAAAGCCACCAACAATGCCCAGATAATAAATACTTTATATGCCAATGCAGTAGTGTTCTTAATATAATTTTTAAGCGCATTATAGTTGATTTTTTCACGAATTGGTTTAAAACGATTAGCAAATAATTTTTGCGATCCTAACGCTAATTTATTTTTAATAGGTATGATTTGTTGAATCATATCAAATATCCAAATTAACCATAAAAGATGTAACACATGAAATCTATCAAAAAAATGCATTCCTTCCAAAATATTATAGAATTGTGGTTTAAAGCACATAATGAAACACACAATCAAAATCACAATACGCCCAAACAAACGTGTAAAATATTGTTTTCTTGTTACAGACATACGGCTCTACCTCCAATATTCGTATTATACTAACATTCTTTTTCATTATATCACATAAATAATTTGATTAACAAACAATCAGTATGCAAACTTTTTAAAGTGGAAAAATTGGAAAAGAGTTATTTCAAACATGTTATTTGTAACCTTAAATCAGAATAACAATCATTGCTGATTTGTACATCAGCTTAAAATTAGGTCATCAATAAATTTTATTTGTATTTGTTTTTAATGATTTATCAATATTTTTAGCCCCATTAACAAATTGATGTAATATAGTAAAATTCGAATCAAACATCACTTTTACCTTTTTAATTTCATAAATTATATTTTCCATTATCGCATACATAATATTGGCTCTTTCAAAAACAAAAAAGACACTTATCCTATAAATGTCTTCATATCATGCATATATCTATTTGCCTCTAGAAATACGCTTATTATCTAAATTCTTATCTATAAAACAAATTATTGAATATACAATTTACATTTATTTAAACAATTTTTGTAATTTTTCTGAATCTAAATAAATATCATTAGATGTATCATAAAGAAGTATCTCACCATTTGCTTTCGAAATATATAATGCTAATAACGCTATATATTTAGCTTCTATTTCAGTGCGCGCTTTAATAGTATGTTGTATATTAAATTTTCTCAATCTTTCTAGATCTGTTTTCCAAGTTTCCTCTTCTGAAACTTCTTCACACATTGCTGCAAAATCGTGCAACGAATTAATATATTCTTCATTGGTAAGGCTCTTATCTGTACTTATACCATCATCTGAAATGGTTGACATAACATAAATATGTTCATCACTGCCTTCTGCTTTTACGTCATAATTATATTTTTTAAAAAAGGCAGTTAAATTATTAAAATTTACTCCTGTGTTAAAATACAAATTGTAGTCTCCAGTAGCCCAATGCATATATTTGTGAGCGGTAGTTTTTATTTTATCTTGATATTGCTCTCCAATTTCTTTTTTTAATACTTCTAATATATTTTCCCCCATACTTACTCTCCTTTCAATTACTTCATAAATGAATTTTTATCTTTTTGACTTTTACTCGCCATTTTTGGGTTTGCCTGTTTTAGTATTTTTTGAGGCATTAATAAAATTGATTATATTAAAAACATTTAACCGCATTGGAAGAATTTCACCAATATGTTCCAATTCCTTGTTTTCAATTTTTTGTACTACGCATTTTAACAATTCATTATGCTCTTTTGTGTCTTGGAGTTTTGTAATAGATACCATGGTCCCAACAAAGTGGTTTATTGCAAAAACAGATTTTTGCTTTTGTATAACTTTTCTTAATTCTTCAACCTGAAATATTTTGTTTAGTTCTTCAACAGACATTCCTGCCATTACAGAATTCAAATAACGCATTAAAATGCTAGCCGATTGATAATCAATATAAATTTCCTCGTATAATCTATACAAAATCATACTTTGCATTTCTATTGGATACATATTTTCTAAATATTTAATACAAACAAATTCAGCTAAAATGGAAACGGTTTCCTGAATATAATCAAGTGTATTTTTATCAAGCGTAAGCTCATCTTTATAATCAACAACATCGGTTAAAGTATGAAAAAATTCATGAACTAAAATCACAGCATCAATAATAGTTCCTGTATATTTAATATAAACTTTACAATAATGTTTATCTAAACCGTCGATAGTCTTTGTAAGATATGAGCATTTATTTTGATGATTTTTATCTAGACTTATTAGTCCATTATTTAAATCTGCAATAAACCTTTCCTTTAAACCGGATGATATTGCCCCCAAAAAAGACTGAACTATTTCTATAATTTCTTCTTTTGTTTTTTGCCCACACAACTCTCCGTTATTAATTGATTCTATATATTTATATGCTTCATACATTGTGGCATAACAATCATCTGTTATTTCATTATTAATCGTTTGACAAAAACTTTGCAAATTTTGAAAATTGGTAAAAACCAAGGGATTTAATTTGATATTATTTTCTATGTATGCACGACACTCTTCGATTAACTCTTCCATATCCATATATTCCTCCAATCTAATAAATTTAAATTATACTTATTTTATAACAAATATGAATAAAGGATAATCTTAAACAAATAAAATTGTGTGTTAATTTATTCTTGAATAAAAATGCAATTCATTAATTTGAATTGGGAAAATTTTTAGTTACTTTATTATACCATAAAACACTAAATTTATCATCTTAATTATATTACTTATTTTTTAACAACAAAACGCATTATCCTATAAGCAATCATCCGCACATTATATATTCAGTAAAATAATTTTAATACAAAAAGGCTAGATTTCTCTAGTCTTTATTTGGTAATTTATTATTTTTTGCTATTAATCCTCGTACATTATTTCGATTAACGAAATATCTTCACCCAATTTATCAACAAAGTCATCACCTAATCGTTCTTTCAAATATTCAAATTTTTGAAAAAAGTAGTCATATGGTAACAAAAATAAATCTAATGACATTAAAAATAAATCTTTAACATAATATATTCCATTATTATCTAAATATTTCCATATTTTAACAACATTATCATAATCTATTTTTAATATCTGTTCTTCTTCAAAATTTTCTTTTAAAATTTGAATATCAAATTCGTCAAAATTCATTATTTCTTAATACCTCCTGCATATTTTTCTATAAGTGGATATTTTTGTATTAATTCTTTGATATTTACACCGTGATTTTTTGATAAAACTGCTGCCGTTTTGCCAAAAAAAGGATGCAATTTTTCATCAATAACTAAAGAAATACCATTATCTAATAGATAATTTATAATTGCATAATTTTGACTTGGTGAAAGCAGAAGAAACATTGAAGTTATATATTCGTCTATTTTATATTCTACAGCCATATCTATCAAAATTGGTATCTTACTAACCATTTGTTTACCCTTTGATATAATCGTGGAAGACAATAATTTCTTATATTTTTCATCACTAAAATAGGATAAACTCAATATTGCTTGAATATCTTCTAGCTTCGCATAAGCTAACGTGTGAGAGGTAAACAATTCAGGATGATTTTTATACTCTTGACTTTGAAGTATTGCTCGAATATCTTCTAGCTTCGCATGAGCCAACGTTGTTGATGTAAACAATTCAGGATGATCTTTATACTCTTGACTTTGAAGTATTGCTTGAATATCTTCTAGCTTTGCATGAGCCAACGTCTGAGAGGTAAACAATTCAGGATGATCTTTATACTCTTGACTTTGAAGTATTGCTTGAATATCTTCTAGCTTTGCATAAATCAACGTTTGAGACGTAAACAATTCAGGATGATCTTTATACTCTTGACTTTGAAGTATTGCTCGAATATCTTCTAGCTTCGCATAAGCTAGCGTTGTTGATGTAAACAATTCAGGATGATCTTTATACTCTTGACTCTGAAGTATTGCTTGAATATCTTCTAGCTTTGCATGAGCCAACGTGTAAGAGGTAAACAATTCAGGATGATTTTTATACTCTTGACTTTGAAGTATTGCTTGAATATCTTCTAGCTTCGCATGAGCCAACGTTGTTGATGTAAACAATTCAGGATGATCTTTATACTCTTGACTTTGAAGTATTGCTTGAATATCTTCTAATTTCGCATGAGCCAACGTCTGAGAGGTAAACATTTCAGGATGGTCTTTATACTCTTGACTTTGAAGTATTGCTTGAATATCTTCTAGCTTCGCATAAGCTAACGTGTAAGAGGTAAACAATTCAGGATGATCTTTATACTCTTGACTTTGAAGTATTGCTCGAATATCTTCTAGCTTCGCATGAGCCAGCGTTGTTGATGTAAACAATTCCGGATGGTCTTTATACTCTTGACTTTGAAGTATTGCTTGAATGTCTTCTAATCTTACTCTAGTCAACGTTTGAGACGTAAACAACTCGGGATGATCTTTATACTCTTGACTTTGAAGTATTGCTTGAATATCTTCTAATTTCGCATGAGCCAACGTCTGAGAGGTAAACATTTCAGGATGGTCTTTATACTCTTGACTTTGAAGCATTGCTTGAATGTCTTCTAATTTCGCATAAGCTAGCGTTTGAGACGTAAATAACTCGGGATGATCTTTATACTCTTGACTTTGAAGTATTGCTTGAATATCTTCTAATTTCGCATGAGCCAACGTCTGAGAGGTAAACATTTCAGGATGGTCTTTATACTCTTGACTTTGAAGTATTGCTTGAATATCTTCTAGCTTCGCATAAGCTAGCGTTGTTGATGTAAACAATTCAGGATGGTCTTTATACTCTTGACTTTGAAGTATTGCTCGAATATCTTCTAGCTTCGCATAAGCTAGCGTTGTTGATGTAAACAATTCAGGATGATCTTTATACTCTTGACTTTGAAGTATTGCTTGAATATCTTCTAGCTTTGCATGAGCCAACGTGTAAGAGGTAAACAATTCAGGATGGTCTTTATACTCTTGACTTTGAAGTATTGCTTGAATGTCTTCTAATCTGGCTCGGGCCAACGTATCTGCCGTAAATAATTCGGGATGATCTTTATACTCTTGGCTTTGAATTATTGCTCGAATGTCTTCTAACTTCGCACGAGCCAACGTGTAAGAGGCAAACAGCTCAGGATGGTCTTTATATTCTTGGCTTTGAAGTATTGATTGAATATCTTCTAGCTTTGCATGAGCCAACGTATCTACCGTAAACAACTCGGGATGATCTTTATACTCTTGACTTTGAAGTATTGCTTGAATATCTTCTAGCTTCGCATAAGCTAACGTGTAAGAGGTAAACAATTCAGGATGATCTTTATACTCTTGACTTTGAAGTATTGCTTGAATATCTTCTAATCTTGCCCGAGCCAACGTTGTTGACGTAAATAATTCAGGGTGGTCTTTATACTCTTGACTTTGCAGTGTTTTCATAATATCATCTACACTCGTTCTTCCCCAAGCTATCCCAGCAGCAATTGTTAAAATTCCATTGTGCGAAACATTTAAATTTAAATTTTCTACTTCCTGTATTATATCGATAGGACAGCTCAAAATGGAAGTATTGGCACTTATAGCTTTAACTCCATAGTTTTGTAACACATAATTATATGTTGCCTGAAGTTGACTAGATTTAGTCGATAGTACATGTAAACAAGACTCAATATCACTAAACCTAATATGATTTTGCTTTAAAAATTTAACATTATTCTCAATTTCAGCAACATTCCTATATAAAATGCTAGGACACTTTTCTATATTTCTGGATGAAATGCCTAAAACATTAACCAAGTAATTCAATGTTTTATCAATTTCTAAGTATTCACCTTGTACAAGAATATTATTATTTTTTTTAACTAATTTGTCTGTTGAAAGGTTATATTTTTTACACAACCTCTCAAGTGTGTATTCTCCTATCACAATTATCACCTATAATCATTATATCAAAAAAGACTAGAGTAATCTAGCCTTGAAATTGTTGGTTATTATTTATTTTTTAAAGCAGCTTGTGCGGCAGCAAGTCGAGCAATTGGAACTCTAAATGGACTACAAGATACATAATTTAATCCTATTTTATGACAGAATTCAACACTACTTGGTTCTCCACCGTGTTCACCACAAATACCCAATTTAATATTTGGACGAGTTGTACGCCCTTTTTCTGCAGCCATTTCAACTAATTTCCCAACACCATTTTGATCTAATCTAGCAAATGGATCTGATTCATAAATCTTTGCTTGGTAATATGAATCTAAGAATTTCCCTGCATCATCACGAGAGAATCCAAATGTCATTTGTGTTAAATCGTTTGTCCCGAATGAGAAAAATTCAGCTTCTTCAGCAATTTCATCTGCAGTAAGTGCAGCTCTTGGAATTTCAATCATTGTTCCAATATGATATTCAATATCAGAATGCTTTTCACGTTTTACAAGCTCTGCAGTTTCTACTACTATATCTTTAACGAATTTTAATTCGCGTTTTTCTCCAACTAATGGAATCATAATTTCAGGAACAATATCATACCCGTCTTCTTCCTTAACTTCGATAGCAGCTTCCATTAAAGCACGAGTTTGCATTTTAGCAATCTCTGGATAAGTTACAGCTAAACGACATCCACGGTGTCCCATCATTGGGTTAAATTCGTGCAATTCATTGCATTTTTCTTTTAATCTTTCTACAGTTACTCCCATCTCATTAGCAAGAGCAATAATATCTGCTTCTAATGTTGGTAGGAATTCATGTAATGGTGGGTCTAAATAACGAACTGTCATTGGTAAACCTTTTAATTCTTTATACATTGCTTTAAAATCACTCTTTTGGAATGGAATTAATTCATTTAAAGCAGCTTCACGAGCTTCTACAGTTTCACTTAAAATCATTTTTCTAATTTTTGGAATACGAACTTCATCAAAGAACATATGCTCTGTACGGCATAATCCAATACCTTCAGCTCCTAATTCTACAGCTTGTCTTGTATCTCTTGGATTATCTGCATTAGTACGAACTTTTAATGTTCTAAATTCATCAGCCCATCCCATAATGCGTCCAAAGTTTCCACTAACTGATGCCTCTTCAGTTTTAATATCTCCTTTGTAAATTTTTCCAGTTGTACCATCTAGTGAAACAAAGTCTCCTTCATGAAATGTATATCCACCAAGTTCAAAATATTTTTCTTCTTCATTAATTTTAATTTCACCACATCCAGATACGCAGCAAGTACCCATTCCACGTGCAACTACCGCAGCATGAGATGTCATACCTCCACGAACAGTAAGAATTCCTTGAGCGGCGACCATACCTTCGATATCTTCTGGAGTTGTTTCTAAACGAACAAGTATTACTCTTTCTCCTTGTCCACCTTTACCTAGTTTTTTAGCATCTTCAGCAGAGAATACCACTTTACCAGCAGCAGCCCCAGGTGAAGCTGGAAGTGCAGTACCAATTACTTCTCCCATTTTTAATGCTTCAGCATTAAATGTTGGATGTAATAATTGATCTAATGATTTAGCTTCAATACGAAGTACAGCCTCTTCTTTTGTAATCATTCCCTCATCCACTAAATCGCATGCAATTTGAATAGCTGCATGAGCTGTTCTTTTACCATTACGTGTTTGTAAGAAATAAAGTTTGCCTTCTTGAATAGTAAACTCCATGTCTTGCATATCGCGATAGTGTTTTTCTAACTTGTCAGCGATAGCCATAAACTCTTTATAACACTCTGGTAAGTCTTCCTCTAACTTAG
Organism: Bacillota bacterium; assembly: GCA_015059195.1. Taxonomy (GTDB): domain Bacteria; phylum Bacillota_I; class Bacilli_A; order RF39; family UBA660; genus SIG204. Next base: position 23,360 of record SVAW01000006.1, read on the forward strand.
AAATTGGTTGTGGAGTTCTAACTCCTGCAACAACATCTTCTCCTTGAGCATTAATTAGGTATTCACCATAAATACCTTTTTCTCCAGTTGATGGGTTGCGAGTAAACGCAACTCCTGTTCCTGAAGTTTCCCCCATATTTCCAAATACCATTGCTTGAACGTTTACTGCTGTTCCCCAATCTCCTGGGATATCATTCATACGACGGTAAACAATAGCACGAGGATTATCCCATGAACGGAATACTGCTTTAACTGCTCCCATTAATTGTTCTTTTGGATCTTGTGGGAATTCTTCACCATTCATATGCTCACTATAAACAGCTTTAAATCTTCTTACTAACTCTTTTAAATCTTCAACTGCCATTTCAGTATCATATTTAATGCCTTTTTCTTCTTTTAATTCATCGATAATCTTTTCAAAGAACGATTTATTAACTTCCATAACTACATCTGAATACATTTGAATAAATCTACGGTATGAATCATAAGCAAATCTCGGATTACCAGTTTTAGCTGCAAATCCTTCAACAGCTTCATCATTTAATCCTAAATTTAAAATAGTATCCATCATTCCAGGCATTGAAGCACGCGCCCCAGAACGAACTGAAACTAATAGTGGGTCATGTACATCTCCAAATTTTTTCCCTTGGATTTCTTCTAACCCTTTTAAATTTTCAAAAATTTGATTTTGAATTTCTTCAGAAATTTTTTCTCCATTATTGTAATAATCTGTACAAGCTTCTGTTGTAACTGTAAATCCTTGAGGTATAGGTAATCCTAAATTAGTCATTTCGGCTAAATTGGCGCCCTTACCACCAAGAATATTTCTCATATCTGCATTTCCTTCTCTAAAGGCATACACATATTTAGTCATTTAATCATCTCCTTATATTTTTAACACAAAATTATTATACCAAATTATCCCAAACAAGCACAATAAAAAAATGTCAATTTGACACTTTTAAATTGGTTCAATTACTTTTTTCAAATAACACTTACCGCAAAGTGGAATGTATTCCACCTCACTGTTTCCATCAATTACAACTTCTTCTCCAGAGAGCGTAAATTCTCCATTAACTTTTCTTGCATTAAATCTGGCAGTTTTGCCACAATTACATATAGTCTTTAACTCCTCTAGTTCATCAGCATATGCCATTAATGTCGCACTACCTTCAAATAATTCACCTTTAAAATTTGTCTTTAATCCATAACAAATTACTGGAATATTAAATTCCTTACTAAACTTCCAAAAAGATATGGCTTGCTCTTTAGTTAAAAATTGACTTTCATCTACTAAGATACAGCAGCTTTGTTTTGCTATTTCTTCGTAATCATATATATTTTCTGTTAAGCCTAACAATATGTCTACATTACTACTAATCCCTATTCTACTTACGACTTTATTTTCACCCTTAGTATCGATTTGTGGTTTTACAATTATAACATTCATACCATTTGTTCTATAATTATGAGCCACCTGTAATAATAAAGTGCTTTTACCCGCAGTCATAACTCCATATCTAAAATATAATTTTGACATTTCTATTCCTCCTAATTTTTTTTATTTGATCTTGGATGACAGTTTAAATAAACCTGCTTTAATCTCTCGTTGGAAACGTGAGTATAAATTGCAGTTGTATTCAAATTGGCGTGTCCTAAAAGTTCACTCACACTATTTAAATCCGCCCCATTATCTAGCATATGGGTTGCAAAAGTATGTCTTAATGTGTGAGGTGAAACATTAAATTTTACTGAACTCTTTTTAACAATACCATCGATAATCATTTCGACAGTTCTAACAGATACTCCTGTTCCTCTTTTATTTAAAAACATATAATGAGTAGACTTATTTATTAATTTAGGCCTACTATGTTTTAAATAATCGCCAAGTAATTTTTCACACTTTTTCCCAAAAAGAACGTATCTTTCCTTATTTCCTTTACCTAGTATTCTTATCCTATTTTGAAAAAAATCGACATCATTAACTTGAATTTGTACTAATTCTCCTACTCGAATTCCTGTTGAATATAACAGTTCTAAAATACATGCATCTCTTAATCCAATAGTAGTTGTCTGATCAGGCAAATCCAAAATATTTTCTAATTCATTATAGTTTAAGTATGTGGGTAATTTTTTTTCTTCTTTAGGATTGCTTATTAAAATCATGGGATTATTCTCAATAACATTGTTTCTTAAAAGATATTTAAAAAAAGTACGCAAAGAACTTAAGTTTCTAGAGACAGTTTTACTAGAATATTTTTTATTAAACATTTCATTCAAGTAAAAACGTAATAATTTATAATCTATTTCTTTAAATTCATTAATCGTCTCCCTTTTTATAAATCCAATAAACTCGTTGATATCGCGTTCATAATTTAAAATTGTATACTTAGAGTAATTCTTTTCGACGCTTAAATAATTCAAAAAATTATATACTTCTCTTTCCATACTTTCACCAATTTAATTATAACAAATTAATGAAAATAAAAAAAGCTAAATAAATTAGCTATTTATTTAAAAAAATGTGAGTTGTCCATTATCTAACACCTTGGTTTTAACCGATGTTAAATCTTCCTCTCCTGGCATGCGATCTAGACATCCGTCATCTAAATCCCCCGGATACCCTTCTTCATCTGCATACGTTTTATATCTTTTAGGTTCTTTATAATCGTCCATATGGGATCTTAAATCTTCAGTTAATCTATCAGTGCCAGTAAGTAAATCTATATCTTCTAACTCTTCTGGGCTGTCATTAATTGCATTCGAATTTTTACGTGCAGAAATTTCTTTTAAATATTCTGAATAAAGTACATCTATTGACGGCAAGTTTAATTCTTTATATCTGCTCTCATATGCCTTGATTACCATTCTAATAATATCATAATAACGCGAAGATTCTTTAATGGCCATACGCCAGCTACCGGAAACTTTTTTAAATCTACTATCCGTGTGGCAATAAAACCTTAATTGTTGGCTATAAAAATCAGAAAATATACGTTCATAACCTTTAGCCTTACTACCAGCTCTTTGAGAATTTAAATAATCTCTACGTTCAAGCGCCAATAAAAATGATTTATATCTAGTAATCCTATTAAAAACAACCATATCTTTTTTATATATAACTTTTTTTCTTTCTAAAATTAAACCATCAGATAATTCAGTTATTACAATGCTACCTCTAAACTTTCGACCAGTCTCACGTTCTACTCGTTCAATCAGCGATTTATGTTGTTCCAAAAATGGTTCGATTTGTGCTGCATACTTTGCCCTTACATCAGAAGAAGAATTAAAATTTTTACAAATATACATATCTAGTTCTTTTAATTCCATAGTTACTAAAGTTAACATAATAGTTCCTGAAAGTGGCATTTGATCACTTTGCCCACCATTAAGAATAAGAGATAAACTACGTTCCATACTATCACCACTAATTTAATTATATAATAGTTTTAGTAAAACGTCAAAGATAATATTCTGAGATTAAAAAAGTCGTGATTACTTGGAATAATCACAACTACTACATTTTATTATATCTTTCTTCTTTGTTAGCATTGAGCCACAATCTGGACATTTTTCCCCTGTTGGCAAATCCCAATACGCAGTTTTACATTTAGGATAATTATTACATCCATAAAATACTTTTCCGCGTTTGCTTTTCTTTTCAACTATTTTCCCATCACAATGTGGGCAATCACAAACTTCAGTTGCCTGTTTCGGTTCAGCTTTAATATATTTACAGGTTGGATAATTACTGCACGCAGTAAACTCACCATATTTGCTTTTCCTAATAACTAATGGGTTACCACACTCTGGGCAATCATATCCAGTTTTCTCAGCTTCTTTTTTAGGAAGTGCATTGAAAGCTTCTTGTAATGCCGGTTCAAACTCTTTATAAAACTTATCTAAAGTATCATACCAAACAATTTTACCTAAGGCGATTTTGTCTAAATCATCTTCCATCTTAGCAGTATATTTTACATTTATAATATGATTAAAATTTTGTTGTAATTTATCTGTAATTTCAATGCCTATATCGGTCGGAATAAATTTCTTCTCAACTATTTCAACATATCCCCTAGCTTTGATATTGTCCATAGTTTTTGCGTAAGTACTTGGCCTACCAATTCCTAATTCTTCCATCTCTTTAATTAATTTTGCTTCGGTATAGCGAGCCGGAGGTTTAGTAAAGTGTTGTTCTTTTAAGATATCACTTGAAACAATTACACTAGATTTATATGTCTCTAGCGGTGGTAACGATTTTTCAGTAGAATCTTCATACTCCCCATAAACTTTCAAATAACCATCAAAAGTAATTGTTTGACCGGTTGCTTTAAATTGGTAATTATTATTATCTAAAATTACAGTAGTATTATTTGTTTTAGCATCTTTCATTAATGATGCTAAAGTACGATAATAAATCATTCTATATAATTTATATTCATCATTAGATAGATATTTCTTCACACTCATTGGGTCTCTATTAATGTTTGTTGGTCTAATAGCCTCATGAGCATCTTGAACATTTTCAGTCTTTTTAGCTTGTTTCGCAATTCCTACATATTCATGGCCATACTTTGCTTCAATATACGCATATGTAGTTTTAACAAATTCATCACTTAAACGAGTAGAATCTGTACGCATATAAGTAATAAGACCCGTGGTCTCATTTTCTAACTCAATTCCTTCATATAATTTTTGAGCTATACTCATAGTTTTTTTAGCACTCATATTTAGCTTATTTGAAGCATCTTGTTGCAAAGTACTAGTAGTATATGGAAATTTAGATTTCTTGCTTTTTGTCTTTTTATCTACACTTTCTATTTTAAATGCATTGCTTAATTTAGCTAAAATATTATTTGCTTCTATTTCAGTAGATATTTCAATATCCTTATGATTATATTGGAACAGTTCTGCATCAAAATCTGAGAATTTTGCGGTGATACTCCAATACTCACTAGGATTAAATGCTTCAATTTCTCTTTCTTTATCTACAATTAATTTTAAAGCAACACTTTGAACTCTACCCGCACTACTTCCATCAGTTTTAGATTGAATTAATTTACTTAATCTAAACCCAATAATTCGATCTAAGATTCTTCTAGTTTCTTGACTATTAACTAAATCTTGATCTATTTTCCCAGGATTATTTAATGCTTCTAGAATGGCAGACTTTGTAATTTCATTAAAAACAATTCTGCTGTATTTATCCTCTGTTAAGTCCAAACATTGATATAAATGCCAAGATATAGCTTCTCCTTCGCGGTCTAAGTCGGTAGCGAGATAAACGTGTTCAGCCTTTTTAGCTTCTTTTTTAAGAGCCTCTACATCTTTTTTCTTTCCCTTTAAAATGATATAATCTGGATTAAATTGATTTTCAATATCAACACCCAAACCAAATTTACCTTTAGTAGATAGATCCCTAATATGTCCTTTACTAGACAAAACTTTATAATCACTTCCCAAATATTTTTCAATTGTATGAGATTTACTTGGGGACTCCACAATAACTAAATTTTTGCTCATAATCCACTTCCTTTTTGGCTAACTAATTTATACACTATAATTTTCTAATTGTCAATATATTATTCCTTACCACAAATACTTCCAATTGTTTCAATTAAATCATTATTTTTATATATTTTTAACAAATCACAATTATTAGGACATTTATTACATTCAATTGCAGAGGTTTGAAAATTTATTTGATTCATTTCTAAAAAATAAGTTTTGTTGGATTTATGTTCTTTTGCTAAGATAGCTACTCCTAACGCTCCCATTAAATGCCCATTATCGTCTACAATAACTTCTTCATTAAGAATTTCTTCAAAAAACTTTACTACTCCTTTATTCTTACTTACCCCGCCTTGAAATACAATTGGCCCTTTAATTTTCTTACCCTTACCGACATTATTTAAGTAATTAAGAACAATACTTTTACAAAGACCAGCAATAATATCTTCCTTAGAATATCCCATTCCTGCTTTATGCACTAAATCAGATTCCGCAAACACAGTACAACGAGCTGCAATCTTAGTAGGATTATTAGATTTTAGAGCAAAGGTTCCAAATTCTTCTATAGCTACCCCTAGTCTTTTAGCTTGGCTTGAGAGAAAAGCACCAGTACCAGCAGCACATAGAGTGTTCATAGCATAATCTACCACTATTCCTCTATCTAACAAAATAATTTTAGAATCTTGACCCCCGATTTCTAAAATAGTTCTAACATCAGGATGAATAGATAGAGTTCCAATAGCATGAGCTGTAATTTCATTTTTAACTACATTAGCATCCAACATTAAACCAATTAGTTTTCTAGCGCTTCCTGTGGTACCAATTCCTTTAATATTATAGTCTGGTGGTATGTTTTCTTTTAAATTGTTTATTAACTTCTTAACTGCTTCTACTGGATTACCTTCAGTCCACAAATATATAGAACAAATTATATTGTTACTATCATCGATAATTACTCCCTTAGTAGATATTGAACCAATATCAATTCCTAAATAACAGTTCATCTGTTTCTCCTCATCTCTATCATATCATGAAAAGCTTCTAATCTTGTTTTAATTCCTACTTCTGATGTATTGGAATCAAAGCTAAAAAATATTACAGGAATATCATATTCATTACAAATTTTATTAATAATTGGCATCGCTCCAATTTCTGGGGTACAAAAACTTGATTTAATATGAATAATTCCGTCGTACTTTTCTTCGCACATAAGTAATGTCCTCGCTATATTATCACTAGCATCTGCTCCCATTTTATATTTGATATAATTTTTTGCTTTTTTTAAATATTTTTTTATTTGTTTCTTCTTTTGAAAAAGAAGATATTCAACATTAGTAAATCTGGTTATATCAATGTTATAACTTGCTAATTCTTTTTCTAAATAATAATTAGCAAACGGTTCCATAACGCTATAAAGTTCTCCAATAATTCCCACCTTTAAGCAATTTTTATTCTTTACTATTTTGACTTTTTTTATTTGTTTATAATATTTTATATATATATTGGTTAAATGAATTAGTCCTTTGGCGCCCGAAAACTCCTTTAACATTCTTTTATTTAATCCTGCTAGTTCCCCAGCTTTTTCTTCAAAACCCATATTATGCCTAATGTAGTCATCTACATTATCCATATACTTAATCATAGTGCGGGCCACTAATAAATAATATAAACTCTGAACGATTTTAAGTTTGGGATTAACTTTTTTCATTTCCATATAAATTTTTTTAACATCTGCTTTGCCGGCACTAATTAAGTTAATATATTGAAAACTATAACCTAAGTCCTTGAGTATCTGTTCTTGGAGTTCACTATAATATCCATATCTACAACCCCCACCAAATTGCATTACAATATCTGCACCACTGTCTAAACATTCTATCATAGTTCCTAAAGTATATTTAAATGGCATACAAACAAAATCTGGACTATTTTTGGTTCCCATTTCAATAGTATTTCTAGTAATTTTTTTTGGAGACATTATTTTACAATTTAGAATCCTTGAAAACAAATATTCTGCAGGAACATAATAATTTCCCATTTGCGGAAATGCGACTATCTTTTTCATGATTCACCTCTTACATTTTTGTTTAATAATGTCTAAAAAGCTTTCCAACCTTGTTTCAAAACCAGAAAATGATGATAAGTCATCTATTACGATATTTAAAATAGGTGCTTTTACCCTTCTTATTACTAATTCATTTACGATGCTATCCGAACCACAAGGAAATGCACTTAATAAAATAATTCCATCAATTTTATCCTCACAATATACTATAGAACCTACGTTTTCACGATTTTGTTTCCAATACAATGTTTTTGATATCTTATCATATAAATTCACCGTCATCTCTTTCGGAATTTCATGCGATTTAATAATTTCACAATTATTTTTAGACAGATAGTCAACTATTAGTGTTCCAATCAATTCATCCTCTGTGTTATAATCATGACCAACTAACAAAATCTTTAACTTTTTACTATTTAATTTATTTAATGCGATAATGTTTCTTCTCTTCTCTTCCTTATAATATTTTATTAGCGCATAATCATAGGCGTCTTTAACCTCATTTTTCCTTTTACCTAGTTGTTTTCCTATATCAAAATATGCACATTTTTCCGTTTCTCCTTTTTTATAATCAATATTATAATGTAGAAGTTTTTGATTAAATAAATTTTTCACTAAATCATAAATAGATAAAAAATTGGTGCAGGTCTGCTTAGTTAAACCATAATTGTCAATGCGGGGCACTAATATATAATCGCACTTATTAACTAGTGAAGAAACATGGCCTAAATATATTTTCATTGATAAACACATTTCATCGTTAGAATGCTTGTCCCCTAATCTAATTATTTCTTGATTAGTTTGATGACTAGTTATTACTTCAAATCCTAATTTTTCAAAAAAACACTTCCACATATATTCATGTTCATAATAAAAAATGCTTCTAGGTAAACCAATTTTTATTTTGTCCATCCAATCACCTATATAATTTTATTAAGGCGTATTATAATTATGTATAAAATTTTGTTTTTTTCTTAATATATGATATAATATTGTAATTTGGAAAAGGGATGATTTTATGAAAATTATAGAACTATCAGAACAACAATTTAATGAATACATTATTCGAAACAATTATAATTCAATATATCAAACTCCAGAATATGCAGGTTCCATGAGAAACCAAGGATATAACAGTATATTACTAGGTCTAATGGATAATGACCAAATATTAGGTGCAACCGTCATTTTAATTCATAATCGAAAAGGTTTTAAGTACGCTTATGCTCCTCGTGGTTTTTTAATTGATTATACTAACGACTTCTTAGTTAAAAAATTTACTACAGAAATCAAAAAATATTTATCACACTTGGATGTAATAGCTGTTAAGCTCAGTCCAATGATTATTAAAAATATGTATAATTCTAATAAAGAATTAACTTACCATAACGAAGATTATAATAGAATATATCTACACCTTAAATCATTGGGATATTATCATTTAGGGTATAATAACTATTTTGAAAGTCTCAAACCAAGATTTGAAGCAGTATTAAATATTGACAAACCATATTACGAATTATTTAATAAAATTAAAAAAAGTTTCAGGACAAAAATCAGAAATGCTGATAAAAACGGAATTAGAATATATAAAGGCGACATAAATAATATTCAAGATCTATATGTTCATACAAAAAGAAAATATCCACGCAACGATTTTTACTTTGCAGATATTTATAATAAGTTTGGTTCTAAAGCAGAACTTTTCTACACCAAACTGGATACCAAAAAATATCTAGTAGAATGTCAAAAAAATTATCAAATGCAAGATGATTTAAATACACGACTAGATAATGAAATCCTTATTAATGTTGGTCACAACGAAAAACTAATCAATCAAAAACTAGTGGCTGATAAATTATTGCACAATTATCGCACTCAATTATTAACCGCAACAAATTTATTAAAAGAATATCCAGAAGGTATTATTACCGCATCAATTTTGATTGTAATAAATCAAGACACTGTTTATTTATACATGGATGGGTATGATAAGAAGTATCAACATTTAAATTCTAAACATCTATTACTTTGGAAATTAATAGAACGTTATTCGGGGTTGGGTTATAAAAAATTTAATTTAGGTGGAGTAATCAATATTTTCTCATCTAATGAAAAATACAACGGATTAAATGAATTTAAACTTAATTTTAATCCAAACATTATAGAATATTTAGGAGACTTGGAATTAATTTGTAATAGTGCTTTATATTTTATGTATAAGAATTCCATTCCTGTTATTCCATTTTTAAAAAAATAAATACTAGGGTTTAATTAAACCCTAGTATTTTTATTATAAACTTTTATTGTAAACTATTGTTTTTACATTTTTTAAATTTTCAGGTATTTCTAAAGAGAAATTTACTTGCGAATTAGATAAAACATTGCCGATAGACTGTCCACTATACCAATAAATTTCTTCATTATTACGATCTAAAAATGAAATGCGATAACCTGACATATCTATATTGGATGTAGTATTATTTGTAGCAGTAATAGTAATAATACAAATCTCACCACTACATTCTACTTTTGAATTTTCTAATAATAGTCCATTATCTATTGTGATATTACTTAAACTATTATTATTTAGATCTAATTTTTGAGCGTTAGCTAATTCTTCTTTATTGTTGTTAACTGCTAAAACCATAATTACCACAACTATAATAGCAATCAAGCCACCTAAAATAATTAAAATTCTATCTTTCATATTCTTCTCCTAACTACACGTATTACAAGGCACAGTACTAGTGAATGCTTTAATATTAGTATTAGTGTTAGCTTTGCTCATATTACCAACCGCATCTATAGCTTTTACCCAGAATGCACATCCGGTATTTCCTGTTGGTTGGTCATCTCCTTCGGTATTACAAGTCGTCCATTCTGTGCTGATATTTTTGTTTGAAGTCGCAGCAATTGTTTTTAACCTATCACCCTTAATAAAATCATAGCAATCAACACCAATATTGATATAATTCAAATCACAATAAATTTTACCATATTGAACGACCCCAGAACCAGAATCAGACAGACTATAATCAGCATGTAATCCAGTTGCACACGAATAATAATTACTGATTGTTATCGTTGGTGCGGTTACGTCTAATTTAAATGCAGATGTTCTCTCTGTTGAACAATTGTTATTAGTATCACAAGCTCTAACATATAAATAACAGTCTCCATCGGTTGTCCTAGAGCATTTACTATTTAATGTTGAGCCTGAAGTTGTTGAACTTCCAGCTGAAGTCGAAGTATTAGATGTACTCCATCCGTAACTTATAGAACTAATACCACTATCATCAGTTGCTGTTACAGTGGTACTCGCTTCTGCTACATAGGAAGAACTTCCATTTGTCCCAAATGTAATTATTGGTCCAGTAGTATCACATACTTCAACATTTACTGTAGTATATGAGCTAATATTATCAGCGCTATCTTTTATCCATGCATAATATGTTCCTGACGAATAAGCGCTACTAGTCCAAGAAGTTGCTGTTGAACTGCTAAATGATGATGCCGCTGGGGTTGAAGTAGAACTTGTAATCAAATAACCACTTATACCTGAATTTGCATCAGATCCGTTTACTGTAATAGTTCTTTTATTACTACTGCAATCATTAGCTGTAGCACTACTAATTGTTGGCTTAGTATTATCCAACTTAAATACATTCGATGTTTTAGTATTACAATTCCCTATATTATCGCATGCCTGAGCTATTAAATAATAATCCCCTGAGCCACCTATATGCGAATAACTTAAACCACTAATGAAACTATTACTTGGATTTACAGATGATGTTGAATATATATATTTATATGTTGTAGTATCACCTTTTGAGTGAGAATCTGCTACCGTGATTGTAGAGCTCGCTTCCCTTGACCAAACCGGATTACCATCAGTTCCAAATGTAATGGTTGGCGCAGTATTATCTAGCTTAAATACGCTAGAATTCTCAGTTGCACAATTTCCCGCTTTATCGCATGCTCTAGCTATTAAATAATAATCCCCTGTTCCATTTGACTTAGAATAACTTGCTCCATTAGTAAAAGTTAATGAAGGTACTGAGGTTAATAAATTAGAATAAATATATTTATACGTTGTGGTGTCCCCGCCAGCTAAATTATCAGTAACCACAATGGTTGAAGTAGCAGTTTTCGCCCAACTACTATCCCCATCTGTTCCAAATGTGATATCTGGTATTGTGTTATCTACAACCACTTTTTCTGAAGATTCAAGGCCTGTTGGGCCCACTAAATCCTCTATCTCATTTTTTAGAAACGCTCCACTATCAAGCTTTAATCCTACTCGTCCTTCAACAAGGCCACCTTTAATAATAACTCTATAAATCCCATTACCCTCTACTACAGTGTGTATCGCATCAGTATTACCGGTTAAAGATATTTTTTCTTTTTGTACTTCATACTTATTTATAACACCCTCACTTGCGTTATCATTAATAGTTATTAAATATGAAGTAAGCGCGTCCTTTTTTATGTATTGATCAAAAGGCGAAGAAATTATAACACCTGGACTACCAGTATTACAGTCCTCATCTTCTTCAGTAGACCTATCATATTCATAAGTGTAATTTAGCCCATTCTTAGTAATTTTAATTTGAGCACAATCAGAAATTACCTTGTTTGATATTGGATTGATAATTTCTTCATCCATGTAACCCATCGCTTTTAATTGCCCTATTGTAATATACATATATTCTCCATCTTTATTTGGTAAAATCGCTAAATTATCACTACCAAAATTTTTAGACGCAAGTTCTATGTTGACAATTTGTTGTTCGTATTGTTTTTCAGTTTGTTCTTTTAATAAACTACTTGTTATAGGTATTAAAATTAAACTTAACAATCCAATAATAACTAGTACACCCATTAATTCAACAAGTGTAAATCCTTTTCTTCTCACTAATACCATCTCCTATTATTTAGTATATCAAAAATTACAATCAATTTCTATATTTGTAATAGAAAAAACAATAAAACTAATTTTTTTGTTTTTGTGATTCTATAAACTAATATTTGATTTTCATGTTTATATATAATTTATCAACAAAAAACCCAAACAAAGTTTGGGCTTTACATATTAAATTTTATTATTTAATAATTTCAGAAATATTTCCTGAACCTACTGTTCTACCACCTTCACGAATTGAGAACTTAGTTCCGCTTTCAATTGCGATTGGAGCGATTAATTCAACAGTAATTTCAACGTTATCTCCAGGCATAACCATTTCTACACCAGCAGGTAATTCAATAACACCTGTAACATCTGTTGTACGGAAATAGAATTGTGGACGATAATTTGAGAAGAATGGAGTATGTCTTCCACCTTCTTCTTTGCTAAGAACATAAACTTGAGCTTTGAACTTAGTATGAGGTGTAACACTTCCTGGTTTAGCTAATACTTGACCACGTTCTACATCTTCACGGTTAATACCACGTAATAATACTCCGGCATTATCTCCACTTTCTGCATAATCTAATTGTTTACGGAACATTTCGATTCCTGTAACAACTGATTTTCTAGTTTCTTTAATACCAACGATTTCAACTTCGTCATTTAATCTTAATTGTCCACGTTCAACACGTCCTGTAACAACTGTTCCACGTCCTGTAATTGTGAATACGTCTTCGATTGGCATTAAGAATGGTTTGTCAATATCACGAGCTGGAGTTTCAATCCATGTATCAACAGCATCCATTAATTCATCAATCTTAGCAGACCAATTAGCATCTCCTTCAAGAGCTTTTAAAGCTGCTCCACGGATAACTGGAGTGTTATCTCCATCAAATCCATATTCGCTTAATAATTCACGAATTTCCATTTCAACTAAATCTAATAATTCTTCATCGTCAACCATATCACATTTGTTCATGAAAACTACCATACGAGGTACACCAACTTGACGAGCAAGTAAGATATGTTCACGAGTTTGTGCCATAGGTCCATCAGTTGCAGCAATAACTAAGATTGCTCCAT
>SVAW01000007.1 GCA_015059195.1 Bacillota bacterium
ATTTTGCTTCTTTTGACCAATGTTTAAACTTTTGACCTTTACTAGCCATATCGATATCATCTCCTTATTTTATTATAACAAAAAAGTAAACAGTTTTTTTCTGTCTACTTTTATCTTACAACTTCAAGTTTTAGCTTTAAGACTTTTACCGCGCAGGTTAATTTTAAAAATTTCATATAAAATACAAGGCGGAAAAAAAGCTTAAATATAAGCTTTTTTGTTTGTATTTAAGACTTTTTTATAATATAATATAGGGTACATGGTGGTGATAGTATGGATAGCATAATTAAAATTAAGAATATGAGTTTTAGCTATAAGGATAAAAAAATATTTGAAAATTTTGATTTAGATATTGAAAAAGGAAAGTTTATTCATATTGTTGGACCAAATGGCAGTGGGAAAAGTACTTTAGTAAAAATTTTGCTAGGATTATTAAAGGCCGAGGGATACGTAAATGTATATCGTATGAATATGTGCAAGGATAATTTGATGGATATAAGAAGCCATGTGGGTGTTGTTTTTGAAAATCCAGATAATACTTTTGTAGCAGAAACAGTCGCAGATGATATTGCTTTTTCTTTAGAAAATTTACAATATACTTCTAAGACTATTGAAGCAAAGATAAAAAAGATAAGTGGATATTTAGGCATTGAAGATTTATTAGAAAAAAATCCTCATCACCTAAGCGGGGGAGAAAAAGAGTTAGTATCTTTGGCAGCGGCTTTAGTAAATGAACCTAAAATTTTGATTTTGGATGAAGCTTTTACCATGATAGATGGTGTAGAGAAAGAAGCTATCTTAAAATTATTAAGAAAGCTTGTTAGAGAAAAAAAGATAACAGTTATCAATGTTACACACGATATGGAAGATACTACTTATGGAGATAAAATTATAGTTTTAGACAATGGTAAAATAGTTTTAAATGATGATAAAGAGATTATTTATCAAGAAGAAAAAAAATTAAAAAATTTAGGTTTAGAGTTACCTTTTATGGTAGATTTGTCTAGAAAATTACAATATTATGGGTTGGTGGATCGTGATATTCTTAGCATGAATGAGATGGTGAATCATTTATGGAAGTAAAATTTAGTAATGTTGGATATATATATAACGATAAAACTAACTTTTCTAACGAAGTACTTAAAGACGTTAATTTACATTTTAAAAATGGTTTAGTACATGCACTAGTTGGGAAAAGCGGCAGCGGTAAGACTACAATTTTAGAGCTTATTAATGCTTTAATAACACCTACCAAGGGTTATATAGATGTAGGAAATTTTCACTTGGAAAAGAATGCTAGACTTAAGAATATCAATAACATGAGGGTGAAAATTGGTTTGGTTTTTCAATTCCCGGAGGAACAATTTTTTTGCAAAACTGTTAAACAAGAAATTGAATTTGGCATGAATTGTTTTCATTATAAAACAAGAACAATAGAAAAAAGGGTTATTGATTCTTTAAAAATGGTAGGGTTAGATGAGAGTTATTTAGATAGAGATCCTTTTACTCTAAGTCATGGGGAGATGCGTTCTGTTGCGATCGCTTCTGTGCTCGCTTTCAATCCTAAGATAATAGTTTTAGATGAACCGACAGTAGGATTAGATAGTGATTGCAAGAAGAATTTGGCAAGAATGATTAGAATCCTTAAAACTAGATATTCGAAAAACATTATTATTGTTAGTCACGACACTGATTTTTTATTAAAAGTGGCAGATTCAGTAAGTGTTTTGGAGAATGGGCAAATAGTTTTAACCGGAAATAAATATGATGTTTTTAGTAATGATAAGGTTATGAAAGAAAATAACATTAAAGTGCCTAAAATAATTCAATTTTCTAATTTAGTAAAAAAGAAAAAAAATATTAAAATTGGCTATAGAGATGAAATAAATGATTTAATAAAGGATATATATCGTTATGTCAAATAATTTGATTTTAGGTCGCTATTATTCTACCAAATCATTTATTCATTCTATGAATTCTACAGCTAAAATCATTTGTATATTTTTGTTTTCTGCAATAACCATTATTAATAGTAGTTTCCTTTTTGGACTATTATTAGTTACATTTAATTGTTATGTTATATTAAATACTAATGTACCAATATGCTTGTATTTAAAGTCTTTAAGTAAGATGAAAGTATTTTTGATTTTTATCTTTGCTATTAATTTAGTATTTAGGATAAACATTTTTACAAACATATTAATGGTTATAAAAACCATACTTTTAATAAATTATTCTACAGTCTTAACTTTAACAACAGCGCCAACAGAGATTACTTATGGATTAGAGCGATTTTTATCGCCTCTTAATAAACTTAAGATTCCTGTGAATAAGCTTAGCCTAACTATTAGTTTAGCTTTAAGATTTATTCCAACTATTTTTGATGAGGCTGCAAAAATTTTAAAAACTCAAGCTAGTCGAGGCGTAGATTATTATAATTCAGATTTTAAAGGGAAGGTGGAAGCATTAAAAGGATTAATTATCCCAATGATTAATCTATCATTTAAACGTGCGGATGTTTTGGCAGATGCGATGGCAGTTCGTCTTTTTAGCTTTGAGAGACGAAGAAGTAATTATCGTATGAATGATTGGAAAATGTCTGATTCACTAATTGTTTTTCTGCATCTTTTAATGTTTATCATTATTTTGTTGAAAGAGGTGTTCTTATGAGATATCTTATAACTTTTGCTTATGATGGCTCTAAATATAGCGGCTATCAAAAACAACCAGATGTGAAGACGGTTCAAGGTGAGTTAGAAAGAGTGCTAACAACTATTAACAATAACCAAGATGTATTAGTTAGTGCGAGTGGTCGAACAGATGCTGGAGTACACGCGTTAAATCAAAAGGCTCATTTTGATTTAACAATTGATATAACTGCGGATAAGTTAAAACTTGCGTTAAATAGTCTTCTTCCTAAAGATATATATGTAAAAGTTGTTGAAGAGGTAAGCAGTGATTTTCATGCTAGGTTTAATGTAAAGGCAAAAGAATATATCTACAAAATAAATATGGGTGAATATAATCCGATTGAAAAGGATTATATTTATCAATATAATAAGAAACTAGATATAGAAGCAATAGAGAAAGCTTTAATCCTTTTTCAAGGAACTCATGATTTCAAATCATTTACTAAAGCAAATGATGAAAAAGATGATTATGTAAGAACTATAGTGAGAGCCAAATTGGAGATAGACGGAAATAATCCCCAATTAATAACTATTAGTTTTTTAGGAACAGGATTCTTAAGGTATATGGTTAGAAACATAGTGGGATTGTTAATTGAAATTGGTGAAGGAAAACGCTTAAGTAGCCAAGTTGTTGACGTTTTAGAAGCGTGTGATCGCAGATGTGCCGGTATTACCGCTCGGCCAGAAGGCTTATATTTAAAAGATGTTTACTACGAAAATGGTAACATTTTAGAAAAATCACCTTCTATTAGCTCATAGTTGTAAAGATAATGACATAAAATAAAGATAAAAGCTTAATAATCATTGACTTTTTATCTTTTTTTTAGTACAATTTTAACTGGTACATTTTATATATCCCACATAAAGTGAATCTTGGGACAATTCACTTATATGTAATGGAGGAAGGAAAGAAAATATGAAAAATTCATATATGCAAAAAAAGGAAGAGGTAGTACGTAATTGGTATGTAATCGATGCTGCTAACAAAAATTTAGGACGTATCGCTACAGAAGCTGCTACTATCTTAAGAGGAAAGCATAAACCAACTTTTACACCACATGTTGACTGTGGAGATTTTGTAATTATTGTTAATGCTTCAATGGTTAATCTAACAGGAAATAAACTAGATGATAAGATTTATTATAATCACAGTGGATATACTGGAGGATTAAGAGAAAGAACTGCTCGTGAAATGAAAGAAAAATATCCAGTAGAAATGGTTGAAAGAGCTGTTAAAGGAATGCTTCCAAAAGGAAGATTAGGACGTCAAATGTATAAAAAATTATTTGTATATGCAGAAAGTGAACACCCACACATGGCACAAAAGCCAGTTGAGTGGACAAGATAGGAGGGTTTTAAATGGCAGAAAAAAGAGTTTTTTGTGGAACTGGTAGAAGAAAATCATCTGTAGCTCGTGTTACAATGGTTCCAGGTAAAGGACAAATTACAATTAATGGTGTAGATGTTAGAGAATTTATGCCATATGAAACAAATGTTATGGATTTAAAACAACCTTTAGTTGCAACTAATACAGAAAATACATTCGATATTGACGTTAAAGTTAACGGCGGTGGATTCTCAGGTCAAACTGGAGCAATCCGTTTAGGAATTGCTAGAGCTTTATTAGAATATGATAAAGATACAGATCCATCAAGTGATACAAGCTTTAGAAAAATTTTAAAAGCTGAAGGATTAGTAACTCGTGATTCACGTAGCAAAGAACGTAAAAAACCAGGATTAAAGGCAGCACGTCGTGCACCACAATTCTCAAAACGTTAAGAATTACTTATTTCAATGTTTCGAAAAGCCCGTATTTACGGGCTTTTTTGTCGTTAAAAGCAGAAAACTCAATTTTGACAGTTTTCTTTATTTTTGTTATAATCTAACTACCAATGGGGGTTGGGGTTATGGAATTAGAAATTTTAAAACTGATTTATTATTATTCCGTTAATGGAAAACTTGTAGATTCAAAATTCATTGATAAAATAATCGAAATTGTTGTAAATAAAAAAAATCTTGATAGTTATGTACGAAATGTTAGATTCACTAGTCAATTAGATAAAAATGATTATGGTGTGACTTGTGCTGCTTATAGTCCCCTAAGCATGGAAGTTTTAATAGATTATGAATCTATTAAAATAGTTATGGAAAATAGAAGTAGTTATGATTGTTTGTTCCATAGTTTAGAGCAAATTATGTTTAGAAACTTAACAATAACACAAATTATATTACATGAATTAGAACATGCATATCAGAATAAACAAGCTGATAGTAAGGCAGATAGTTCTATTGAAGTAAAATTGATTAAGGCGAGTCTTTTTTTAGAACAGGCTATGAAAAATCCAAAGTTTTTAGCTGCGGTCCTTAAGGGTGAGATTATAAGTCAAGATTTTTTGACATATATTCTGCAAAACAGAGAGTTGTATAAACAATATTATGCATTGAATCCAACAGAAAGGTTGGCACAAATTAATTCTTTTAGGGCAATATTAACCTCGATTGAGCCGATAAAAAAACATATTCCTAACTTATATGAATTTCAAAATGCTTCATTAGTCGAAGAAATGTTAAGAGGATACCAAGATTCATGGAACGAAGGTATTTGCCCTACTCAAGTTTATTTGTTTGGAACTCGCCAAAGTAAGGTATGGCTTGATTTTGATTTTTATAATCAAGATTCTAAACAATTAATAAAAACAGTTAGTGAACAAAATAATTTAGCTAGAAGATTATCTCTAGGTTTACCAGTTACTTATGAGGAATATGAAAAAACACATGATTGGTTACAAACAACAAATAAATATAGTATTTAACACATGTAGTTTTAGGTTATATATTAAAAACCATGAAAAATAAATTGATGATAAAAGCTAAGGATCATCTAAAGAATATTAACATATCTATTATTAGTAGTAATAATTAAAATCGAAGCCCAATAATAAACAAATCTAGTTAAAGATTTGTTTTTTTTGTTGACTTATTTTAAAAACGGATGTATCATTGTATTAATGAAGTGATACAATAACTAGAGAGGAGAAAATATGAAGTTTGAGTTTGATAATAATATTCCAATATATATACAACTTGTAGAACAACTTAAAATATATATTGTATCTGGGAAAATAAAATTAGGTGAACGCTTACTTTCGGTCAGGGATTTAGCTTTACAAACTAAGGTTAATCCTAATACTATGCAAAAGGCATTGATGGAGTTAGAAGCTTTAGGATTAATATATACGGAAAGAACTAATGGGAAATTCGTAACTAATGATCAGAAATTGATTGATAAATATAGAAAAGAATGTGCTGACGAACTATCTAACAAATATTTTATAAGCATGGAAAGCCTTGGATTTGATAAGATAGAAGTTATGGAGTATTTAAAAAATTTAGGAGGAGATAAATAATGGAATTAGTAAAATGTACAGACGTTAATAAAAAATTCGGTAAAAAACATGTTTTAAAAAATGTTAATTTAACAATCCCAAGAGGAAAGATAGTTGGATTATTAGGAAAAAATGGTACAGGGAAATCTACATTAATCAAACTTATTAATGATATGCTTACACCAACTTCTGGCGAAATATTAATAAATGGAGAACATGTAGGCGTGGAGAGCAAAAAAATTATTTCATATTTACCAGAAAGAACATATTTAGATAAAACCAACACAGTAGATAAAGTTATTGAATATTTTGAAGATTTTTATGAGAACTTTGATTCGGTTAAAGCAAGAAAACTACTTAAAGATTTAGAATTAGATACAAAGCAAAAGTTGGCTAAAATGAGTAAGGGTATGCAAGAAAAAGTACAACTAGTCTTAGCTATGAGCAGAAAAGCAGATTTATATATTTTAGATGAGCCATTAGGTGGCGTAGATCCTGCTACACGTGATTATATATTAGATACTATACTTACTAATTTTAATGAAGGAGCCAGTGTTGTTATTTCAACCCACTTAATAGCTGATATTGAAAGAATATTGGATGAAGTAATTTTTATTGATAAAGGAGAAATAATATTACAATCTAATTCAGATGAGTTAAGAAAAAAGGAAAATGGTTCAATAGATGAAATTTTTAGGAGGATGTTCAAATGTTAAAAAAGTTGTTAAAATATGATTTAAAAAGTATATTTAAGTTTTTGATAATTTTTTATAGTTTAGCGTTATTTTTTGGAGCATTAACACGGATATTTTTAAGTATAGAAAATTCATTAATGATGAATATAATTGGTCAAATATGTAGTGGTACAGCCATATCTATGATGTTTAGTATTTTAATAAATAATTTAATGCGCCTATGGGTTAACTTTAAACATAATTTGTATGGAGATGAATCTTATTTGACTCATACGTTGCCAATAGAAAAAAGGACAATATATGCTTCTAAAATTATTACAGCTGCAATTACTTTATTTGTCAGTGTAGGGGTAATTGGTTTAACTTTGTTTATTGCATATTATTCAAAAGAAAATGTAGAATTGTTAAAAAATATGTTATTGCCAGTCGCAACTGCTTATGGCAGTACAATAGTAAAATTATTACTAGCGTTTTTGTTTATAGTTTTCTTAGAGTTTGTTAATGCGCTACAAGCAGGATATACAGGAATAATCCTAGGGCATAAAATGAATAACGTAAAGACAGGATATTCTGTGCTGTTTGGCTTTGGAGTATATATAGTAATACAAATGATTGTATTGTTAGTATTACTAATAATATCATTGTTCAATCCTGATTTAATGAATTTATTTATTACAAACCAAATGGTAAATGTAGAATTATTAAAAGGTGTTATTTACTTAACAACTATTATTTATGTAATCACTTTTATTATTGGTTATATAGTTAATGTTAAATTGTTTAAACAAGGAGTAAATGTAGATTAAGTTTTGGTTAATAAAAGCTCGTATTACGAGCTTTTTTAAAATTTGTTTAAAAAATAGCAATAAGTTACTGTATGTGGTATAATAATTTATACAAAAATGGAGGTGGGTTTATGGAAAAGATTTATTTAGATTGTGACGGGGTAATTTTAGATACAGAAAGTGGATTGTTTGACCGATATTATGAATTAAAAAAGCTTAATCCTAATTTAAAAAGAGGGCAATATCTTGCAGAGTTAGACTGGAATATGTGGATTTCTCAGTGTCAAGTTTTAAAAGATGCGGTAACTATTTTAAATAATTATGACCCTAAAGTGGCAGATATTTTAACTAAGGTGCATTCATTACAGGAGGCAAAAGCTAAAATAGATTATTTTAGAAGCCAAAGAGTTAAAAATAATATAATTATTGTGCCAAGTAATGTTAAGAAAAGTTCAGTAGTAGATGCAGGCGGCAATATTTTAGTAGATGATAGTACTAGCAATCTGGTTGATTGGCAGGTAGAAAATGGCATACCATTTTATTTTGGGGGTGAAGTGACTTCCTTTGCTAAAGTTGATACTTTAGATGATGTTTTAAATCCACAAAAAAGGAAAGTAATGTTGAGGACATTTTAAAATTCGGTAGAGGAGGTTTTTTATGATAAAAGATGTTAATGGATTAGTATGTTACAGTACAACTGAATGTGAGTCGAAACAAACTCCTAGGCTATCTTACGTGGAACAAGAATATATTGATGGTTGTGATAAAGATGATGTTTTAGGATACGATTGTGATGGCAGCCCAATAGAGGAATTTAGGATGCTACGTTTTCCGTTTTCATCTGATATTGATGATTGGAGTAAAGAACCGAATGTAGATCCAAGATTTTATTGTTTGGTGAGGAGCTTAAGTGGCGAGGTTTATGCAATCAGTGTTTATGATGATTGGTGTAGAGATTGTATCAGGAAATATGAAAGACTAGGAATGAATGATCCGGTTTCAACATTATTAAAAACAGTTCAAGATATGACATTTTATGAAGTTGCCTTTGATGGAATTACAAAAAGAGAATGGTACTATGATAGAAATAGAGATGAGTTGAGAAACGAATTAGAACGCCTATTAAAAGGGCAGAAAGGTTTTTCAAAAACAATTCAAAAAAAATAGACCAACAGGCAATACTTAGTAATAAAAATATAAATATAAAATAAGATAAAGTGAAGTTAGTAATTAACTTCTTTTTTTATTGGAGGCTATATGAGTTATAATGATTTTTTTGCGCGAATACTGTTAAGTTTTGTCTTCAGCTTGTTAATTGGATTAGAAAGACAGGTTAGGGGTAGCGCGATAGGGCTTAGGACAAATGTGTTAGTTTCGCTTGGTTCCTTTTTATTTGTTTCTTTTTCATTTTTGAGTTTAAACTGTGATGTGAGTAGAATTGCTGCTCAAGTTGTGTCGGGTATCGGTTTTTTAGGAGCCGGAGTTATTTTAAAAGATGGAAGAAATATAAAAGGACTTGATACAGCTGCCACAATGTGGTGTGATGCTTCTATTGGAGTTTTATGCGCTGGTGGTTTTTTAATTGAGGCATTAATTGGGGTATGTTTAATTTTATTTTCCAACATAGTATTGAGGTTTTTTACTCATAGATTTTCCCATAAACATATGAAAGAGTGTTATTATACCCTGGATATAATTTGTGCTGCTATAAATGAGTGTGAAATTAGATTATTATTAACTAAAATGATTAATCGAGATGAAATTTTGCTCAAGAATATAGATATCAAGGGAAATGGCGAATTTAAAAATATTATAGTATTTTTAGTTACCAACAGCCGTTATAATCATGTTGTGGAACAGCTAATTACTCGTCTCATAGAAAATACCAAAGTATTATCTTTAAACATAAATAGGGCTGAGGAAAGACAAAATATTTTGGATGATGATGAATAAGGTGGAAAAATCTTATTTATTGCTGTATAATTAAATTGGTGATGATATGAGAAATAAAGTAGTAATTATAGGGTGCGGCAATGTGGGTATGAGCTATGCTTACGCACTATTAAATCAAAAAACGAGTGTTAATGAGCTAGTACTAATCGATTTAAATATGGAAAGAGTAAAGGGAGAGGTAATGGATTTAAATCATTGCTTGGCGTTTGCTCCTTCTAAAATAGATATTAAAGATGGTACTTATGAGGATTGTAAAGATGCAGATATAGTAGTTATTGCGGCCGGGGCAAATCAAAATCCAGGTGAAACCAGAATGGATCTAATAAATAAGAATAGTAAAATATTTAAAAGTATTGTTGAAAGTGTGATGAATAATAACTTTAACGGTATATTTTTAGTTGCAACTAATCCGTTAGACGTTATGACATATTTAACATGGAAATATTCTGGGTTACCAGCCCACAAAATAATTGGTAGTGGAACTAGTTTGGATACTGCAAGACTTCGTTATTTGATTGGTGACAAATTAAAAATAAATCCGAAAAATGTTCATGCTTATGTTATAGGAGAACATGGAGATAGTGAGTTTGTACCATGGAGTAATGCTAGTATTGGATTACAAAATATTCATGATTTTTTAGATGAAGGTGAGTTAGAGAAAATTTATGTAGATGTAAGAGATGCTGCTTATGATATTATTAATCGCAAAGGGGCTACTTGTTATGGAATAGGTATGTGCCTTGTTAGAATTACTAATGCTATATTAGGAGATGAAAATACAATTTTGACTGTGTCTTCTTATGAACCTAATAATGGTATTTTTGTGGGTGGGCCAACCATTTTAAATCGACAAGGAACTCGTGAAAGAGTATATGTTAAGTTAAATGAAGAAGAAACTAGAAAACTTACAAATTCTATAGAGGTAATCAAAGAAGCTATTAGAAATGTTACTGAATAGGATTGCTAGCTATAAAATTGAAATGGAGTAGTTTATGGAAAGAGAGAAAAATAATACTGGTTTAATAGTCGCGCTAATAGTATTATCAATATTAGTAGCTGGTTTAGCTGGTTTTATTGTATATGATAAAGTAATAAAGGATATAAATAAGTCAAGCGATTCAGCTGAGGAAAATGACAGCACTAATAAACCCACAGTATATAGAGATTATGATTTAGAAAAAGCAAAAGAATTAGTAGATAAATATTATACTGATGGCAGTTGGATTTTTGATGATGAACACAAACTAGAGATGGCATTCAATCAAATGGAGAATATTTCATTAAAAAGGGTGAGTTGCAAGTCACTTTATGGTGAGGACTTTTACTGGCATGATGATACCGTGTTGGCGTGCGATAATTATTCAAAAGTATTTGAATATTCGGAGTTGAATAACGAATATAAGAAACTATTTGGATCTTTAAGTAACGCTCCTAAAACTTGGTTTAATATTGACAATAATGAGCTATTTAATGATTTTGAAGTAACAGCATTAAATTATATTGAAAAGACAAATCAATTTGCCACATTAGTTTGTAGAGGAACATGTGGTGGCCCATTTGGTGATGGAGTATCTTTATATGATGTTTTAAGTGCACAAACTGATGATGAAGATAATTTGTATGTTATAATTGGTTATGTTACTTTTAACTGGGATTGGAATGACGATGAAGAAGTAGAATTGCAATCTAATTATGATAAATCTATCGCATATAAAGATAAAAACGACATAAGTGGAAATTATGTTAAAGAAAATCAAGATAAGATATATAAAACCACAATAGTTTTTACAAATGAAAATGGTAATTATGTTTTTAAAAATAAAAACAAATAAATCAAAGGCATTCATTTACTAGAATGCTTTTTTTTGATATACTGTTTGTGGTGATTAGTATGTTAAGAATCAGCGATGAATGGGAATCTTATGAATGTATTTCCGCTGGTGATGGTGAAAAGTTAGAAAGATGGGGAGATGTAATTTTTCGTCGCCCTGAACCACAGGCAATGTGGCCAATTGAAAAACGTGAAGCTTGGAATCAAGTTGATGGTTTTTATCATCGTTCAAATAAAGGTGGAGGTTATTGGGATTTTAAAAATAAGCTGCCTGAGTACTGGACAATAAAATATAAAAACTTAACTTTTAAGGTTAGTCCTACTAATTTTAAACATACAGGTTTATTTCCTGAGCAAGCAGCTAATTGGGATTTTTCGATGAATAAGATAAAAAATGCGAATAGACCAATAAAAGTTTTAAATTTGTTTGCTTATACTGGAGCGGCAACTATGGCAGCCTCAGCTGCTGGAGCTATTGAAGTGGTTCAAGTGGATGCATCTAAAGGCATGACTGAGTGGGCTAAAGAAAATATGAAATTATGTGGATTAGAAAATAATAGGATTCGTTTTATTGTAGATGATTGTTTAAAGTTTGTGGAAAGAGAAGCTAGACGGGGCAATAAATATGATGTAATTATCATGGATCCACCTAGTTATGGTAGAGGTCCAAATGGTGAGGTTTGGAAGTTCGAGCAAAATCTAGACATACTAATAAAAGCGTGTATGAAGATATTAAGTGATAATCCATTGTTTTTCTTAATTAATGCATATACTACAGGTATTTCGAGTACTGTGTTATTTAATATTTTAAAAACTACAATGGAACCAAATTATGGTGGTAAGGTTGAAGCGGGAGAAATAGGCCTTCCGATAACTGAAAATAGTTTAGTCTTACCTTGCGGTATTTATGGAAGATGGGAATCAAATGATTAACGTTATTTATGAGGACAATCATTTGTTGGTGGTAGAAAAGCCTGTTAATATTATTGTTCAGGAAGATGACACTAAAGATAAAGATTTATTAACTATTTTAAAGGAGTATTTAAAAGTTAAGTATAATAAACCGGGTAATGTATTTTTGGGACTTGTACATAGGTTAGATCGCCCTGTCGGAGGAATTATGGTTTTTGCTAAAACTAGTAAGGCTGCAAGCAGGTTAAGTGATCAAGTTAGGAATAATAAATTTGAAAAGACATATCATGCGGTAATTTGTGGTAAAGTAAAAACAGAGGATACTTTACAAGATAAACTATTAAAGGATATTACCAAAAACATAACAAGAGTTGATAAACGAGGTAAAGACTCTAGTTTAAGTTACAAGTTAATCGGCTATAAAGACGGGATGTCGTTAGTAAAAATAGAACTGCATACTGGCAGGTCTCACCAAATTAGGGTTCAATTTTCTAGTAGGAATTTACCGTTATGGGGAGATCAAAAATATAACAAAAAAAGTATTGCTGGGGAGCAAATCGCGTTATTTGCTAGTTCTTTAAGCTTTTTTCATCCTGTTACTTATAAAAAGTTAACATTCAGTTTGGAATTACCAACTACATATCCGTGGAATATTTTTTAAAACTACATTAGTAGTTTTTTTCATTTATTTCTTTGTAGGACATATATTTAATTGGGTGATATTATGTTTAAATATAAAATATTCATGTTATTTATATTGATAATATCTCTGTGTACTTTTTCATTTGTAAGTGCTAATGAAAAAGATTTTTCATTACTTGGGAAAGTTATATATATAGACCCTGGTCATGGTGGTCTAGACCCCGGAGCTATTTATAAAGATATAGAGGAGGCCACTATAAATTTACAAATTAGTAAAAATTTAGTAACAATGTTAGAAGCGGAGGGAGCTATTGTATATTTGACTAGAAATGATGATTATGATTTATCAGTTAATAATGCGGTGAGTAGAAAACGGAGTGATCTATCCCGCAGGGCTAATATCATTAATCGGTCAATGTGTGATTTATATTTATCCATTCATTTAAATGCAGATTTATCTAGTACTTGGAGAGGCGCGCAAGTATTTTATGATGATATTAACTCAAAAAATGAAGAAATAGCGAAACTATTACAAGGGGTATTGCGTGAAGATTTAAAGACTACTAGGAAATATAAAAAAGTAGACGATATGTATTTACATAAAAGAGTCACTCGACCAGGAGTATTGGTGGAAGTAGGTTTTATTACAAATCATAATGAAAGATATTTGTTGATGCAGGATTACTACCAGAAAAAAATTTCTGCATCAATTACGAGGGGAATAATAAAATATTTTGAAAAAATGTGATTTTCCCTAATAAATGAATAAAAAAATCGTATCTGGTATGATATAATGAAAATGGTGATGGTATGGAAGCTAAGATATTTAAGACTTTAGATGAACAAATTGAAATATTAAAATCTAAGGGTCTTGTAGTTAATGATATAGAAGGTGCAAAGGAAATATTATTTAAAGAAAACTATTTTTTTGTAAGTGGATATCGTGGATTATTTATGAAAGACTTTCGTGATAGAAAGTTTATTACAGGGACTACTTTTGAAGAAATGTATGCGATGTTCTTGTTTGACCGTAACATTAGAAATATTATGTTTAAAAATATTTTAATTGTTGAAAATAATATTAAGTCCATAATTAGCTATCAATTATCTAAAAAATATGGTTTTAAAGAAAAAGACTATTTAAATCCTAAGAATTTTACTCAAGATAGTTTAAAGACTCGTCAAGTAAAAGATGTATTAAACAAAATGAAAAGACAAGTTAGAGTTAATGTTATGCAGCATTCGGCTACGCTGCATTATGTAAACAATTATGGATATGTACCATTGTGGGTTTTAGTAAAAGTTTTATCTTTTGGTATTATTTCTGAATTATATTGCATATTAAAACCAGATGATCAATTTAAAATTGCAGATGTTTATAATTTGGATGTACGCACTTTGGAGGTATATTTATCAATACTTGCCAACTTTAGAAATTTATGTGCACATGAGGATATATTGTTTGATCATAGAACGCAAAGACGCATTCCAAATGATATTATTCATGCGCATTTAAGCATTCCTCAACAAGATGGAGAGTATATTTATGGCAAAAATGACTTATTTGCAGTTGTTATAATAATGCAATATATGTTATCTCATGATGAATTCCATGATTTTATGCAAGAACTTGATTACGAAATAAAATTATTAGATGCCAAAATAGACGTGGTCCCTCTTTCAACTTTATTAAATAAGTTTGGTTTCCCAGAAAATTGGAAAAACATAATGGATCATAAATAGGAGGATTTATGTCACAAAAAATAAAAGAATTATTATTAGTTATTAGTTCGTTATTTCTTGGTATTATTGGGACACTTTTAGTGGTTCATTATGTTCCTGTTAAAACAGAAATGATAGAAAAGCCAGTAGCTGAGGTAAATATTACAGAAAGTGATACAATTCAATCAGGAGTTAAGAAGATATATAATGCTGTGGTAGTAATAGAATCTTATAAAAGTGGTAAACTGATGGGAAGCGGAACAGGCTTCGTTTATAAAAAAGATGATAACAAAGGTTATATTATTACTAATTATCATGTTATTAGTGGCGCTAGTTATGTTAAGGTTGTTAATGCTAATAATGATGTAGTTGAAGCACAGATTTTGGGTGGAGATGAGTATGAAGATATCGCTGTGCTTTCAATTGATGCTTCTATGGTTTTAGATGTTGCTACAATGGGAAGTTCTGAAGAGGCTGATATTGGGGATACTTTATTTACTGTCGGAACTCCAGTAGGAAGTGAATATATGGGTACAGTTACTAAGGGTATTTTATCTGGTAAAGATCGTACTGTAACAGTAGATTTAGATAATGGTGGCGGTTATGTAATGCAAGTATTGCAAACTGATGCAGCTATTAATCCTGGTAATAGTGGAGGGCCTTTATGTAATATTAATGGTGAAGTGATTGGCGTTAACTCATTAAAATTAGTGGAAGATACAATTGAAGGAATGGGATTTGCTATTCCAATTGAGTTAGTTATGACTTCTATAGAACGCTTAGAAAAGGGTAAGCCAATAGTAAGACCAGTATTGGGCATTGAAAGCATTGATGTAAGCAACACCTATGCCCTATATCGTCATAATATTTTACTCGATGATGAAATTGAAAGTGGGGTAGTTATTATTAATGTATTAGATAATTCCCCGGCCAAAAGTGCAGGATTAGTTAAAGGTGATATTATTCTTGAAATAGAGGGAAATAAGACAACAGATAGTGCGCATTTAAAATACATTTTATATAAATATACAGTTGGAGATAGTATTAAGGTAAAATATTACCGTGATGGTAACATAAAAGAGGTAACAGTTAATTTAACAAAATCCGCTGTTGAATAAAAAAACAGCCAAGCGAATGTTATTCGCTTGGTTGTTTTTATTTACCACATCATAGTTAAGTTTCCGTCTTCTTTATAAATATTATCCATTAAGTGAATATATGTAAATTTCTTAGATAAATCTTCTTTTTTATAGGTATTCATAACTAATCCTTTAAACCCTACATTTGATTCGGCCACATAGAAGTGTTCTTCATCTATGCCAATAATTATTGCTAGATGTCCAGGAATTGCAATGATATCTCCTGGTTTTACCTTACCACTGTTTACTGTGGTTAAATTAACTGGTAAGAATTCGTCGCCATATATTTTACTTTCATCATATATTGGTTTATCGTGTGAACCAAAATCACCTAAATCAAATCCGCCGTTTAATAGGGACCAAGCAACAAATCCGCTACAATCTAGTCCATTTGGATAAGGTGCAAAAAGTTTCCATCCGTGTGTGTTGTCTCTATTTTTTAGCATGCATCCCCACATTGCAGGGCCATCTTTTTTAGGGCCGATATCCGCATATTTATCAGTACTTAAATATAAACCTTTGTGATAATATCTTCCCTCACCATCTATTACGTGTACTCCTGTGCCGTTTAATCTTCCGTTTTCGAAAAAATATGGAAGACGATATTCAAAAGCTAAGGTTAAAAATCTAGCTGCAGCTACAACTCCAGCACGAGTTTGATAACCAGCTTCATTTATTTCGTATGCTAGGAATTCATCTAAAATCTTAGCTTCTTCACTAGTATATTGTTGACATTGAATATAATCTTTATTGTAATCAAATGTTGTTTTATTTTGAACTAGAGATGTTACTGTAATTTTTACATACTCTTTGACTCCATCCGGATTAGTTCCAATTAATGTAGTTTCTCCGTCTTTCAATCCTGTAACTTTTCCGTTTTCAAAAGATATAATTGTATTATCATATTCCCAAGTAA
Organism: Bacillota bacterium; assembly: GCA_015059195.1. Taxonomy (GTDB): domain Bacteria; phylum Bacillota_I; class Bacilli_A; order RF39; family UBA660; genus SIG204. The sequence goes on from SVAW01000007.1 coordinate 16,672, forward strand.
TATCTGTTTTTTCAGCACGATATTCTAAATCTGTGCTAGAGCCTGTTACTAGATATATTTGTTCTTTTTTTATATCGAATGCGGCTAAAGTATTAATAGTAATGGTTTTATTAACCCATTTAGTATTTTTATCAGATTCAATTGATAATTTATAATTTCCGGGATTTAGAGATAAAGTACAAACACCGTCTTGAACTTTAACTTTATTATTTTGTGCAGTTACACACCATAAATCCTCTTTATAGTTAAATAATAAATTTTTGATAGAAACAATCACGTTGTTTTCATATGTTCCATTTTGCGGATAGTCTATTTTGATTATTGGCAATTTAAAATTTAATAAAATTATAAGTCCTATTAATAGGACACTTGCTAAAGCAATTAAAATTATTTTTTTTGTTCTATCCATAACACACCTCACTAGTTATCTCAAATTTATTATAAGATAATAAGTTTGAAAAAGCAACAAACTATTCTGTTTTTAATACTTTTATAATAAAATAAGTAGAAATGGAGGATTAATCGCATATAAATTTATAGGAGGTAATTATGAACGACTATAAAATTGTAATTGATGCCGGTCATGGCGGTGATGATCCGGGAGCAAGTGGAAATGAGATTGTTGAAAAAGATTTAAATTTAGATATTGCTAATTACATGTATGATAGATTTAAAGGACTAGGGATTCCTGTTAAAATTATTAGGACAACGGATGAAACTATAAGTCCAACAGAAAGAACAGAGCGAGTATTGAATGCTTTTGGAAATGATTCAGATGTAATACTTTTATCTAATCATATTAATGCTGGTGGAGGTGAGGGGGCTGAGGTAATTTATGCTTTAAGAAATACAGACACCTTGCCTAATTTAATTTTAAATAAAATAGGAGATACAGGTCAAATTATTCGAAAAGCATATCAACGAAGACTGCCTAGTAATCCTTCTAAAGATTATTATTTTATGCAAAGAAACACCGGTGATGTTCAATCATTAACTATTGAATATGGATTCTTAGATAATGCTAATGATGCCGCTAAATTAAAAAGCAATTGGCAAGAATATGTAGATGCAGTGGTTGAAGCGGTATTAGAGTATATTGGTATGATACCGTCTGGGACAACGTATACGGTTAAAAACGGGGATAGTCTATGGAGTATTGCTAAAAAGTTTGATATATCTGTTGAGGAACTTAAGGCTGCTAACAACCTAAATAACAATTTACTTAATATTGATCAAATCTTAAAAATTCCCGATAAAGCAGTAGATTCTGGCGATTATATTGTGTATACAGTTAAAAGGGGCGATAGTTTATACAGTATTGCAAGGGATTATGGGGTGTCCGTAAATCAATTAATCGATTATAATAATTTATCTTCAAATAATTTAAGCATTAATCAACAAATCTTAATTCCTAAGAAAGAGGAAGCTGATTTGAGTAATACATACACAGTCAAAAGTGGTGATACATTATACAGCATTGCCAGAAATTATAACACTACGGTCAATGAATTAATGAGTTTAAATAACTTAACAACGTCTGTACTCAGCTTAGGTCAAGTTTTAAAACTTCCTTCTGGGGTAGATGATGGCGGCTATATTGAATATGTTGTGAAGAGTGGAGATAGTCTTTATGTGATTGCTCAAAAATTTAATACTTCTGCTGATGAAATTAAACGTTTAAATAATTTATCGACAAATCTTTTAAGTATCGGTCAAGTATTACAAATACCAAATACAGGAGAGTCAGAAACTTATATAGTTAAGAGCGGAGACAGCTTATATTCTATTGCCAGAAAGTTTAATACGACAGTTAATGAAATCAAACAGAAGAATAATTTGACTAGTAATTTATTAAATATAGGTCAGGTTTTAATAATATAGAATTAAAAACAATCCATGATTTGCTGGATTGTTTTTGAATGTTGAAAAAAAGAATATAAGCAGGTATAATTTAATTGATTTATAAGAGATGAATATAAAGGCAGATTTGGTTATTATGATAACGATGATATTGATGAAGATAGTGGTGACGATTTTGATAAAGCTGTTATTTATTTTGGTCATCCAATGGATAATGCGGATTATTTTTTCGTTGATTATGAAAGGATTATACTATTAGAGGAAAAGAGTTTAATTGAAAATGAGCTTATCAGGATGTATGAGGAATATGTTGTAAACAGAAATATGGAAATACCGTGTGTTTTTATGTCACATTCATCGTGTGATAAAAGCATGGTGGCCACCGTAGCACTAGATTTAAAAGAACGAGGCATATCATCTTGAATAGATAAATTTGACATATTACCGGGAGAATCTATTGCCAGTAAAACTGAAGAAGGTTTAGAAAAATGTGATTTGGTTTTGCTATTTTTATCTAAAGCGGCAATAGAGTCTAATTGGATTAAAACGGAATTAGAGAGTACTTTGTGGGATGAAATAAATAGCGCTGAAGTAAAAATCATTCCAATCAAACTAGAAGAATGCGAAATTCCTAAATTACTAAGACCAAGAAAATATGTAGATTTTTCTAAAGATTACAGTGAAGGATTAAACGAACTTGTTGCTGCAATAAAGGGGCATATGAATAGAAAAAAGACAAGCAAATAAAGTTTATTAAATAAGGACATAAAATAGCACCCAACTTTATGCAATAGGGTGCTATTTTATTATCGGAATAAATAAGCATTGGAAATATTATATATGGTTAAATTGTGGTAATAGATAGAAAAAAAATGATTTTTATATTATAATGTAGATGTAAGGATTGATAATATGTTAAAACAGATGAAAGATGATTTGATTAGTTCGATAAAAACAATAGGACCTATAGTTATGATGGTTTTATTGTTATCTATATTTATACCTGTAGAACCTGTGTTTCTTATCTCGTTTTTATTAAGTTCTGTTTTATTGGTTTTTGGAGCTTCTTTATTTACTTTTGGGGCTGATTTATCAATGGTTGTTATTGGAAATAAATTAGGTAAATCTTTGGTTAAAAGCAAGAAAATATGGATAATTTTGTTCGTTAGTTTAATTATAGGAACGGTTGTTACAATTGCAGAGCCAGACTTATTAGTCTTGGCAGAACAAATTACATTTATTTCTAATTTCACATTAATTTTGACAATAAGTATTGGAGTAGGGGCTTGTATGCTGCTTGCATCTGTTCGTTCGTTATTCGGGTTAGATCTGAATAAAATGTTGATTATAAGTTTTATAATAATTTTCATATTGATGTTATTTGTTCCAGCAGATTTCGTGCCATTAGCATTTGATTCGGGCGGAGTTACTACAGGAACTATTAGTATTCCCTTTATTATAACTTTGGGAATAGGTTTGGCTTCAAACAGAGTTGATAAAAAGGCAAAAGAAGGAAGCTTTGGATTAGTGTCACTTGCATCGGTAGGGCCAATTATTATGGTGCTATTACTAGGACTAATATATAATCCTGACAGTAGCATGATTTTCGACAACTCCATTTATATTAATTTTAGTTTTTCAAATTATTTAGTACAATTTGTGTCTTGCTTTAAGGACGTGTTATTTGCGATTTCACCAATAATTGTAGTATTTATAGTTTACAATTTAATCACCAGAAGTGTAACTAAAATAGAGTGCCGTAAAATTGTTGTGGGAATAATTATTACAATATTTGGATTAACTATATTTTTAGTTGCTTCTAATGTTGGATTTTTGAACATGGGATATTATATTGGTGAATACATCGGTGGTTCTGTATATAGGTATTGTTTAATTCCTATTATTATGGCCTTATCATTTTTTATAGCTATTGCAGAACCGGCAGTAATTATATTAATTAATCAGGTTGAGGAGTTTACCGAAGGTGGTATTTCGAAATCTGTATTAAATATTGCTTTAGCACTAGGAGTAAGTATTGCCGCAGGTCTTTCAATGTTAAGAATATTTACTGGTACTCCATTTAGTTATTTTGCTATTGTTGGTTATGGCTTAGCGTTATTATTGACGCTTTTCATTCCAAAAGTATTTACGGCTATTGCGTTTGATGCAGGTGGAGCAACTGGTGGGTCATTAACTACTTCTTTTCTACTTCCAATTACTATTGGGGCCTGTTATTCGATTGGAGGTAATGTGTTTACAGATGCGTTTGGTCTTGCATCCATGGTATCTTTGGTTCCAATAATTACCGTAGAAATGGTTGGCTTAATTTATCAAGTTAAACTTCGCATTATGGCTCGAATTGAAATGTTGGATGATTCGATCATTGATTATGATTGGGAGGTAAATCATGGTTAATATAAAGTTATTATTTATAATTTTGGATGAGGGTTACGACAAAAAAGTAAATGATTTATTAAACAAATTTGGAATTAAAGTAAAAACAGCTTCTGGTGCGAGTGGAACTGCTACTTCTGGCATATTGAACTATTTGGGATTGTATGAAACAAAAAAAACTATTTTTATGGCTATTATTCCAGATTATCTAAGTGAAAAAATTCTAGCTAAAATAAAAGTGAATTTTAATTTAGAAAAAGAAGGGACTGGAATAGCATTTACAATTCAAATTGTAAGCGCTAATAAATACTTGTCAGATAGTTTTAAAAGGGTAAGTACAGAGAGGGATGAATTGAAAATGAACAATAAGGAAGAAACCAAATATCATTTAGTTATTACAATTGTCTCAGAAGGTTACTTGGAACAAGTAATGGAGGCAGCCAAAAAAGCTGGCTCTTCTGGTGGAACAGCTATTAAGGGTAGAGGATTAAGTAATGTTCAGTCTAAAATATTAGGGTTTAATATTGAACCAGAAAAGGATATTGTTTTAAATATTGTGTTAGAAAAAAATAAGACTAAAGTTATGGAAGAAATTACCAAAGCAGTTGGAATCAAGACGCCTGGCAAAGGAGTTTGTGTAGCTTTGCCGGTAGATGAAGCAGTTGGAATAGAATTTTTTGAATAATGATATAAAATACTGAATATGAAAAGACTAGATATTGAAGTGGCAATACCTAGTCTTTTTAATGTAGCTGTTTACAAACACCAGGATCTGGTTGGTAGAAGCAATGACTTTTATATCTGCCAATATTTTCTTGGTCCCACCATGTTGATTGGCATTCAACATTTGCTCCAGGTGCATAGAACCATAGGGCATTAGTAGCAGGGTAGTAATATTCTCCACGAATAACTCTATCTGCTAGATTCTTTTCTTGTGTAGTAGGATTACTGAAAAATAGTGGACTATCTTTTCCTGAAAATCCTCCGGGATTTTGATAAATCATGTCAGAGATAGTAGTAATATCCTTAAATGTTAGACAATCCGCTAATACACGATTTACCCCAACATTTCCCACCATCAACATTCCAAGATTACCTTCACCTACAGCCTCAGCTCGCATTAGTCTAGCCAAAAGATCACGTTCCTTTGAAGTATATTTAATTATGCTCATAAAATCACTCCTAACATAATATATGAAATACTAAATTGCTGTTGCATCTGTAATTTTTTTGTGCTATAATTTTAACACATGGGGATGTAGTTAAATGGTATAATAATGGTCTCCAAAACCACTGTTGGGAGTTCGATTCTCTCCATCCCTGCCATTGAGATTTAGTCGAACCAATGCGTTCGTTAATATGAGACTTGGTGCGAAAGTATCGAGTTTTTTTGTTGAAGGTGATGTAATGTTTGAATATGATATAGAAACAATTTTAAGAATATTAAAATTAGAAGAATTTGAATTAGATAAATTGAATTTAGTGAGGGTGTTAAATACTTCGATGGAACTAAATCTCCAACTGAGGTATGTAGGGAACTAACTGGCAAAAGCGATGCCTGGGAACATCATAGGAAAAATAATAAACATCATCCGGAATATTGGCTTAAAAACAATGATTACGAATTAATGCCATATAAATATGCGGTTGAAAGTATATGCGATAGAATTTCAGCGTGTAAAACATATAAAGGAAGTAATTATAATGATTCAGATCCTTTAAAATATTGGAATAGTCAAAAGGTAAAAGGATATGAAATTAATAAATGTATATCAGAGTTCTATGATGTTATTTTGAAAGATTTAGAGCAATATGGCGAAGGCAAAGTATTGGACAAAAAGTATTTAAAATCGCAATATTTAATTTGCTGTAGCAAAAAATAGTTTGATTTATATTATATACAGATTGTGATGCAACATATGTAACGAGTTTAATCAATGCTTGTATAATTATAGTATAGGGTGTTTACATTTATATGTAAATATGGCATACTATACTTAACTATCTAGTTTAAAGGGGAGGACAGGTATGGAAAAATTAAATGAATTAATAAACATGATTAGTAAAATGAAGAAATCTCAAAAAGGAGGAATGAACATAAATAATATTGAGGAGAGGAATTTGGTATTATCACTTCTAAGAGAATTATGTGGTGAAGATATCAATCCTGGAATTCTATGGAAGCTTAGTTGTATGGTCCATCAGTATTTATTTAATGATAACTATTCTTTGAGAGCAGAACAAATTGACGGCGACAGAGTGGTAATTATGGAATTTGAGGACGAAAGAGCGGGGAAAACATATAGAAAAAATCTATGCAGTAAATTTTTTAGTGAATGGATTAAATATATGGATTGTGGAACTACAGAAAGAATTAGAGAGGCGGAATTTGCAGCTGATACCTGCAAAATTTCCACTTATAGAGAAGATGTTATATCAAAATTTGATCCGAACGGAATAGAAGTCAAAAGAATTAAAATCGAATATAATGTGAACGCAAAAGGTTTTTGGCATGATGCTGATAAGATAAGAACAACAACAGAATGGTATAGAGTTACTGGTAATTTTAATTTTGTTAATGAATATACATGGCATGGATTACTTGATGATACAACTAAAGAAATACGTGAATTTGGACAAATAACCGAACAATTATATTCTTTAGACGCAGTAGCCGATAGATTGTATTCTCCAGCTGTTGACCTGAGTGCTAGAATTGAAAGAAGTATAAATTCTGATATAGCCTATGAATGTATGCCAGATTTAAAATATGCTGTGCAAATGGCTATGTACGGGAAAATAAGTACATTTTAAAAAGTGGATGGTTCCACTTTTTTTGTTAGTGGGGGGGATACTAATTAAAATTGCCAGATTTTAATTACATTTGTTATATCAGATTACGTAAAATGATTATGTTATTAATAATACTTCTGTTGTATTTTAGCTTTTTTTAATGATGTTTTGGCCGAATGTTGTTAAAAGTATGATATACTGATTTTGATTAGAGTTTATTAATACTAGTTTCAATTAATATTTAGTATAAACGCATTAAATTTTTTATAAAGGATGAGATATTATGTTTTTGAACAGTTCGGAATTTTGGATTATTGTTTATTTAATCAGCGCGGTTATTTTTGCACAATATTTTAAGACTGCAAATAGAAATATGCAGAATGCAGGAAAATTAACAATATTATTACAATTTTTTTCTGCCATATTTGCGTTATTGGTTATTATCCTATTTCCAATCAAAATATCACTATCTTTAAATGTCTATATAACATTAATTATCGTAACAATAATATATGCGATTACAGATAGATTGAATATTGAGGCAAGATATGGATTACCACCATCAACATTTAGTATGTTGAAACAATTATCAACTGTGTTTATTATTATTTTTGGTATTGTGTTGTTAAAAGAAGAAGTAGTAGTAACTAAAATAGTAGGGGCCGTTGTAATACTGGTCTCTAATTTGCTGTTAGCGTATGAAAAAAGAAAGTTTGTTTTTAATAAATATTTCATGATGTCTGTAGCCGCTAATTTTTTGTTTGCTGTTGCTATGATAATTAACATAAATATATCTTCACAATTTAACATAGGAATTTATACTTTTATAACCTTATTTATTCCGGCGTTATGGGGAATGTTACTAGGGAGATATACAGTAAGAGAAATAAAACAAGAATTTAATTTATATGATAAGAAAAAAATTATAATGTCGGCTTTTATGTGGTCTTTAATGCTGATTTCATCTGTGAAAGCTTATGAGTATGGAAACATAGTTGTAGTTGCTACACTATTCACTTTGACAGGAATATTAAATGCATTTGTTGAATTTGTTATGAATAAAAACGTGAAGGAATTAGTAAAAAAAATAATAATATTCATTTTTTTAGTAATTGGGGTGTTATTAGTTAGGGTATTTTAGTAAGCGCAATAAGGAATGCTCAAAATTTTTCGCACTAAAAAATCAAGGAATAAAATAATAATTAATAATAAATAAAGTGTTGATTAACAAAAATATATATATTTCATATACTAAAATGGGGTGAATGAAATGTATCAAATTTATCGGATTATGCCAAATGATACTTTAGCGTCTATAGCGCAAAAGTTTAATGCTACCATTGATGAGATAAGAAGGATTAATGGCATGAATATGAGCTATATGCTAATGCCAGGAAACTATATAGTGGTTCCGAATATAACAAATCATTTATATCAAATTTATACTGTCGAAAAAGGTGACAATTTATATCAAATTGCACTTAAATATGGAACTACAGTTGATAATTTATTGTTAATAAATGGTATTGAGGAAAGTGGTTATATCTATCCGAATCAACAAATACTAATACCAGAAAAAGACACTAATGTTTATGTAACTAAAGATGAAACACTAGATTCGGTGGCTTCTAAACTAGGAATTTCTGTAGAAGATATAATAGAACAAAACAAATCAATTTATTTGCTACCAGAACAAATTGTAATTTACAAAAAAAGAGAAAATATGTAAAAACTCTTTTTTTTTGAATTTTAATAAGTTATAATTATAGAGGAAGATGTGATAATATGAAAAGATTGTTTATTTGCTGCATAATGCTAGCAGCCCTATTTATTTATGGATGTTCTCCCAAACTACAAGATTATACTGCGTTAACTTATGAAGAATTACTTGCTAAAATTGAAAATGGAGAAACTTTTCCTTTGGTAATTGGTTCTAAAGAATGTGGCGCTTGTGCCAATTATAAAATTACTATGAATTCTTTTATCAAAGAGCACCAGGTAGAGGTTTTTGAGATTGATTTATCCACTTTAGAAGATGAAGAATATGATAAGCTGAAAATTGATACAAGTTTTAACGCTACTCCCACTACTGTATTTTATAAAGACGGAAAATTAACTTCTTTTTATAATAGAATTACCAGCAGTGTTTCAAAGAGCGTAGTAGAAGATTATTTTAGAAGTAATGGGTATATTGAGTAGGTGAATATATGGAAAAAAACGAAATAGAAATTATTGACGTAGAATTAAACTCTAATCCAAATTCAATTGTAGAAATGTATGGGGAAGATTTAACTAAGAGAAAGTATTTAGTTAATCCCGCAATAGCTCGTGAAGATGAAATCAAAAAATTGGTTGTAATTTTATTAACTCCCGAAAAATCTGCGCTATTAGTAGGTAAGCCTGGAATTGGTAAAACCGCAATTGTAGAAGGGCTAGCTTATCTAATACAACGTGGAGAGGTTCCTAATGCCCTAAAGGGATATAGGATTATAAAGATGAATTCTACATCATTATGTGGCAAGATGATGGTAAATGGTAAGGAACAAATGATTATTTCTGCACTTGTGGATGAATTAAAAACTATGAGTAAAACGATACTATTTATAGATGAGATTCATACATTGATAGGTGGTAGAAGTGATGGGCCAATGGATTTGGCGAACATTTTAAAACCGGGTCTTGACCGTGGAGACGTTAATGCTATTGGTGCCACAACTACCATTGAATATGAGACATACGTTATTCGCGATAGGGCATTTTTAAGAAGATTTGAAAAAATCGATGTTGTGGAGCCGGATGAAGCAACCACTGTAAAAATTTTGATGGGTTCAATTCCAAAAATCGAAGCTCAAACAGGAATTAAATTTAAGTATAATAACTATGTTCAAAATATGTTATTGGAATCAATTGTTTCAGCGACATCTGAGTTTAAAAGGGTTTATGGATTATCTGCAATGTATCCAGACGTAGCTTTATCAGTATTAACTCAAGCTTTTTCGCTGGCACTATTTGAAAACAAGAGTGAAGTAGATGTTATTGATGTATATAATGCGATTAAGACAAGCAAAAGAATTTATCCTGATAGCATTGTAAAAGAGTTAGAGGCTTTTAGGGAAAAATTTAAGAAATTTTGTGCTGAAGAAAATATAGTTTTACCGATCGTAACTTTAGAGGAAGTGCAAACCCCAGAAGACATTATTTAATGTCTTTTTTATTGATAAAATAGGGGTTGTGTGCTAAAATGAAGACGGGTGATAGAATGAATAAAGGATTAAGAACGATACCAATAAAAAATTATATAATTGTAGTAATAATTTTTATTATAACCGTCATCTTTTTGGCGTATTTTGTTTTTTGTTATAAAAAGAGTTTAGAGTATCAAAAAAATAATTCTGTTCTGTCCGGATATTTAGCAGAAATTAACGAAGATAAGCTTTTAGATAATTTAACTAATTATTTGGTTGATAATCCCAACACTTTATTGTATATATCGTATGGTAATGATGCCACTATAAAAGATTTTGAAAATGATTTTAAAGATTTGATTTCTAAGCATAATGTACGCTCTAGCTTCATATATATAGATTTGAATACAGTATTAGATAAGAATTTTATTTTTAGTTTACAAGACGGCTTCTTTTCGGAAGAACTAAAAGAGAAAAATATTGAATTAAAGAGACAGTCTAATATATTTATTTTTGATCAAGGGAAGATTATTGACGTTTTATACGGCTATGAAGAAGCAATTAATTTAATGGATGTAAAAATCTTTTTAATGAGACACGAGGTAATAGCAAATGATTAATATTGTTTTGTATGAGCCAGAAATTCCACAAAATACAGGAAATATTATGCGCACTTGTGCTGGAACTGGGGTTAAATTGCACTTAATTAAACCACTTGGATTTTCTTTAGATGATAAGGTAGTGAAGAGATGCGGCGTAAATTATTTGGAACATTGTAATTATGAGGTATATGAAAATTATGATGATTTTCTAAGTAAAAACGAGGGCGAATTTTATTTTCTGACTAGGTATGGTACTAGTGCTTATAGTGATTTTAATTATAAAGATGTAGATAAAGATATATATTTAGTCTTTGGAAAAGAAAGTACAGGGATCCCTAAGGAGATATTAGATAGTAATCGCAACAAGTGTTTACGAATTCCTATTAATGAAAATATTAGAGCGTTAAATGTCTCTAATTCTGTTTGCATAGTACTATTTGAAGTATTAAGGCAAAAAGGCTTTCCTGATTTATTATGTTTTGACCCTTTTAAGGGGAAAAATTATTTGATTGATGAATAAGCCTATTGATATATTGAGGAAAAAATGATATTATATATACATAAATAAAGATAGGAGGATAAAAATGGATTTTGTAATGGATAACTACTTGTGGTTTATTGTTGGCGGCATAGCTTTATTAATGATAGTTATTGGTTATTTTGCAGAAAAAACCGATTTTGGCAAAAAACCATTAAGTGAAAAAAAATCAAAAGAAAAGGTAAAAGAGGAAGTTGTGGAAACTGATAAGCAAGAAACTTCAGAAGAACCAGTAGTTGTAGCTTCTGAGGAACAAGGAATTAATGATTTGTTAGGTGGAGTTCAAGAAGATTTAACAATACCTCTAGAAGATGGATTAATGGAAATTCCTGCAACAGAAGGATTAAATGAAGCATTGCCAGAAACTGATTTGTCAGAAGAAGATTTAAATGTTCCTTTTGGTGATGCAGAAGTGAGGGCTGATGACACTCAAACTCTAAATATTCCAGAAGTAGTTGAAGACTCAGAAACTGATGAAGACGATGTGTGGAAATTTTAAAGACTTACTATTGTAAGTTTTTTTAATTTATTGTACTTATGAATTTTCAATATTTAAATATTATGATATAATTAGTGAAGAAAATTAAGTGGAGGTTATTATGACTTTTGAAGGTATTGTTGAAATTTTAAAGAAATTAATAGATGTTTTATTAGTTTGGTTTGTCTTTTATTATGTGTTAAAACACATTAGAAAAAATGTAAAAATGGTTTTGCTACTTAAAGGAATTATATTAATTATTATTTTAAAAATAGTTAGTGATGTTTTAGATCTGGCTACAATTGGTTATGTTTTAAATTACTTAATTATGTGGGGACCATTAGCATTAATAATTATTTTTCAACCAGAAATTAGGAATGTATTAGAGCAATTAGGCAGAAGCCAACTGTTGGGAAGACACAAAGTATTAACTGTAGATGAAAGAGAAAAAATGGTTTATGAGATTACTACAGCTATGGAACAATTAAGAAAAAATCGTATTGGCGCTTTAATTGTTGTAGAAAGAGATAATAGTTTACATGACTACATTGAAAAATCTAAAAAAATTTATGCGGAAATATCTAGTGATTTGTTAATCTCAATTTTCTTCCCAAATAATCCTCTTCATGACGGTGGAGTAATTATTCAGGGGGATAAAATTACTAGTGCGGGGGCAGTATTCCCAACTAGTGATAATGTAAAAATAAGTAAGCGTTTGGGAACCAGACATAGAGCTGCATTAGGATTGTCAGAGGAAATGGATTCCATTTCTTTAGTAGTATCTGAAGAAACAGGAAGACTTTCAATGGCGGTAGATGGCGAATTATTTTATAATTTAACTTTAGAAGAAGTTAGGTTAAAACTGTTAGAGGAGTTAAGACCTAAAAAAATTATAGAAGAATACGATGAAGAGGAGGAAATTCATGAAGAAGATGTTCAAAGTAATAACTAATTTCTTTAATCGTATTTGGAAATTTGTTGATAAAAAGATCATATTACCAATTACTAGATTAATAACCTTTTTATCTGGGAAATTTAGTAAGCCCGGAAAAAAGTTTGAAACCTGGCTTTCTAAGACAAATACTTTGTTATTTATATCTTTGATATTTGCGGTGGCATTATTTATAATTGTTGATCAAAAAATATTATTTTATTCAGAAAGTTCTGCGGAAGTTTTAAAGAGTCAAGCTGTTACAGCAATATATAATGGAGAAGCGTATGTGGTTGAAGGATTACCGGAAACAGTGGATATTACTTTGATAGGTAGTAAAGCAGATTTATATATTGCAAAACAAACAACAACTCATGAAGTGGTTGTAGATTTAACAGGGTTAAAACCAGGACAACATAAAGTAAATATTAAATATAATCAAGCTAATTCTTCGATCGATTATAGTGTTAATCCTTCTGTGGCCACTGTGATGATTTACTCAAAAGTATCGCAAGCGAAAACACTTACAGTGGATTTGTTGAATCAAGATATGTTGGATTCCAAGCTTTCTATTAAAGATGTTAGTGTTTCTACTGACAATGTTGTTGTCAAGGGTGCAGATTATAAGTTGTCTAGAGTAGCAACAGTAAAAGCGTTAGTAGACATTAACAACTTGGTATCTCAGGATATAGGAACTACTACTATGAAATCAGTACCATTAAAAGCGTATGATGAGTCAGGAAATGTAGTAGATGTAGAAATAGTTCCAGCAACAATTGATGCAACTATTACAATTGATTCTCCTAGCAAGGAAGTACCAATTAAAGTTATTCCGGTTGGAGAAGTTGCTTTCGGTCAAGCAATTAATTCAATTGAAACTAGTGAAACTAAAGTAAAAGTGTATGGAAGTGCAGAGGCTTTAGAATCACTAAATTATATACCAGTTAAAATAGATGTAAGCAGCCTAAAAGAAAATAGGAAGTATACAGTTCAATTAGAAAATCCTGTAGGAATTAAACATATGTCTATTTCTACTTTAACGGTAGATGTTACACTAGATGCTGTATCTGATAAAGATATAGATAATGTTTCTATTGAGTATCGTAATTTAGGTAGTGGATATATTGTTCAGGGATTAAGTGCATCGGATATTGCAGTAACTGTAAGTATAAAGGGTGTGTCTTCTGTAATAGATTCAATTACCGCGGGAGATATAGTAGCTTATTTAGACTTGGCTGGATATGGCGAAGGAGAACATGAAGTTGATGTTCATGTTGAAGGTAGTGACGTTAAAGTTCAATATCAATCAAAAACCAAAAAGGTAAAAGTTAGAATAGTTAAGAAGTAAGGCGGTTAAACGCTTTGCTTTTTGTTTGTGGTAAATATATCAGTATGTTTTCAAACCACAAAAAAAGACTTCATATGTAAGTCTTATTTTGTTTCAATATGGTTAAATAAAAGCCCGATATTGATAATTCCAGTAATCCCTACTAAAGAATATATAATACGAGGAATGATAGTGTCTCCAAATAATGCTTCCACAATATTAACATTAAACAGCCCTATGATACCCCATACAATAGCACCAATAATAGTAATTACAAGACATGTCTTTTGTAATGTTTCCATTTTCTCATCCTTTCTTTTTAATCATTACTTAGTTTAAGCAAAAAAAATAAAAATATTCTCATATTTATATAAATTTACCCATATAATTTATTGAAATAATTAAGAGGTGAAAAATGAGAAAGAAAATATTAATAGGATTTGCATGTTTATTAAGTTTTTTTATGATTGGGTGTGGTAAATACGGGGAAGATGATGTTATTAAGGATTTAACTAAAAAAATTAATAACGCTAAAGGATATTACCTAGATGGTGAGATGGAAATAATTAATAATGAAGAAAGCTATAAATATAATGTTGAGGTATCTTATGCAAAAGACGATAATTTTAAAGTTAGTTTAAAAAATCAAACGAATAATCATGAGCAAATTATTTTGCGCAATTCTGATGGAGTATACGTGTTAACCCCATCTTTGAATAAAAGTTTTAAATTTCAAAGTGATTGGCCATATAATAATTCACAAAGCTATTTGTTGCAGGTATTATTATCAGATATAGAGAGTGATAAAGAAAGAGTATTTACAGAGACTGATGATGGATATTCTATTATATCTAAGGTAAATTATTCAAACAATAGAAGTTTGATAAAACAGATTATATATATTGACAAGAACATCAATATAACAAAAGTAGAGGTTTTAGATGAAAATGACGTTGTGAAAATTAGAATGACTTTTAAAAATACTGATTTAAATGCTACTTTTGATGCGGAACATTTCAAATTAGAAAAATGTATGGAGTCAGCAGATGTTGAAGACAAATCAGAACCAGTGGTTAGCATAGATGAAATTATTTTCCCAATGTATATACCGGCCAACACATATTTGTCTGGTCAGGAAAAAGTTGATGTCACTTCAGGCGAGAGAATAATATTAACGTTTGACGGAGATAAGCCATTTGTATTAGTACAAGAAACTGTTAACTACGGAAATGATTCAGTAATACCAACTTTTGGAGAACCGATATTTATTACAGATACCATTGGCGCCATATCTGAACATGCAGTAAGCTGGGTAAGTAATGGTATAGAGTATTATGTATCTTCTAGTGCGTTATCTAAGGAAGAGTTATTAGAAGTTGCTAATTCATTAAGTGTTATGCCAGTAGGAAAATAGATATGCAATATCTATTTTTTGAAAAAACTTTATTTTTTTGAAAATAGTGTGCTATAATAATTATCAGGTGATTAAAATGTCAAAAACAAAACAAATAGCAAAGAAAAAAGTAGAAGCAAAAAAGAATGTAATTGATGATAAAGTTGCATCAAACAATGAAATTGTCAAATTAATTAAAATAGTATTAATATTATGTGCAGTTTTATTGTTATTTTACTTTCTAACGGAGTTTGTAAATCAAAAATTGAATCAGAATGAATACTCAGAAAATACTACTCCAACTATTCAATATAGTAAAATATTGGTAGGACAAATTTTAAATCGTGATGAAAAAGAATATTATGTGCTTGTGGAAGCTAAAAATGATCAATATTTAGACTTATATAATTATTATTTATCAAGTGCTAAAGAAGACGGCTTAACATATTATACTGTTGATTTGAGCGATGTGTTTAATGGTAATCATTTAGGTGATGAAACAGATGTAGATGGAGATGTGTCTCAGTTTAAATTTGCTGATACAACATTATTACGAATTAAAAAGGGCAAAGTATATAAGGTATATTCTGATAGGGAAGCAATTGTTGATTATTTAGAAAAATTAAAATAGTTATTGTTAACTATTTTTTTTAATTTAAATGATATAATGTGGTATAATATATATTGATATGATAGGAATGGTAATATGAAAGATAGAGAAAAATATGCAGATAAATTTAATTTAAAAGAATTAGTGTGTTTATTGATTGTTGTTGCGTTTGTAAGTTTAGTAACAGGATTTGTTGTTTCATATCGAATGTTGAATGATAAATCCAAGGATAGTGATATGTTGGTTGATCAAGAACTATCTACTTTTATAAAAAATTATAATTATATTGTGGATAATTATTACGGCGATATTGACAAAAACAAACTACTAAACGCAGCTTTAGAGGGAGTGTTAAATTCTTTGGACGATCCTTATACTGCATATATAGATGAAAGCAAAGTTAATAATTTCAATATCACGTTAGAAGGTTCTTATGAGGGGTTAGGAATTGAAGTCATAGTGAATGAAGACTCTAAGTTACAAATACTAACTGTTTTTGATAATTCGCCAGCATTTAAAGCAGGCCTTAATTCGGGGGATATAATTCTAAGAGCCGACAATGAAGAAATTTTAAGCAGTCAGAAGTTTGCGGATGTTATAAAGACAAAAGCAAATGAGCCTATTAATCTGTTAATTAATAGAGGCGACCAGACTTTTCAGGTAAGTGTGAAAAGAGAGTTGATAACTTTAGAATCTGTGACTTCAAAAGCATTTGAGAAAAATGGACAGAAAATAGGTTATCTAGGAATATCTATTTTTGCTAATAATACATATGGCCAGTTTAAAACTGCTTTGGAACAACTAGAAAGTAAGAATATAAATTCTCTTATCATAGATGTACGTAGTAATACTGGCGGGCATTTAACTTCAGTAGAGAATATTTTAGGATTATTTTTAGATTCATCCCATATTATATATAAGATAAAGGATGAAGCTGGTGTGCAAGCGGTTTATTCTGAAGGTTCTATAACAAAAAAATATCCTATAGTTATTTTGACTAATGAGATGAGTGCTTCAGCCTCAGAAATTTTAACTGCTGCATTAAAAGAGGAGTATGGGGCTAAAAGTGTAGGAGTAAAGACCTATGGTAAGGGTTCGGCACAAGAACTTATAACACTACCTGATGGAACTCAATATAAAATAACCACGAAGAAGTGGTTAACTCCGTATGGCCATAGTATAGATTTCGAAGGGATTGACGTAGATTTACCAGTGGACTTTAATAGTGATTATTACGATAATCCTGTAGATGATAATGATAAACAACTTCAAGCTGCTATTGACATGTTATTACAAAATTAGGAAAGGGAAAAACTTCTACCCTTTCTTTTTTATTATAAAAGGTTTATAATTGTTTTAGGTGATTAACGAGTGAAAAAATTATGTATAGGAGATAGGCTGCAAATACAATGTTATAAGCATAATGGAAAAATTCATCGTGCTTGGGATGAGGCTGTAGTGCTAGATATAAAAAAAGATTATATTGTGTTTGGAAACAACAAAACAAAAGTGACTGAAGCAGAAGGAAGTGTTTGGAGAACAAATGAACCTGCGATAATGTATTTTTTTAAAAATAAGTGGTTTAATATTATTGCACAATTAAAAAAGAATGGCATATATTATTATTGTAATATAGCTTCTCCGTTTATAATAGAAGATAATACGGTGAAGTATATTGATTATGACTTGGATTTAAGAATATTTCCAAATGGGGAATACAAAATATTAGATCAACTAGAATATCAATATCATAAAAAGATTATGAATTATTCTAACGATTTAGATTTTGTTGTGAACAATGCTTTAGAAGAATTAATTGAATTTTATAAAGACGGAAACACAATGTTCGATTCTAAGATAAACAAAAAATATCATATGGTATATGAAGAATTAAATAAAGATGAAATAAATAGTAATTTTTAAAATTATAATGAATAATATAATGATATAAGCGTTTGTACAAAACGTTTTATATTGTATAAAAGTTGGGGTTAATGGCAATAAATGTACAAATTAAAAAAAATAAAAAAAATTGTCGAAAATTGCTTGACTTAGCCTTTTGCATTTGATATATTAGTAATGCTTTCACAGGAAAAGCCCACAAATTTAAAGTTTAAAACAAAAAAAATAAAAAACTTTAAAAAAACGCTTGACTTAATCGGAAGCATTTGATATATTAGTAATGCTTCTTGCAAAAAAGAAGCGGAATGATCTTTGAAAACTGAGCAAAATGTCAATTCAAAATTAGTTAGGATAATTCAATTCAATTAAAAAAAGTTATTTTTTTTTGGAGAGTTTGATCCTGGCTCAGGATGAACGCTGGCGGCATGCCTAAGACATGCAAGTCGAACGAAGTGGCCCATTGAAGAATGCGTGCTTGCACAATTTCGGATTTGGATTCCCA
>SVAW01000012.1 GCA_015059195.1 Bacillota bacterium
ATAAAGGGAAAATACTAAATTTGAATGATGATTTCAAAGAAATTAGATTAGAAGATACGGACATCTATAATACATATAAGGAATTTTTAAATAATCCATATGGTATGCAAAAAATACTGTTTAATGAATAAATAGTGATTAGGAGGAAAGTTGAATGAAAAAAGTAATAATAGGTATATTATGTGTTTTTTTAACAATTTTTATATTAAGTGCAATTTTAGTTTTAACGAACACTTTAAATATGTGGTTAGTAGGAATTGTTTCATTATTAATATTTATAATTTGTTTTGTGATACTAAAAATTATGGGAAAGAAAAATGATTAAATAATACTTGTAATCTTAACAGTAATTTTAAGGAGAGGTTGATAATGAAATTTAAAAATCCTATGTTGGTAGTAACTGATATGAATAAGTCGGTTGAATTTTATAAAAAAGTGTTTGGTCTTCATGTAATTATGGATTTTGGTGCAAATAAAACTTTAACTGGTGGATTAGCTTTGCAGACAGTTGAAACCTGGAAAGAATTTATTAGTACAAATGAAATCGCATTTGGTGGTAATAATTCAGAGATTTATTTTGAAGAAGATGATTTTGATGAATTTTCTAAAAGACTTGAGAAATGTAATGTTGAGTACGTTCATCCTGTAAAAGAACATTCGTGGGGACAACGAGTAGTTAGAATTTATGATCCGGATAGACATATTATTGAGATAGGTGAAAATATAAAAGTAGTTTGCAGACGCTTTTTGAATACTGGGATGACGGCAGAGCAAGTTGCAGAACGAATGGATGTGCCTGTGAAATTTGTAAATGCTTGTATGAGATAAAATAAGCTTTTGAAAGGAGATTAGCCGTATGGAGTCAATTTGTGGTGCTGATTGCAATAGTTGTGGCTATGGAAAAAATAATAATTGTAAAGGCTGTTCAGAATCGAATGGCTGTCCTTTTGGTAAGCAATGTTTTATAGCTAAATACATAAAAACAGGTGGAATAGAAAATTATAATGTGTTTAAAAAACAAATAATAGATGAATTTAATTCATTAAATGTTCCAGGTATGCCTAAAATAAATGAGTTATATCCATTAAATGGTGCGTATGTTAATTTATCATATCCTTTGCCAAGTGGATCAGCAGTAAAACTTCTTGAAAACGATAATATATATTTAGGTAACCAAGTGGAATGTGAGTTTAACGAGGGTAAGATAATTAGATGTTATGGATTAGTAGCAGGAATGGATTTCTTATTAGTGAGTGAATATGGGGCAAATGGAGATTCACCAGAACTTGTTGTGTATAAAAGAAGATAGTAAAATATAAAAGATATTTATAAAGTTTAGTAATAAGCTTAGAAAGGAGTATTTTTGAGAAATTTATATTTTGGTAAAGTGGATTCGGTAATATCTTAAAATAATAATATTTTAAGAAATGAGGAATAAAAAATGAACATAAGAGACTACGGATTAAAAGATAATTTTATAAAAAGCATCGATGAAAATAAAACTATAGCAAGAATTATTGCTACACATAAGGAAAGGTATGAAATTGTGTGTAATGAAGGACAAGGGTTCGCAAAAATAAAAAGAGGTTGTTATTATGATAATCCTAATAGTATTTATCCGACTACAGGTGATTTTGTAATAATTGAATGGAATGATTCGGGAGATAGTATGATTTGTGAAACATTAAAAAGAAAAAGTTCTTTTTCGAGAACTGCGTCCACAAGTGATAGGAATCATGAATTACACATTCAACATGAACAGTTGGTAGCAGCGAATTTTGATTATGTATTTATTATGCAGTCATTAAATCAAAATTTTAATGTACATAGAATAGAAAGATACTTAAGCTTGGCATGGGGTTCTGGTGGTATTCCTGTAGTATTATTAACAAAAAGTGACTTGGTTCAAAATGTTTACGATTATGTAGCTCAAATAGAAAGGATTGCTATTGGGGTGGAAGTATATGCTGTAAGTTGTGTAACAAAAGATGGGATAGAAAGCATAAAAAAATATTTTTCTAAGGGGAACACTATTGTTTTTTTAGGTTCTTCAGGAGTTGGGAAATCAACACTTGTTAATACTTTATATGGTGAAGAAGTAATGAAAACAGCAGAAATTAGAGACAATGATTCAAGAGGCAGACATACAACTACTTCAAGAAATCTAATAATGTTACCAAATGGGGCAATGATAATAGATACACCTGGAATGAGAGAAATTGGAATGTGGGATGCAGACACTGGAATAGGTAAGACATTTCAAGATATAGAACAATATATGGGTATGTGTAAATTTTCAGATTGTACGCATACGAAAGAGCCGGGGTGCAAAATACTTGAAGCAATAGAAAATGGTGATATACAGCAGGAAAGGTTTGAACAATATTTGAAATTGCAAAAAGAATCAAGATATAATACAGATTCTAATCAATATTTAAAGGGGAAAAAGAATAAGTTTAAGGAAATATCAAAAATAAATAGGCATAATATCAAAAAATAAATTATAATTTTAAAAAAATAATAGAAAGAGAGCAAACACTATAAATTAAGGCTTTTGCTCTCTTCTTTACTACGATTACTATACCATAAAATCACAAAAAAATCAAGATTTGTAATTTGTGTTAAAATGATATATTAAATATATAGTTGCGACTATATTTATATAAAAAAGGTGTGATTTTAAAATGGAAGAAAAAAGTATGACAGCCCTTGTTAGTTGTTTTGCAAGAGCATATCATAATAAAAATAGTAATATAAAAATTTATGAAGATAATTTAGCTGAGAAGATTTTATCAAAAGAGGAATATGATAATATTTCAATCAATATGAGTAATGGAATTAAATTTTTTAATCCTAACTTTACAGGAAATAATAATGAAGCACTTGCTTGGATTGTAAACAATAATATAGCACCATCTATTTTAGCCAGAAGTGCTTTTACTGCAAGATCGATACAACGAGAAAAAAGATTAGGATTGGAACAATATTTAATTTTTGCATCAGGTTATGATACTTATGGATATACTGACAAAGAATTGCAATGTTATGAAATAGATAAAGCAAACATTATTGAAGATAAAATAAACAGAGTGAAAAGTGCAAACATTGATTATTCAAATGTTAAATATATAGAAACTGATTTTACATTAAAAAATTGGCAAAATTCTTTAATAAATAGTGATATAAATTGGAATAAAAAAGTATTTTGCAGTTTGCTTGGCATTAGTTATTACTTAACAAAAGAGCAATTTTATAATATGCTTAATAAAATTTCAAAACTTATATGTAAAGGAAGTATAATCGTATTTGATTATCCAATAATAGAAGATTCAAAGAAAGAAGAAATCACAAGAAAATTGGCTAAAGGTGCTAATGAAGAAATGAAATCAAAATATAATTATGAAGAATTAGAGTTAAAATTTCAAGAGTACGATTTATTAATATATGAACATCTTAATGATGAAGATATTAACAATCAATATTTTAAAGAATATAATTTAAAATCAAAAAATAAAATAATAGCACCAAAAGGAGTTAATTATT
>SVAW01000002.1 GCA_015059195.1 Bacillota bacterium
TTTAGAACGATGGATTTTCTAAAATTCTTTCGTGTTTATTTATTTTTCTAGTTATAGTATGGTTACTTAAATACCCCCCCCCCAGGTGGTTATTTTTGTTAATTTGTTTTCTGCACTTACTCTAACCATACTATCTTACTCCTTGTCTATTTTAATTTTATTACTCTTTGTTCAGTTTGTCAATCCTGAATTGATGTATATTAACATTGCGACAGCGACTAATTTCATTAACTATTTCTTCATTTTCCTCCAAAATCACAGCATATATTAAAAAATAATCCCATAAAACCAAATGCTCCTTAGTGGCTTCAGATAAATTCCCAAAATCATGAATAAAATTTTTCATTGCACATATTTTTTCAGTTAACTGATTACCTAACTTAGTTCTTTTTACTTTTGCTTGACTTAAATTAGAGGTTATAAAATAGACAAACTTAAATATAGGGAAATAAAACATCGTTATAAAAAGAATAACAAATAATATCAGTTCAAATATTAACCAAAATAAATTACTACCATTAAAACCAAAAATTAAAGACCCCAATATAACAAGCAAAATTACAATAACTAATTCTATGAGAATCGGAAATAAGCACCCTGTAATGCCCTTATCTTTTGGTTGTATGTACCCAGCCTGATAAGCCTCTTTTTCAATCAATCTTTTCCATGTTTGAAGTTCTTGATGTTGTCTAGTTCTAATCCAATCTAAAAAAGCTAAATCACTTCCCGTTAAAGATGAATTGTCATAATTTTTATTTATTATGATACTATTATTTCCCTGTATATTAATAATATTTTTAGATTTTAAATGCAGAATCATTGCAGTAATATCTTTATCGTCTTCTATATCCAAATCTGTCATTAAACTAATCAGCCCCGGAGATAACTCGCCCAAATTATCTCTATAATAATCAATATTATCGACAACTTCAAATCGCATATTCTTTTTCTCGTTACGTTTGAAAGCAAGTCTAATAGCCAAATAAATCATAATTATTGGTAAACAAACCATCAATCCTTGAAAAAACAACATGAATGCAGATGCTACAAACGATTCGGCGCTGTCTGAACCTGAATTAAATAAAGCAAATAGCAATATGCCTATAAGCAACGCTAGTATAACCACCCAATCAATTTTCTTATTTTTCTTAAGTTCTTTATTCTTCATAATTAACTCCTACATTTATTATATTGTGACACAAAGAATTCATCAGTCATTCCAGCAATATAATCAATCACTATTCTCTCATTTGTGTTTTCTTCAATATAATTTGGATCCATATCATTTAAATAAATGGTGAAAATGTCTTTTGATGTATCATTATTATTTAAGTACTCTAAATTCTTTTCAAATAAAGTTTCAAACATCATTCTAGCGTTTTTTAAATCTTCAGATTCATTCGATTTATGATAAATATATTTATAATTAAAACTTTTTAACTCGTTCATTGCTTCATATATTTCCTTAGACATTATGATATATGGTTTATCAAGGCTATGTTCAATGATATCTGCAATAATTATGTTTATTATGTCATGATTGTTAGACCCCAATACTTTCGTTATTGAATCTGGCAAATCTCCTACAGTTATAATTCCTAGTCTAATTGCGTCCTCTACATCTCTTCCAAGATAAGCAATACCGTCACTTACCCTAACTACGCATCCTTCTAAAGTCATCGGAACAATATTAGAGTTATTCTTTTTATCTAAATAACAATTTTGATAGTCTTGTAAAAATTGGTCGGCAGACTTATGTTTATACTCATACTTTTGTAAAAACTCCTCACCATTATGGCACAAAATGCCATCTAAAACTTGAACTGTTAAATTGGATCCTTTACCATTCTTTTCTAAATTCATAAACGTTCTTACAGATTGAACATTGTGTAAAAAGTAACCCTGGTTATTCGCCAAACTAAGATCATTCAAAATTCTTTCCCCTACATGACCATAAGGAACGTGGCCTATATCATGTCCCAAAGAAATAGCTTCTATTAGATCCTCATTTAAGCATAAGGCTCTTCCTATTGTTCTTGCTATTTTACTAACAAGTTGAACATGCAACATTCTTTTTGTTATATGATTATTTTTCTGCCTAGTAAATACTTGAGTTTTATCTATATAACGGGAATAAGATAAAGAATGAATAATTCTATCTATATCGCGAAAATAATTAGGCCTAAAATCTTCAATAATTTTATTAAATCTTATTGCCTCTTTATCTAAACAAGCATAAATACTCAAATTATCATCTTTTAATAGTCTTTTACGTACTTCTAATCTATCCATAATAACACTCTCTTCTATTAAGATAATTATATATTAGTATCTTCATTTGGTCAATCAACGCTTAAAAATTGATAATAAATATGTGAATATATCTTAATCACGCAAATACTTGATAAGATAAAAAGAACCTTGTATTAAACAAGATGCTTTTTTATTCTAAAACTGCTTTAATTCTTCTAACTCCTGCACTACTCGCTTCTTCTTTTTTGATTTTAAAAGTTCCTAATTCACGAGTATTATTAACGTGAGGTCCACCACATAATTCATGAGATACATCCCCAACACTATAAACAGTAACTACATCTGGGTATTTTTCAATAAACATGCACTCTGCTCCTGATTTTAATGCATCTTCTTTACTCATTTTCTTTTTAGTAACTTCTATTTCATCTTTTATCCATTGGTTAACTAAATTTTCAACAGCTATTTTTTCTTCGTCAGTTAATTTGTGATCACAAGAAAAATCAAAACGCATTCTTTCATCAGTAATATTAGAACCTTTTTGATGAACGTCTGGTCCCACTACTTGTTTTAAAGCAGCATTTAATAAGTGGGTTGCGGTATGATATTTTGTTTCAATTTCGCCATTTCCCGCAAGTCCACCTTTAAACTTTCCTTGAGATGCAGTACGAGATAATTCCTGATGAGCTTTAAATTTTTCTTTAAATCCCGCCACATCAACTACAATCCCTTTTTCTCTAGCAAGTTCTTCTGTTAGCTCAATTGGGAATCCATAAGTGTCATATAACTTAAATGCTAAATCACGATTTAAATTTCCGTCAGTAATATTGTTAGTAATTTTTTCAAATTCACGTAATCCCTTTTCTAAAGTACGATTAAATTTAACTTTTTCTACTTGTAAATTTTCTAATACCACTGCTTTATTTTCTGTTAGCTCGCTATAATATTTAGCATATTTATCAATAATCATTAGTGCAATTTCTTGTTCCCAACTGCTATTAATATCAATTCCTAATTTCTTTGCATGTCGAATTGCACGTCTAATTAATCTTCTTAAAATATATCCTTGATCTGTATTAGATGGTTTAATTCCAGAATGATCAGCAAGAATAAATACTGCTGTTCTAATATGATCAGCGATAATTCTGATACTTTTTGGGTTTTCACTATAAGTTAACGTAGCAAAACTTTCGATTTTTTTAATAACATCTATCCAAACGCTAGATAAATAGTTATCATCTACTCCTTCTAATACCGCTACAACTCGTTCTAACCCCATTCCTGTATCTACATTTTTCTTAGGAAGAACACTTACGCTACCATCTGGAGCTTTATAATATTCCATAAATACATTATTCCAAATTTCAACCCAGCGTTCATCTTCTGGATCAAATTTTTCTGGGACTGGATCATCACTTCTCCAATAGAATATTTCAGTATCGCCCCCGCATGGTCCAGATTCTCCTGCAATCCAAAAATTATTAGAAGCATCAAGATAAGCAATACGTTCTTTTTTAACACCATGACTCATCCATGCATTAGCACTAACCTCATCCCTTGGAATAGAAGCATCACCCTCATATACAGTCATCGCAAGTTTTTCGATTGGTATATTTAAAACACTTGTTAAAAACTCAAAACTATACGCTATACTTTCTTCCTTAAAATAATCCCCTAAGCTCCAATTTCCTAACATTTCAAAAAAAGTATGATGTGTTTTATCTCCAATACTATCTAAATCATTAGTTCTAATACATTTTTGATAATCACATAATCTAGTTCCATAAGGATGTGTTTGTCCCATCAAATATGGAATTAGTGGTTGCATACCTGCAGTGTTAAATAAAACACTCGAATCATTTTCTGGTACAACTGGCGCACTTGGTATTTGTTTATGTCCTTTACTAATAAAATAATTTATATATAAATCTTTAAGATTCATGAACTATCCCCTCCAATATCGTTTCTACTTTATTTTTTAAATTGTTTATATCTCCATCATTCATAATTATATAATCAAATTTATCATAATTATCTAAAGCAATTTCGGTATAGTGTTTTTTCTGCTCATCAGTGAGTCCATTTTCAAAATTAACTCGTCTAACATTTATTGAAAACGCATTATTAAATGTATTCTTTGGATAATCGATTTCATCTGGTGTTCTTATATCAGAAACTATTACAACATCAAAGAAGTAAGAATAAACTTTTATATCTTTAATAATCGCATCTACAAAGAATAAAGAATCAATGTGTGTTCTAATAACATCTGTGCCTAACTGTTGTAATAACTCACGTGGTTTAGTCTCCTCACTTCCATCCCAATTACTAATTTTTTTAGCATATTCTTTAATATAAGAGCTATATTGTAAAGTGATAACTTTCTTATCTTTACTTTCATAATAATCTTTGATTATAGCAGCAATGGTATCTTTACCATGTCTAGCTTTCCCACTAATTAAATAAATCAATGGATTTCTATTTTTTATTTCCATAAATCCTCCCAAAATAAATAAAAACCACCGTTTTCCTAGGAACGAAAAACCGTGGTACCATCCTAATTTTACTTAATTGATATAACGGTGTTACCCGGCAGTTATTACTGCACTAATAAAGGAGCTTCAATTAAATTTTGATACTTATTTCCATCAACCATAAGCTTTCTATAATTAAAATTTAATTTACTAATCTTTATTTTCGCCTTTAGATAATATATTATATTTATCATCAAAATAATTCCAAATTATTTTGATTGTTGCAACTATTGGTGTTGCGACTATCATTCCAACTATTCCCCAAAAATGACCACAAACAAGTAAACCAAGCATAATTGTTACTGGATGTAATTTCATTGTTTTGCTCATCACTATTGGTTGTAGGAAATTTCCTTCAATAAATTGAACTATCACTATAACTACTAATACTCCAATACCAACTAATGGTCCTTGTGAAAGTCCTACAATAACTGCAGGAATGCCGCCAATATAAGGACCTACAAAAGGGATTACATTAGTTATACCACAAAATAGTCCAAAAAGTAAAGGGGATTTTAATCCACAAATCCAAAATCCGATTGAACTAACTACAAATATTAAACTAGCTAAAATTAATGTTCCTTGAACAAATTTTCGTAAAGAACCATCAATTTCATCTCCTAAAGCCTTAGTGTCTTTTTGCATCTTTCTTGGCAAGAATGTTAATATGTTATTAAAGTTATCAAAGCCGATAAGCAAGAAAAATCCAATGATTAGTCCAACAGCAAAAGTACTAACACCAGAGAATAACGCTCTAATAAGATTAATAGATGCTGTAGGAAGCCCTTCAGTTAACCCAGATGCATAAAGTTCAATTTTAGTAAATACTGAATCTTTTAAACCCACTAAATCAACATTGCCTCCATCACCCATTTTGTTAAATATTCCCTCAAGCCAATTTTTGATGCTATCAAAAACATTCGGAATCATTTTAACAAAATCATTTAACTGATCAGACATCATCGGAATAATCAAACTAATAACCAGTACTAGTATTCCAATAAAGGCAGCATAAACAAGTGTAGCCCCTATTCCTCTTTTGATTCCCCTCTTTTCTAGTTTACTAACCATAGGATTAAATAACCACGCAATTATTAATCCTAAAAAAAGTGGTGCAACAATTTTTACACATTCTAATATAAAGTGTGTAAGTTTCCATTCTTTATTAATTATTGTCAAACCATATATCCCTGCAATGATTATAACTATATATAATATCTTTAATATCTTTTTAGATAAAACTAACACATCATTTACTTTTTCCTTATCAATTTCTTTTTTGATATCTTTCACTCTATCACCTCTAAGATAATTATAACACAATATGTACTATTTACAATACATTTTAACGGTGCTATAATTGCAAATGGAGGTACACTTATGATTAAAAATTTTTTATGTGGCGCTGCCGTTGGGGTTGCTAATATCATTCCAGGAGTTAGTGGTGGTACACTAATTGTATTACTAGGGTTATTTGACAAAATGATGCAATCAATATCTAATATTTTCAAAATTAATATTTCGTGGAAAGAAAGATTTAATGCCACCAAGTTTATAATTCAAGTCGGTTTGGGTGTTGCTGTCGGATTAGTTGGGTTTGCTAAAATTTTAGAATTTCTATTCGTTCACGCAGAAATACAAACAATTATGTGGTTTGTAGGACTAATTCTATTTTCAATCCCAGTACTTAAAAAGAACGAAATGAAAGATGAAAAAATAAACTGGATTTATTTTTCTATCGGAGTTTTAATAATTGGAGCTCTAGCCTTCTTTGTTCCCAAAACTGATGAAGTCATCGTTCCTCTTCAAGATATTATTTCTAAAAATTTGAATTTAACTTACGTTTTGACTTTAATTAGCTTAGGAGCAATTTCTGGCGCAACTATGATTTTTCCCGGAGTTTCAGGCTCTATGGTATTACTTGTTTTGGGCTATTACCATCTATTCAAAGGTTATGTTGCAAATGTCACTAGTTTTGAACCTAATATTATTATTGGATTAATATTTATTGCAATAGGATTATTAATAGGAATTGTTTTAAGCGCTAAACTTACTAATTGGTTATTAGAAAAATATCATCAACCAACAATGAGTTTAATTATCGGATTAATTGTTATGAGCGCAATAACCATTATTCCACTTTCTGGTTACACCCCAATCACAATCATAACTTCAATATTATCATTCCTATTTGGTGGTGGAATTGTTATATTAATGGACAAACTAAAAAAATAGTATGTTTCAATTACATACTATTTTTTTATTACATTTTCAATAACAATCCAACGTTATACAGTCATTAATTCTTGTTCTTTAACTTTTAATCTTTCATCAACTACTTTATTATATTTGTTGATTAACTCTTGAACTTCGTCTTGTCCGGCTTTAGCCTCATCTTCAGTCACTTCTAATTTTTTAATATCATTATTAGCATCTTGGCGAATATTTCTTAAAGCAATTTTACACTCTTCCGCAATTCCTTTAGCTTGCTTTACATAATCTCTTCTAGTTTCTTCTGTTAAAGCAGGAATATTTAAAATAATTACTTCCCCATTATTATTTGGAGTAAGTCCAATATTAGCTTCGTAAATTCCTTTTTCAATCGCACCTAAAGTTGATCTATCAAATGGTTTAATCATTAGTTGTCTAGCTTCAGGAATAGAAATTGTCGCCAATTGTTTTAGTGGAGTATCCACACCATAATATGAAACATTTACACCATCTAAAATAGCTGGATTAGCACGACCTGCCCTAATATTTAATAATCTTCTATCTAAAGACTCAATTGAAGATTCCATCTTCATTTCTGTTTCCGTTAAAATACTGTCCATAATTTTAAATTCATCCTTTCAATATCTACATATATTATATTATAAATCTTCTTATTAGAAAAGAGATTATTTTTGAATTTTCTCAATATCGATCATTTCCTGAGCCTCTTTAACAAAAATATCTACTTCATATTTTATTTGTTTGCACATAATTTGCTGTACTTTAGGCAAATCCAGTTGATATGAAAAAGTTGGATTACATTTAAATTGCTGTCTTTGCACATCGAAAATACCTTCAATTAAAACATTGGAATTTTGAAAATTTATTCTATAATTATAATCAACATTGCCAGTATTATAATTATACGTTAAGACATAGCTAGTATTAACTAAATCTTTGTAAACATTTCTATCTTTAGTCAAATGATAATCCTCTATATTAAAAGATAACATAGTATATTCTGAACTAACGCCTTTTTTTACATTTGCCTCATGCTTGTCAGCATCATACTCTGATTCTTGGCGTAAATATAAATTAGTATCTTCGTATTTAGTAAAACCAATATATTTTAAATATTTTTCTATGCTCTTATAATTGCTATCACCCATTGAGGATGCAATTACTAATAACGCCGCTACTACTATAACAATTATTAGCAATATAATATACTTTCTCATTATGCCCTCCCTTAATTATTATTCATATTATCATATTTTTGTTTTGATGCCGCGGTATACCCAAAAGGATCACAATCAGAACATGGGAATGTATAAAAAGCATATACCGCCCCATATCTGTTATAAATAATCGTTTTATCTTTAATATAATTGTTTTTATTTAGTAACCCCTGCTCATCAGTAATGACTGTACCATCTATCGATATTTTTACAACATCAAATCCATAAGGGCCGCAATCAATACAATCATGTTCATTTATATATAATGGTAACGTTCTTTTCCCTTGAACTAAAACTTCATAAACTATTGTTTTTGAATCCTGCGAATTCAATTGTAAAGTCCCCAATTGGGCCCCTGAGCTAAACCAACCACCATTTTTAATGTAGTTATATAATCCCTCCGCACCAGTACCATAACTACTGCCCTGAAATTCAAACAAATTAGCCATTAAAGAAGCTTCCGCTGCGACTGCACCACTGTTCTCCATTTCACATAATGCAGCTAATTGTGTTAGTTGACTATCAGTAAGATTATATTTTTGTCCTAAATAAATACCATCTGTCCCTCCTGGTTGAACACCACCAGAAAGTGCTCCATTGGTTTGCGACTGAAGACGATCCCTCTCGGCTTCCTCTCGTTCTCTATATATTTGTAGTGCCTCATAATATGGTATATTATTGGTATTTTCTATACAGTCAGTAAAATTTTGACTACTAGCCATATCACCAACAAGTACTATACCGGTTTCAATCACTACTGGAATCAAAAATATTAACATAGCTGCAATTAAACGTTTTGCGAAGAGCGTCATTGTAGTTTTAGTTACATTCTGATCACTAGAAAAAATACTTTTCCCAAAATCTATCATCGCAATAATAATCAGTACTACCATTATTGCTATTTTTAAAATATCAACAGCTTTTAACACAACATCTAATAATTTTAATGCATTTGGATTTGTACAAATATCCATATTATCACAACCTTACTTATTTCATTGTACCATGGCATTAAATATAGTACAATGAAAAAAGAGATTATTTTAAATAATCTCTTATTTTTTTAAATTCATTAGAATCTTCCAAATTTGTTTTAGCTAACTGTTCAAATAATTTCTTTTGATCACGGTTTATCTTGCTTGGCACAACTACTTTAACCACAACATACATATCCCCTTTGCGACCCGAATGTACATCCTCAATTCCTTTTCCCTTTAGGCGATATTTATCCCCTGTTTCAGTTCCTGCATTAATCGATACTGAAACCTTTCCAGTTAATGTCGGAACATCTTTCTTACAACCTAATACCGCATCAGTTATTGTAATAGGAAGTTCTAAATAAATATCGTTTTCTACTCTCTCAAACAATGGATGAGATTTAACCTTAAATTCTAAATAAACATCCCCATTGGGTCCGCCATTAGAACCAGCCTCCCCTTTTCCAGCAAGCCTTAATTGATTTCCTGTATCAACTCCTGCAGGAACTTTAACTTCTAATGTTTTTGTTTCTTTGACCTTGCCAGTTCCACGACAACTATTACATCTAGAATCATAAGTTTTTCCTTTCCCTCCACACGAAGGACATGTGGTTCTAGACATAAAAGATCCAAACATTGTTCTTTGCTCTGCAGTTATTGTTCCACTGCCATGACATTCACTACAATTTTTCTCGCCATGACCACCTTTACCATGGCACTCTTCACACTCACACATAACATCTAAAGTGACATCCTTTTTACACCCAAATGCTGCCTCTTCAAATGTTAAATCAATTCGAATTAAAGAATCCCTACCTTTGGTAGCTCTATTTGAATTTCTGCGACCTCCGCCAAATCCAAAATCAAATCCTCCACCAAATATATCACCGAATATATCAGAAAAATCAAACCCTGAAAAATCAAATCCACCGGCACCACCATTTTGATTAAATGCTGCATGACCAAATTGATCATATTGTTGTCTCTTACTAGCATCAGACAACACCGCATAAGCTTCTTGCGCTTCCTTAAATTTTTCAGCAGCATCTGGTTCCTTAGAAACATCCGGATGATATTTTTTTGCCAATTTACGAAATGCTGATTTTATTTCATCCTCGGTTGCATTTTTACTAACACCTAGGACTTCATAATAATCTCTTTTTTGCATACTACACCACCTAATCTAAACTTTTAAATTGTTCAATTAAATTATCAAACATTTTTATCGCACTCGAAATTACTTCGCTATTGGTTATATCAATTCCAGCAATTTCAAGCTCATTAGCAGGATAATCACTGCCACCAGCTTTTAAGAATCTTTTATAATCTTCTAAAGCGTTTTCTTTTCCCGCTAAAATGTTATCCACAATATAACAAGCACAAGAAAGCCCAATTGCATATTTATACACATAGAAATTATAATAGAAATGTGGAATCCTAGCCCATTCATAACGAATCGCATCATCAACAACCACATTAGGGCCAAAATATTTTTTATTCAACTCATAATAATAATTAGAAAGAAGCTCGTTTGTTAA
Source organism: Bacillota bacterium (assembly GCA_015059195.1). Lineage (GTDB taxonomy): Bacteria > Bacillota_I > Bacilli_A > RF39 > UBA660 > SIG204. Next base: position 10,752 of record SVAW01000002.1, read on the forward strand.
AATTTCACCTTTTTCTTTTAACGCATGAACATCTCTTTCAAATTCAGCAAACATCACCTGTCTATAAATGGTTGATTTAAATGAATTCATCATTACATTAATAATGTATTTTTTTTCGTTTTTATCACACGACTTATTAAGCATATATAGTTTAAGTAAAAGCTCATTAACAGTAGAAGCGACCTCCGCTACAAATATTCTATAATGTGAATATTGATATGGATTATTATGACACGAATAGTATGTATGTACCGAATGACCTAGTTCATGTGCTAAAGTAGATATATCTCCAAACTTTCCTTCATAATTAAGAAGTAAATATGGATTAGTATCATAAAATCCACTTGAATATGCTCCTGTCCGTTTTCCCTTATTATTGTAAACATCTATCCAACGTTCATCAAATGCCTTATTTAATATTTCTATATAATCTTCGCCTAAAATACTTAGGGCCTCTAACACAATTTTTTTAGCCTCTTCAAAAGAATAATTCTTATCACAATCTGGAACTAACGAATTATATTGATCATATAAATGAAATTCGCTAAGCCCTAATACATCTTTTTTTAAATCGAAATATTTATATAAAGTATCCAATCCACTTGACACTGTCTCAATTAGATTGTCATACACTTTACGGTCTATGTTGTCACCAAACAGAGAAGCCTCTAAGCTACTATTAAAATGTTTTAACTTAGATAATGTAGTTAAAACTTCAACATTACCAGCAAAAGTTTTAGCAATGGTATTTTTATAATTGCTGTAAGTGCCAAGGAGTTGATTAAATGCTGCTTCTCTTACCGTTCTATCTTCTGATTCAATAAAATTTGAATAGTTGCTTTCAGTAAGTTCCACCTCATTACCTTCTTCGTCTTTAATTATACCAAACTTAAGATCAGAATCAGTAAGGGCCTCAAAGGTTTCCTCTGGAATATCATTAATATTAGCGAATGCTGACAAGATGCGTTCTTGCTCTTCAGTTAAAATATGCTCTTTATAGCGATAAATTTGTTCCAAAACAAATTCATATTGTTTTAATGCTGGTTCCTCTATATAAAAATTTTTAATAATATCATAATCAGCTTTCATAAGCTCAGGATCAGCAAAAGAGTCTAATTCATTATATTTAGATAATAAATTTTGTATCTTACCACTCATCTGTTGATACTCATTATTTGTAGTATCAGAATCAAAATTAAGTTGTGCAAAATAGTAAAGCTTATATAATCTTCTTTCTAATTTAATAGAAAATTCTAAATACTCTAATAAACTCTTAGCACTGATTAGAAGTTTTCCTTTATAATTTAAAACTTCCTCTACTTCCTTAGAAACTATTTCTAAATCTTTATACCAATCTTCATTACCACTATATATTGGACTAAGGTCCCATTTATATTTTTCTTCAATTTCACTTCTTAGTTTTTGTTTTTTAGCCATAATTTCTCCTTAAATAGAGAAGTTCTAGGATTCTAGAACTTCTTCTTATTTTTCTTCATATTCAGCATCTACTACATTATCATCTTTTTTATCGTTTGAATCTTCAGTAGTTTCTTGATTAGCTTGTTGTTGCTTTGCTGCTTCCTCATATACTTTAGTTGCAAAAGCCATAGCTGTTTCCATTAGTTTTTCTTTTTTAGTTTTAATATCTTCTAAATCATTTTTTTCTAAAGCTTCTTTTAACTCTTTAATTTCCGCTTCAGCTTTTTCTTTATCCTTAGCATCAATCTTTTCGCCTAAATCTTTAATAGATTTTTCTGTTGTGAAAATTAATTGTTCTGCTTCATTTCTTAAATCTGCTTCTTCCTTTTTCTTAGCGTCTGCTTCTTTATTTGCTTCCGCTTCTTTTACCATTTTTTCAATATCTTCATCACTTAATCCAGTATTTGAAGTAATAGTAATTGATTGTTCCTTATTTGTTCCAAGATCTTTTGCTTTAACATTTACAATACCATTAGCATCAATATCAAATGTTACTTCGATTTGAGGAACACCACGAGGTGCTGCAGGAATGTTTGTTAATTGGAAACGTCCTAAAGTTTTATTATCAGCAGCCATACTTCTTTCACCTTGCAATACATGAATATCTACAGCAGGTTGATTATCAGCAGCTGTTGAGAACACTTGGCTCTTACTTGTTGGAATTGTTGTATTACGAGGAATTAATACAGTCATAACTCCACCTAATGTTTCAATACCAAGAGAAAGTGGTGTTACGTCTAATAATACTACATCATTTACATCCCCCGTTAATACTCCACCTTGGATAGCTGCTCCCATCGCAACTACCTCATCAGGGTTTACTCCCTTAGATGGTTCTTTTCCTAATTCTTCTTTAATTATTTCTTGAACGCGAGGAATACGAGTTGAACCTCCAACTAATAATACCTTATCAATATCACTTGCTTTTAAGTTAGCATCTTTTAACGCTTTTCTAACTGGTTCTAATGTCGAATCAACTAAGTCACGAGTTAAATCTTCAAACTTAGCACGAGTTAAAGATAAATCTAAATGAAGTGGTCCATCTTCTCCTTGCGATAAGAATGGTAATGATATTTGAGTTGTTGTTACACCGCTTAAATCTTTTTTAGCTTTTTCAGCAGCGTCTTTTAATCTTTGCATTGCCATTTTATCTTTAGTTAAATCAACTTTATTTTCTTTTTTAAATTCTTCTATTAGGTAATCAATAATTCTTTGGTCAAAATCATCTCCGCCTAATGTGTTATTTCCGCTTGTAGAAAGTACTTCAAATACACCATCCCCAAGCTCTAGAATAGAAACATCGAATGTTCCTCCACCTAAATCATAAACTAATATTTTTTCATTAGTATCTTGTTTATCAAGACCATATGCTAAAGCTGCAGCGGTTGGTTCATTAATAATACGTTCTACTTCTAAACCAGCTATTTTACCAGCGTTCTTTGTTGCTTGTCTTTGTGCATCGTTAAAATATGCAGGAACTGTAATAACTGCACGTTTTACTGTTTCACCTAAGTATGCTTCTGCAGTTTTCTTTAAGTCTCCCAAAATCATCGCACTAATCTCTTCTGGTGTATATTTTTTACCATTAACTTCAGTTTTTTCACTAGTACCCATTAATCTTTTGATTGAATGAATAGTATTTGGATTAGTCACCATTTGACGTTTAGCAGCTCCTCCAACAATAATCTCATCATTTTTAAAAGCTACTACTGAAGGGGTCGTTCTTTCTCCTTCCGCATTTGTAATAACTTTTGCTTCTCCACCTTCATACACACATACACAACTGTTTGTTGTACCTAAATCTATACCTATAATTTTACTCATATTTATCACCTTTCTTTTATTCAGAAACTCTAACCATGGCTGGTCGAATTACTTTATCTTTTAATAAATAACCTTTCTGTAAAACATCTAACACCATTCCAGACCCAACACCATCACGCTTTTCAGTCATCACTGCTTGATGATATGCTGGATCAAATGGTTTATTAATTCCATCAATAGCTTTAACTCCATACTTTTCTAAAGTAGTAATTAAATTACAATAAATTAGCTTAAATCCGGATAAGAACTTTGATACCTCATCATCTAAATTATCATCGTCCATATCAATAGCTCTTTCCAAACTATCTATTGTAGCAAGCATTTCTTTAACCAAGTCTTCATTTGAATATTTTAACATTCTAATTACTTCTTCATCTTTTCTTTTTCGATAATTGATTAAATCAGCTTTAGCTATTAAAACTTCTTGTTCTAATCGTTTATTAGTTTCAGTTAGTGCTTCTAATTCTTTATTTTTACGCCCCCATTTATGTTTTTTCGGTTCATCTTCATCATCAGATGATTCTTCACAATGACATTCGTCACCACATTCACAAGATTCATCACAAGTGCACTCTTCACCACACTCGCATGTATCTTCACAAGTGCATTCTGCACCTTCATTACATTTACATTTCATTTCTTCTTTACTCATAAGTATCCTCCTATTCAAAATTATCCTTAATATAATTTAACAAAGCTACAACTCGTTCATATTCCATTCTTTTTGGACCAATTAATGCAATTGTTCCTTCTTCCCCATTGATAGAATATTTAGTCTTAATAACAGTTAAATCATCATCCAATTCATTTTCACTACCAATATAAATATTTACACCGTTATCTTGTTCTTGAATTCGATTAATCAATTCTTTATCTTCAAATTTATTCATAATACTTCTAATTCTTTCAGTATTATCAAACTCCGGTTGCATCAAAATGTTTTTAGTCCCTGACATTTTAAAACTATGGTCATTTTTAAAATCAGTAAATGCATTATAAAACGCATTATATAAAACCTCATGTTGTTTTACGTATTTAGCAATAACAGGTTTTATTTCAAACTCTAATACACTGCTAACTTCATCTATAGGTGTTCCAATTAATAGCTTATTTATTAGATCTACTGTCTGCTTAATTTCATCTACAGATACAACATCTTCTAAATAAATATTTTTATGTTCTACATGTCCTTTATCAGTTACTACAATTGCAATTAATTGTTCTTCGCTAATAGGAACAACCTCTATCTTATTGATTTTATTTTCGCTAGAAGTTTTACCTAAAACTATAGATGTATAATTAGTTAAATCTGAAATAATTTCCATACTTCTCATTATTACATCACTTATAACCAAGCTTTTGTTGTGAAAAACAGTTTGCAATTTCAACATGTCTTCACCACTTAATTCTTTTGGTTTCATAATATTATCTACATAATAACGATATCCTTTTTCACTAGGAACACGTCCTGAAGATATATGTGTTTTTTCTAACAATCCTAATTCTTCTAATTCACTCATCTCATTTCTAATTGTCGCACTAGAACAATTCATAATTGAGCAAAGTGATTTAGAACCTATTGGTTTAGCAGTTTTAATGTAATCTTCCACAATCAGTTTTAATAATTCCTCTTGTCTTTGACTAATCATTTTATCACCTCTGGCACTCCCGGGATTGGAATGCTAACTTCATTATACTAGTATATGTTAGCATTGTCAATATATGAGTGCTAAAATAAAAATATTAAAAAAAGAATATCCAAAGATATTCTTAAATTGAAAGCATTATAACTGGGCGAACATCATACCTCCCACGCCCTTCAACATGATCCGCACCTACTTGTCCATCTGAAAATATCATCCACACGTAATTATCTGCCCCAATTGTAGAGGTCCAATAACCATCTATGAATGGCACATCATATAGCCATTCATTATCTAAATACACTTCATCACTAGTTAAATATTCATCTGCATCTCGGTCGTCCGCTACCATGATTTGTTCTATGCTGGGTAGTCCTATTTGACTTCTATCTAATTTTGTCCAAATTTCACGCGTTTGATCTAATGTTTGTTGTGCATTTGCCCAGCTACCACCTTGTAAAGCCCCTTCTAATATTAATGTTACTGGTTTACTACTTGTTCCTGGTTCCAACACATAAAATGTTCTATCTCCATCCCCTACATTACATATATATTCTGAGCCAATTGTATTTTCTGCACCAGGTAGTGACTGATAATCACATACATCTGATAGTTTTGCAAGTGCATTTCCTTTTTCAGCTTCAGCTTTTCCATCTTCAAAAGTAACAGTATAATCCCCGACTTTTATTGAAGCATTTTCCTTAACTACTTGTCCATTTTCTATTTTGATGCTTCCCCCATTTGGTTTTGTTCCACTCAACTCTACAGTTCCAAATTCAAGATTTCCGTTTTCATCAATTTCATATGTCCCATCTTCTACTGGTTCTCCATCTAATCTCTTTGTTGCGATTAATGTTTCTACTGCTTTAATATAATTATCTGCACTTCTTTCTGCTGCTCCTTTTTGTGCATTACTAATTACATTCATTACTATTGGTGTTGCGATTAACGCTATTATTGCTAGTACTACTATTACCGCCAGTAATTCTATTAATGTAAATCCTTTTTTCTTCATCTTTCTTTCCTCCTATTCTTAACAAGGTACACAAAAAAACACGAAAACAAATTTTAGAACGATGGATTTTCTAAAATTCTTTCGTGTTTATTTATTTCTTTTATTATAGTATGGTTACTTAAATCCCCCCCCCAGGTGGTTTGTTGAATTAAATTTTGTACTTACTCTAACCATACTATCTTACTCCCTTGTCTATTTTAATTTTACTATTTCTTGTTCAGCTTGTCAACAAAGATACTTCACTTTAGTCTACATATAATTTACAAAAGTTATTTTAATATGTTATAATCATAAAAGACTAGGAGAGATGTTATGAATTATGTAATATATATTGTTATTTTTTTTGCAAAAACAATCGAACTTGCGTTAGGAACTTTAAGATTAATTGTTGTTGCGAATGGTAAAAAAATGATTGGAGCAATTTTGCAAGGATTAGCAGCCCTTGTGTGGGTATTTGCAGTTGGACTGGTAGTTGTTGATGTTACTAGCGACCCGTTAAAAATAGTCGCATTTGCATTAGGTTCAGCTTTCGGTTCTTACTTAGGTAGTCTTTTAGAAGAAAAGATGGCTTTGGGAAGTAATATGTTAATGGCAATTATTGATAAATCATTAGAACAACCTGTAACTACAACACTCCGCAATAATGGATTTGCAGTTACTGTTGTAGAGGGTCAAGGCAAAGAAAAGACAAGAGCAATTTTAATGATCATGTCTGCACGTAAAAATAGAAATAAAATAGTAGGATTAATTAAACAAATTGACTATGAAGCTATGATAATCTCTGAAAGTGCTTCAACTCTTACCGGTGGACATAAAGAAAACGAAAAAACCAAAAATTAATTTTGGTTTTTTATTTGGTTAAGTACTATTTCATATAATTCTTCTTGAATATTTTCTATACTTCTAATATCATTCCCATTAGTACATTCAACCGTTGTAAACTGATACTTATTAGCTAATTCGATATATGCATTTTCTGCAGCTTGTAGATGCTCTATATCAAACTCGTGTTGATCTGGTTTTTCTAATCTGCTCTTCTTTAAAATAACCGCTTGGTCATAAGGCATATGCAAAAATATTTTAATATCCGCCTTAGGTAGTTCTAATAAATTAAACTCTAAATGTTCTAACCAATTATACATTTCTTCTCTTTTTTCTAGATCAGATATTTTTCCACCTTGATGAGCCATGTTCGAATAAACATATCGATCTAAAATTACATTAACTCCATTTTCTAAAAGCCAGGTTATTTTATGAATATTATATTTTCTATCTGCCGCATAATATAACGAAGCAACCTTAGGATCCACTTTTGTTGCCCCCTCACTAAACCAGCCTTCACAAATATAATCTTTTCCCAAATAAGGGCCACCAACAATTTTTCCTGTCGGTGATTGATAGTTTGGAAAGCTAAACTTTTCCACCCTAATATTTTCATCATTTAAATGTTGTAACAATAAATTAGTCTGTGTTTCCTTTCCAGAACAATCAGTACCTTCTATAACTATTAATTTACCTTTCATGCGCCACCTGCTATTGTCCCGCCCTTGGCTTTTGCTTTTCTCCACAACTCATTTTACCTTCAGGGCAATTTCCAAAAACACATTTAGCACCAGCTTTTGCAAATAAATTTGGCGCTACTGGCAAAACCAAATCTAACATTTGATTAGCAACATTTCTGATTTCCCACTGAGCTCTTTTACAACAACGCTTTTCAAAAAAATTAATTAAATTACGAGCATCAATTGTCATAACTAATTTCGTTTCACAGGCATTTGGAAGTGCGAACCTAGCATCTTCAATCGCCTTTTTATTAGCACTTTTCTCATCCATACCTTCATTAATATATTTTAATTCTAGTGCCTCTGTAATGTTTTTATAAGCATCAAAATCTTCTTCTATAGATTTTATATACATATTGCGCGCCTCCGGGCAAGCTTCTATTTCTGGTGGCATAATAATTTTAAATGTACTTTCCAAATCCACATATCTTTGACTTTGCTGAGAAAATTTCCCAGTTCTATGTCTTACTATTTGATGTGAACAAGCTCTACTAATTCCCTCTATACCAAAAGTAAAATTTGCATGTTCAAAAGGACTATAATGTCCTAAATTAGCCAACATCTTTACAAATTTAACTATATCTTCCTCGGTCATTTTTTCACTTAACTCTTCTATTCCTACTTTTGAATAACACAACTTACCTGCGGCAGCCACCACTGACTCTGGTCCTTCACCATTTATATTCATTGTATATCCTAATAATTTAACCTTACTTCTTACTACTTCCATATCTCTATCCTCCTGTTTTATCTTACCACAAACAAATGTTTGTGTCAACGCTTTACTCACATTTTCTTCGACGTAGCTAATCGAATGGCTTCATCCCTGGTAAACCCATTGTCATAATAATATTTCAGCAAATCTTGTACCATGTTTCTACAAGTAAGTGCATCATCCGCATGCGAAAACTTAAATTGTCCCTTATTTTTTATACCGTCATATAAAGGATTGATTACGCTCGAAAAATATTCATTAAATTTTCGCTTATATTGAACCTTTTTACTTCTATCAGTAATCAATTCCATCTCTTTTAAAGTCAAATCATACCACTCTTTGCTTTCTAAATATGATTCAATTTGTACTCCTAAATCATTAACGTTTGAATTGTTATCCAACTATATCATTCCCCTCAAATTTGATATCTAAAAATTTCTTGCTAGCTAAATAATCACACATATGAACAAATTTTTGATATTTATTTTGCGGTAATGGCAAAATAGCATTGCCCCTATAATCTTTATTAAATTCCCCCATATGTGTATCAATCATCGAACAAAGAAGCTTTATTTCATCATCATCTAAAGTTAACTTATCCCGATTATCTAAAATTAGTTTTGACACAATTAGCGGATGATCCGCCACTGTATATTCTCCCTTAGTTAAGCCAGACTTGCATCCATCATGCATGATCAAAGATAAAATAATTAAATCTTTCTCCTTATCATTAAATACGTTACCTACACAATTATTATTAACAAGTTCATAACCAAACCTAACCGCTGCTTTGGTGTGTCTTACTAAACCAGCTTCACCTAAAGCAAATGTTGGATGATATTTACCAGTAGAACTAGCAGGAATTTCAAAAAAATAGTCAGGTAAGAGTTCTATTAAAGTCTTAGCAGTTTCTCTAATTCTTGTATCAAATATATAATTTAACTCTTGCCTAAAATAATTAATCTTCTCCATAGATACCTCCAATAAAATTTAATAATATGTGATTAGAAACATATATTTGATTTCGATCAATAAATATATTCTCACCATCATCAATTAATTGCCCTTGATTTACTAAATCTTTAACAATATTAACACTTAATATATCTCTACCATATTTTTCTTTAAAAGTATTTTTATTAATGCCATTTACCTTTCTTAAACCTAAGATAAATTCGTTTTCTATTTTTCGATTTAAATCTAGATATTCTTCATTTAATCTATATTGACCTTCTAAATATTTATTTAAACTTCTGGTATTATCATAGCGAATATTTCCTATATACCCACTTGCACCCAGACCAAAACCATAATATCCCTCATTATTCCAGTATGTAAGATTATGTATAGATTGATATCCCTCTTTTGAAAAATTACTAATTTCATAATGGATGAAATTATCTTTTTGTAATACACCCTTAATACACTCATACATCTGATAATCCAAATCATCATCAATTGGCTCTTGTTTTCGTATCCCTAATTTTGTATTATCTTCTATAATTAAAGAATATGTAGAAACATGCTTGATATCTAATGATAACACAAAATTTAAATCTTCCATTAAACTTTCTAAATTTTGGCATTCTAAAGCGTAAATTAAATCTACATTAATATTGTTTATATTATTTTTATTTAAGTTTTCAACTAAATCTTGAACTTGATTCTTAGTATGGTGTCTACCTAGATATTTAATGTTTTCAGGGATTATACTTTGAACACCTATACTAACTCTATTGATTCCATATTGCACTAAAAGTTTTATTTTATCAATATTTAACGACTCTACATTGGTTTCAATAGTATATTCACAATCTGCTTCTCTATTAAGTAATTCTAATATCTTAAATAGCTTTTCTAATTGTGTATTACTTAAACATGTCGGGGTCCCTCCCCCGATATATATAGTTGCTAATGTTTCACCATTATAATTTGTCTTAATTTCTTCCTCCAGTGAATCTAAATACTGATTAACCCATTCTGGATTATAATACATCTTACAAAAATCGCAATAAGTACAAATATGTTCACAAAAAGGAATATGAATATAACATGATTTCATAAACATTCTCTTTTCTATGTTTATTATAACAAACATGCTTAAAGAAAAACAATCATTTTTGATGATTGTCTTCCTTTTTATCTTCTTTAAGTTGTAATGAATATTTTGCCGTAAGTCTTTGAACGTCTGTCTTATTTACCTTAGTATTATCGTAACAAATAAGAGATCCTTTGGCTAAAATATGCACTTCATACATTATTTTTAAATCTTTGTATATTTCATCATATTCAGTACCTTTTAAAGCTTCCAAATTATCATACAAAGTGGAAGAAGGCATCTTAAATGAATTAGCAGCTTCGCTAAGCGTTAAATTATCTGCCAACATTCTTCTAGCTAAGTTGGCTATTTCCGGAAGATTCAATATTCTTACTACGCCACTATTTGTAGAAGTTCCACCTTTTCTCCTGCCTTCTAAAGTGTTTTTATCGGCCACACTATTTAAATCAATCAAAATTGATGATTCAGTCAATAATTCTTTTTTAATTTTTGACATTCTTTTCTTTATTGTTTCCACGCTAACGCCAAAGTACTCAGCAGCATCCTTTAATGTGGCTTCTTGATTTATAATATAATTTACTAAATCAATATCACGAAAATTCTTCATTATTCTTCCTCCATACTAAGAACTGCTAAAAAGGCTTCTTGCGGTATTTCAACACTACCAACCATTTTCATACGTTTTTTACCTTCTTTTTGCTTTTCTAGTAACTTTCTCTTGCGCGATACATCTCCGCCGTAACATTTTGCTAAAACATCTTTTCTAACTGCCTTTACTGTTTCACGAGCTATTGCCTTATTTCCTAAACAGGCTTGAATTGGCACTTCAAATTGTTGACGAGGAATCAGCTTCCTTAATTGTTCAACGACCGCGCGTCCACGACGATATGCAAAATCTTTATGTACAATAATACTTAATGCATCAACAACTTCTCCGTTCAGTAAAATATCCATCTTGACTAAATTACTGCTTTTATAACCAATTATTTCATAATCAAATGATGCATAACCTTTAGTTGTAGACTTCAACTTATCAAAAAAGTCATACACAATTTCAGATAGTGGTATCTCATAATGGATATTAACACGAGTTGGATCCAAATACTCCATTGAAATATAATTACCACGTTTATTCTGACACAATTCCATAATGGGGCCTATATACTCACTAGGAACAAAAATATTAGTCCTAATATATGGTTCTCTTATATCGAAGATTTTTTGTTTATCAGGCATTTTAACGGGGCTATCAATCATTACAACACTTTTATCAGTAAGTTCAACCTCATAGATAACTGATGGCGAAGTTGCGATTAAATCTATTTTAAATTCCCTTTCAATTCTCTCTTCTATAATATCCATATGTAAAAGGCCTAAAAATCCACATCTAAACCCAAATCCTAATGCCTTAGATGTTTCAGGTTCAAACTGTAGGGAAGCATCATTTAATTTCAATTTTTCTAAAGCTTCTCTTAAATCAGGATATTTTGATGATTCTATTGGATAAAGCCCACAAAATACCATCGGCTTCATCGGCTTATAACCTTCTAGCGGTTTATCAGCAGGATTGGTACTTGAAGTTATTGTATCTCCTACTTTTACATCTTCAATGCTTTTGATACTTGCACAAATACATCCAACTTCTCCTGATACCAGTTCTTTTACTTTTTTCTCAAATGGAGTTCTAACAACCAATTCTGTAACCTCATAAATAGCATTAGTAGCTATCATCTTAATTGTATCGCCCACTTTTATTTGTCCATTTTTTACTCTAATTAAAGTTACAATGCCACGATATGGATCATAATAACTATCAAAAATTAATGCTTGTAATTTATCGTTGTTATTCCCCTTAGGGCTAGGAACTCTATCTATTACAGCTTCTACTAACTCTTTTATCCCTATCCCATTTTTCGCACTGGCTAAAATAATTTCGTCTTCTTCAAAACCTAACGTATCCATTAACTCGTGTTTCACCTTTTCAGGATCGGCATTAGGCAAATCTATTTTATTTATAACAGGAATAATTGTTAAATTATTTTCTAAAGCCAGATATAAGTTAGCCAATGTTTGTGCTTCTATTCCTTGAGCTGCATCAACTACTAAAATAGCCCCCTCACAAGCAGCTAAACTTCTACTTACTTCATATGTAAAATCTACATGACCCGGAGTATCAATCAAATGTAAGCAATACTCTTCACCCTTATAATTATATTTTAACTGAACAGTATTTAATTTTATTGTAATTCCCCGTTCACGTTCTAATTCCATATTATCTAACAATTGATCTTGTTTTTCCCTATCATTAATGGCACCAGTTAACTCTAGAATCCTATCAGCCAGGGTACTTTTACCATGATCAATATGAGCAATAATTGAAAAATTACGAATATTTTCTTGCTTCATAATATCACCTGACTTTATTATACAGAGTTAAAACTCTTTTTTCAATTAAAAAAGAGTTATATCACTAAATATATAACTCTTTTAAACATTTATTAGTTATTTTTTTGAAACAAAGCTAATACTTTCTGTTTTTCTTCTTGCTCATTAATGATACGAACATTTACTTTTTCGCCTTCCATAAATTGTTCGGCAAATTTAATTTCTAAAGGTTTAAAATTGCTCATAAGATATACATAATCCTTGCCATCACTTTCAGCAGTTGAAAAACAAATATATTCTTTATCATTACTTAAAGTTATTATTTCTCCAGCTTCTATTTTCATAAATCCTCCTATTTATATAAAATCTTTGATACTTCATTAAAATATTTCCCCAATGACTCTTGGATTGCATGAACATATACAAACATAGCTTCTACAAAATCATCATCAGAAACAAATTCATTATTTAAGTCTAAGATTTCTCTGTTGAATAAAATGTCATCAGTAATATTTAAATCCCTTTTTGCTTTATCAATAAAAGCTAAAAGTTTTTTTACTTCTTCGTTTACCATCTTTTTCTTTTCTTGAAGAGGTAAGGTTTTATAAGCCTCTATATATTGATCAAATTTTTCATTACTATTCATTAAAACTTAATACCTCCCATTTTTTCAACATCTTCTAGTGTAATGTTTTGATTTACAAGTTCATCTCGTAATGCTTGCTCATAAGAAACTGTTGGTTTCTTTCGAATAACAGTTTCCACAGCCCTTTGAAATTCACTAGTTTCTGCGAATTCTTGTTTTTTCTTAGCGATAAAATCATATATTTGTTCATCAGTCATTGTAGTGGTCTCTTTTTTTGTCCTCTTGGTAAAAATTGTTGCAATTAAACCAATGCCAGCTGTAGCTAACGCAAAATCTAATCCGATATTATGAACGCTCCAGTTAAGTTTTTTGCCTTCATTTACCTGTACTGTTGTAGTTTTTTCTTTTTCTTCTAACGTAAGACTATCTATACAATATTTTTCTCCGTCGCTTCCTGCTACTATAGCTCCACTTTTTAATAAATTTCCATCTTGATCAACAACAGTAATAGTTACTTCTTTATCACCATTATTAAATGTTATTGTTTTACCATCAAAATTTTCAGAATAACCATTAAGTCGATTTTCCTTATCAATTTTGGTTCTAATTGTCTCTCCATATTTCTCAACCCTTGAAGCAACAACATCATCTATGCTAATCCAACCAGAAACAGGTCCACCAGCATGCATCCATGCTTCCAATTCCTCTATTGAAACATTGAGTTCCTCTGAGGTTTCTCGGATTACATCCTCTAACCTCACTCCTTTTTGGTAAACTACTTTTACAATTTTACCATTATGAATAATGGAAAAATAATCTATATTATAGTCTCCCTCAGGTCGTAATGAATTACCTATTACTCCCTTTCTATCATTTCCACCATATTTATGATCACTAGATGCGTAATAGCCAATTCCTTTATCAAGTTCAATTGTTTCTCCTGTTTTTAATTGAACAATTCCTTGATGAGTGGTCCTTCTAACCTCTTCATCTGTTAATTCGTGAACCATGCTTACTTGCCCAGAAGCAGAGGTGTATCGCTCAGTCATATACTTATCTATCAATTGATCATCATAACCAAAACCCTTTAAAATTATTATAATTTCAGCTATAAGCATCGGAATCCAGCTATATTTACGGAAAAGTCTTTTAATCACCTCATATACTTCTGGCGATTTAGTTTCTGGGATTTTTTTGGGAGTTAAAATCACATATTGTTCTAATGCTTCCTTTATTTCCCTTTCAAGAACGTATTCTCCATTTGGTAATTGAATACCTTTATTCCCTAGCATAAATATGCCTTTATCATAGTCACTGCCACTTTTAGTATCATGAATAGTTACACGAGCACTATCTTGATTTTTAATAGTCGAATCAGCCGTTAACGATAATGTACTGTGTTTTCTAGTTGCATGTTTTATCACAGCTTCAATCAAATCAGACTGTGATAATTTCTTTCCTGTCTTAGTACAAATATAAACGACATCTTCTCCATTATGACTTAATTCAGAAGCCAAAGCCTGTTCAACTTCTGTTGAACTAACATATTCCCCATTTTCTAAAACTATACCGTTTTTATTATATCCCATCATAATAGAACTAGTCTTTTGTTCTAAGCCAGTAGAATCTATTACTACTGCACTTTTATCAGACCTATGTTCCCCTAAAGAATGGTCATCTCCAATTTTAATTTGACTTAACCTACTTAATTCAAGTTGAATTTGTTCTTCTGTATATCCAGCTTTCTTTAATCTTTCATATTCACTTGACATTATAATCACCTACACTCTATCATCTTCATGATATCACATTTTACCTTTTAAAGTAAAGAAATAAGTGTTAGATGTAAATAAAAATTCAACAAAAAGAAATAGTTTACACTATTTCTTAAATACATATACCTTACTAATAATATAATTCGCAACAATAACAATTGCTTGTGAAATCAATTTAAATAACTTATCATTAAATTTTAATACAGTTACAAAGATAAACATAATTAACATATCCATTAATAAGGTTAAAACTCTGCCACCTACAAAAGATGTAATTTCATGAATATAATTATTACTTTTACTATCAAAAACATACTTTCTATTAGTAATATACGCAAACGCCACACTTAAAATCCATGATAATATATTTGCAATTTGTAATTGAATTGCACTTTCTGGATTTAGTATTGTACTAGTTAATAAATAATATGATAGTAAACTTACTAGAGTAGTTAATACTCCAAAAATTAGGTACATGATAATTTCTCTATATTTATTAAATAAATCAATTATCTTTTGCATTTACTTTCCTCAGTTTCTTTAACAATATATATAGGTCTATTTTTAACCTCAAGATAAGTTTTAGCTAAATATTGTCCCATGACACCTAGACAAAATAACTGAACACCACTAACAAAGAAAATAATGCATACCAAACTTGGCCATCCAGCAACAGGGTCTCCTACGGTTAATGTTTTAGTGATAATTACCACTATCATTATAAATGCAACTAAACAAAATAGAATTCCCAGTATCGCAGCTATTGAAAGTGGTACTGTTGAAAAAGCTATAATACTTTCTAACGAATATAAGAATAACTTCCAAAAAGACCATTTAGTAGTCCCAGCTACTCTTTCCACATTTTTATACTCTAACCACTTTGTATTATATCCTACCCAACTAAAGATTCCTTTAGAAAAACGATTATACTCTTTTACTTCTAAAATAGAATCTACCATTTGACGACTCATTAGTCTAAAATCACGAGCTCCATCCACAATTTCTGTATTTGAAATCTTATTTATTAGCTTATAATAACATCTTGCAAAAAAACTTCTAATTGGTGGTTCTCCTTCACGAGAGACTCTTCGTGTTGCTACACAATCATAATCTTCATTTTTTAAAGTATCATACATTTCTTTAATTAAATATGGGGGATCTTGTAAATCAACATCCATAATCGCTATATAATCTCCACGAGCTGCTTCTAATCCCGCTAGCATTCCTGCTTCTTTTCCGAAATTACGTGACATAGATATATATCTAACTCTTTTGTCATATTCATGTAATTCTCGAGCCACTTGTAAGGTATTATCTTTAGAACCATCATTTATAAAAATAAATTCAAATTCCACTTTTTTCATTTCATTCGCAACCTTTATTATTTCTTGATAAAAAATAGGCATTGCTTCTTCTTCATTATAACAAGGTACAATTATTGATATTTTATCCATATTATCGCCTCCATTTAATAATTATATAACAATATCTAAAAAAAAGAAAGTTAGACTTTCTTTTCATAAACCCTACCCGCTAAAAAGCCACAAATAATAAAATAAAATGGTGCTACTGTAGTTACACTTATATTCATAAATGCTTGCATAGCGTATCCCATAAATCCTGCAAGAAATATCCAAACATCCTTATCTTTACTTCTAGCACCATCTATAAACATGCATAGTAGTAAACCAAAATATATAACTAGTGTGAATATCCCTTGTGTTATCAAAATTTGTAAATATTCATTATGAGCCTTATCTACATATGAGCCAAACAAATATGAATCAAATTCTTGTGGTGGAAATACATAACCAAAGTTATCTATTCCAGCACCTAACCAGAAATATTTCGGAACTATTTTAAATGTGTTTTCCCAGATAACTAATCTCCCCGAACCATAGTGTTCATTCGAATCACCATTTAAAATTCCTAAAGTGCTATTCATATCGCCTCTTATTGATGATGACTTTAAGATAACATCTCCAAATACTTCCTCACAATAATTTTCACTGCCATTACTAACAACTAAGAGCGTTGTTAAAAATATTAAACTAACATACATTATCTTTTTGAAATTAATTTGTTTCTTCAATAGTAAAAATATAATCAAAAATAGATATAACACAATAAAAGATAAAAAGGGGCCGGTTGATTGAGCTAAAAGTAAGTTGGCAAAAAAGCATACACTTAACCACAAATATTTTCTATTGTTATAAACAAGAAAAATCCCTAAAGACAATCCAACTAGCAGCAGACAAAAGCTTCCCAGCATATTAGGATTACCTATAAAAACTGAAGCCATGTAAGCGAATTTTTCACTAAAAGAAAAAACATAATTACCTCTAACAAAAACTTGTAAAATACAATATATAAATTGAACAATTTCCGTTCCAAATATGCAGTGTAATATTTTCTTTATTTCTAAATTTTTAAATTCTCTGGCATTTAAAAATAACAAATAATAACTAAATATTGAAAGAAAACCTTCATTTCTTAAATAGGCACCCCAAATAGAGGTTTGAACATCCACTGTATTAATAGTTACAATTATTCCTAAAAATATTAACATATATATTAATAAATCATACTTATTAATCTGAAACTTTCTTTTAAATAAACTATAAATATAAATAAGATATTCCAAAGGAATCACCAAGTACAATATTTGATAGAAATAAATATTAAAATTAATATTAAACAATAAATTTAAATAATTTCTAAAAAAGAAATGTCCCTGGCATCATCACTATTCAAAATATAATTGTTGCAAAATTTATCTTTTTTACTATATTGCTGAACATAAAATCACCAACTATGTTTATAGTATAACACAAGTTATTTTTAAAGCACAAAAAAAGCAACATAGTGTTGCTTTTTTGCGCTATTATTTAGCAGTTGCTTTACCACCAACGTACTCATATTCTTGTTCTGTGTCATCACCTACAGTACAAGTAGCAGTAAATTTGCTATCTTCTGTTACAGTAGGAGTACCACAATTAACTACTGCTCCACTGTATTCAGGAGTTAAAGCTGCTGTTGGTTTTTCACCATCGTGTTCTAACATGTATTGGTAGTAAGCAGCTTCATAAGCTTTCATGTATCCTTCTACTGAACGTTCATTAGCTCCGATTTGAGCTTTTTCAATTACACCCATAACAATTGGAGTTGCAATTAAAGCAATGATAGCTAATACTACGATTACAGCTAATAATTCGATTAATGTAAATCCTTTCTTATTCATTATTCTCACCACCTTACTTTATCTACATTAATATGATAACACAAAAAAATTAAATTAGTCAATATATCAACATCGTTTTTGGCGAAAAAAGACATATTTTGGAAATATGTCTTATATTTTGTCGATAATTATTTTTAAATCTGCCTCTTCTTTAGCTAAATCTGTTCTTTCCTTATTAACAACAGATTCTGGAGCTCTATTAACATAGTTTTCATTACTTAATAGTTTCTTCCTTCGTTCAATAGATTGTTCTAGTCTTTCTTTTTCTTTTAACAGAAATTCTAGTTCTTTTTCTTTATCTACTGTTGTATCAAATATATATTTAATTTTATATGTAGAATCACTACTGATTACTTCAACACCATCTAATAAATCATCATCTACAATATTATCATTAGATATTTTTAATAGTTTTAAAATTAAATTAGCATTATCTCCTTCAAAATAAACCTTTGCATCCTTAGGAATTTTTTTCTCTAATTTGGCAGTTCTAACTTTCACAATAAATTCAATAATTTTGTCTAATTGCTCGGCATCATCAAACACGTATTCTTTATTATATTGTGGATAAGTACTAATCATGATAGATTCATCATGTCTTGGTAACATCCCATATATTTCTTCTGTTACATATGGCATAAACGGATGAAGCATTTTTAAAATACTAGTTAAAACTTCATTTAATACTTGTTTAGTAGTATTATTCATATTTACTTTCGCAAGTTCAATATACCAGTCACAGAAATCATCCCAAATAAAACTATAAAGTTCAGTCCCTACCACATTGAATTCGTATTTATTCATGTGTTTTCTAACAGTTTTAATAGTATTATTCAGTTTTGTCAAAATCCATTTGTCTGCAATTGAAAGTTCCATTGCTTCCTCTTTTACATCTTCAATATTCATTAATACAAAGCGTGATGCATTCCATAACTTATTAATAAAATTCCAAGTTGATGCTACTTTATCTTCATCATATCTTAAATCCATACCTGGAGCACTGGATGTTGCTAAGAAAAATCTTAATGAATCACAACCATATTCTTTAATGACATCCATTGGGTCTACTCCATTGCCTAAAGATTTACTCATTTTTCTACCTTGTTTATCACGAATAAGTCCATGAATTAAACAATCTTTAAACGGCCTTTGGTTAGTAAATTCTAATCCTTGGAAAGTCATTCTATTAACCCAAAATGGAATAATATCATAACCAGTTACCAATACATCATTAGGATAATATCTATCAAGCAAATCTGTTTTTTCTGGCCATCCTAGTGTACTAAAAGGCCAAAGAGCTGATGAAAACCAAGTGTCTAACACATCTGTATCTTGAATCCATCCATCTCCCTCCGGTGGATTTACTCCAACAAAAACTTCTTCTCCTCTATACCATGCTGGTATTCTATGTCCCCACCAAAGTTGACGAGATATACACCAATCGTATGTGATTTCCATCCAATGATTCATCGTCTTTTCAAATCTTTCAGGAACAAAATTAACTTTTGTATCCTTATTTTTTTGATTTTCTAAAACTCTATCTGCAAGTGGTCTCATTTTTACAAACCATTGTTTTGAAAGATAAGGTTCAATCATAACATTGGTTCTTTCACTGTGACCAACATTATGTGTAATTGGCTCAATACTAATAAGTAAATCATTTTCTTTTAAATCATTAAGTAATGCTTCTCTACATTCAAAACGATCCATTCCTTCATATTTTCCTGCATTTATATTCATGGTAGCATTAGCGTTCATTACTACTATTCGTTCTAAGTTATGCCTGTTACCAACTTCAAAATCGTTAGGATCATGAGCAGGTGTGATTTTAACAACACCAGTACCAAACTCAGGATCGGCGTGTTCATCCCCCACAATAGGAATTAACTTATTTACAATGGGAAGAACTACATTTTTACCTATTAAATGATTATATCTATCATCATTAGGATTTACCGCAACCGCAGTATCCCCAAACAATGTTTCTGGTCTAGTTGTGGCTACTTCTAAATATTCATCGGTACCCTCAATAAAGTACTTAATGTGATAAAACGCACCCTCTACATCCTTATATATTACTTCCTCATTAGATAGAGCTGTCATAGCTTCTGGATCCCAGTTAATAATTCGTTCTCCCCTATAAATTAACCCTTTATTATATAAATCTACAAACACCTTTTTAACCGCATTAGAAAGTCCTTCATCTAAAGTAAATCTTTCTTTTGAGTAATCCAAACTTAAGCCCATTTTAGCCCATTGCTCATGGATATTATTAGCATATTCTTCCTTCCACGCCCATGCATGATTTAACCACTCTTCGCGATCCAGCTCTCTTGGTTTAATCCCCATCTCTTTTAGTTTTTTATCTACTTTAGCTTGAGTTGCAATTCCTGCATGATCCATCCCAGGAAGCCATAAAGTATCATAACCATCCATCCTTTTATAACGGATAATTATATCTTGAATAGTAGTATCCCATGCATGCCCTAAATGAAGTTTACCAGTTACATTGGGTGGAGGAATCACAATCGCAAATGGTTTCTTGCTTAAATCTCCACTTTCAAAATATCCCTTTTCTAACCAATTTTTATATTTATCTGTTTCTACACTAATATGATCATATTTTTTATCTAACATTATTTACCCACCCTTTCATGTATATAATCATCTATATATTCAAAATATTCTTGAAACCTCTCTTTATCATTTATATTTTCATATATTCTCCAAATTAAATTTCTCTCAATTAAATATTCAAAACAATATTTAAAATTTAAATCAAATACTAGCGCAAGTCCTAAGACAATATTATCATTGTCGTTTTGTACATCCCTACGGTCTATACACATTGATTTAAAAAAATCGTCTCTTATCTTTTCAGAAATAGGATTGTTATCTTCAGGCATAACATTCTTGTTTATACTAAATAAATAAAATAAATCCAATTTATCTGCATCCCTAATAATTTTACACAATAAATTATTGTGTTCAGTAAGTCCTTCAGGAATACTAAATTTATTATGGTATTTAATCGCATCATATATCTCATCATAATTTTCATGCTTGTCAGTATATTTAATAATTTCATTATTATCAAACAACATCGAAACCGCCAAATCCCCATGATCAATAGATTTTAAATCACCATATGTTTTATATTTAGTCCATTGCTCAAATCTGGCATAATCATGTAAAAGTCCCACGATAGCAGCAATTTCTGCATCATTGTCATTAAATCCAACATGTTTAGCAATGATTCTAGATATATCCATCACTCTTATAGAGTGATAATACTTAGCAATAATCATAGTATCACTAACATCATATCTTTTATAGTGAATTTTAAACGTTTCTTTGAT
Source organism: Bacillota bacterium (assembly GCA_015059195.1). Lineage (GTDB taxonomy): Bacteria > Bacillota_I > Bacilli_A > RF39 > UBA660 > SIG204. The sequence continues at coordinate 32,395 of SVAW01000002.1, forward strand.
TCTACCTACATCCATAAATCCTCCAAAAAAAATCACATCCAATAAGGACGTGATTTACGTGGTACCACCTTAATTCGTGTATTTATACACCTTGTTTTTGTAACGCAATTATGCGGAATATCTTAACTATTCAGATATTCAACTCCCAAGCTACCTTCGATTAGTTATTTTATCTATTTTCACCAACCATAGACTCTCTTAAAAAATTCCCAATCTACTCCTCTTGTTCTTTGTTTTTCTTTGACTATTATAAATCTTTTTTTTTAATTTGACAAGTAATTTTATTCACCTAATTCATCTAATGAAATATTAACGACCGGGCGAACACCATATTCGTATCCATCAACTGCCCCATCATAATACAATGATCCATAAGAATCAACATACCAAGCCCAGGAAGAATCTTCAACTGAAGGTGTAGACGTCCAATAGCCCCAAGGTGATTCTTCGTGCCATGAACTATTTCCTGGATAACTATATAACCATTCACTACTTAAATCTGGACCACGCCAATATTCATCTTCACTTAATCCATCTGCCTCTCCCAACTGACTTACACTTGGCAGTCCTATTTGATTTCTATCTAATTCACTCCATGCAAATGCTATTGCATCTAATTTTGCCTTTAATCCATCTCCATTACATACATTATTGTGCGGATTATCACCTTCTTGATCACACCAACTTTGAGTTGACATATCATAATTTCTGTCCATTATTAGAAAAACATTTGCCGTATCCTCATTTATTCCCAAAATATAAAAAGTCTGATAACCCCTGCCAAAATCACAGCTATATTTATCGCCAATTGTAACCGAATCGCTTAGATCATTATCTCCTACCAACTCACATAAAGTAGAACCATTTAATTTATCTAATATTTCATTTTTTTCTTTATCAAATAAAACTTTTCTACTAGCGAGATTGCTTGTTATTAATAATAATAATGCGAGAAATAAAACTAACATCGAATATATTATACTTGTTACTGCAAATCCTCTGTTATTTAGTTTCATATGAACACCCTCTTATTATCTTAATTATATAATAATTACTTTTAAAAAACAACAGATTAATTTGATAGAAAAAATTCACATAAAATTTATGCGAATTTTTGTTTTTATCAAATTGAAAATATTATAACTAGTTAATATCAATGCCAATGTCATAATAACAATTCAAGTATTGCATCCAAGCATTTTTTTATTAATAACATAAAATATTATAGGTGATTTTATGTGCAACAATAATTGGTTTAATAAGCGAGGCAGATGGTGTGGGTGCTGTATTGTTTGTCTAATTATACTAATTTATCAGCTGTTCCTGACATTTTTCATTTTAACTAGATTTAATATTTTTTTAATTTTTGTGTTCCTATTACTATTGTGTTTCACTTTCTTTCGTATAATATGGTGAAATTAACATTTCTGTCTTATAAACAAATTCAATCATTCTGCCTATCCGTTTACAACTATCATACTCATCATTACTAAATTCAACTTTATCCGGTAATGCCATAAGAATAAAAAGTAACTTCCTTTCTTCTGGTAACAACGGATAATTTTTTTCGTATCTATTAAGCGCTTCAGAAAACTCAAATTCTAACCCATTACGTTTATATAATTTATATAAATCAAAAATGGGTATATCTATCTTAGATTTTTCCCAACTAATTAAATATGATTGAGTATTTCTTAAAAAATGTGATACTTCTAGATTATTATGTAATACGACTAACCTTTTTTTACGACTTTTCTTTACGATATCATACCAAGCTTCAAGTTCATCTTTAGCAAAATTGAGCGCTGCAAATATTTTAGAAATGTTTCTAGCTAGTAAATACTCAGATGGGCTCATATACACTTTAGTATCTATAATATTAATTAAATCGTTATAGTAAGTATTCAAATAAATTACATTATTATTAATATCTTCGTAAATCTGTTTATAATCATCCTCGTCCGTTTCTTGATAATGAGTTGTTTTACTGTGCAACAGTGAAACTAAATCAATTAAATCCATAAATTTCTGCTCTATCGGCACCTCAAAATCATCTATAAATTCCATTACATCGTATTCATCACTATCACTAATAATTTTAGGATAATAATCGAAACTGCGAGAATTTAAATAATCAAAAACTTTATTATTTTTATTTTTTTCCTTAATTACATATTTACCTTGATCAGTATCTACTATGACTATATTTCCCTCTTTAATATATCTATGAGGTTTGATTTCGGATTGCCGCAACAATTGATTAATTTTTCGCATCTATAAAATCAGGAACAATTATTTTATCCCCCAAACATATTTCGCTTAAGTCATTATACATTTCTAATTCTTCTCTACTAACACTATACTTTTGCATAATCATATCCAGCGTATCACCTTCTCTAACTATGTATACTTTATACGTTTTATATGTTTCTAAATTTTCATTAAAACTATCAAAAATAGATGTTACCGGATCCATATCTTCCTCTTCGACACATCTTGACTCCGATTCAACTTTATTTTCTAACTGTAAATCTATTCTATTCATATTGTCATTTTCTTCCTCTAATATAGGCATTTCTGCGCTAGGCATCTTTATTTCATTTAAAATCATTTGTTTAGGTGCTTTTTCATCTAGCTTATCTATCAATACATCTATATTAACTTGTAAAATATTCGAATTGACAACTTCATAATAGAAATCATCTATGTCTAGTTGTACATAATCTAATACATACCGCTCGTCTAAATTAATATTACAAGGAAGTTCAAAATTAAAACTATCTGTACTGGTGCTACTATCAGACATCCTGTATTCACCACTTATAATAAAATTCCCGCTTATAATATTATTTTCCTGTACTTTTAATGTATGTTCTAAAGAAATACTTGTTATTTCTGCAATATTGCTCTCCAATAATATATCCTTTTTAAAAGGCACTATCTTTTTCATATTTTCCTCCTTATCCACTAAAATATATGAAAAAAAAAGATGTTTATGAATAGTTTACATCTTTTTAAATACTTTTTAATTTATGAAACAATTCTTTGTAATTATCTACACAAATAAATTGAATATGTTCTTTTACTTCATTTGGAATATCTTTCAAATCTTTTTGATTATCCATAGGAATGAATATTGTTTTTATGCCTGCGCGAAGTGCACCTATGCATTTTTCCTTTAATCCACCTATGGCTAAGATATTACCTCTTAGAGTAATTTCTCCTGTCATTGCGATTGTACGATCAACTTTTTGATTTGTAAAAGCACTTATTAAAGCAGTGGTTAAGGCAATTCCAGCACTTGGTCCATCTTTAGGAACAGCTCCTTCCGGAACATGAATATGTATATCATTTTTTGATAATTGTTCCTCATTAATACCTAAAAATTTGTTATTAGATCTAATATAACTAAGAGCAATCTGAGCGCTTTCTCTCATAACCTCTCCCAAAGAACCAGTTAATATTAAATTGCCGGTCCCAGGATAATAATTTACTTCTATCTTTATTGTGTCTCCACCAGCATATGTATATGCGAGTCCATTTACTACCCCTACTTCATCATTACCTACTACTCCAAAATGGAATAGTTTATTACCAAGATATCTTTCAACTGATGTTACATTTGTTTTTTTACCATGTTTATTTTTCATTACATTGTCAGTTATAATTTTACGAACAACTTGGGTAATTTTTCGTTCCAACTCACGAACACCCGCTTCTTTAGTATAATATCTAATAATTTCAAAAATAGAATCGTTACTAAATTTAATCATATCATCACTTAATCCATGATTTTCAATTATTTTAGGAATTAAATGACGCTTAGCAATATCTAACTTTTCTAATTCAGTATATCCACTTAACTCAATAATTTCTAATCTGTCTCGTAATGGGCCAGGAATAGTTTCTAACGAATTAGCTGTTACAATAAACATAACTTGCGACAGGTCATATTCTTCTTCTATAAAATTATCGCTAAAATATTTGTTTTGTTCTGGATCTAAAATTTCTAACAAAGCACTAGCCGGATCCCCTTTAATGTCTTTAGTCATTTTATCTATTTCATCTATTAAAAATACAGGATTGTTACTTTTAGCTTTTTTCATATTTTGAATAATTCTTCCAGGCATTGCTCCTAAATATGTTCTCCTATGTCCTACTATTTCAGCCTCATCATTAACTCCTCCAACGCTAACCTTAACAAAGTTACGATTAATACTTTGTGCGATTGCAGAAGCAAAGGTTGTCTTTCCAACTCCTGGAGGTCCAACTAAACAAATTATTGGACTTTTTACATCTTTCGAAATATTCTTAACCGCTAAATATTCAATTACTCTATTCTTAACCTCTTCTAACCCATAGTGGCTATTATTAAGAGTCATTAAAATATCATTTAAATCTTTATTATCTTCAGTATATGTATTCCAAGGAAGACTTAACATAGTATCAAGATAATTTCTAATAATACTTATTTCTGGTGAAACCGAATTTAAACTTTCATACCTTTTTAACTCGTTTTCTAGTCTTGATTTAATTTTCTCTGAAGCATTTAACCCTTTTATTTTATCTCGTAATTCTTCTATTTCATTTTCCTTTAAAGTAGTATCCCCTAACTCTTCTTTAATGTACTTAATTTTTTCTCTTAATAAATATTCTTTTTGATTATCGTCAATATTCTTCTTAACCTTTAAATCAATGTCCTTTTCCACATCGAACATTTCTTCATCTTTATAAATGTCTTCTAAAATCATTTCTGCTCTCTTTGAAGACTTAACTTCATTCAAGTAACTAATTAAACGATTACTATCTACAGGCAAATTAGATGCGACTATATCAGTAAACTTATCAAGCTCGGGCATATTTACAACCAACGATAAAACACTATTACTTAAATATGGAACTTTCTTAATATATGCTTCAAGTTCCCTATATAGTTTACGTATTAATATTTTTTCCTTAATATCATCTATTTGTTCTTTATCTATATTAGTAACAATCGACTCTAACACTTCAGAAGCTCTATTTAAATTTAATAATTCATTAATCTCAGCACGATTAACCCCTTTTATAATAACTCGTGTTTTTCCATTTGGTAATTCTATTTTATGTGTGATTTTAGATACAACACCTATCTCCGGAATATCGTTTTCTGACGGAACTTCTTCCAATGGATTTAATGAATTAACCACTAACAGCATATTATCATGGAAAAGTTCAGCCACATCTATAATATTTTTACTTAAATCATTATCAAATTCTAAGCGAAGTTCATTGTTTGGAAGCAAAATAATTCCCCTCAATAAAATAACTGGCAAGTTAGTTTTTATCAAAAGAATCACCTCCTAAAAAGTGATTTTTATTATATAATAAAAAGAATGAAAAGTCCACTACTTTTACATTCTTTCTTAACATTACATATCTTCACTTAAAAGCTCATCTAGACTAACTATTTTATAGCCTTTACTTTTAATATAACTAATCATTAGAGGTAATTCTTTTAAGGTTGTTTGGGTAATTTCTAGGGAAATTATATCGCCAGATTTTAATTTTTCCTTTAATGTGATTAATGGATATTCCCCTATAATAATTGAAGGAAATAATGTATAACTTTTATGAAGTGCGCACATATCTAAAAATTCATCATTTTTTTGTTCTAGATAACAATAACTATTATTTTGATTACTATATTTATTAATGATGGTTTTTAACCATACAAAACTACTATCTAGGTAGTTTCCACCATAACTTAAATTACCTATATTATAATTGTTGCTAGTTAATATTTTGAATTCTTCTTCATTCTTTTCCATCCATTTTCCATCTATAAAAAAGTTTAAAGGGATATTCTTATCTACAACACTTAGAATTTGTTTAACATTATCTTCTATAGAAACTTTAACTATAATACTAACACTATTCTTTCTAGGATTACCACTGACCACATATTTGTTATATGTGTTTTTAATTGACATTTCAGGTAGTATCACATCATATATCAACATATTCTCATTAAAAGCCCCAAAGCGTTTCATATTATCATAACTTCTATTATTATTAACAATCTTACCATTAATCCCAGGAATAATTGTGTCGTTATCCAGTCTAGCATTTTCACTTTCTACCTTATATAAATTAGACTCTTCTTTAATTACTTTCATTAAGTTGTCATTATCTCTTAAAGTATTTGCGGTTTTTTCAGTAAAAATAAAACTAAAGCAAGCCAAAGAAGTAATCCCAATAATTTGAAAAAACTTTTTCACTATATCACCTTAATTAAATATATGAACTAAGTTGACTCTTTTTACTAATTATAATAAATTTAATTGTTTAAGTTCTTCAAGAACAAAGATTCCATCTTTTCTAACTAAAATATCATCAAAGTAAATCTCTCCACCACCATAATCACCACGTTGAATTAATACTAAATCCCAATGTATGCGAGATCTATTACCATTATCCGCTTCATGATATGCCTGACCAGGTGTAAAATGAATGCTGCCTATAATTTTTTCATCATATAAAATATCACCCATCGGGTGCAAGATGTTAGGGTTTAGACCAATTGAAAACTCACCTATATATCTGCTACCATCATCTGTATCAAGAATTTCTTGTAATCTTTTTTGATTATTAGAACAACTTGCATCTATAATTTTTCCATTTTTAAAAGTAAGGGATACATCTGAAAATACTTCACCTTGATAAGGAGAAGATACATTATATGTAATAATTCCATTAACACTATCCTTAACTGGCGCAGTAAAAATTTCTCCATCCGGTAAATTTGATTCTCCACAGCAAGGAACTACCGGAATTTCTTTGATTGAAAATGTTATATCTGTATTAGGGCCCACAATTCTAACCTTATCTGTATTTTCCATCATTTTCTTAAGTGGTTCTAACTTTTCTTTTAATTCATCATAATCTGTAGTCATGGCATCTAATGCAAAATTCTTAAATTGTTCTGAATTCATTTTCGATTTGTGGGCATCTAATATACTAGGATAATTAAGTAATACCCATTTCCTATTATTGATTCTAATTTCATCGTATTCTCGAGTTTCACTTGTTGCTAAATTTCTAAGTTCGCTAGAAACCTTATTATCTTCATAATCATTCGTTGAATATCTAATCGAAATAAATGCCGTAAACTGTTCTATTTCAAATTTACTATAATTACCTAACAATTTTGCCCTTTCCTCATTGGTATTTAATAACAATTCTTTATTTACTATTGGATCAATCAACTTAACATAACTAACAGCGCCTTTTTCCGCTATGTCATTAATTAGACTCAACACCAAATCATGACATTCGATACTTTGATATGTAATTAATACTTTATCGCTAGAATCAATCTTTAAAGAATGCTCTACTATCTTTTTACTTAACATATTTATTTTATTCATCTCTTCACCCTTTTTCATTATAATCATACTATATTATGAAAGGATGATATTTATGTATTCACAAAACACTAATTTTCCACCAAACAATTTTCGACCAAACTTTAATCATAACCAAGGTGTCCCATACAGTTTTGAAAATCAAACAGATGACCGTTTAGTCGGTGGGTTTGCATTTCCATTTTTACTAGGAGGTGTTACAGGAGCTGCCCTTGCTCCAGCATTTTGGAGGCCAAATTATCCAAATTATTACTATCCTCCACGACCACCATATTATGGACCATACTATAGACCTTATAGACCATACTAAAAAAAACGAATTTCTTCGTTTTTTTATTTTGCTTCTTCAATCGCTCTAGTTTCACGGATTACCGTTACTTTAATAGTGCCTGGATATTGTAGATTTGCTTCAATTTTCTCTTTTATGTCACGAGCAATTTTAAAACTTGTTAGATCATCAATCTTAGCTGGTTCCACCATTACACGAAGTTCTCGACCTGCCTGAACTGCGAAAGTTTTTTCTACCCCATCAATTCCACTTGCAATTGCTTCTAAATCTTGAAGACGTTTAACATAATTCTCTAAAGAATCATTACGCGCTCCTGGACGTGACGCTGATAATGCATCAGCAATAGCAACTAATTCCGCAATAATGCTAGTTGGCGCAGAGTCGCCATGATGAGATTCTATAGCGTTTACTACAATTTCATTTTCATTAAATCTACGAGCTAATTCAGCACCTAATGACACGTGACTTCCTTCTACCTCATGGTCAATAGATTTTCCAATGTCATGAAGTAATCCGGCACGACGAGCTAAATTAACATTTTCTCCTAGTTCAGCTGCCAAAAGTCCAGTTAAATGCGCGACCTCTATTGAATGCCTTAAGGCATTTTGTCCAAAGCTTGTTCTAAAATGTAATTTACCTAAAATTTCAACTAGCTCCGGATCCATTTTAGTAATACCTAATTCAAATAAAGCGCTATCCCCATATTCTAAAATTTTAGTTTTCATATCTTGGCTAGTTTTATCATATAGTTCTTCAATTCTAGTTGGATGAATGCGACCATCTTTAATTAAACTTTCAATCGTTACTCTGGCAATTTCTCTTCTTAATGGATCAAAGCTAGATAAAACAATGGCCTCTGGAGTATCATCAATTATTAAATCTACTCCTGTCACCGCTTCTATTGTTCTAATATTACGACCTTCCCGCCCGATAATACGCCCTTTCATTTCATCATTTGGTAAATTTACAACTGTTACCGTTTGTTCTCCAGCAACATCACCAGCATATTTTTGCATAGATGAAACTAACATGCTTTTTGCTTTTTTATCTACTTCTAATTTAGCTTCTGCTTCTCTATCCTTGATATAAGCCGCAATTTCTAAATTCATCATTTCCTCTACTTTTTTCAAGACCATTTCACGAGCTTGATTCTTTGAATAACCCGCAATTTTATCTAATAAGTCAATTTGTTGTTTTTTAATTTCTTCCACTTCTACTTGTTCTTTTTGAAGTTCTTTTTGTTTATTAATTATATTATTTTCTTTTTCTTCTAGCATCTGTTCACGATTTTGTAACGTTTGATCCCTACGATCCATATTACTTTCTCTAGTTAATAATCGCTCTTCAGATTCTTTTATTTCTTCTTTTTTCTCTTTTACTTCTTTGTCTGTTTCAATTTTTATTTTATGGGCTTCTTCTTTAGCCTCTAATAAATAATCTCTCTTTATTTTATCAGCTTCTTTTTTTGCTTTTTCAAGCATAAGTTCGGCTTTTTTTGATAAAAGATTTCCTCTAATATAATTAATTATAAGCATTGATATAACGCCTACAAAGAGTCCAATTAAAACTAGCAAAATGGAGAATGAAATATTGTTCATAGTATCCCTCCATTTTCCACAAGCAAATTATCTATTCACTTTAATTCCATTGTAATGTTTATTTTAGAATCTGTCAAGGAAAATATTTTTACAAAAAAAGCAACAAAAGTTGCTTTAATTTGGCAAACAGGTTGAATCTGCACCATATATGTCTATTAAATTTAATACTAAATCCACTATCAATGGAAGCAAGAATAATATTATTACTGCAATTATTCTCTTTAGGAAAGACGTTCCTGCTTTTTTCATAGCTTCTGCTTCCCCACTTCCTGCAGCTTGTAAGAAATCCACTACCCCTAATACTATCACTACAACTAGTACAATATACTTAACAAAATTTAATGCTCCACTTATCCACTCTCTAATTGACTCAGGTATTACTTCACAACCAGTCACTGGGTCACCTACATTTGGGGTATCAGGTTGATCATCAGGAGTTGGGTTAGTCCCTTGGTACTCAAAAATATTGTTATGATCACCTAACGATTCTCTATCATATGCAACGTGTAATACCATATCATCATCAACATATGCGTATACAGAATTTTCTGGTGGACAAACCCAATCCTTAAAATATTGACTGCGTCTTATAGCCGAAACATTTACTTCGTTCATCCATCCACTAACCACAATTCCTGTATATGTAGCGCTAACATTGTTTCTATCATGATAAGTAATCTCTATAGTCCTTTGATCATTTCCCACCGCTTTAGTATAAGAACACTTTATAGGTGTTAAAACTTCTACCTCTGGAAGTTCTACACCAGGTTTTTCCTTAAGCATCATCATACCATTATAACTATCATATTTTAAAAGATTAAAAACATCAGAAGCCCCTTCAGGATTAGTGGAAAACGCCCTATACCAAACGTTTACATTATCTTCAAATTTGCTCTCTGTAGCACTGGATGAATAATACAGCTTTTCAGGGCAAGTGTAATAAGATAATCCTGAAGCTTCCTCTACAACTATAGGTGATTGCACCCCATTTACAACTACCTTATGTCCAGCATTTAAATTATCATCAGTAATATATGAGCCACTGTAAAAACCATTTGGTCCAAAATATGCAGTTACCATCGCAGTCATATAGTTAAAATCTGCAAAATAGTAGCATGTGTATGACGATAGATTCTTATTTATTCCACAGTCTTTTTCTTCGATCCAAAGGCAATAATCATATCTGCGGCATTCACTTCTAGTAAAGACACAGCCATCATCAGTATATCTTTTTTCAAACGCTAAAGGATCGTCTGAAGAATCGTCTGTTGAGCCACCAGCACTAACGTTTAAGGGTAACGCAACCATCAAAAGAAATAACCATAATATACCAATCAATTTATTTTTCATTTTTACCACCTCTTAATTTTATTTGTTTTAAAATATATCTTCCAACATTTATTAATCCAGTTTCTAGACACAATAATATAAGACTACCTATTGTCAAATTTTTAGTCGCATATGATATTAACTCATGTTGTTTTATAGAATTAGATATCAACTGCCCCAACTCATTATAATGTGTTCCAAAAATAAAGTTAAATAAATATGTGGATAAAATATAGCAAATCATATATACATAACTAATTACCATGTCTTCTTTATTATATTCTTTTTTTTCAAATATAGCAAACACTATATTTATTAAAAACACAACGTGGTGTAACATTAAAAAATTAACAAAAGAATAATTATTAATTCCTATATTGATTACAGGAAATATTATGGAAAGTAATGGGCCACAAAAAGCACAATAATAACACAGATTATATATTTTTTTGTTACCACTAAAACAATAAATAATAAAAAGCCAACTTGTCATATTACAGAAACCTAATGACAAATGATATCTCCAATTATATACACCATAATACAAAAATGAACCACGTCTAACAATATAAAACAAAAGCAAGATAATTCCAAATGCTATTCTTATTTGTTTTTTACGTTTACTACTTATATTAGTAATGTTTGGTCGATTATATATTATGAATATGAATATAGCGAATGTAATAACCAAAGATATTAAATGAAAGACGTTAAATATTTTAAATTGAAATGTACTCAAATTCTTGTTTAAGAAAAACTCCCTCATATATCCTCCACTATTATCTTAATTTTACAACAAAAAAAATAAGTATACAACTTATTTTTGTTTATTTATAATTTCTTCTTGTTTCTTTTTGTCCAAAATATCATAATATTCACGAACTTTTTGTTCTAACTCCGCATAAAGTTTAGTGTTCGTTTTTAACAGTTCTTTAACTGTCTCCCTACCTTGCCCTAGCTTTTCACCATTATATGCATACCACGCCCCACTTTTCTCAACAATATTTGCGTCAACTGCCATATCAACAACTTCACCAGTTTTAGAAATTCCTTCACCATAAGCTATTTCTAAGCTACATGCTTTAAATGGCGGAGCCATTTTGTTTTTAACAACCTTAATATTAGTCTTATTTCCTACAATATCATTGCCGAGTTTAATTTGTTCACCTTTTCTAATTTCTAATCTTATTGACGAATAAAATTTTAAAGCTCGTCCACCAGGAGTAACTTCTGGGTTCCCAAAGATAACCCCTACCTTTTCACGCAATTGATTTAGAAAAATACATACTGTATTAGTTTTATTAATAATTCCTGAAAGCTTACGTAAAGCCTGGCTCATAAGTCTTGCTTGAAGTCCTACATGTGAATCTCCCATTTCGCCCTCGATTTCTGCCTGTGGAACAAGTGCAGCAACAGAATCAATTACAATAATTCCAATCGCACCACTACGTACTAATGCTTCACATATTTCTAATGCTTGTTCACCATTATCTGGTTGTGATAATAATAATTCATTAATATTAACGCCAATTTTTGAAGCATATTGTGGATCTAAAGCATGTTCTGCATCAATAAATGCAGCTCGCCCACCTTTTTTTTGAATTTCTGCAATAGCATGTAATGCAAAGGTTGTTTTACCACTTGACTCTGGCCCAAAAATTTCAATAATCCTCCCCTTAGGATATCCACCAATTCCTAAAGCTACATCTAAACTAATTGAACCACTTGAAACCACATCTATTTCTCTATGTTCATTGTCTCCAAGTTTCATAACAGCGCCCTTACCAAATTGTTTTTCTATATCTAATAATACTTGATCTAACGTTTTGTCACCTGATGTTTTCATTATTCATCCTCCTAACATCTACAATATAATTGTATAATAGCAATATTTTTTTGTCAATAGTTAATTCGAACATTTGTTTGTTTTCTCCGGAATTTGTAATTTTTTAACTGGAATATTTAAAATTAGCTAAACAAAAAAAAAGGAATTAACCTTTTTTATTCGCTCAAAATTAATTTTTTATTTAAGCTATAATACTCTACTGCAGATACAATTGAAAGTACACATGCTATAATCAATAATATATCTGAAATTCTAATATTCCATAATTCAAATGGCATATTATAAAATAACGTTAGAGAAATGCCAACCATCATAAAAATTGTTTTTACTTTCCCAGTTTTAATTGCCCCTACGACTTTTCCTTTATTTCCCGCAATCATTTTTATTATATCTACAATAGTATCACGCGATACTATTATTACAGGAATTATTGGATGAATAAATCCGCTGGTTGCCAAAATAATTAAAATCGAATTTACTAATACTTTGTCTGCAATTGCATCTAACATTTTTCCCAGGTCCGTTACCATTTGATACTTGCGAGCAATATATCCATCAACAAAATCTGTTAATGACGCTATAACAAATAAAACCCCTGCAATTAAATATTTAATGTCAATTACTAATGATTCGTTTACAAACAGCTGTGGAATAGTAATTCCTGCCGAATCAAACGGAAATATTAAAAAAGCTATAATTATTATTGACAATATAATTCTACACAAAGTAATTCTATTAGGCAAATTCATATTATTCCTCCTATTTAGTGACATAGCTCATAACTATAGCTTCATTGTCATCATTATCTTGTTTTGTAAATTCAACAATAACAAAGATTAAAATTAGTACTAAAATAACCACTAAAGCTATATATGCAGCATAGGTAAAGATTGAAATTTTACTTTTTCTCTCAATTGTGTATGGCGATTTAACCACATTTTCTTCTGGCTTAACTAATTCTTTCGCCTGTTTGATATCTTCTAATGATATCTTAGAGGTATAATCAAATAAATACTCATTAAACTCACTTACTAAATCTTCTTTATTTAATCCTAGATATTTAGAATAATCTCTAATAAGATATTTTAAATAATAAATATCTTTGAAATTTTCCATATCTCCATTCTCTAAATTTTCAATTTGGCTAACTTCTAATTTTAAGTCTTCGGCAGCTTCACTGGTACTAATGCCCATAGCTTCTCGAGCTTCTTTTAGCTTTTCACCAATCTCTTTCATCATGATCCTACTTTCTAAATAAATAAAAAAATAAATCTTATAAGCCATGTTCTGTACTTCCTTAGAAGCGACAAACATTTATCTATCGAATACTCGATCCCATAGAAAATTCGTTTCTTCTCTATTAGGTTCCCCTACCATAATTTGGGTTTCTCGCTCGTGGGGTTTACCGCGTTCCACTTCTTTTATTTCTAAAAGAATTCGTCTCTTTGGCACTTTATGTCTAATATAACCATATCTATAGACTTAGGTTAATTCAACGCCGTTAGTTAAACTACCATCGGTTATTTTTTCCCGATGCACGAACACTACTATCATCACAGATAGTGCGAGCATGGACTTTCCTCTACTTTAAAAGCAGCGTTTGTCAAGATTTATTCTCTACCATAAATAATTTTTTCTAAATTAGATAGTCTCCTTAATACATCAGCAGTATTAGTTCCATTAGACTCGGTATTATCACCTGTTCTAATTACGTCTAATTTAGTAGATAATGTGCGTAATTCCTGTTTTAAGCGAATATTATCATCCACCAAAGCTTTTTTTTCACTTTCTAGTTCTTTTATAACCGCAGACATTTCTTCGTAATCGCGAATAATTACATCTAAAAACTTATCTACTTCTTGAGGACGATATCCCCTAGTATCAATCTTAAATTCTTTATCTAAAATATCCTGAACTGTAAGCAAAATTCTTTCCTGATACATAAATTACACCTCTCTTTTTATCCGAGATAATTATCTCAAAAAAAACGTTACTTGTCAATGAGTAACGTTCTTTTACTATTTTATAATATATGGGTTTCCTTTTGTTCCTTCTCCACTTTCAAATAGCACATTATTACTTAAATATACTGTTGGTCTTAATGCCTTATCAGCTGACGCATCAGATATAGAATATCCAGCTCTGCTAACAGAGAACACTCTATAACTTTTTTCTTTTTGACCATTTAATGTCCAACTTGAAAGGCTTGAATTCATTAAATAATTGTAATTTTCACAAGAACGATCATCCAAATCATTACAATTAGCATCTGTGCTTGCCACAACATAATCTATAGCATACGGTAATCCGAACAATTGATTTGAAATCACAATTTCGCATTCTTCATCAATGTTAAATTCTAAATTGGAACCGCTTCTTTTTCCAACACAAATATTTCTATAAGCCATCTTCGCCTTTGCATCTTCAGAAAGATATACATTACCTTGTTCTAGCATTAATAAAGATTGTTTAATTCGACTTAAATCGTAATTATTTATTCCAATGTTTCCATCCTTATCTACATTATAACGATCATCCCATACATAAGTTTCTTCCATGTCTTCTGTTGCTTTATCTACATATATTAATCTCAAATATCCTTCACTATCAATATCTAAAATTCTCCATAAAAATTCATCAATTTTTACGTAATTATTGATATATTCACCCTTAAATTTATTTACATTGCCAATTAAATATAACCCGTCACCTTCAGTAACTATTGGATTATTAGCAGTAATAACATCAACGAATTTTTTTGTTTGATAATCATCTCCGCAGCTTAACATAGGTGAATATAAATATCTTGTTCCATTTTTAGTTACTATTACTTTACCAGTACAATCTACTCCCTCAGGCACCATGTCTGATACTTGACTTAAATATTTACCATTAACTAAGGTACTAGTATCAACTGTAACACTCGATCCTTCTAATTGTGGTAATAAATTTTCATTACTAGAATAATAAGATTGAGCTGCAGTAATCATTTTATCCTCTACCTGAGAATAAGATAATTTCTTACCTCCTAGCCAATTTACAATAGCAACTACTATAATAATAGCGACCATAACTCCCATAAAACCAGTCAAAATATAAATCAATTTCTTTTTATCCATACAAAAACCTCCATATTGATAATTTCAGTATAGCAAAAAAAGAATCTTTTAGCAAGTTTATTCACCATTTTTAAAGATATTTCTTGTATAAACTTTTGAATATATATCAACATAGCGTACATCTTCAATCATCTCGTTAAAAATACTATCTATATGATGTGTTTTCATCTATTCACCTCAAATATAATCTAGCATTTTTAAAAGTATTCGTGTTGTGATTCGACAAAACTAGTGAATAATAGACTAAAGCAAGCAGAAATAAATATAGATATATTTACAAAAATATAGTATAATTATTTAAGGTGATAAAATATGAATTACCCATCAGGAATTAACAGAGCTTTTAAAGGACAAACAAAATACAGCAATAGAGGGATGAGTTTAGAAGACGATATAAACTACACCAACGAATATTATTTGCAAAATGATATTGCGGTAATCTATAAAAAGCCCACCCCAATCACTATAGTAAATGTTGATTATCATTCTAGAAAAGACGCAGTAATTACAAAAGCATATTTTAAAACACCTTCTACAACCGACTATAATGGAATATATAAGAGTAGATATATTGATTTTGAGGCTAAAGAAACCAAAAGTTTAACTAGCTTTCCTATTGCAAATATCCACAGACACCAAATCAAACATTTAAATAAGGTGTATAACCACGGTGGAATTGCATTCTTAATTATTAGGTTTAGTAAGCTAGAGGAAACCTTTTTAATAACTTACGATACTTTGCAAAAATACTTAGACAGTTATAACAAAAAATCGATTTCATTAGCTTATATAAAAGAAAATGGTTATCCACTATCTACCAAATATAATCCTAGACTTGATTATTTAAGCATAATTGATAAAATATATTTTTAAGGAGACATATTATGAGAAAGAAATTTAATTTTAAAAAGTTTATAATTAATTTGTTCAAAAACAAATTTAATATTTTTATAATTTTAATTAGTATTATAGGAATCATCTTAGGAAGCAAGTTTTTGGGATTATTACCTGCATCCATTTTATTTATCGTTTTTGATATCGTGATGTTTTTATTAAATGCATTCCTCACGACAGGAACAAAAAAACAAAAACAAAAGAAACGCAAAATATTTTTAATAGCCATACTATCTATGTTCATCTTGGCTTTAATAGCTATTGGAGTATTTATAATAATTATCATTAAAGAGGCACCAGAATTTAATGCAGAAAACTTATTCACAAAAGAAGCTACCATACTTTACGACAAAGACGGTGAAATTATAACTAAATTAGGTAGTGAAAAACGTGTTAAAATCACTTATGAAGATTTACCTCAAGTATTAATTGACGCAATAATCGCTACAGAAGATTCTAGATTTTATGAACACAATGGTTTTGATGCTTTAAGATTTTTAAAAGCTTCTGCGACTCAACTTGCTGGGCAAGGTGGTGGCGGCGCTTCCACAATTACAATGCAAGTTGCTAAAAATGCTTATACCTCACCAGTTAGTAATGGTTGGGAAGGAATCAAAAGAAAATTTACAGATATATACTTATCAATTTTTAAAATAGAAAAAACTTATACTAAAGAAGAGATTTTAGAATTTTATGTAAACTCTTATTATATGGGTGGCGGTGCTTACGGAGTTGAGCAGGCATGCCAAAACTACTTTGGAAAAAGTGTATCAGAAATTAACCTTTCTGAAGCTGCTATGATTGCTGGTTTATTTAAAGGGGGAAATGCATACGATCCTTACCTTTACCCAGACAATACCGAAGCTAGACGTAAAACAGTGCTAGCCCTAATGTTAAGACACGGATATATTTCTGAAGAAGAAAAACAAATAGCTGAAGAATTAACTGTCGATGATATTGTAATTAAGAAAAATTCTAGTGAAAATAGTGCCTTCTACGCATATCAAAGTTACATTGATACTGTTGTAGAGGAAGTAAAAAAATTAACAAAAGAATTAACCGGAGAAGAGCAAAATCCATATTCAGTTCCGATGATTATCTATACTAATATGGATAGAGAAAAACAAGAATATTTAGATGACATTATGAATGGTGTCACTTATAAATGGGAAAATGACGTTGTTCAAGCAGGAGTTGTTGTTACTGATACTAACACAGGTGCTATTGTAGCAATTGGTGGAGGACGAAATAAAAATACTATTGGTTCTTTAAACTATGCTACAATGATTAAAAACCAAATTGGTTCTACCGCAAAACCTTTATATGATTATGCCCCTGCATTTGAATATTTAAATTGGTCTCCCGCAGAAATAATAGTTGATGAAAAACATTCTTACTCTGCTGGTGGAAATCTAAACAACTGGGATGGAGAGTATGAGGGATATATGACTTTGCGTCAAGCGTTAAAAGTATCTAGAAATACCCCTGCATTAAAAACCTTCCAAAAATTATCATCTAATCAAATAAAACAATTCGTTTTAAACTTAAATTTAAGTCCAGAAATATCTGGGAATGGAATTCATGAAGCACATTCCGTAGGCGGATATAATGGTGAATCTCCATTAAGTATGGCTGCAGCTTACGCCGCGTTTGCCAACGGTGGAACTTATATCGAGCCACACAGTGTTTCTAAAATTGCATATCCGGAAACAGATCAGGAAATCATTGTTACTTCAAAGACGCAAAAAGCAATGTCTGATGCAACTGCATATATGATTACCGATATTCTAATGGATACAGCAATATATACAACTGGAGCTAACAAGGTTAACGGGGTTTCATATGCAAATAAGACTGGAACTACAAACTTTAGCTCAGCAGACAAAAAAAAATATAACTTACCAGCCAATGCCGTTAATGATTTATGGGTGGCAGGCTATTCTAGAGATTATGCTGTAGCACTATGGTATGGATACGATAAAATTTATAGCGAATATAATAATAAGTTATCATCTGGACAAAACACAAGATTATTTAAAGCAGTGATTAAAGGAGTTTTAGATGGTAGAGAAACATTTACAATGCCAAATAGTGTGGTAGAAGTAAATGTTGAAATCGGAACAGCAACTCCTCTGCTAGCAATTGATGGTTTAACACCACAAGATTTAATTACTACTGAGGTATTTAAACAAGGTACCGAGCCTACCGAAACATCAACTAGATTTGCACAATTAAAAAACGTTAAAAATTTAAAAGCTATTACAGTAGATAATCAAGTAACATTATCATGGGATGCAATAACTTCTGCAACAATCGATGAGGCAGCAATCAGGCAAGAATTTGCCCCTATCTTCTATACAGAAGAAGCTTTAAATGAATTTATCGCACAAAGATTAGAATATAATAATACTAACATCGGTACTATAAGTTATGACATTTATAAAAGGGAAGCTGATGGAAACTTAACTTTAATTGCTAATACTAGTGATACTTCATATACGACTACAGTTACAGAAGAATCAACCACATTTATAGTTAAAACTAGCTATACTATTTATAAAGCAAATGCAAGTTCAGGTTCTGAAACAACAGTATCTGCAACACTTAATCAATCTATTATCACAGCACAAATAAACGGTGAAGATAATATTCAATTGTTTATTAATACGCCATATACAGAACCTAATAATCCTGTAGTTGTTTTAGAAAATATGATTGATGTAACAGACCAAGCCGTAATAACTACTACAATAGAAGGACCGTCATCTACTATTGATACTTCTATTGAAGGAACATACACCATTAAATATCATATTTCTTACAATGGATATACAGATGAATTAATAAAAACCATCCAAGTAAAAAATAGTTAGAATTCTAACTATTTTTTTTGCAATATTTTTTTAATTTGCATGATTCACAATTTGGTTTTATTGCTTTACAATAATATCTCCCAAATAATACTAATTGATGATGAATACGTCCTAATTGTTCTCCCGCAAAAAATTTATTTAGTTTTTTTTCAACTTTATAAACATCATCATTTTTATTAGCAATATTTAATCTCTTACTTACTCTAGAAACATGAGTATCAACTGCGATACAAGACTCATTAAATAAGTTGCTTAATACTACGTTTGCAGTCTTCCTACCTACACCACTTAATGATTCTAAAAATAATCTATCATTTGGAACTATACCATCACTTTTTAACAATAAAGCTTCCGCAATTAATTTTATATTTTGTGCTTTTCTTCTAAAGGTGCCTACCGGTCTTATAATATTAATTAAATCATCAATAGACGCTTCCGCTAAAGACTTTAAATCAGGATACTTTTCAAACAACACCTCAGTTACCATATTCACTCGTTTATCTGTAGTTTGAGCACTTAGCATAGTTGCGATTAATAATTCATAATCCTTATTATAGTTTAATTCACATCTCGGATTAGGAATCAGTTCATCTAAATACTGTATAATTTCTTTACTCTTCATCATTTAGCCAATCATAATCTACTTCTTCTGGATACTCTTTTTTCTGAACACTAAACTGCCTTTTACTATTATCTAAATCGGCAGCTGTTTTTATGCCCTTTTTAACCCATTCACTTAATATCTTATCAATATAACGTAAATTATTTACCCCATTATACACCGCTTCTTTTAGGGCTAAAAGTATGGTTTCCTCGTCTATATTACTATCTAACCAGGCATTAATAATTTCGTATTCCATAGGAGATAGTGTACGTCCAAACTCCTGTTCAAAAGAGTCAAAAATCTGAGAGCTTTCTTTTTTAGGTTTTTCATCCATCAATAAATTTAGTAATTTGTTATAAAAGCCATCCGTGTTTATTACTTCAGCCCTAACATTATTAACCTTTTTTAGCTCTATCTTAACCAAGTCTAATTCTTTCAAGTGAGTTAATATGTCCATCAATTCACCTAATGGAATAGATAATTCCTGACTAATTTTCTTTGGATTAAAAACTTCTTCTCCGCTTAATAAATACGATAGCAAAATCATTTCTTCCGCACTCATATTTAATTTTCGATAATTATAAAACAATAAGTTCGGTATAACTACATCTTTATTTTTAATAATTTGCTCTAGCTTGTTAACCATTGTTATCACCACACTTTAATTATATATCATTTTATTTGTTTTGTACATCGCCATATTTATTCACAATATAACTCTTTAGAGACTCAAACTGGTTTTCGACTACGTGATCTAATATTGAGTTTTCTAAATCCTCTATAATTTCCTTAATATAAGGTCCTGGTTTTCGATTTAAAATCTGCGCTATATCGTTCCCTTTAATCATAATATCATTTGTGCTGTGGATAACTAAATCATTATATTTTTTAGTGACTATCTTTTTAGGTAATTTTAATATTTCAGCAGCAATAGAACAATTATATAAGCCATAATGATATAAAATCTTGGAATCATATAAATCTAATTCTAATAACCTTTGAATACCCTTTATAGTTTCTTTATCATGCTTCGAAAAACCATAAATATCCTCTACTCCTAGTTGAGACCAAATGCCAATTAAACTCGGAGTAATCACTAAATTATCTATATTTGATAACTCTAAACTTTCTACCAACTCTAATTCTTTTAGTAGAGAAATTCCATAATGAGCATTAGAACTACTAAATATTTTTTCTAGTTCAGTTTGTTTGCGATAATATGATAACTTTTTCAATAAGTGCCCATATTTTTTAATATATTTTTTTAAATTGTCATCTAGTCTAAAATTTAGAATTGTAGCAAATCGAATAGCCCTTAGAATTCTTAAAGCATCCTCTTTTAATCGTTTTTTCGGATTACCCACCATCCTTATTACTTTATCATCCAAATCTCTTATAGCACCCAACAAATCAATTATTTCTCCATTCTCATCCATACACAGTGTATTAATGGTGAAATCTCTTCTTTTCACATCATCAAGCAAGCTATCTATATATTTAATCTTAATAGGCAAACGGTTATTTTCGTATTTCAATTCTTTGCGAAATGTTGTAATTTCAAATCTTATCTTATTGTATACAATTGTTACAGACCCATAGTTTACTGAGGGCAACATGGCCCCACCAAAAATTTCTTTTAACTCCTGGGGAGTCGCATTAGTACATATATCGACATCCATACTGTGTCTATTTAAATATAAATCACGAACATATCCTCCGACAACATAAGACTTAAATCCTGCAGTATTAATTTTTTTTAAAATTTTTAAAGTTGCCCCATACATATTATCACATCTTTCCAAGAAAAAAAGGCCGTTAGCCTTTTAGTTTAAAGCGTCTTTTAATTTAGAACCAGCTTTAATTGTAGCAGCAACTCTAGCTGGGATTTTAACTGTTTCACCAGTTCTAGGGTTACGGCCTTCTTTAGCTGCTTTCTTTTTAGCAGTAAAAGTACAGAAACCTGTTAAAGTTACTTTACCTTCTGTTTTTAATCCTTTAATAACACCATTCATCATTGCTTCTAAAGCACGAGATGCATCTGCTTTTGTTAACCCAGCTTCTTCTGCAATAAAGTTAACTAATTCTGTCTTTGACATATGTTCTAACCTCCTATAATTAATAAGCTATCTTGCTTACATTTACAGGATACCATGTTTCTATAATAAAATCAATATATTTTGCTATTTTTTTACCTATAAAAGCTAAAAATAATTAACAATTTATACAGATATATTCTTAGATCAAATACCTTAAATCAAGTAACCTGTTATTATTTTCCCTGTATCGATAATCGGTAATTATCTATTAGTTAGTTTCAACTAGTTTACTTAACACTTTATTTTAATAATTAAATTTATAAAACTATAGCAAATAAATTACCTGAACCACGATTAACTAATTTAGATAATGTTTGTTGTAATTTATAACGAGCGTTTTCTGGAAGCATAGATAATTTAGCTTGAATTCCTTCTTTAACTATAACATCTAAACTGCGTCCAAATATTTCACTTTTCCAAATACTATCTGGCTCATTATCATAATCGCGCATAATATAGTTAATAAGTTCTTTGCTTTGAACCTCTGATCCTATGATTGGTTCAAAAGTACTTTCCACATCTACTCTAATCATATGAATAGATGGGGCTACAGCCTTTAATTTAATACCATATCTACTACCTTGTTTTAATATTTCGGGTGTATCCAATTTCATATCAGAAAGTGTTGGAGATGCCACACCATATCCAGTTGTTTTCACCATTTTTAAAGCAGTTTTTATTTGATCGTATTCCAATTTCGCCTCGTTATAATCTTGAAATAATCTAAGCAATTGTGATTTACTTGAGATATCTATACCTATGATATCTTTTAGTACTCTATTATAAAGATTTGATGGTGCTTGAAGAGTAACTGTCACTTCACCCGTAGAAGTATCCACATTTGATAAATATGCCTTACTTATATACTCACAATCACTAAAATGTTTTGTAATATGTTCGACGTCTCTTAATTTATCAATTTCTATAACACTTTCTTTGATTTTTTCCATATATACTTTTTTCAGCCAATTATTTGGTGATAAACAAGCAATCCATTCTGGCATATCCACTTTGACTTCTAATACCGGAAATTCATATAATGCCTCTCTTAAAATTGAATAAATATCCCTTTCTGACATATTTTCAACACTAATAGGAAGAACTGGTACTCCATAAGAATCCTTCAAACCTTCTGCCATACGCTCTGTTTCTGGAAGCATTGGATGTGTAGAATTTAATAGTACTATAAATGGTTTACCTATTTCCTTTAGTTCGCTGACAATTCTTTCTTCTGCCTCTATATAATTTTGTCTCTCTAGTTCACCTATTGAACCATCAGTTGTAACAACAATTCCAATACTAGAATGATCCTTAATAACTTTTTCTGTACCTATTTCAGCAGCTTCAATAAACGGAATTTCATCATCATACCATGGTGTCCTAACCATCCTAGGACCATTATCATCTTCATAACCTTTAGCCCCAGGAATTACATATCCTACGCAGTCTACCAACCTAACATTAGCACTAAAATCATCTATTTTAATATTAGCTGCATTACTAGGAACAAATTTGGGCTCTGTAGTCATTATTGTTTTGCCTTGTGCACTTTGCGGAATCTCATCTAAGGCACGCTTTTTTTCATACTCATCTATAATATTAGGAACCACCAAGTTTTCAATAAACTTCTTAATGAATGTAGATTTACCTGTTCTTACTGCCCCCACTACACCCAAATATAAATCTCCCCCAGTTCTTTCAGTAATACTTTTTATAATTTCTTGTTTTTCCATATAATCCCTACTTTCCTATAATTCATTAAACTATATGAAAATTTTCGGGTATATATGCACAAAAAAAAAGAATTTAAAAAAATTCTTCTGTTTTCACTTTACTTCTCCCATTTTCAATATTTTTAAAATCTTCTTCAATAGGTAATATCCCGTTATCTAAAAAATTATCACCTAACGCTACCATTATTTTAAGAAAACTATCATTTACTAATTGATAAACATATTCTTGAACCTCACCAGTTCTTTTAGCAAATGATAAAGATGTATTCTTTCTAATTAACATAGCCATTATATTTTGACTACATTCGTCCACTAATCCTAAATAACTAATATTTGTACCAGCACTGATACTAGCAAAAAGCATTTTATATTTAGCAATTTCCTCAAGAATAATCGCATCTATATCGGAATCTTGTTCTTCCATTTTATATCTCATCATGCCTATATTACTATCCATCGATTTTTTTAAGTTATAATGTTTTTTTCTATAAATTTTTTCTATGATGCCATGAAGTTCCTCTTTGGTAAATAAGATGGTTGGATACTTAGTATGAATATACTCTATAATGTTAACCTCTAACTCATCTAAACAAGTTGAACTAACTTCAAACGCTTGTTGGACTACATTAGAAGACATCCCTTCTAAAGCCAGAACAAATTCATTTATTTTAGTTTGTCTATCCATATTACCACCTATTATTATTTTATCACAAAATATCTATCTATTAAACCAAAAATGTAAAATTATACACTACTTTGTCGTTAAAACATTCCCCCAATATCCTTAGGAACCTTATCATTTACCACAGCTTTTATAATTTTGTCTTCTTTATCCTTTGACACTTCCTTGCCAGTCATTTTACCTAATTCTTGAATTACTTCACGAAGTGTTGCTTCATTTTTTAAATCCGATTTTTGAAGTTTAGATGCCAAATTCAAAATAGTATCCTTTCCAACATTGGTTTTTTTCTCTACTTTGTTAAAAAAATTATCTGAAAAATTAAACATATCAACCCTCCTGATTTATTATATGTTTTTTTGATAATTGTGCTATACTATTAACATAGGAGGTATCACTAATGAGAATTTTTATAGCTTGTTCATCAAGCAATAATATCCCCAAACAATATTTAACAGAAAGCAAAGATTTTCTAATTCAACTTTTTAACAAAAATCACGAATTAATTTTCGGTACTAGTCGCAATGGCATTTTAGGTTTATCTTATGAAATAGCCAAAAAATACAATTGCAAAATAACGGCTGTTTACACTCCAAAACAAATTAGCGATTTAAGGCAACTAGCATGCAACGAAGAAATAATTGCTGATAGTGTCGTACAAAGAACTCAACAATTAATCAGTAATAGTGATATTATTATCTTTTTGCCTGGTGGCATCGGAACTTTCTATGAATTAATTTCAGTAATAGAAATGAAACGTAACGGTGAGATAAATCACCCAATAATTATTTATAATTTAAATAATTATTTTGATAATTTATTTTCTTGTTTTAAAAAAATTTTCTTAAACAATTTTTCATCTGATGAAATAGAAAGCTATTGTTATATTACTAATCAAGCAAAAGATATATTAGACTATATTAATAAATTGTTATAAAAAAGGAGAGAGGTTTATTCCTCTTCTCCTTTATTTTTAAATTGTAAAACTATAGGTGTTCCACTAAAATCAAATGCTTCCCTTAACTTGTTCTCTAAATATCTCTCATATGAAAAATGAATTAATCCCCTACTATTAACTTGTATATCAAAAGTTGGTGGACAGGTAGCAACTTGTTTACTAAAATAAATTTTTAAGCGTTTACCTTTATATGTTGGTGGTAAATTAAGCGAATAAGCATCAGTAATAACATCATTTAATGCACTGGTTGCTATTTCTTTTTTACTATTCTCAAAACACTTTAATATTTCTGGCATAAGCGTATGAATTCTCTTCTTAGTCAACGCCGATAAAAATACAATTGGTGCATACTGAATAAACTGAAAATTATTTCTAATCAAATTAGTAAACTCCTTAATTGCGCTATCTTTATTATCGATGGTATCCCATTTATTAACTACTATTACTATTGGTTTCCCTGCTTCTAAAGCATATCCAGCAATATGCTTATCATGTTCAATAATACCTTCTTCTGCATTCAACACTAATAAACATACATCAGATCGATCAATTGCTTTTAAAGAACGTAATAAACTATATTTTTCTACATTTTCATAAACCTTACCACGCTTGCGCATTCCAGCGGTATCTATTACTACATACTCTTCACCATGGTAAGTAAATGGTGTATCAATCGCATCCCTAGTAGTTCCAGCTACATTAGAAACAATTGTACGTTCTTCATTTAAAATAGCATTTACTAAGCTACTCTTTCCTACATTCGGTCTTCCAATTACGGAAAATTTAATTATATCAGAATTATACTCTTCTTCAAATTTTGGAAAATCTTTAGTTGTTTTTTCTAACAAATCGTAAATTCCAATATTTTGTTCACCACTAACCTCTATATATTCATCAAAACCTAATTCATAAAAATCATATACATTATCTTTAGCTAATCGACTATCAATTTTGTTTATAACTACAATAACAGGCTTCCCTGACTTTAATAACATATCTTTAACCACTAAGTCATTAGTTGTTATACCTTCTTTTCCATCAACTACAAACAAAATAACATCTGCCTCATCTATTGCTAGTTCAGCTTGCACTTTAATTTCATCATTAAACGAATCTTCACTTAAATCTATACCCCCGGTATCAATTAAATGAAAAGAATAATCGTCAAATTTAACATTTCCATATATACGGTCCCTAGTAATTCCAGGTGTATCTTCAATTATAGATACTTTTTTCCCCACCAAACGATTAAATATTGTTGATTTTCCTACGTTTGGTCTACCTACTAGTGCAACAACTGGTTTTTTCATATTACCACCTCTGTTTCGTACTTATTATAACATATCTTCAGTTTTTTCAGACAAAAAGTTGCTTAGTTTTAATATCTTTACAATGTCTAATTAATCTTTCCGCTTTATTCCCATAAATAATACAACTATTTTCTATTAAATGCCCCAGGAGCTGTTGGGTGATTGTTTTCTTTGGTAACGCATAAATATCATTATTATCCCTAAATAAGTGGCAATATGATACTACCCGTTCATTTAAGACACTAACAGTACTTAACTTGAACAAAAATTTTTGATTATTGTCAATTGATATTTTCATATCGATATGATCATCATAATAATCATAAAAATCTATTGCCTCTTTTTTTATATCTAAAACATAGCCATAAATTTTATCATAATAAATATTAATATCGTAATATCCTGAAACATTTATATTATAAAAACTGCCAAGTCTCTTAAATAATCCTTTAAAATAAATTTCAAAATCCCTCGGCAATTCAAACTTACTATCCTTAAAATATAATTTATTTAAAAAAACTATAAAATTATCATCACTTAGTTTTTCTATTTTCATAAAATCACCTAAAGTATTTTATGAATTAACAGCAATAATGAGATAATTAAATAGTTCTTTCTATTTTTCCATGAATTTCATCACGACCTAATTTTGTAACATTGGAAAACATTACAAAATCATCACCAACTACTAAATCTAATTCTTCTAAAATTGTGGCACGTTGTTTTTGTTGTAATGTAATACCTATCTTATCTGTTTTAGTGGCCACTATGGTTACTGGGATCTTATAATGCTTTAAATAATTATACATCATAAGATCATCATTGGTTGGCTTATGTCTAAAATCAATTAACATAAACACTTGCTTTAAATTTTTTCTATTAGTCAAATAATCTTCCATCATTAATCCGAATTTTTTTTGTTTTGCTTTATTTAAATTAGCATATCCATATCCTGGAGCATCTACTAAATAAAATAAATCGTTTACCAAATAAAAATTAATTGTTTGTGTTTTCCCTGGAGTAGCAGAAGTTCTAGCATAATTCTTACGATTAATAAGGGTATTTATAAAACTACTCTTTCCTACATTAGAACGCCCAACCAACAAAAACTCTGGTTTTTCATCAGTTGGATACTGACTACGTCTAACTGCACTAATAGCTAAATTAACACTGTTAATTTTCATATTACCACCTTACTATTTTTGCGACTAATTAATTATAGCATTTAAATATATTATTGTCAAAAGGTGTAACTAATATAGTTATAATTGCTTTACACATTTGCCTTGAATTTTTGTATTTTCACACCCGCTAAACAAATCATTTCCTAATTCTTATTGAAACTATCTATTTTTTATAATACTATTTGCTACAATACAATTTTCTTCATCAAATATTTTTCCATTCATAGCACCAGAATGATCCTCTAATAACATTTTCATTAAAGTTTCTCTATCTACAAATGATATTTTAAAATCTTCCTTTATTTCACCCTCAGTAAGATTCATTTGTTCTGTATTAATTTCTTTATCAGTTTTCACATAATAATATGTTGTAATTGTATGTCTTGGTTTTATTTGCTTAGTTTTATAGTCTATGGCATCATCATACATTGTTTCTAACTCTAGTATTTTATGAAATTTAGAAACTTGAAAATCGATTCCTGTTTCCTCTCTTATTTCTCTTTGAATAGCAGATAATTCATCTTCATTTTGTTCACAAGTGCCGCCCGGAAATATACATTTACCTGCTTCCATAGTAATCGCAAAACAAGCAGAATTATTTTCAATAATAGCCCTAACTTTTCTATATGCCTGCCAAGTTTCATTAGGTATTAAGTTTTTGGGATTTATTAATATTTTCATTATATCACTCTCTCATCTGTTCTTTCGCAAAAATGATTAAACATAATCAAAGCACATTTTTTTATTTAAAAACCTTTATAAAATAAAGGTTAAAATCATCATTGGTGGAGCTGAGGAGAATCGAACTCCTGTCCAAGTATTTCTTCATATAAACTTCTACAAGCTTATTTAGTTATTGAATGTCCTAATAAATACGGTAACTAACAATCCAATTTATCAGTAAGCTTATTATTTTCATTATTACTTCTAAGCTAAATAATAATATATCCTACTAAATCGAGCCTCTTATTATCTTCGTAGGAAAAAGATAAAAGAAGCAGCCTTCTATATTATTAAGCGAAAGCTAATTGATTTCTGTTTCCAGTTATTTTTTGTTTGCACGTAACGTGTGCCTCCGGCTTGCCATTTATACTCTAAAATACCTGTCGAAACCTGAACAGCCCCATGTGACTGTATTATATCACATTTATATTGTTTTTGCATCTTATTATAAAAAAGTGAGAATTTTTACTTCTCACTTTCGTCACGATCATCCAAATATTTTAATAAAATTCCTAATGTTTTTGTATCATTAACTCTGCTGAAATACAAATGACCATCTCTTTCTTTCTCTTGTAATACAGCAAATTCATTAGTAAAATCATGTCCATCAGGAGTAATTCTAACTGTTAAATAATAACTATTTCCTTTAAATACAGCTTGTTTTAAAATAAAATATTTTTCTTCTTCGCTAAATTTAATTGTTTTATTTGTTCTATTTTCCATAATATCCTCCTAACGTTGCTTATCTACTGAATCTTCACCCATTTCATATGCGTTTTCTGAATCAGTAATTGATATTGGGCCTCCAAAGAATTCCTCCAATGTTTGATGAAGAGTTTTATCTTCTGTCTGTGTTCCTGATTGAGTCCCTTCTGTAACTACAGGTGCATCTTCCATAACCACACCTTCCGTAGGTGTATCCGGAGTAAGATCAACAACAGCACTTCCTTGTTCTGTATAATCTTTTAACGCTATACCACTACCTAACGCAGTTCCAACCTCATCCCCATGTGAAATAGCTTCTCCCTGTACAATGTCAGAAATATTAGCTACGGATTCGCCAGGCGACAATTCAACATTTTTTTCTACAGTATCTTCTCCTCCAAGAGTATCATCTACAATCGGATCTGAGTCTAAAGAATCTGAAGGACCTGATGGTACATCTGGTTTTGGAATCAACTCATCACTTTTATCTTCCCCATCAGGATCTGGAACAATATTCTGATCAGTATCTTGTTGAATATCTTCTTGATCACCTAAGGTAATGTCTTCTTCGTCATCACTATCAAATGGTTGCCCATGTATAGATACATCGTCATTACTAAACTCTATATAATCCAAAGTTGAAGTACATTGTTTTAGACCTAATACAGCTAATAAGGCTAAAGCCGCTGCAATAAACTTTTTATAATGTTTTTGCAAAAACTCTTTAATTTTTCCAGTTTTCTTTTTTTCTATTAATTCTTCACTAGAATCTTCAACTACAGCTTCACGTTCCTCATCCAATTCAGATGGAGTGGTAAGAGCAGCCTCATAGTCAACTTCTTCATCTTTTTTTGGTAATTCCAAAACCGGCATTGTTGTAAATGTTTCTGGTTCCTCTTCAACAACTGCTTCTGATTCTACTGCTGGCTCATCTTTTTTTCTTTCAGCATCTGCAATTAATCTATCTAAAACTGCATAAGTATCAAAAGTAATATGTTCTTTTCTTGTTTGTAAAGCAAGTACTCCTGCTTGTAATCTTGCAAGCTCATCTTGATCTAAGCGTAATTGATGTCTGTTAATAATACTACTATTATTTTTTCTACTTTCTTTTACAGCTTTTAATCTGTCTTGTTTAGCAAGCAATATTTGTCTTTTTTTATTGTTAGCCTCAAGCAACTCACTATAATCTTGAACATCAGTAGCATATAGTTGTTGATACCCTTCAAATTCAACTTTGCGAGATTTTTTTACCTCTAATTCACTAGTTAATTCTTCCAACTCTTCAACACTTAATTGCATTCTTAAATTCTTACTAACAGCAATTTCATTTTTACGAAGTCTTCTTTCAATGGCCGCAATATCAGTATCTAATTGTGCTATATCATCAGAATAGCTATCATAAATACGTTGGCCTAAATCTTTTAGCTCTTCATATTCTTTATCTTCTCTATCTAGTGTTGC
The DNA here is from genome assembly GCA_015059195.1 of Bacillota bacterium. Classification (GTDB taxonomy): domain Bacteria; phylum Bacillota_I; class Bacilli_A; order RF39; family UBA660; genus SIG204. The sequence continues at coordinate 63,202 of SVAW01000002.1, forward strand.
AAGTTGTTCTGCAAAAGATTCTTCTAATAATTCTTCAGTTAAATCTCTTGTTTCTTCATTAGGATTTTTGTACAAATAATTATCAAGACTAGCTATTTTTGCTTCTAATTCAGCAATTTGTTCTTCATAATCAGCTATAGTCGCATCTATTTCAGATACTTCTTGATCAATTTCAGCTCGAGGAGCTGAAGACGTTTGAGCTCTTAATTGTCTTAATAATTCAATTCTCTCTATATCTGTCATATATACCCTCCTTATTCTTACTTTCTATCCCTATATTGTAATTTTACTTGATATCTTAAATTATCAGCTGTTTCAATATCCCTTAAGGTATTTACTTGATATCCTAAGGACTGATACTTAGCAATCAAATCAGCTTCACTTAAATAATCATCAACAATTGCTGTCCAATTGTTAGAATTAACATTTGTAACTCTTTTAAATACAACCTTTGTTCTTGTTTCAATTTCTCTAGTGTCAGCATAAGGTTTTGGCTGTGTTAGTTGATATTCTGTCCAACTTCCCCAGATACCTTCACCCACTTTTGTTGCTCCTTTTGAAGGTGATGTTGAATAATACTTACTTGTGGTTGTAGTTACTGTTTTATAATATCTAGATACTTCTATTTCTGTAGAACTATCTTTTACGGCACCATTAACTGGCGCTGTTAGATAGTAATTTTTTTCTCCACTCGCATTACTGCTTTTACTTGGATAATATTGTTTTGTAGTTGATTCAACTATATTTCCGCATTCAGTTTCATCATCATTTAAAAGTGTTCCCGCTGGGCATGTAATAGAACAAACTGTACCTTCACCAACAATTTTACTTCCATCACAAGTGTATTGTCTTCCATATTCTTTCCAATCACTACCCTTTGATGAACAAGACTCTGTGAATGCTCCAAAGTTACCCTTAACACAATAATATCCTGAACCTTGTCTAAATTGTTCATATCCTGCCTCACATGGAGTAGTAGAATATTTCATTTCGCCATCATAACAAATATACCTATATAAAGATGCTTTTGTTACTGTTGGATCTGCCTCTTTTTCCCAAACTTTATTAGAAACAGTTGTATACCATTTCCATCCAGTAGTAGTACCTTCTTTATTTGTATACTCACCACTTGGTGCACTTGCATAATACACTTTGTCATCAGAAGAATAGTATTTTTTAGTTGTAGTCTGCCACTTCCACATTAAATCACGATAACGATAATATTGAGTGGAACTTATAGTTTGGTAATTAATGCCAGTTAGCTCATCTAACCAGGCTTCCTCTTCTTTAGTTGCATCATCTACTGCACCTTCTTGGTGTTCTCCCTTAAATGTGAATCGAACATCTGATTTGTCAGCGACTAAATCACTTTCAAAGCCATCTTTCCATACTGTGAAATTATCATCAGCCATAGCTTCACCACACTGTAATACTGGAACATAATGATAGTTTCCACTTTCTAATTTGCATACTTTTACATATGTCTTATCATTATTGCAAGTAACATAGTCTTCACTTGAAAGTAAATTTTTATTTACAAGAGTTCCTAAAGTAACTGTAGAACATTCTCCCTTTGCTTGTGGCAACAAATTAACACCTGAACTATAGTATTCTTTTCCAGCTTCTAATAAACTGCGTTCTAAATCCTCATTCTTATTATTTAATACACAACCTTTTACTAATAAAAACACAATAAGCGCTAAAATTAAGCCACCTAGAATCATTAATATTAATTTGGGCCAATTCTTTTCTTCCCCTCTATCTTTATAATATCCTTCACCATTCATGTTCATAACCTCCCTAGTATTAAAAAAATTATACCATTTATGTATAATTTTTTCAACAATATTAATAATTATTTTTAAAATCTCTACTAATTTCGCGTTTTATATCGCGTTCCTTAATAGATTCTCTTTTATCATAATTTTTCTTACCCCTACAGATTCCTAAAGAAACCTTTAAAATGCCGCGATTAAAATACATTTTTAAAGGCACTAATGTATATCCATTTAGAGTGATTTTTTCTTTTAATTTTAATATTTCTTTTTTATTTAACAATAATTTTCTAGTACGATTCTCATTATGATTAAATACACCTGCATTTTCATAGTGACTAATATGCGCATTAAGTAAAAAAGCTTCATTATTTTTTATAATAGCATAACTATCTTTAATATTAGCACCGTTTTCCCTTATAGACTTAATCTCAGTTCCGGTTAAAACTATCCCAGCTTCAACAGTTTCTAAAACAAAATAATCATGATATGCTTTTCTGTTGTTAATTTCCATTAGTTTCACCTTCATTAGAATTTGCCAGCACAAAATCAATTGTCTTAGCCTCTTTATTTGCAGCCTTTACTCTAACTCTTAATCGATCACCTAGTCGATACCCTCTCTTATTATTCTTTCCTCTTAAACTAAATGTTTCCTCATCGAACACATAATAGTCATCCGTCAAATCATCCAAGCGAACTAATCCTTCTACTAAATTATCTAATTCAATAAACATTCCGAAATTAGTCACTGTGTTTACAATGCCATCATATTCTTCACCAATATGGTCCATCATATATTCAGCCATCTTCATATCATCAACTTCTCGTTCACATTCAACTGCAGCCCTCTCTGCTTCTGAAGTGTGTTGGCCAATAACAATTAATTTACCTTCTAAATAATTGATGGTATCTCGATCCATTTGATGTAAAAATAAGTATTTTCTAAGTAAACGATGTACAGTTGTATCAGGATATCTTCGTATTGGAGATGTGAAGTGAGTGTAACATTTACTTCCTAAACCAAAGTGCCCAATATTAGTTTTATCATAAACCGCTTTCTGCATGCTTCTTAATAAAAAGGCAGATAAAATATGAAATTCTTTCTTTTCTTTTAATTGGAACAAGATATCTTGTAATACGATTGGTGTAATTTCTTTACCTTTCATTTTAACATTATATCCAAGCACACTTACAAATTTTAAGAAATTATTAATTTTTTCTTCATTAGGTTCCCCATGAATACGATAGAGAAAAGGCAACTCCATAAAATGAACATGTGTTGCAACAGTTTCATTTGCTGCAATCATAAAATCTTCTATTAGTTTTTCCCCAACTCCACGATTTCTTTTTACAACATCAATAGCTTTTCCGTCTTCGTTAACAATTATTTTAGCTTCATCTAAATCAAAATCAATATATCCTCTCTTTTCTTTCATCTTGCGAAGAATTTTGGCAAGCTCTGCCATTAATTGCAATTTTTCTACATAAGGTTCATATTCTGTGTCAATAATATTTTCTTCCAAAATTTTATTTACTTTCTTATAAGTCATTTGGATTCTAGATTTAATTACACTTTCAAAAATATCATAGCTAACTGTATTACCATTTTCATCAATTTCCATAACACAAGACATTGCTAATCTATCCACATTAGGATTAAGAGAACAAATACCATTAGACAACTTATGTGGTAACATAGGGATTACTCGATCTGCCAAATAAACGCTTGTTCCCCTTAAATATGCTTCTTCATCTATTTTGGAGCCTTCTTCTACATAATAGCTAACATCTGCTATATGAACGCCGAGCTTGTAATGACCGTTTTCTAGTTTTTCAATTGAAATCGCATCGTCTATATCCTTAGTATCGTCACCATCTATCGTAAATATTACTTCTTCCCTTAAGTCAACTCTTCCTTTTAGTTCTTCTTCAGATACACTATCAGGGATTTCATCTAATTCAGCTATAACTTCATCAGAAAAAGTATCTGGAATATCATACTTAGCTACTATCGATAGAATGTCTACCCCCGGATCATTCTTATGTCCTAATATGCGCACAACTTCTCCACGATAATTATTATCTTTCATTTTATTGGTAACTTTAACCAAAACCTTATGACCAGGCATGGCTCCTAATGTTTTTGCCTTATCAATTTGAATATTAATTTTTACCTTTTCATCATCTAAATCTACACATGGGGTTCCATATTGATCATTATATAACTCACCTACCATGTGTTTTAATTTACGACTAATAATTTTTACAATTCTTCCTTCCATCTGAAGACCTTTTTTAGTAATAATTTCTACAACTACATCATCACCATGTATTGCGTTATTCATATTGGTAGGTGCTACAAAAACATCCTCAGGTCCTTCTATATCAACAAACCCAAATCCCTTCTTATTTGCAATCATCTTGCCTATTTTTAAATTGCTATTATTAAATAATAAATATCTATCTTTTTTAGTACGATATACTTTTAATGACTCTTCCATAGTATTTAATGTTTTTATAAGTTCTTTTAATTCTTCTACAGAACTAAAACCTAACATATCATTTATTTCATGGATATCTAGAGCTTTATCATGGCTTTTTAATATTTCTAAAATTTTCTCTTCCATCCTACTCCACCTCTATTATTATTATAGATGATTTAAAAATAAAAATATAGTATTTAACGTAAATTTTACATTTTAATCTTTATTTTTTCTACATATGTGTTATAATTAAAATAGGTGATTTAAATGAAAAAATTTTTATTCATGGCTTTTTTATTAATGTTTCTAGCAATACCTATTAATGTAATTGCTAAATATGATGATGATTGGTTTGAACATGATTTTCAAGGGGTATACTGCACATATCATTCAGCAGCTGTTAATATTGATATTTGTGGTACTAACTTAATGATAGTTTATTCAGATAATAGAAAAGAGGTTGCTACTGAAGGATGTAATCCCGTTGACCTAAGAGAAGACGGTGGCTATAAGAATGCGGTAGTTTTAGATGATGATTTAGTTGATGCTTTCAAAGACAACCCATTTGAGTGTCCTGAAACCATATACGTATATGGTATAAAACCTTCAAATCCGGGTGATACTGTAGAGAATCATTTTACTTTGCGAAGTACAAATACTTGGGGAGGTGGAATGTATGATCCAACCGAAGTTCAGTTATTAGATAAAGCAGTAGTAAAAAAAGAAGAAAATCAGTTAACATGTGTTGTTCCATATAATGGTGGATATTATATGGATCATTTGACCCAGGTTTCATTCAGTCATACATTTATATATGTTCTTAATACCCAGACTAAGTCAATTAGTGAATTTAAATCCCCTGGTTTGCTTAGTTATTCTTTTACTAATAAATTAACTTTTGATGATATTGTTGAAACTACTGGTTCAACATATAAATGCAGAACAAACATTGAAAATTTGCAATTAGATTTTGTTGACTATAACGAGGCCTCAGGTGTAATATCTTTAGACATTACAATAGGTGGAAGAACAGATCCTCTCCCTCCAAACCCAGGAGATCACGCAACAGAAGATGATTTTATTGGTAACCTTACTTGTGGGAATACGTCTTTCAAATTCCATAAAAGTTTACCTAATTTCACAAATGTAATTTTTGATTTATTAAAAATTGCAACACCAGTAATTGTTATTATTACGGGTATGTTAGATATGTTTAAAGCAGTAGCCGCTCAAAAAGAGGATGAAATAAAGAAAGGACAACAAAAGCTTTTAAGACGTTTATTAGCAGGTGCCATTGTATTCTTAGTATTTGTTATAGTTGAAACTGCTATCCATGCATTTGCTGAAGCCAACGATGCACAAAACGCAATGGATTGTGTAGACTGTTTCTTAGTTGATTCTAATAGCTGTACGAATAGCTAAAAAAACACACATAAAAAAAATGTAATCTAAACTAAAGATTACATTTTTTTATTAATCATTATTTTCTGACAATTTATATATATAAGGAATTACTATTAAAATACTACCCATAAATGCACAAATAATATCTTTCATTGTATCTCTAACACCTGTTTCCAAAGCTCTCTGTGCATTACCGCCTAATAAACTGTCTGCTGTAAATTCAAATATCTCCCATCCTGCCGCAATCATTAACGATATTGAAAACATAAATAAAATATTAAAGGCAATACTCTTCTTATTATATTTATTGAATAAGACTAATAAATATATTGCTAATAAAGCTGAAAGAATCCCAGAAATAAAATGCACAAATGAATCATACCAACTAATTATTCCATAAAAATGCATAACACTACCTAATAATTGTGCTAAAAATATAAATATCAAAAACAGTAATTCTGCTAGATCAATTATCTTAATTTTAAATATTTTTTTAATAATTGTTGGTAAAAAAACAATTATATATAGTGACAAAGAAACTAATATATTAGAATCAAATTTGCCTAATACAGTTAATGTTAAAAATAACGTATTTAAAATCAACATAACTAATATAATTAATCTATTCAGTTTTTTCATAAGTTATCTCTTCCATTTCTACTTGATTAATACTATTAAATCTTTTGGTAATTTTATCTGTAGTAGTGTGAATATCTTTCACATCTTTTGAAACTGTTTCAATACTACGATACAGTTTATCCCATCTATCTTTATAACGCTTAAACTCCTCATCTAATAATCTTAACTCTTGGTGAATAACTTTTGTATATTTATCACGTTCAATATTTTTAATTAATATTTGAAGTGTAGTTAATGTACTTATTAATGTGGTTGGAGAAGTTATCCATACTTTTCGTTTATATGCGTAGTCAATAAGATCTTGATGATAGGCATTAATTTCTGCAAATATTGCTTCAGCTGGCAAAAACAAAATTGCTTGATCTGTAGTCTCACCTGGAATAATATACTTATTAGCAATAGCATCCACATGCTTCTTTATATCTGCTTTAAACAATTTTTCAGCATTATTTCTAACATTTGCATCATAATTTTTATCCACCATAATTTGGTAATTTTCTAAAGGAAATTTAGAATCTATCGCAATTTTACCTAAAGGTTCTGGTGCAAATAACACACAATCTGCAATAACTCCATTATCAAAAGGATATTGTAACTGATAAATGTGTTTATTATTGTCACCAAATACACTACTTAAAATATGCTTCAAATTGATTTCTCCAAATATACCTCTAGATTTTTTATCTGTTAATACGCTTTGTAAAGATACTATGTCATTGGATAAAGTGTCAATTTTCTTTTGTGCCTCATCTATTTTACTTAATCTCTCTAAAACAGAAGTAAAAGTTCTGTTTGTCTTTTCAAAGTTCTCATCCAATCTTTCATTTACTTTATCATTAATAAATCTAAGTCTGGTGTCAATCTGATCATTAAGCTTTGTAAAATCATCACTCAAATCTCGACTAAGTCCGTTTTTAAACTCCCCTATTTCTTTCACCATACTAGTTTCCAGTTTACTCAGTCTTTCAGAAATGTTAGATTCATTGATATTTTTCATTAATGAGATAACACTTATTATCATAATTATTATAAGCATTACGATTATTATATATTCCATTCTATCACCTATATTCATTATAACCTTTTTATAAAAAAAAGAAAATAAGATATTATAATTATCTTACTTATCTAAAATCCAAGCCTCGTACCCACCTATTATATTCTTAGTGCTATACCCTAAAGAATTTAATATTTGACATACTTTTAAGCTTTTATGACCTTTTTGGCAATATATATAATATATATCGCTCTTGTTTAAATATTTGTCTGGTTTAGATATCAATACTTCAAATGGGATATTTTTTGAGCCCGGAATGTGATTATTATTGTAACTAGCAATACTTCTAATATCTATTATACTAGCCGTGTGAACTATCTTCTTTAAATCCCTAATAGATATATTAAACATACTATCACCTAAAATATTATATGTATATCCAACAAATATGACAAAAATTAAAAGGATGAATTTTATTCATCCTCACTAAAGAAATCATCAAAAAATTGGTCATCAGTAATAAACTTAGTTGATTCTGTTGAAGTATTATCGGTCGTTTGGACTTCTTTAACGTCGTTAGCAGGTAATTCTTCACTTGGTACATCAATGCTTTCTTTGTTAACCAAAGCCTTCTCTATTATTGGCTGTTGAGGAATATTTGGAATAAAGTTCGTTTGGGAAACTTCACTTTCAATATTCTTATTTTCAATTTTTTCATTAACTGTTGGTTGAACAACAACTTCTGGAGTAGATTGTGAAACAGTTTTCTTTTCTTCTTGTTCCCTCTCTAATCTTTCCTCTTCCTCTAATTCTGCGATTTTAGCATCTATTCGTTTAACTAAATCATCAACATTAAATCCGCTAGTTGATGGATTCTGTTCCTTATTCCCAAACATAGGTGGAATGATAGGCATAGAACTATCTTGGGTAGGACTACCACCTAACATTGCATTAATCTTTTCCTCTTTTTTAGCTTCAACAAACGATTTTAAATTAAACACATTTACAGGCATCTTATCACGATTCGGATAGTCTGCTTTAGGATAATCTTTTTCCCAACAATTATTTTTCATCATCTGCCAGTTTGGAGTTAATTTGGTTTTAAATGGCATCATTCTAATACGAATCAATATCATTGTCCATTTAGGAAGTCTTTGTAAATCACTTACTGTTACAAGTGGGGTCGATGCAGTTTTATCCTTTTCTTTAGATTTAACTTCTCCACACATTTTACTAATTTCTTCCAATGCGTTTAACTCACTACTAATTAAGTAAACAATATTACCACAGTTTCCCTTAATAGTTTCACCATTTTCTTTACCATAAACCTCATATAATTGAGCAAAGTTTTGAATGATGAAACTAAATCTCATAGCACGAGAACGAGCTGCAGTTACCATTGTCGTTACATCTTTTAATGGTGGCATGTTGGCAAACTCATCCAAAATGAAATTTGTTCTATATGGAAGTTTTCCGCCAGATTCCTGTGCCACTCTAATTAACGTCTCATAACATTGCTTCAAGAAAATTGTTACCAAAGAATGATATGTTTTCTTTTCATCTTGAACAACGATAAATACTGCTGTTTTTTGACGTCCAATATTATCCATATCAAAATCACTATGTGAAAGCATTTCACTCATATTTTCACGTGAAGCGAATAATTTAATTTTTTGTTTAAATACTGATAAAATACTGCCCTTAGTATCACTAGGAGCCATTAATGTTGATGATGCATTAACATAAGCTGGACCGGCTGGATCTTTATAGCTAAAATATTCCTTTATATAAGTAGTACCTGCTATTTTTTCTTCACCAACAGTAGTCATTAAATTAATACTGTTTAAGTTTATTTCTTCCTCTTTAGCATCCTCAAAAAGTCCTAGAGCCAATCCGGCAAAATAATCTGCTGAAGTTTTTTCCCAGAATGGATCCTGATTTTTAGATGCTTCATCATACAGAATATTTAATGCTAAGTCATCTAATAACTCACAAGCTTTATCCTGATTTCCATTCTTATATAAATTATATGGTAAGGATAACGGATTCCAACAATTTCCTTGCTGAGGATCTCTAAAGTTAAGTAAGACTATATTATATCCTTTTTCCTTTAACTCTACTGCATTCTTTTCATATATTTCACCTTTAGGATCGGTAATAATCATGGACTCGCCTTTTTTAGCAAGAACTTTAACCATTGGTTGAACAATCATTTCGGTTTTACCAGAACCAGTAGAACCAATTATTAAATTATGATATTCACCGTCATCAACCCAAATTTCACTACCATTATTAATTAAAGGGATTCCTGCAACATCACTTTTTAAATCCTTTGCATGAACAAGCTTTAACTCTTTTTTCATTTCTTTTTCTGTAGCCCAACGTGAATATCCTTTATCTTTTTTAGGATCAGTAGAAATACCAAATCCTTTTTCTCTATCAAAGAATAAAGAAGAAACACTCATGATAATAGCAACCAAAGCACCAATATATCCTATAATTGTTGCAAAAAGATACTTACTACTAAAAGCAGGTAGAGGATTTAACCCGACTAACACACCTTCTTGAGCAAAACTTCCTAAATTTATTACCGCAATTGCAACAAAATATAATAAGAATATACTAAACACGATAAACATTAATATATCTTTAGCATCTGCCCTAAATTTCAATTTCATCTTTATTCCACCTAACTATTATTTTTCTTATTTTTATATACAAATATTCCTACAGCAATCAATCCTACAATTGCAACACCTAATAAAACACCGATTACTATAAGTAGGGTCATATGTGATTGAATGAAATTTCTTATAACTACATCCCATCTTATCTTATCACTATACGAAAAATAAACTTCTTCTTTAGTGTGCGCATCAAACTCCCATATATGTTGATTCTTATTTACATTAATCATATCAGCGTTCGATGCTAAAATTTGATATTCTGAATTCAACCTAAAAGTAATCTTATCTAACGTTAACATACAACCTTCATCAAATTCACCACATACAAATCTTGAATTATTATATCCTTTTAGCCTAACTGTAGTTACATTTCCTTTTTTATTAACTAAAACAGTATTATAAAGTGTTTTGATTATATCACTTTGTGATATCCACATAGCGTCATTAAATTTATGTGCAATTTCTACAGTAGAACTAGTAACATCATATTCAACATTTTCTTGTTTTAATGATGGAATATTCTTAATATTATCTTGTATTAAAGTATCTAAATTCCCTAATCCATCACTACGTCCATATTCAAAATATAATTTTTCTTCAAAAGAATCAACATAAATATCTAAATTATATGTTACACTGCTACAACCAGTTAAAATGAAGGCCATCATCAATATCCCTAATATTTTTTTCATATTAACAACTACCTCCATTTATTGCACAAACTTCAATAAATTCCTGATTTGCTAAAATATCAATCCCATTAGCATAGTTATTAAGTGCTACCAACGGATTTATTACCTTGCCGTCTCCATTATGCACTTCAAAGTGTAAATGTGGTCCTGTAGAACAACTATCCTCTGCAGTTGTCCCGCCAACATATCCAATAACCTGCCCCTTAGAAACATTAGTACCTACAGGCAAAGTAGATAATAAGTTGTTAGATCTTCTATTTAAATGCACATATCTAGTATAATATACCGCACCAGAAGCTGTTGTGTGTTTTAGTTTAATTATACTGCTACCACACGTTACCGTCGTAGCAGTAGTAACAGCTTCTACCACACCATCTTCAAAAGCAAGAATTTGCGTATCATATCCGGCACCACCAATATCTACACCTTTATGCGCTTGATACACTTTTTTTGTTGGATGGCAACGACAATTTGCAGGTTGGGAAGTCACTCTTAAATTTAAACCATCAGGAAGCATAGTAAATAGGCCATCTGTATTTTCCACTATAGTGAGTGTACCATTATTTAATATTCCACCCATTTTTAATATCTCATTAGCAATTTCAGCTTTAGTTCTAACTCCTTCGCGGGCAGCATCAGGATAATTATTTCCTATATAATTATTTATTAAATACTCACGATACTTAATAGCACTGCTAGAACATTCAGAGACTTCTACAAAGCCACTTTCATCAACTGTGTCTTCATCTGTTATTTCTTCTCCTTTTAAGTATACTTTTATCAAACCATTAATTTTGGAAGTGGCATTACCACCTCTACCATCTACATTCAAATAGTCAAAATAAGACTTATTTATATTATCTTCATCTGTTCCAGAATCATTATCTTCTTTTACCATCTGACCATAAAAAATGGTTGCAGTTATCAAATCCTCATTAATCTTACAACTTCCTTGATAATTTGCAATGGCCTTGTTAAGTTCCTCATAATATCTTGACTGCTCATTCTGTTGACATTCCGAGGCCACACACCAACCATCCCCACTAAACCAATTGCCAAGTTTTTCAAAGAAAGCACCTATACCATTTAGTAAATCACCAATCCATGCAATTGGTGCCAAAATTAAAGTTAATGTAGCTGCTATTATAAACAACGTCAACAGAGCCGACGCAACCGTTGTAATGAGTATAAATATTAGCTGAAGCTTGATTTGCTTAAATCCTTTTTCTACCAGTGCCTGCCCTGCATCACTATCCATGAATTTATCAATGATTTTATCTCTAATTCCCTTGGGAATCCATTTAGTATATGGTACTACTCCGGCAGCCTGTTTTAAAGCCTCCTTAGCTACCTCAGTACCCATACCTTGGACATTGGGTAGTCCTGTAGATGTTTTTCCTTTATTTTCCTGACCTGCGCCTTTTTTCTTCTTATTAGCTCCTTTATCAGAGCCATCACCAGACGCTCCCTTACCTTGTTGTTTTCCTTGATGTTGAGCGTTCTGGTTAGCCTTATTTTGTTTAATTTTGTCAGAAAGTTTTTCGCCATTTGGTAATGTTGCTTTACTCGCATTACCTTTTACCTGAGGTGCTTTTTTCATTAAATCTTTGCCTTTCAAACAACATCACCACCTAATTACTTAACTACAATCCTCCACCACTACCGAAGGAATCTAATTCTTGCTCAGTCGCAATTATATTAATTTGCATTCTACGACTACCGCACACAAATAGTGCTTCTCCTTGATTAAATTTCTTAATCGCTTCTTTTTCATTATCATTTAAATCAATTAACTTAGCTAAATCTTCAACAGCTTGTTTTTTTAGCCCCATTGCTAAATAATATGAAGCATTGTCAAAAATAGCTTTACCTTGAGTGATAACCCCTGGATCACTAAAGTCGCTTGGTTGTTGAGTAATAATAATTGTACCTGTATTATACTTACGAGCACGTCTTTGTACTTGTGCTAAAAAGTCTGCTCCTAAAGTATTATTTCCACTCAATAACACGTGTGCTTCATCAACCATTAAAATAGTATTAATTTCTCTATTTAAAGTTAACCCCCATGCATACTTCAAAACGTTAAAGAATAAAGCATTTCTAATATTAGTATCTGCATTCATAAGCTCACGGATATTAAATACTATAAAATCACTTTTTGGAGATATTGTAGTATGACCGTCAAAATAATATTTTAACTCTTTAATAATCGGTCTAACTTTTAGTTCTAACATTTCTAGCACATCACGTTCATGTGTTTTTTCTGTCATCGATAATAACTTACCTCTGATAGTCGCATAAACATCTTTAAATGTTGGATAATCTTCTGATTTAAACTGTGTAAAATCAGAAGTAAAATCAATCCCAAAACGTTTATAAGTGTCTTGTAAAATTTCACTAAACATGTTAATAACATCTTCTGTCACACTAGGATCATAATACTTTAAGAACGCTTTAACAGTTTGAATAGTACGTGTTAAAACAGTATATCCTAGTCCTTGCGCCATTTCTTCTTCATCTGCATCTACAACTACCTCAAGTGGATTTATCATACCAAATTCTCCACCTTTACCTAGGTCAATGAAATCTCCACCATACATTCTGGTCATATCTTCAAACTCACCCTCTGGGTCAATGATAACAATTTGATTATCATTACGAATATGAGTTCTAACCATTAATTTTGCAGCAGTAGATTTTCCACTTCCAGAAGTACCCAATATAATTAGGTTCGCATTGTTTCTGTTATGTTCTTTTTTAATTTGATACAAAAACTGGTTAAATAAGATTACTCCCCCAGAGAAATCTACCCCTAAAAGTGTTGATAACCCTGGGTCCTTTATGCTATCAAAAATGAATGGATACATAGCAGCGATAGTTGGAGCAGGGATTGGAGTTCCAATCCTATTTTCTATATCTTGTTTACCATAAATTGGTAAAATTGATTTTAATACTTGTTCTTGTTCAAATCTTAATGGGAATGCGCGCATTTCCATTGCTTCCAAATAATTTTTAACCTGTAATTTTTTGTTAACCAATTCTTCTTCAGAATCTGCAGTCACCATTATGTGCATTTGGAAATCATATATTTTAGACTGAGTCGCTGCCAACTGAGAAATAAAATATTCTAAAGACTCGTAGTCTTGACGAATTCTTTCTTGAATTGTCTTATCATTTTCTTGTTGATACCTTGATTTTAAATCAGCAATTTCTTTGTTTAACATTTTAGTAATTACACTAAAAGGCAGAGGTATATGTTTAATAACTACCTTAACCCCTGACATACTTGTTAGTGAAGACAAATATCCTGGACCAATAAATTTTGGATATGATACAACTGTTAATATCGTTGCATACTTATCGCTAATAACAAAATCACTTGCTCTAAATTGTAAGCCCTTAGGCGCCACTTGAGCTCTAACATCCATTAACTCATCACCGTCCCAAAATTAGTAGTTTGTCCACCATTTAAGAAATTATCTAGTATAATCCTTAAATCGTCATTAGTAGTTTGCCTGCAAGTTAGTCCTGCACTTGCAAAAGCATTTATTAAAGCGCGAATTCTTTTTTGAATTAATTCAGAATCCTTTTCTTTAAATAATAGATAATACTCTGTATCAACTACGTTATTACTCATAAACATATTTGCCTTATTAATATCGTCAACTATTAATTTACGACGTGCATTATCTTGAACATTGTTATACAAAAGTTGAAGTTGAGATAAATAAACATTGATGTCCACTGGTCTATCTGCTGCAATCACCCAAAATTCGTAATCTATAGTATTATAAACATTCTTCAAATTATTTATAATGCTATCTTGCATATCCTGTTCAAGGATGAAAATATTTCGAGGCATTATCTTTACCCCAGTAACTTTTACATTATCATTAAGAATTATTACTCCATTAGTAATACTTTTAATCGGAACATTATCAACAGTATATCTACTAGTTGCCGTCTTTTTCTTCGCCATTACTAAAACACCAACCTTTCCAATAATAAATTCTTCTTTCTGTATAAAATCTCCACACCGACATTATTACAGTTCTTACATTATGATAATTAGGAATCGGGAATACAAGAAATCCCGCAATTAGTGCTGGTATTAGCGCGATTACCGCATACAGCAATTGCTCAATCGGAAGAAGAGGAAGCAACAATAACGTTAATCCCACTCCTGCTCCGAACAAGCCCAAATCAAATGGCCTGAACAGCCCAAAAATCAACATTGACTTTTTTGAATTTGCCGGTATTAAAAATTGATTCATCTAGTATCACACCCTTTTATTATTTTTTATTCTTGCTTTGTTCATTACTCAATGTTGTAATTTGTTTTTGAATGCTGTGAATTTGTTTTCCTACGCTATTACGTTGATCAACCATATCAATATACTGTTGTTGATCACTAGTTAATGTAGTAGCTTGAACTCCAGCAGAATCATAGTACGTTTTAACCCCAGTAGTTTTATCTGTTTGTACAGTATATGAAGAAAATTTCATTTCATCAGATGGCGCTATACCATGGTTCGTTGCAAAACTATGCATTTGCTCGCCCAAAGACGTTTCCATCAATTGTAAGTTCTTAGATTGATTTTGTAAGGCTATTATTCTTGGCTTGGTGCTTTGATCTACTCCAGCCCATGCTCTAACTCTATCTAAAGTTCGATCGCCAAGTCCATAACCAACATCTTGTCTTTCGTCACGTACATCACGTTTATCTACAGCGCCTTTAATTCCAGAACCTGCAGCTTTAAACATATTTTTGTCCTTAGACATTGCACCCCTACCGGCAGCGCTCATTCCTCCAGCTAAACCTGAAAAAAGATTTCCGGTAGCTCGTGTAAATCCTTTAAATCCTTTTTGCCCATCCGTTAAAGACTTGAATGCTCCTGGTCCTCCGGCTCCCTTTCTGCCTTTCCACATTTTATTTCCTAAAGCCCATGTGTTAGCAGCCATACCACCAGCAAAACCTAATGCTCCAGCCCCGGCAGCTTTAGCAAGTCCCATGCCAGGCATAGAACCTAGTCTTTTCTTCAGACTAAATCCATCGCCAGATAATTTAACCCCAAGTATATTTTCAATAAACTGTGGTAATTGTTTTGCAAACATTAATGAACCAATTATAATAAATAATTGTACAAAGAAGCCCGCTCTAGTTGTTGATATTGTTCCATCAGAGCTATAATAAGTCAGCATATGAAATTCATTGTTTGGATCTAATATCAACCTAATAACTTCTGTGGCAAAAAAAACCCCAGCTAAACGTATAAATAACCCGGCAAATTCCTTGCCGCAATTAGTTGCCCATTTTTTTAACTTTTCATTTCCTGTTGTAGGATCAATCATGGATAAAATAGGAATAGGAGCAATGATTTGTAACACCCCTAACTTGATTGCACGAGTCGCCGCGTCTAAACAGAAAACTAAAAAGAAATAAGCAACCACTCCACCACATATAGTAGACAATAAAAATTTATACTCATTTTCAAATCCATGTGTTCCACTACCATCTCTAGTAACAGTACTTACGGCCACATAACATTCTGCTGTTGTACACTCCCCCTCATCGCCTATAGGCGGTGACACACTCGTAGTACTTGCGCCGACTGCTCCAGCATCTTTATATATAAACGATTGGAAGACTCCTTTAGCAATTTCATCCGCTAAATATTTAGCATTATCTTCTAATGCTAATGCTCCTGAACCTCCAGAGCTTGTCACCGTGTTGCCAGTTATAATTTGATATATTGCGTTTTCATTTAATATCATATACTGCAATCTAAACGCTTCCCTAAAAATTGAAGGTACAGTAACTATCAAAATTAATGAAATAACTACGTTAGTGATAAGTTTGCCAAATCCTTTACTTTTATCTGTCATAGCATCAGGATTTATGATATACGTAATCATAGACATAGACAGTTTAAATATCATAAAAATACCAAGGAAAACATAAATTCTTCCAAGTATCGCATATATAAGATCCCCAAAAACATTGGTATTAGCTATTTGGATTAATAAAACATATAAGTTTTTTATAAGCCAAACCACTATACTATCTATCAGAGCAAACAAAGCTCTAATTATCGTTAAAAACAAATTAATCATTATTACAGCACCCTTTCAAAATGTATTCATTACTTTCCTATATACAGTATATCACAATAAAAAAAAATAATAAATACAAATATTTACTATTTTTTATTTTATATCTTTTTATGATATATAAGGTGTACAAGAAGAAGTACCATTTATAAAACAGTTTACACAATTCCATATTGTTGTATCTTCATCAGGAGCAACAACATTAAATAATACTTCTACAATAATGAACACAAAGAACACAATTGCAGCCGATAACAATCTTTTTATAAAAAGTGTTTGTGACTTTTTAATTTCATCTTCTTTTTGTGCTATAACAGCCTTCCCAAAATCTAACATACCAAATATAATCAATAATACTGGTACACCAATTTTTAATAAATCTACAATAGTACTTGTTAATTGTGGTATAATTCCAGCCATTTTAGGAATAATACTTCCACATTTATAATACGTTGTTAATAACATAACCTCACTCCTTCTTAAGCTCTACAATCTAAAACTTCATTTCCTTCTGCATCATATGCATCTGCAGTCTCAGAAGAAACACCATTAATTAAACAGCTAATACAGTTCCATACTTTTGTTTCCTTACTAGCAACTAAATTGAACACTACTTGAACAATCATTACTACAAAGAACACTAAAGCAGCAGACAATAATCTTTTTAAGAATGTTTGTTGTGACTTTTTAATTTCATCTTCTTTTTGGGCCATTACAGCCTTCCCTAAATCTAACATACCAAATATAATTAATAATACTGGTACTCCGATTTTAATTAGTGTAACTATCAAACTAACGATATTAGGAATCATTATGTCCATAGTTAAAATACCATTACCACATTGAATACTGTCTAAAATATACATGTTACATCCTCCTTACTAATTAAATCATACTTTATTTAACAATATTTGTCAATAATATTTAACCTATTGTTTAGAAAAACCAAGTTTTCTTAACAACTCATCTAAAACCCCGTTCTTCTTATGATCGTCAACCGGTGGCATATTAAAGAAAACATTAATCCTTGATTCATACTCAAAATCTTTTACATCTTTTTCATCTAACATACTAATATTTAGCACAACCGTCTTATTTCTCAATTCGGCTAAAATATTTGGTCTAGTCATAATAAGTTTATTTAATTTAACAATAGAAGGTTCAACTAAACAAATTACCTTATGACACATTGCTTCAGCTTGAACGCTATTGTTTATATCAATCAATATAACATCTTTTTCTTGATGTTTGTTAATAGTATTGCTAACTTGATCTGAATCAACAGATATCATTTGTTTATCATTATAATAAACAAAGTCGCGTCTATCAACTTCCATCGGCAAAACAACATAGTTTTTCTTTAATTGTTTATACATCATATAAGTTAAAGTAGTCGCCCCAGAATGATTGGTTATGTTTTTAATTCCCAATATCATTGGGCCTGTTCTAGGGGCCTCTACAGTCTCATAACGAGTAATTACTCTTTCTTTAATTTCTTGACCTTCAGGAACTTCACCAAATTGTTGATATTGAGCTACATCCCTATAACTATTCGGATTGTTGTACAAATACATTATTCCTTCTTCATTAGTTGTAAAATTATAAATTCCCATCGAAATCAATTTAGATAAGTATTGAGGAGATGTAGTTTCTGGCGAATTATCTAATAAGAGGATAACTTTACTCATATCTAGTGAAATTGATAGTTTTTGAATGTTTTTTACGTCTCGATAATCTTGAATAGAAGTTATATCAAGAATCATTTTATTAAAGAAAAAGGTTTCAAAATTCTTTATTATTTCTTCAACAGGAAAAATACCGTCTATTCTTCTTATTACCTCAATATCTAAATTAGATAGTAGGTCTTTATATTTATTAGCAACTATTACATTCATAAGTTCCTCCTTTATTAACCAAAAACTTTTGTCTCTCCATATACGGGGATATTAATATAGCCTCCAATTATTGGAAAATCAAAATACATATATGCAATTACTTTATAATATTTTCCTCTGTGCGAATTATAAGTATAAATGCAATATAAATAATCTGTTCCGTGATATGTTTCACTTGTAGAACCCTCCATAGTTGGACAAGTCCTACCATTATTATATCGGTAGCCAATATCGCTCAAGGTATTATTAATATCAGCATTAATAATACCGCCGGAAAAATCTCCATCATGATGCTCAATAACATCTATAATTCGATTCTTTACCCTAAAGGCTTTTGTATAACTTATTGATGTAACCAATAAAGCCATTACAACAACAAGAAATATTATCATTATATTCATTAACATAGCATTACCTGTTGCTGCTTTCATTTTACACCCCTTTATCCTAATTTTCTTATAGTGGCAGTCTTAGTATACACAGGTATTCTAAAAAGCCTACCTACTATTGGAAAATCAAAAGTCATATAAGTTGTAACACCATAAGAGTATACATTCCCCTCGTCAAAACGGTAAACACAATACCCCTCAGCGCCAGCTGCTCCACTTATTGCAGCCTGTCCATCCTTATTGGGACAATTAATACTATATTTTTGATATCCATAACTAGTTATAATATCGCGTATACTTTGTATAGAATAAGCATTGTATCCCTCATTTGTTTCTATCGTGTTAACAATTTTGCTGTTAACGCGATAAGCTTTCGAATAACCAATAATTCCCATAATAGCAAAAAAAGATATAGCTATAAAAACTATAATTATATTTAACAAAAATGTATAACTAATACTTTCTTTCATAGCTTATCTCCCTGTTTTTGTAATTATGGACATAGTGTATCTACAGTCGCCATATCATTAGCCCATCCTGCAACACCTGTACAGCTTCCATTTTCCCAGACTCCACCTAATGATTGACAACAAGCAGAACGTTTTGTAGAATTTACTACACTAGTAATAATTGGTGTTGCAATAGCAGCAACTACACCGATTAATACTAATGTAATTACAGTCATATTTGCTTCTCCAGCAGCTTCTTTCATTTATTTCACCACCGTTCTTATTTTAATTAACTAAATTATATCATATTTTTTTATTTTTGTGAACTAAATATTAAGCATTGACATCATTGAGACTAAAAGAAGAACTACAATGCCTCCACCCGTAACCATTAACATAGTCATCGTTTTCTTTTCCATTGTCTCTAGTCTATCCTTATATTTTTGCTCTCTCGCCTTGTTTTGCAAAGACGAAATAGTCTTAGAAAACATAATTAACTGTTCCTGTTTTTCTTCTTGAGAACCTAATCCAAGTCGGTATAGTAACCTCATCATTCGCATTGAATCTCGAACTGGATATCTATGCGCAAATTCCATATAAGGATCTACGGATGAATCCCCAGCCTCGATTTTATCAACCAATTTAATTAAGCCCTCTTTAAAAATATCTGGCGCAGTTGAAACCGAGCGACGAAGCGCTACTGGCACAGTATAATGTTGAATCAATATTTCTAAACTCTTTAAATAATAAGGCAACATTAAATCAATATTATATAAATTTCTTTTATAATAAGTTTTAAGCTGCATATATGGCATCTTAAATACGAAATACGCAACAATTAAACACACCAATAAATATACAAAACTCATTTGACTTAACAATAATATAAAAATAGCAAAGAATGCGATCAATGCATTTCTAACTCTATCACCAAACAATTTCTTTGTATCTAAATCTTTACCATACTTTACAGTAAGTAAAAACTCATAATCTTCTTCCTTTAAAAAAGCAAAATATGGTTGCGTTTCTGTAATAAATTTTTTAGAATCCAATCGTTTGTTTACAATAAGCATCAAAATAATAATAGCACCAATTATAATAAAAACCATTATTCAGCACCTACATTCTCATTATAATATTTTTCACCACTAAGTAAAAAATAAGTATTCACAATTAAGATTCCATGCAATAAAAGTTGAATTCCAATATCATCAAGCAGTCCTATATAAGTTGAAACTCCTAGCAAAAACTGGACTAACATAACCATCAAATATAAGACAACTCCAAATTGAACAAATTTTTTGTGAAACGCTGCACGATCAATTCGATCTCGATACACATTTTCTACTAGCATATCTATATCTAATGACATATTTTCCAAAGCCTCACTCGAATCTTTCGCACCTTCATTAGTAATTTGCAAAAACAATTGATGCATATTTCTAACTACATAATAATTATACTTTGTATTCATAAACTGTATTGACTGATCAATAGTTCCGTTTTGATAGGCCATATCTATCATAATTTTCACATCTGTCTTAAAAGGATCTTCTAAAACATCTGACTCGTATACTCCCTCTAAAGCCTTAACAAAACTTTGAGTTGTAGCAAATTCCATAATTGTATTTGTAGTATATACCTGAACCTGTTCAAAAATAAATTCGCTATATATTCTCTTACATCTCAAATAAGCTAAATAAGGAACAACCAGTACTGCAGCTGCAGAATAAATTATAGAAATAATTATATTGTAAAAATACAAATACGATACACCAAAAGCTGCTGCGGCAAAAATTAAAGCCTGAGTTGCATATTGTTTAGGTGTATACTCTTGTCCTAACTCTTTTACCTTGGCCCTTACTTCTTTAAAAGAATATGGGGCATATTTGTTATAAACATTGCCAACGCCTGTAATTATATATTTATATACATTTTTACCAGCATTCTTTCGATAAACTATTACAAATATCATTACCAATGCTATAACAATAAATATAACTTTATCCATAATATACCCTCCTATTCAAATATAATATCTATATCATCACTTATATGTATTATAGAATCATCCTCATCTTCTAAAATATTATTTCGAACAATCGCGTCTGGTGCAATATTAACCCCTTGTGCAGATAAATACTCTAACAAATATTTACTAGGATTATTTCTATATACTTTTCCATCTATGCCTTTTTTATAAATAGTGTTATGCTTTGCTTCATTTGTTTTATCATCAACATAAAACTCAGTTACTTCACCTATTTCACGTACAAACCTACCGGTTTGTTTGCTTTGATAACCCCTAATCATAACGCCTAATTGTACATATCTATGAATAGTTTTTAAAAACTGTTCAACATCTTGGTTAGTTTCAAGCAAACTATACATACGCATAGGTATTGATGAAGCCTTATCAGCGTGTATAGTAGATAAAATGTTGTGCCCTGAAGAAATTGAATTTCTTACAGCCATAACCGCTTCAGCACTACGCACCTCAGAAAGCAATATCCATTTTGGATTTTGTCTCATACAGGTTACAAGTACATCAGAATATGAAGCAATATTATTTGTTTTCATTGCTACTATATCCCGATGTGGAAATATCCTATCTAAGTGAAGTTCCAATGTATCTTCAATAGTAATAATTTTTTCATTTTCTCTAATATGTGAGCCCAAATATTTAACAAACTCTGTTTTTCCAGAACCAGTCTCCCCACATACTAAAATATTGCAGTGCCCCTCTACGCACTTTATTAAAAAGTCATGAATTTCTAACGTAATGTAGTTTTCAGCCAAAATTTTTTCTTTTTGCAATCTTATTTTAGCAGGAGTTTTACGCAAAACCACTGCTATTCCATTTTTAGCGATAGATTCATGAACAAAATTTAGACGCAACTCTGCGCTTTCCGCATCCAAAAAAGGATGTGCCATGTTAAAGGTTGTTCCCATAACATTGGAACATTGAAAAGCCAATTTTTCCATAAAGCTATCATTTATATTCGGATTTTCGATTCTAAAAATACCGTGGGATAGTGTTTTTAACCAAATTTGTCCCCCATTACTATAAGAAATATCCGTTACGTCATCATTTTCTAAATACTGTTTTAATGGCCCGAAATCTATCTGGGAAAAAAATGTATCTTCCATACTATGCTCCCGGCGTAATATTATTATCTATTTCATTAGGCAAATTAACAGTATTAGCATTTATAAAATCTTTTAGATACTGAGTGCTTACTTTAGTTTCTCCAACCGCCTCAACAGTTCCACCATGAGGTACAGGGAATAATTCCACAGCATAAGAATATAAATATTCTGCTTTTCTTAATAATAAATGAATCTCATTGTTAACTCCAAATATAAAATATGCCGGTGTTCTATTTTCTGTAGTATTTTCAAACACATGTCGCCCATTAGCATCTTTAACAGATAAAACTTCTACATTTTCTAATAGTTTCCCAACCATTACTTTTCCACTGTCATCAATCGCCTTCATATAAATATCAACTTTATTTCCCGGAACAATTGAATTTCCGTAAGTAGTTTCCATATTTACTGAAAATTGATAAGGGATATCTCCTTCCTTGATATCAACAAATGCAGAATCTGGCATTTCATCAGCAGTTACTAACACATTGCTAAAAAACATACTTCCTTCTGGAATTACAGTGTTATAGTTCGCATACTTACCAACAATTAAACGTGATGCAGTAACAACCTTTTTAGTTACTGCAGCAGCAGGCATCTCCACATATTCAATCATATTTTCTGTAATCAACGTTCTTGGTTGGATTTCTTGTGCTGCCACCGGAACTCTAACCGGTTTTACTTGGGTATTAATCTGACTAGTATAGCCAAAATATAGTAACCCAACAATCACAATGACTCCTAAAATTGTAATTGTATTCTTATTCATAAAAAATCTTTTTAAAGCATTTCCAAATCCTCTCATTATATTCCACCCTTTCTATTCTAAACACATTATAAATTATTTTTATTTTCTCGTCAACTCTTTATATCTTTTATTTCCCAACTTGACACAGTTAAAAATCAAATCTATCTTTCCTATCTTTAATAATTATTATAGAGATACAGATAATGATGATCGCAGTAGAAATATATATATAATTATTTGCCCAAAAGTTACCTATAATATATATCCAATTATCTTCCGGATCTTTTTCTGTAATAATCTCTTCATCAGGTTTCTTTTTATGATTTTTTACCAATTCCACCAATTCATCGTAACTAATATTACCTGTCTCTGCCCATTTTTGACAATATAAATAATCACTTGCATCACTGCAAATAGGTTCTTTGTAATATTTGTTATATTTAGGTAATGTAACATACAAAGTATTATATACTCGATAAGGACAACTGCTGTTATTAGCATATACATCAAATTTGTAACTAACACCATCTTTTAGATTAGTAATAGTGAAATTATTTAATTTGTTTAGTTTGCTTGTATAACGTTTCCCGGTATTATTATCTACTACAATTAAGTCAGAATGCACATTATGAATAGTAACACTAAATGTTACACCACTATCTTTTTCAACATAATCATAACTGGTTACAATACTTGAAGCTAAAGAAGAGTATCTAAGTTTCTCTTCAGTAGTACAATATCCTTTAATTTGTATAGGGAAAAATATTACTAAAAGAAAAATTATTATTTTAATTGCTTTTTTCATAAATCCTCCTATTTTAATTTAAATCTATACACATTATTTCTAACCCTAAATACTAAATTAACTGATTCAGATAATAATACTTCACTTTTGATTTCAAAGTAATAATTTTTATCTGTATGTGTTGTATTTATGGCATTGTGAATTAATTGTTTTTTAATTAACCCATCTACCTCATATTCAAGACTACCAAATAAAGTAACAAGTTGTTTTAAATTAAACAGTGCGTTATCTGGCGTATTTAAACTCATGTTTAACTTTAAAACCGCTTTATCTTCAATTCCAGACAAAGCCGGTTGCACCACATCGTAAAAGGTGTAACACTCCGTTAATGTAATACATTTTTCATAATATAATTTTGCCTTTTTTGCAATTTCAAATTCATTTAATCTTAATTCATAATTAGCAAGTATCCCTGTTCCTACCATATAATTCTGATTTAAATTAATTACATCTTCAATTCCTGCTTTTTCTAACACCACTGGATTTATTCTAACGATAATAGCATCGCTTTTATCTTTAAATACTCCCTCTACAACTTGTTCAGTATAAACAAGTTTCATTTCATTTTCTATTAATACTTTTGGAACTTCATACACTAGTAAATATTCTTGAAATTCCTCAGTTAAATTTTGATTTATATATGTTATTCCTAAATCCTTAAGTTTGTCTGAATATGTATTTATATGATAATACTTATATTCCCCAATTTGCAAAGACAATTTGCCAAAAATAAATTTAGGTGTTTTATTCAGAGACTTTATTTTGAATTTTACCACCACTAAAGATTTATCATCAGTAGTTACTTTATTTAAACGATAATCTTTGTCAGTTATATAACTTTCTATAACTGTAATATTATAATTTAGTGGGGAAAACATTTGACCCGTATTATACACAACATCTCTTTCAAATAATCCAATTACTAAAACCAAACCAAATAATGAAGTACCCACACAACTTAAAATAATAATTGTTAACTTATTTTCTATAAAATAGTACTTCAAATTTCGATAAAATCTTCGAAATTTTGTTTTTAATGTGTTAGAATCAAAATCAATATTTACTTCAAACTCTTCATTATCTAAATCAGAAATGTTTAGCTCTTGCATATCTTGATTAAAGTCAAACTTCTTCACATCCAAGCCGATAGAACGCACTAAAGATATTAACAAAGAATATACTTGAAATACAAAAATAATATTTAAGAAATCTCTAATAGCTCGAGTAATTCTCTCATCTACTAATCCTTCTTGCATATCGCCTATGGTAGAAACCGCATAAATATAAAGCACAATCAACAATGTATAACCTAATATATTTAACATATAATAAAATTTAGGTTTATTTTTGAAAATCATCAATATTAAAATAACTAAAGACACAAAAATAATTATTGCTGATAAAAGGTAAGTATAATTATTAAACAAATTATTTACGGTCGCAGTTCCAATGATAGCTTGACCAGAACTGATAAAATCTTTAAAAAATTCTAATAGTGTATTTGTTTGATAAATAAGAATTCCCATACAAAATGTCATGATTAAATGAATTAACTTAAAATGTTTGATTAAAAATGCATATGGTTTTCTTAATATCATAACGACACCTCTCTATTCTAATAATAGTATACCTTATTTTTTCTAAAAAAAAAAGAACTAATAGAATTTCGAAAGCTTAGCACTTATAGTATTAACAAAAAAACGCACCTTTATCAGATGCATTCTATACTTTTACTCGAATATTATCGAGGAAATATCAATTTGGTACCGGTAGTCGGACTCGAACCGACACGGGATAACCCACTTGATTTTGAGTCAAGCATGACTACCAATTCCATCATACCGGCAGATTAGAGGTTATTCCTCTTCTTTGTACTTAGATTCAAAAAGGTTTTGTTCATCATCAATAACTTCTTCATCAAAATCTATTTTAGGCAGCTCTTCTAAAGAAGATAATCCAAAATAGTCTAAAAATTTCGAAGTTGTAGAATATAGAATCGGTCTACCAGGAAGCTCTGATCTGCCAGATTCTATAACAAGTTCTTTTAACACTAACCTTCTTAAAGCATAGCTGCTATTAACTCCTCGTATTTCATCTATTTGAATTCGAGTTATAGGTTCATTATACGCGATAATTGCCAAAGTTTCAAGTGCTGATTGACTTAAAACTGCACTTTCTTCTGTTTCTACTAAACGTTCTATATATTCTTTACACTCTTTTTTTGTTACAAATTTATAGTGTCCACCTAAAAATTCTAATGATATACCGTGTTTTTCACCATTATATTCGTTTTTTAAAACATTAATGAGATTTAAAGCATTTTCTTCCGCTATATCCAACACATCTGTAATTTGCTTTAAATCCAACCCTTCATCGCCTGAAACAAATATAATACTTTCTAATGCACTAACTAAATTCATATTATTCACAACCTTTTGATAGTAAATATATTTTTTCAAAATTATTTTCTTGTTCTATTGTCAATTCTTGTTTTTTTGCTAGATTCAATATTGACAAAAATGTAACAACAATATAATTCTTACTGAACTCTTCAAACAATTCATCAAAATAAATTCTTTTTTTATTTCTTAAAATATTTCTGATTTCACTACTTCTTGCACTAACAGAATATTCTTTAGTAGTAATTTTAGTATTTAATGGTTTCTCTAATTCTTTTCTTTCCAAGAATTTTTTAAACGCCAATAATAAATCATCTACATTTCCTGATTCAAAATCATTATTATTTTGTCGAAACTCACTTAAATTGCTCGGTTCTTTTGTATAAAAGGCTTTCCTTGCAGATTCTAACACCTTAAATTCCTCAGTAACTTCTTTATAACGCTGATATTCTAATAACCTTTTAATCAACTTTTCTCTAGGATCTTCCTCATAATTATCGTCTTCTTGTTTAGGTTTTGGTAACAACATATTAGACTTCATCTCTAACAATTCCGCAGCCATTATCAAATATTCACTAGCAATATTCAAATTCATCTCTTCCATTTTATTGATATAATCCATGTATTGCTTTGTAATATCTAAAATACTAATATCGCAAATATCAATATCTGATTGTTTGATTAAATGTAGCAGCAAATCTAATGGTCCTTCAAAATTATCAATAGTTACTGTATACTCCATATTATCTCTCCTAGATACCAAGTATTATAACATTTCTACAAAAAAAAAGAAAGTTTTACCTTTCAATTAAACTACTTTTGAGAGCTAAGTTTAAAAAAATTATAAATTTTTTCATAAATAAACTCCCAATCATTATCTAACGCTTCTTTAATTTCTCTAATTATTTTATCATAATCGTTTTCGTGCTGATCAAAACATTCGAAATATAGATACTTTAGTTTTTCATAATTATCTTTTTTCAACTGTTTTAATATATAATCGTAAATTCTTAACTCTTTCCTAGTTTTAAAATTTTCCTTTTCTTTATATTTAATAATGTTATATAAAATTGGGCTATCACCAATATGTTCACAAACTTCTAAAACATCAACTTCTTCATCTACCAACAGTTTGCTAATACGACTCTTTACCCCATTTTTATCAAATTCAATAGCTATAACATCCTTATCATCTGCAAATAAACATACATACTTTAGAATTCTTACACTGTGCCCCGTAAATATTTCTGTCTTATTTAATATTTGCTTTAACGCATCTTCACCAAGTCTAATTTTGTGTTTTTTTATATCTACAAGTGCATCACTACTAACCTTTAATAATGGCACCTTTCTGATGTGAGTAATTGTGTCACCTAGTTCCCACTCATAAAAATCATAAATCTCTTTCTGTAAATTAATCAAAATATCATAAATGTAGTTCATTATAGTTCCCTCCAGGTATCATTACTACTAAAAACATAATCAAAAATCCGAAAAATGCACATAAACATTCAAACTTCCTAATTATAAAGTTTACATATTCTAAAAAATTATACCCTATAGAAAATAAATTTAAATAGCTTATTATATATACACTACCTATTACAGTTAAACCAAATCCTATTAAAAAAAAGAATACGCGAGCCAACATTTAACCACCTAATAAATTTTATTCAGTTTTAAATTGTTTATTTCTCTAATGCATAATAATACTGTGTATGGTTAAGAATAAAAATGGTGATAATATGCTTTTAAGTCTATGTTTAAAAATATTTTTTGTAAGAATTTTAGACGTTTCTTTAGGAACTATTCGTACAATTATTTCAGTTAAAGGTCAAAATTTATTAGCTAGCATTATTGGATTTATAGAAATTACTATTTGGTTTTTAGTTGTTAAAGAGGCAATCAATACTGACAATAACAGTTTATGGATTGTATTTTCATATGCTTCAGGATTTTCTGTTGGCACATATATTGGTGGACTACTATCTAGTCACTTTATTGAAGGTAATCTGGGAGTCCAAATTATTACAGGGGAACATAATTATGAATTAATTAATATATTAAGAAGTGCGGGTTATGGCGTATCAGTAATTGATGTTAAAGGACAAAATAATACAAGCAAGTATATGCTGTTTACTGAAATAAACAACAAACGTTTTAACCATTTAAAAGAATTAGTTAAAAATAATGACCCTAGGGCCTTCGTTGTAGTCAATGAAACCAAATATGTACAAAATGGTTATATTAAAAAATAATGACAAAAAAAAACTAATTTGATATAATCATTTTGGTGATTACATGAAAAATTTTACAATGAAAGATGAAAACTTTATTTGTGAATACTGTGGTAAATCAGTTGAAAAATTAAACTATACTGCAAGAGACCATTGCCCATATTGTTTATACTCTAAACACGTTGATATTATGCCAGGAGATAGGGAAAATAAGTGTAAGGGTCTTCTAAAACCAATAAAATTAGAAAAATTCAAAAACACATATAAAATCATATATCAATGTGAAACATGTAAAACTCTTCACAAAAATATCATCGCCAATGACGATGATATGAATCTAATTATAGAATTATCAAAAAATCCCTAATGGGATTTTTTTAAAATAACTTTGAAATATATGGCAGTACAATGATAAATGTTGCAAGCAAAATAAATAAAACAATAATAAATCCTAACCCAGATTTTGCTTCTTCATCTGGTTCTTCTACTTCTACTTTAGATTCTACTTTTTCAGGTTTGATTGGAGCATATTCTACATTATCTAAGTTGTGCATCATAACACGCTCAGTCTGATTATTATCTATATTATCTGGTGCGCTTATATCTAAACCCGTAGTTGTTGTGTCTGTAAGAACAGCATTATTTGAAGTCTCTGGTTCATTTCGTAACCCAATACTAACATTTTTGATTGGCGATATTTTAATCGTATTATCTTCTACTTCATCTAATATTTCAATAACTTCTTCATCACTCATACCCATTCTCTCCTCTTATATTAAATTATAACAAAAATTCTATAAAAATGGAATTTTTTTAATTATTACCTACTTTTTCCAAAAAATCATTCTCTGTCCATATTGCAATACCTAATGCTAAAGCTTTGTCATACTTACTACCAGGATTAGCTCCAACTATGATAACATCTGTTTTACCGGTAACGCTATCTGTTGTCTTCCCACCTAACTGTTCTATTGTTTCTTTAGCCTCATTACGCGTAATATTTTCCAAAGACCCAGTCAACACAAAAGTTTTTCCAGAAAAGAAACTGTTTTCTTCGATTTTTTTACCTAAAAATTCCATGTTTAGGCCTAAATTTTTTAGTTTGTTTATTAAAGATACATTATCATCACTTTTAAAATATTCATATACACTCTTAGCAATAACCTCTCCAATATCCTTAATACTAATTAATTCTTCATACGATGCAGCCATTAAAGCGTCAATATTATAAAATGTGCTAGCAAGTATTTTCGCCGTTTTACTACCTACATAACGTATACCTAGAGCAAACAAAAGCTTTTCCAAAGAATTTAACTTACTCTTTTCTACGCTTTCCAATAGATTAGAAATACTTTTTTCACCAAATCCTTCCAATTCCATTAACATTTCTTTCTTGTTATCCAATCTATAAAAATCATCTACATTATGAATAAAGCCTAAATTATAAAAATCTTCAATAATCTCGTCACCAAAACCCTCAATATTCATTGCATTTCTAGAAGCAAAATGTATTAATGACTCTATCCTTTTTGCGTCACATTCTGGATTAACACAATAATAACTTGCCTCATCATCTTTATTCTTGACTAAAGCACTTGCACAAATAGGACAAATTGTTGTCATCACAAATTCTTTTTCACTACCGGTTCTTCTTTCCTTTAACGAGGCCTCTACTCTAGGAATAACATCACCTGCTTTACGCACCGAAACAATATCACCTATTCTTATATCTTTTTCTTTTACATAGGCCTCATTGTGAAGAGTGGCACGCGATACAACCGAACCTGCTAATCTAACTGGTTCTAATACCGCATTAGGTGTTACCTGCCCTGTTCGTCCAACAGTAAATATGATATCTTTTAATTTAGTTAAAACTTCAACTGCAGGGAATTTATAAGCAGTTGCCCATTTAGGGTATTTTGCTGTAAAGCCCACCTTCTGTTGACTCTTAATGTCGTTTAATTTAATCACGATCCCATCTATTTCATATGGAAGATTATCACGATTATTAGTCCAATAATTAATATATCCCAGTAATTCATCTAAACTATTTACTAGTTTTACATTTGGATTCACTGTAAACCCTAATTTTTGCATGAATTCTAAAGCCTCTTGATGAGAATGTATCTCAAAATCTTCTGCATTGGGTAAATGATAAATAAACGTTTCTAAATTTCGACTGGCAGCTATTTTAGAATCTAATTGTCTGATACTGCCAGCTGCAGCATTTCGAGGATTGGCAAGTAATTCTTGATTATTCGTAGCTCTTTCCTGATTTATACTTTCGAAAGTTGCCTTACTCATGTATATTTCTCCACGTACTTCAATATCTATTCTTTCATTCAAAGTAAGTGGGACATTTTTGATAGTTCTAACATTGTGTGTTATATCTTCACCGATAACACCATCACCCCGAGTTGCACCTCTTACTAACTTTCCATCCTTATATGTCAAAGATACAGATAATCCATCTATTTTTAATTCACAAACATATTGGGGATTACTAATTTCTTTTCTAATTCTTTCATCAAATGAAATAATATCTGCCTCATTAAACACATTACTTAAACTAAGCATTGGTACTTCGTGTGTGACCTTCAAAAATTCATCTATAATTTCTCCACCCACACGTACAGTTGGGGAGTCATTTCTTTTTAATTCTGGATATTGTTCCTCTATTTTAATTAATTCTTGCATATATCTATCATATTCTTGATCAGTTATGCTAGGATTATCCAAGGTATAATACTCATAACTCGCTTTATTTAATATATCTATGATTTCATTCATACGTTTTTCAATCATATTATCACCTATTTTTATTATATCATTAACCAAATTTCTATTCAATCAAAAAGAAAAAGTTATGGTTAATTCCATAACTTATCAGGGTAAATTCCTTCTTCTATTAATTTATTTATCCCTTCTACCAATTCAACTTTATCCTCTTTATATGTAATTCCTTGCCATATTGCTGTGGTTGGTAAAACCTTTACTGTTGCCATCCCCTTAGAAACTAAATCGCATACAACATCTGGCATTAAAAACTCACCCTTTTGCAAATCTACATTTTCATTTTTAAAAAATTCTTGAAAACCATTTTCTAAATACTCCATCATTTTAGTTGTAAACACAAACATATTCATTGATACTAAAGAATCTACTGAAACATAAAATTCTGAACTGCCATTAAGAGGAGTGGCCTTTATTTTATTACCTTCTCTTTCAACAGAACTTTCTACAATCTTGGTTAAATATCCATCCAATGATTCACATAATCCTCTTTTTACAGAACCATGTTCAGTTAATGTGTTTCCTGCAATATAACCCACTACTGCAAATTCATTTTCATTATTGCTATTATTCATATAATCTGCTGCTACAATAAATGCATCCCTGCCATAAAAATCATCAGCATTAATAACTAAGAAATCCTCATCTATCACATCTTTACAACATAAAATAGCATGACCTGTTCCTAATGGTTTTACCCTATCCTTTGGTATTTCCACCCCTTTAGGCACATTATCATTTGTTTGAAAGACATACTGTACCTCAATTATGTTTTCAATTCTCTTACCTATAGTATCCCTAAAAATATCATAGTTTTCTTCCTTTATAATAAATACTACTTTATTAAATCCACTTTTTATCGCATCATATATAGAATAATCTAATATAAATTCTCCATTATCATGCACAGGCTCTATTTGCTTTAAGCCTCCAAATCTGCTTCCCATTCCAGCAGCCATAATTACTAACGTCATATATCCTCCTTAATTTATCACAATATTTCTATATTTTCTGTATACTTTTATGACCCTTAATCAGCTTCCTAACCCCATGCGGATGAGGAAAAGCAACACTTAATATGCTTTTATCTATACCCACAATCACCCCTATTCCAAATGTGTCATGTTTTACTTTATCTCCTAAAACATATTCGATAGACTCATCTATTTCTACTTTAAACTTGCTAAATGATGTCACTTCTTTAACCTCTTTAGTTAAATACTTCTCATCTATCTCATTAATAAATCTACTTTGCGGGTTAGAACTATCTAATCCATATAGAGTTCTTCTGCTTGCGTTAATTAACCACAACTTTTTTTTGGCTCGCGTAATCGCAACATAACACAACCTTCTTTCTTCCTCTATTTCATTTTCACTCATTAAAGAATTAGTATGCGGGAATATTCCTTCTTCTAATCCAATTAAAAATACATAATCAAATTCTAAACCCTTAGCAGAATGTACAGTCATTAAAGTTACCACATCTGCTTCATCCTTATGCTCAGTGATATCCGCAACTAAACTAATTTCAAGTAAAAATTCCTCTAATGAAACGATTCCATAATTTTCCTCAAAATTACGAGTTATTGATTTAAACTCTTCTAAGTTTTCTAACCTAATCTCTGCTTCAATCGTTTTTTCACTTTCTAAAGTACTTCTCATACCAGATAAATCTAATACTCGATCAACTAACTCAGTTAAGGTTAATCCTTCTTTCTCTTGCTTTAATCTCTCAATTATATTTTTAAATTCTAATGCCTTCCCACTATCTATAATACCATAAATACTGGTATTATTTTCTTCCGCCCTTAAAGTTAAATCCAAAATTGTTTTATCTCCAATACCCCTTTTAGGAGAATTTATTATTCTGGTTAAGCTAATATTATCATTACTATTATAAATCAACTTCAAATAACTAATTAAATCCTTTATTTCTTTTCGATTATAAAAGTAAAAACTTCCAACCACCTTATATGGTATATTTTCTCTAAGCAATGCTTCTTCTACAGTACGTGATTGTGCATTAGTGCGATAAAGAACCGCTATTTGACTACGACTTACACCACTACTTATCAAACTTTCTATTTCCCTCATCACATAAAAAGCTTCGTCTTTCTCATCGAGAGAACGATGATATGTAATTTTTTCCCCATCAATATTTTCTGTCCAAAGTTTTTTATCTTTACGCTGCTTATTATGAATAATAACATCATTAGCTGCGTTCAAAATATTTCCAGTAGAACGATAATTTTGTTCCAATAAAACAGTATTACACTCATTATAATCTCTTTCAAAATTTAAAATATTTCGATAGTTTGAGCCTCTGAATGAGTAAATAGACTGGGATTCATCTCCTACCACGCAGACATTGCGATACTTTGCCCCAAGCATTTTTACTAAAATATATTGTGCTTCGTTAGTATCTTGATATTCATCTACTAAAATATATTGAAATCTTTCCTGATACTCTTGTAAAACTTTAGGATTTTCCCTAAATAATCGAATAGGAAGTATCAATAAATCGTCAAAATCCATTGAATTGCTCAACTTTAACTTGTGCTCATATTTCTTATAAACCTCTAATACTTTTTCTTCAAAATCAGTATTTACATATCTTTCATACTCATTAGGACTTAAAATTTCATTTTTAGCCCCACTTATTTTATTTCTAATAGCGCGAGGGTTATAATCTTGAACATCTAAATTAAGTTCTTTAAGTATTTTTTTTATTATGGTTAAAGCATCCTCACTATCAAGTATACTAAAATTTTCTTTGAACCCTAATTTTTGATAATGCTTGCGCAAGATTGATACACCAAACGAATGAAAGGTAGAAATTTGAATATTTTTAGCCATCTCCCCAAGCATATCTATAACTCTTCCTTGCATTTCCTTGGCCGCTTTATTAGTAAAAGTAATTGCTAAAATATTATATGGGTTTACTCCCATTTCACTAATTAAATACGCAATGCGAGTCGTTAAAACTTTAGTTTTTCCACTACCTGCTCCAGCTAGAACTAGTAATGGGCCTTCGGTAGTTTTTACTGCTTCTATTTGTCTATCATTTAATTTTGTTAAATCCATATTACCACCTATTTAATGATACCATAAAAAACGGTTAATTTTAAAATTTTTTCAATTATCCCATTACTTGCCCACCATTATTGTGAATTACTTGACCTGTTACATAACTAGAATCAGATGAAGCTAAAAACACAAAGGTTGGCGCAAGTTCATAAGGCATGGCACCTCTAGCCATAGCAGCATCAGACCCTAATGATGGTATTTTTTCTTTTACCCAACAAGCAGGTTGCAGTGGTGTCCAAAAAAATCCTGGCGCTATTGCATTTACCCTAATATTTTTCAAGGCTAAATTGCGGGCAAGTGATCTAGTAAAACCTACTATAGCTCCTTTTGTAGTTACATAATCAATAAGCTGTGGTTCTCCATAAAAAGTAGTAACCGAGCTTAAATTAATTATCGAAGCTCCTGATTTTAGATGTGGAAGGACCTCTCTAGTTAAATAAAACATGCCATATACATTTACTTTCATAGTCCAATCAAACTGCTCATCACTAATACACTCTAAACTATCCTGTTGGTATTGAACTCCTGCATTATTTACTAGAATATCAATACAATTAAATCTTTCTAAAGTTTTTTCCACAATAAATTTACAAAAGTTTTTATCACTAATATCGCCTGATAGTAATAAACACTCCCCACCTAACTGTTCAATGTATTTCTTTGTTTCCTCAGCATCTTTATGTTCATTATAATATGGTATAACAACTCTAGCTCCTTCTTTTACAAAAGCAATTGCCGCGGCTCTACCTAAGCCACTATCTCCACCAGTAATTATTGCTACCTTATTCTTTAATTTACCACTTCCTTTATACTCCGGATTATCAAATATTGGTTTAGGGACCATCTCATATTCCATTCCAGGTTGAACATTTTGTTCTTGTTCCGGAGCAAGGATTTTATATTCAGTACTCTTAACCCCTATATCACCATAATAATTATAATAATTATTTCCAAACATATAATCAAAATTCATATTTTCACCTCTATATAATATATGAATTTGTAATTATTGTGTCAGAGTGACATAAGAAATAAAATTAAACATAATAAAATAGTGTGCTTATTATCTAAAACTTTATAGTAATATTGCATAATTTAAGCTGTAATAAAACAACAGCTAAATTATTTATTTTTCCTTTTTTAATTATGTGTTATAATTTAATTATAGAAAGGAGTAGGTTATGAAAAAAATCAAACCATTAGTTTTACTATGTGCGGTGGTAGCACTATTAAGCGGGTGTAGTTTAAAATATGAATACAATGTAACAATTAAACCAGACAAATCAATGGACTTTTCAATTATAATGGCCATGGATGAAGAATTAATAGATGGAATGTTATCTATGCAAAGCCAAACTGGAGAACAAACTAAGCATACCGATGAAGAAAGGTGGGAAATGTTAGAAGAAGCGGCAACTGAAGACACAGCAACTGAAGACACAGACCCTGCCAATTTTGGATTCACAACAGAAAAATATCGTAAAGATCAATATTACGGATATAAATATAATAAAAAAATATCTAATATAGATGATATAAGTGGCACCCAGGCTAACTTCAAATTAGAAGAATTTCAAAATATATCTGATAAAACTGTATTTGTAAAAAACGGGAATGTTTATAAAGCTAACTTAGTATTAACTAGTGAAGAACAATCTGAAAGTACCGAAGGATACGATATTGGAATTGATATGTTGTTTGTTATAACATTGCCAAATAAACCAATTAGTCATAATGCTACCAGCGTATCAGAAGATGGAAAAACTTTAACTTGGAATTTATTGAAAGAATCATCAAAAGATATAGAGTTCGAATTTTCTTTGAACGAAAGTACAAATACAATGTTATATATTTGTATAGCCGCAGGAGCCTTTATAGGGTTCGCAATCATTGGTTTCGTTACTTCAAACAATAAAAAAAAGAGTACAACACAAACAACAGTCACTCCAACACAACAAGTTAATCAAAATCCTGTTGTTGAAAATGTCATTGACACAACAAATCCAAATAATAATGAAAATAGTAATTCACAATAAAGGTCTATCATAAGATAGACTTTTTATTTTTTCTCTTAATAACTCAAGACATCACTAAATTATCAATGTAACCTTATAAAATAACAAGAATATAATAAAATGATTAGAAAGGAGAATTTAATTGAAAAAGATTATTATTTCAATCGCTTGTGTTTTAATAATTATAATCTTGGGCGTGATTTCAACATTAAATAAAGATCAATCTAATTTAACCAAAGTTAAGGTGGCAGAAGTAACACATTCTATCTTTTACACTCCACAATATGTAGCTCATGCATTAGGATACTTTGAAGAAGAAGGATTAGATGTTGAAATTATGTTAGTATCTGGAGCTGATAAAGTATCTGCCGCTGTACTATCCGGTGATGTTCATATTGGCTTCTGTGGAAGTGAAGCCACTATCTATATTTATAACCAAGGGGAAAAAGATTACCTCGTCACATTTGCAGGGCTTACAAAGCGTGATGGAAGCTTTTTAGTCTCAAGACAAAAATATGATAATTTCACTCTAAATGATTTAAAAGGCAAATATGTTATAGGTGGAAGAAAAGGTGGTATGCCTGAAATGACTTTCGAATATACATTAAAAGAAAATGGAATTGATCCAAAAACAGATTTAAACATAGACACAAGTATTGCTTTTGCCTCTATGGCTGGAGCTTTCATTGGAGGAACTGGAGATTTTGTTACTTTATTTGAACCGCAAGCACTTCAAATAGAGTCTCAAGGGCTTGGTTATGTAGTTGCTTCAATCGGTGAATTAGGTGGTGTTGTGCCTTACACTGCTTATAATGCTAAAAAAAGCTATATTGAAAACAATCCCGAAGTTATTGAAAGATTTACTAAAGCTATTCAAAAAGGTTTAGATTATGTATTCAATCACAGTGATGAAGAAATCGCAGATATTATTACTAGTTACTTCCCAGATACTTCAAAAAATGATTTAACTAAAATTGTTAAAAGATATCGTGACAACGATTCATGGTATAAAACTACATATATAACTGAAAATGATTTTAATCACATTCAAGAAATCATGAAAAGTGCTGGAGAACTCGATACATTTGCTCCTTACGATAACCTAGTAACTAACAAATATAATAAAAAATAACTAGAAAAAACAATTGTTAATCATTACAATTGTTTTTTAGTATTTCTTCTAAAATATTAATGAATGCTTAATTTTCTACTTCTATTAGACGTATTTTATCTACTATTAAATATTCCGGACGATTTAAGATTTTAGTATAAAAATCTATACGCTGAATATTAGATAAAACGTTATTCAAATGATTATTATCGACTAGCAACATATATGTTTTATTTTTTCTTTGTTTCGTATTTTTTTAATATTTCTTCCACTGTCCTAAAACTTTTTTCAATAGAACCACTTAGCATCACAAACGGAATGTTTCTTCTTTTGAAAAATGCAATTAAATCTTTTTGTAAATTTTTATATACTTCAGGATCACTCTCACGAATCCCATCTATTACAAATTCAAACTCATTATCACATACAAAAATGACTTCCGCTTCTTCTAATTGCTTATCTACTAATTCCGCCATCTCAGGGCTATCTAAATGCTTGAAGAAAATCGCATAAGTAATTGCTCCACTATCTGCAAATGTATATCTTTTTGCTATTTTAAACATTATATTTGTGCCTTTTTCATCATATATTATTTCTCCTTTTATAGGTTAAGTAGGTAATAAGTTCGCCATAGCAATGTAAATTATAAAGCCTGTTTATCTTAAGGCACTGTTTTATAATTGTTTTAAATAAGCCATATAATTAATCTCTTGATTATTTCCTATTAAATATATAATACCATGAATAAATTATTATATCAGTAATAACCATTTGTGAAGAATTTTGATAAGAATCAACATTATGACCAAAATAACTCGTATATTAAACTCTACCAATATTAATGACTATTCAATATCATGGTAGCTTTTAAAATATTTTTAAGGACATTAATCGTTTCTATAAAAAATCTGTATCATAAAATAAAGCAGAAAGGAGAAATTTTATGAATAATAATGGTTTTGAAAACTTTGACAATTTTAATAATAATTCAATAATACAAAATGCATTAGCTAAAATTGAAAGGGATAACAGATGTAAACCACTTTGTTGCGTAGGGCCGACCGGGCCGACTGGTCCTACTGGGCCTGGTACTGGAGCCACTGGACCTACTGGGGCTACTGGACCTACTGGAGCTACTGGAGCCACTGGACCTACCGGAGCCACTGGACCGACTGGACTTGCTGGAGCCACTGGACCTACTGGACCGACTGGA
Source organism: Bacillota bacterium (assembly GCA_015059195.1). GTDB lineage: Bacteria > Bacillota_I > Bacilli_A > RF39 > UBA660 > SIG204. The sequence continues at coordinate 102,281 of SVAW01000002.1, forward strand.
CCGACTGGAGCTGCTGGACCTACTGGACCGACTGGAGCTACTGGACTTGCTGGAGCCACTGGACCTACAGGAGCCACTGGGGCAACTGGAGCAGCTGGTGATGTTATAACTCCTACTTTGGCTATTGGAACAGTCACCACTGGAGCCCCAGGAACAGAAGCAGTTGCTACAATTACAGGAACTGCACCAGACTTTATCCTTAATCTTACTATTCCCCAAGGGCCGACCGGACCTGCTGCTTAGGAGTCATAAATGAAATATAAAATTGCGGTATATGCAATATGCAAAAATGAAGAAAAGTTTGTAGACAGATGGGTCACTTCAATGAACGAAGCTGATGCGATTTTCGTTTTGGATACTGGTTCTACAGATAATACTGTGGAAAAACTAAAAAGCTTAAATGTAAACGTAACGCAAGAACAAATAACACCTTGGAGATTTGACGTAGCCCGTAATAAATCTTTAGAATTGGTTCCTGAAGATTATGATATATGTGTTTGTACAGATCTAGATGAGGTATTTGAAAGTGGATGGAGACAAAAACTAGAAGAAATATGGAACGAACATATTACTAGATTAGGATATAACTACAACTGGCAATTAGATAAAAATAATAAACCTATTGTTAACTTTTGCATAGAGAAAATACACTCTAGAAATAACTATAAATGGACCCATCCTGTTCATGAAATATTAGAATATGTTGGGCCAGAGAAAGAAATTAAGACATATTCTAATGACATTACAGTAAATCATTACCCTGATACCAAAAAATCAAGAAGTTCTTATCTACCATTACTTGAATTATCAGTCAAGGAAAATCCAAATGATGATAGAAATGTTCATTACCTCGGGCGTGAATACATGTATTATCAGAGATGGAATGAATCAATAGACACATTAATCAAACATTTAAATCTTCCTAGCGCAACATGGAGGGATGAAAGGTGTGCTTCTATGCGATTCATCGCTAGATGCTATCAAAGATTAAATCGACCAGAAGAAGCTAGAATGTGGCTAGATAAAGCAATTATAGAAGCACCACATTTAAGAGATCCATATATGGAAAAAGCTTTACTAGAATACTCAAATAATAATTGGCGATCTTGTAAATACCTTTGCCTTCAGGCTTTAGAAATTAAAGCTCACCCCAAAACATACATAAATGAAGTGTTTAGTTGGGATTACACAGTATACGATTTATTATCTATTTGTTATTATTATGAAAACAATATAGATGAAGCCCTATTTTATATAAATAAAGCCTTAGAAATGGCACCCAAGAACACTAGACTACTCAAAAATAAACAAATTATTGAAAATTTCAAAAAACTCCCCAAATAGGGAGTTTTTATCATTAACAAAACCACATATCATTCATACTATACATTAGTTAGGAGGAACTCCATGGACAATATTTTAAAAATAGAGAATCTAAAAAAAATATATCATACGAAATACCAAGAGACTTTAGCTGTGGAAAATTTTTCTTTTGAATTAAAGCGTGGAGAATTTGTCGCAATCGTAGGTCCTAGTGGTTGTGGGAAATCTACTATATTATCCATTCTCTGTGGCCTGGAACAAAAATCAGATGGCAATATTATTATAGATAACAATATTAACATTGGATATATGTTACAAAATGATGCATTATTTGAGTGGAGAAACATATTAAATAATTGCTTATTAGGATTGGAAATTAACAACACTTTAACTGAAGAAAATAAAAGTTATGTTTTAGAATTGTTAAAAAATTACGGTTTATACGACTTTAAGGATAGTTTCCCCAACAACTTATCCGGAGGAATGAGACAAAGAGTAGCTTTAATAAGAACGCTTGCCACTAAACCAGACATTTTATTGTTAGATGAACCTTTTTCTGCACTTGACTACCAAACTAGATTAGCAGTATCTGATGATGTATATCAAATCATTAAGAAAGAGAATAAGAGCGCTATAATGGTCACACATGATCTTGCGGAAGCAATATCAATGGCTGATAGAATCGTTGTCTTAACCAAGCGTCCTGGAACAATTAAAAGTATTTATGAGATTAACTTGACTAATAAATCAACACCAATAAAAAACAGACGTGCTAAGGAATTTTCATATTATTATGATATGATTTGGAAGGATATTGATTACCATGTATAGTGATGAACATAAAAAGTTTTTAAAAAGCATTAAAGTGAACAATTTTTGGGTGAGACTATGTCAAATAGCTATCATTGTTTTATTTATCATTATATGGCAATTACTGGCTAATTTTAAATTAATAAACACCTTTATCGCATCCAGTCCTAAACTAATTTTAAATACACTAATTTCGTTATTTAAAGAAGGAAATCTATTTAAGCATATCTGGATAACGGTTTATGAAACTATTATCAGTTTCTCACTCGGAACCATAATAGGAACTATAATAGCCACTATTTTATGGTGGAATAAATTTATAGCTAAAGTATTAGATCCTTACTTAACAATTCTCAATAGTCTTCCTAAAGTTGCACTAGGCCCCATAATTATTATTTGGGCAGGTGCAGGAATAAACTCAATAATCCTAATGGCTCTTTTAATTTCTACCATTATTACCATTATTAATGTTTATCAGGGCTTTATCGAAACAAATCACTTAAAAATCAAACTAATGAAATCCTTCAAAGCCAACAAATATCAAGTTTATACCAAACTAATAATTCCAAGTTCTTTTTCAAATATTATTAGTGCTTTAAAAATAAATGTTAGTATGTCTTTAATAGGCGTAATTATGGGAGAATTTCTAGTTTCTAAAGAAGGATTAGGTTATTTAATTATGTATGGATCACAAGTATTCAACTTAAACCTAGTAATTACAGGAATATTCATATTATGTGTTGTATCTGCAATTATGTATTATTTAGTATATTATTTAGAAAAAAGATTAATCAAAGGAGATTAATCTTTTTATTGTAATTTATCGCTCGCTTTAGCTATCAAATTTAAGTCAGCTATTCTACCAGATTTATAGGCAAAGTACCCTGCTGTACCAATCATGGTTGCATTATCAGTACAATATTTTAATTCCGGAATAGTAAGATTGTAACCATTTAATTCACATTCTTGTTTAATTGCTTCTCTTAGCCCTTTATTAGCAGATACTCCACCAGCAACAATTAAATTTTTAACACCGTATTCCTTCATAGCTTTCATAGTTTTTGGGGTAAGGATAGATACGACCCTATTTTGAAAAGAACAAGCTAAGTTTTCCACAATAATTTTATTTCCACGTTGAATTTCGTTATGTGTTAAATTAATTACCGCACTTTTAAGACCACTAAAACTAAAATTATAGCTGTCATCATTTAACGGAATAGGTAAAGAATACGTGTCATTTCCTTCATGAGCAAGCTTATCAACTAATGGACCCCCAGGATAATTCAGCCCTAATACTCTAGCCACTTTATCGTAAGCTTCTCCTACCGCGTCATCTAGTGTTCCACCGATCTTAACAAACGAGTAATGTCCTTCCATATAAATAAGCTCAGTATGACCCCCACTTACTACAAGCGCGATTAATGGAAATTCCATTGGTTTAACTAAGTTATTCGCATAAATATGACCTGCAATATGATGCACTGGAATAAGTGGCTTATTATAAATAAATGAAAGCGTTTTAGCAGCCTGAAGGCCTATTAGTAAAGATCCTATTAATCCCGGTCCATAAGTAACTGCTATTGCTGCAATATCATCCATAGAAATATTTGCTTTATTTAAACATTCTTCCATAACTAACGTTATATTCTCAATATGCATCCTGCTTGCTATTTCTGGCACTACACCTCCAAAATTAGCATGAGTGTCCATTTGTGAAAGTACCACTGTTGCGATTTCACAAGCACCGTTTTTAACAATTGAAACGCTGGTTTCATCACAACTAGATTCTATGGCTAAAATATATTCTTCATTCATTTATTCACCTTCTCTCATCATTAAAATCCCATCTATATTATTATAATAATTTTTACGTAAAGCAACCTCTTTAAACCCATATTTCTTATAAAGGGATATTGCGGCTTCATTGTTTTTTCTAACCTCTAAAGTAATATTTTCGCAAAATTGACACTTATTAAGTAAATATTCTAATAATTGTGAACCAATACCTTGACCTCTAGAAGAATTTAGTACAAATATTTCATTAATTTCTGCTTTTTCATACATAATTGAATAACTTAAATAACCAATAACTACTCCATTTTCTATATACACTACTTCTTTAGAAAAAGGACTATTTATTGGTCTTTCAATATTATTATCTATTAAAAACTGTACTAATGTTTTATTGTCTTTTTCTACTTCACTAATCATTTTTCACCAGCAAATTTTCTTCTGCTTCTGTCTGTTTTAAATAATTAGGATTTAGTGAGTGTGGATTTACCCCTGCATCATTTATATGCTTTATTAATAGCTTTTCAATATTAACATTTGGCTTTATCTCACCAACACCAAATTCATCTAAACTAACGAAAACTGGTTTATCATATTTATTTATATTTTCTAATAATTGTGGCATTAAAATATATTTATCATCCATCAAAGCATTCAAATTATTATCGTATATTCCTGCAAACACATATCCTCTTCTAGCATCTATTAATGGAACAATAACTTCATGATCAGATGAAGTTGCTAATAACTCTAGACTAGAAAATGGTACAACTCTTTTGCCTAACGCCCAAGCAAATACTTTTGCAAAAGTAACACCTACTCTAATTCCAGTAAAAGATCCTGGACCAACTGCTACATAAATAGTGTCTATATCTTTGACTTGAAGATTATTTCTATCCAATAATTCCTGGACCCAAACAACAAAATTTGTAGATAAAGTTTTATCATTTACTTCGATTCTCTGATCTATTACTTTAGTATCACTAAATAGACCAATCACAACATTATTAGTACATGTATCTATTAATAAAGAAATCATAAAACTGCTTCACAAACCTCCTCATATTTAGACCCGTGTGGAGTGATAACTAGTGTCCTTTTGTTTTCATCCACTACTTTAAACTTGATATGTAAATATTCGTTAGGTAAAATATCCTTAATCGTTGATGCCCATTCAATAATTACAATACCACCTTTTTCAAAATATTCTTCAATCCCAACACCATCGGTATCACCATCCAATCGATATACATCCATATGATATAAAGGTAACTCTCCATCATATTCTTTAATAATAGTAAAAGTTGGGGAAGTAATTGTTTCCTTAATACCAAGTGCTGTCGCAATACCTTTAGTAAACATTGTCTTTCCACTACCTAATTCACCATCTAAACAAATTACCATATTAGGAAATTTTTCAGATTCTATATTCTGAGCAAGCTCTATTGTATCCATTTCACTTTTCGAAGTAATTTTATATTCCATATGTATCACCTACTCTATTATAGCAAAAAAAAAATAGTTAATACAACTGTAATTTACTATTTTTGTATATTAAAAAATTACAAAAAAAAATATTGGCAACTTCCTATTTTCGCTTACACTATCGTCGGCGTTAGTGAGCTTAACTTCTGTGTTCGGGATGGGAACAGGTGTATCCTCACTGCTATCGTTACCAATAAAATATAGAGAAATTATTCTCTGAAAACATGATAATGTGGATAATCTCTTAATTAAGAAATAAATAGGATTAAATCCTCGTTCTATTAGTATTAGTCAGCTCAACATATCACTATGCTTACACCTCTAACCTATCAACCAGATAGTCTTTCTGGGAACTTACTTTATAAAAAATGGGAAAA
>SVAW01000003.1 GCA_015059195.1 Bacillota bacterium
TAGCAATAACAAACACCTATAAAGGAGAAATAGAAACAGAGAAGATAAACGAAAAAGGGTATACTACAAAGGGAGAAGGACATGGATATGGACTAGCCCTAGCAGAGAAGATATTAAACAAACATAAAAGTATGAATAATGTAAGGAAAGTTAGCAAAAATACTTTTAAACAAATAATTACTATTAATCAAAAAAGCTTATAATTTTATAAGCTTTTAATTTATTAAATATGTATTGATTCCATATTTTTCTTCGTTTGGATCAAAAAACAAATCATTTTTTAATGGGTAATAAGTAAAGTAGGCAAAAATAATAGAAATTAAAATAATTATAATAATCGAAATGTAATTTAACAATTGATTATTTTCTCTTTTTAAAATATAATAGCTAATGATTTGAGAGAACATTATGGCAATTATTAAAAATAAAAAGGTAATTATCATATTTTCGCCGATCCTATAATATATTGGCAACCAGATTAATAGGAATATTGTTATACATGATAGTGCACTAATAAAAATATTAGTAAAAAAATTATTTCTTGGTTGATTAAATTTTCTTAATAAAAAATAATCGATGATGCCATATAGAATAAAAGTTGTGAATATCAACTTTAAATGTTCAAAAATGCTTTCATTAACAGGAAATAATATCGCAAAAAGTGTATTTGGTATTGCATTATACGCAAAGTGAAATAGAGACATAAGTGCAAAAGTAGCAAATACTGCAATGATTTTGATTGTTTTTAATTTCATATACTCACCAATAATATTATATGAAATTTCGAAGAAATTATCATAATTGATAAAAAAATCGCTTAAAAAAAAGGAAATCAGCAACTTTTGTCGTATATTAATATTAGGAGAGTGATGTGTATGGCTAAGTTAACTACGGAACAAATAAACGATATTCGTAGTAGTGTAGATATAGTAGACGTTATTTCAAAATACATACCACTCACACAAAGAGGAAAAAATTATTTTTGTGTATGTCCATTTCATGATGATCATTCTCCAAGTATGAGTGTATCCCAAGAAAAACAAATTTATACATGTTTTTCTTGTGGTGCAACCGGCAACGTCTTTAATTTTGTAATGGATTATGAAAATATATCATTCATTGAAGCTATAAAGAAAATAGCGGATATTAGTGGGATACCTATAGAAGTTGATTTAAAATCTAATAAGCAACAAGTGGTTAATCAAAAATTGTATGATATTTATGACCTGAGTTTAAAATTCTATCAAAATAATTTAAATACAAACGAAGGTATAGGTGCTAAAGAATATCTGTTACGAAGAAATATAGATGAAGATTTAATTAAACATTTTCAAATTGGACTAGCTATAAAACAAAGGGATTTATTAACTAGACTTTTGCTTAAGAAAGATTTTGCTGAAGATGATATTATTAAAAGCGGATTAGTTATTAAAAGTGAATATGGACTAAACGATATATATTGTAATCGTATTATGTTTCCTTTATATGATTTAAATGGTCGTGTGGTAGGTTATAGTGGCCGTATTTACAATGGCAATGATACCTCAAAATATATTAATACTAAAGAAACAGAAATTTTTAAGAAGGGCGAGATATTATATAATTATCATCGTGCAAAGGATGAATGTCGAACAACTGGACAAGTCATCATAGTAGAGGGGTTTATGGATGTTATACGAATGTACAGCATCGGTATTAAGAATGTAGTTGCTATGATGGGAACAGCAGTTACTAAGAATCAAGCGGTTTTGATTAAACGTATGGCCCCAGAGGTTATTTTATTATTTGATGGCGATAATGCGGGCGCGAAAGCTACAATGGCATGTGCTACGGAATTAGAAAAAATAAGTGTTATACCTAAAGTTGTTAGACTAGAAGATAATTTGGATCCGGATGAATACATATTGAAATATGGGAAAGATAAATTTGTGTCGAAATTAAATCACTCTATTAATGTTATGGATTTTAAATTAGATTATTTACGAAAGACAAAAAATTTAAACAACTCTATTGATGCATCAAAATATGTTAATGAAGTACTAGAACATTTAAATAGTATAGATGATGATGTACTAAGAGAAATCACCTTGACTAAATTAAGTAAAGATTCTAGCTTAGATGTAGAATTTTTAAGAAGCAAACTAAATGCTGTTACAAAAAATGAGAAACTTAGGGAAGCAAAAAAAACGACTAAACCAAAAGTTAGTAAATATGAAAAAGCAGAAGTTTACTTGTTATACTATATGCTTAAAAGCAGTGACGTTATTAAATTATGTATGAGGCAACTATCGAGTTTGCCAACCAAAAGTTATCGCGATTTAGAAAGGCTTATAGTTACTTATTATAAAGAATATGGATATATAAATGAAGCAGATTTTATGTCTTACTTAATAGATAAAGATGAATATTATATGAACACTCTAAAACAAATACAAAGATTGGATTTGAAAGAAAATTTTACATTAGATGAAATTCAAGACTATATTAGGGTTATTTTAGAGTATAATATTGAAAGTGAACATCAAAGATTGTTAAAGTTATTACAAGAAACTGATGATCAAGGCAAAAGAAGAGAAATTGGACAAAAAATGGTCGAGTTAAAAATATTAAGAGGAGAATAATTATATGAATGAAATAAAAAGTTTTGATGAAAGAAAATTAGAATTAGTAAAAAAAGGCAAAGAACAAGGATTTATAACTTATGAAGAATTAGCTAATTCATTAAAAGGACTAGATTTAGATGCGGATTCATTAGATGAGTTGTATAATCTATTCAATGAGAATAATATTGCGATTGTTTCAGAGGATGATGCTGATGGTAATGGCGGAGCAGTAGATAAAATATTACTAGATGATAATGCCTTAACTAAAGATCTAACAATTAATGATCCTGTTCGTATGTATTTAAAAGAAATAGGTCAAATTAAACTACTAACTATGGAAGAAGAATTAGAACTAGCTGATCGTATATTAGCTGGAGATGAAGCTGCTAAATCAATACTTGCTGAAGCCAATCTACGTTTGGTTGTTAGTATTGCTAAACGTTATGTGGGAAGAGGAATGTTGTTTTTAGACTTAATCCAAGAAGGAAATATAGGACTTATGAAGGCTGTTGAAAAATTTGACGTATCTAAGGGATATAAATTTTCTACATATGCCACCTGGTGGATTAGACAAGCTATCACTAGAGCTATAGCAGATCAAGCACGTACTATTAGAGTTCCAGTTCATATGGTTGAGACAATCAACAAATTAGCAAGAATTCAACGTCAATTGACATTGGAACTTAATCGTGAACCTTCAGAGGAAGAACTTGCTAAAAAGATGAATCTATCTGTTGAAAAAATTAGGGATATTTATAAGATTAGTCAAGAACCTGTTAGTTTAGAAACGCCAATCGGAGAAGAAGATGATTCACATTTAGGTGATTTTATTAAAGATGAAAGAAATATGAGCCCTGAAGAATATGCAACTAACGAAATGCTTAAGGATGAAATTTCAGATGTATTACTAACTTTAACAGAAAGAGAAGAAAAAGTAATTAGATTGCGTTTTGGTCTTGAAGACGGAAAATCACGCACATTAGAGGAAGTTGGTCAAATGTTTGGTGTGACGCGTGAACGTATTCGTCAAATAGAGGCGAAAGCCTTAAGAAAATTGCGCCATCCATCTCGTTCTAGAAAATTAAAAGATTATATGAGTGAATAAATGATATTATCTAAGAGATTAAAAGCTATTGCAGAAATGGTAGAAGAAGGGGCGCCAATATATGATGTTGGGTGTGATCACTGTTATTTAGATATTTACCTTGCGAATCTTGGCCATGAATGTATAGCAATAGATATTAGACCACCAGTAATTAAGGCGGCAAGAAAAAATGTCCAAAATAGTGGTTTAGAATATAAAATAGAAGTTTTATTAAATAATGGATTAGAAAATATAGTATTAAAAGAAGAATCATTTGTAATATTATCTGGATTAGGCGCTAAAACAATATTAAAGATAATAGATGGTAAGATGCTAAATAAAATTATTATTCAATCCAATGATAACTTATACATGTTAAGAAAAACCATGCAAGAAAGAAATTATTGTATTGTAGACGAAAAAATCGTTTTTGAAGATAATAAATATTATGTAATTATTAAGTTTGAAAAGGGGAGGACAGTGTATACCGAACAAGAGTTGTTATTGGGACCTGAATTACTAAAAGCTAAAAATGATACATTTGTTAATTACTTAGTAGAAATGAATAAACATTTTGATGATGTTCTGCTAGAAATTCCAGATGCTTATTTCAAAAGAAGAGAAGAAGTGAAAATAATACTTGAGCATATTAAAACGGCATTAAAATAATGCCGTTTTAATTCATAAAAAATGTAGGAGCTCCGTCAAAGGTTATATTATCAGGTACTATCGATGAAGCAACTTCTATATCCCGAGCTTTTAATGTTTCTTTGTATGTTTGATTTTCCGAAGGTGTATCAAAACGTTTGAATTCGTTCATCACTTTGAAAATTGTTTTTGCGTTTTGCATAACCGGAGCTACTTGTTTAATTACTGGGATTGCTTGATTAACTAAGCCCAAAGTTTTTTGAGTGGTGTTTAAAATATTACTCCAATTTAAACCTTTTCCTAATAGTTTTGAAAAAATTCCTTTAGAAGCACCTGCTACAGGAGCAACATTAGGGATCATATTAGGATACATGTTAAAATATGGCATATAATAATTCATATAATACTCCTTTCTAAATTATTATATGTTTTTTTCTATTTTTGTTTTACAAATTTTAAAATTATGTTATAATAAATATAATAGAAGGATAGAGGAGATTGGAAGGTGTTTTTTAATGGACAAAAAGAATTTTAATTTTTTTAGTTTTGTCTATAAAATAATACGTTTTCTATTTTTGTTACCAATCAACATAATTAAATATTTTTGTATAGGTTTTTATTTTGTGAATTATATTATCGTTGAAATAGTATTATATACAGTTATATTTATTTCGTTTGGTTTTTACAAGATAGTAAAATACTTCGTTTTATTTTTTGGTTTTCCAACAACAATTTATAACATTTTACGTAGATGTAAGAGTATGAGTAATACTGAGAATTTAAATCAAACTATAGCACAAGAAGTGGATGATAAAATCTTTAGTGATAATGAAGAGATAATTTTAATTGATGAACCGACCAACACAATAACGGATAACAACTATGATATTATTGATATAGATGATCTCATTGCACAAGATGAAGCAAAACAAGAATTGTTGGGAACTGATAATCATAATGACTTGGAAGCAATATTTGCTGAAAAAATGCAGCAACCTGATTTTATTAAATTAGAACCGCAAATTTTAGCGATTCCTGAAGAAGAGGCAGTTATAACTGAAACCAGTGAAGTGATAGAGGAACCGATTCAAGCAGAATCTTATATAGAGAAAAAAGTGCGTCCTAATTATTTATTAATGGGTTTTAAAAAGGTTGTGAGTGCATTTTGCTCCATAGTCATGTCTATTTCGTATCCGGTGTATAAGCTATTTAAATATTTATTTTTTGGACTAGGGGCAACTGTACTTGCAGTAAAAGACGGTATTGTTTATACTGCATTAGGATTATATAAAATTGTTCGATATCTAATTTTTGGTATCGCTGCAACTCTTTTATTTATATGGAAGTCTATACTATATATTTCTTATATCGTGTATCTACCATTTAAATATTGTTGGTGTGGAATTTCCTATGTATTGTTGTGTTTGAAACAAGCATTTGTTTATATTTCCTTTATTGTTTATAAGACAATTAAATACTTGGTCTTATCATTCACATTGCCACTGATGATTGTAAATACTATTAAAAGGCACTATGATGATAATAGTGAGATTAGAGAAGAAGCCCGTTTAAGAAAACAAGAGGAAAAATTTAAAAAACAATTATTGCGTCAAAAGAAACAAGAAGACAAGCTTCGTGCATCGCTTGAAAAGCGTAAAGAAAATGAATATATTAATGAAAATGTTAAAATAGAAAAGAAATCACTTGGTCAACAGTTTAATGATTTGTTAAATACAATATTCTCGTTGCCTTCAACTATAGTAACAAAAGTTAAAAAAGCTTTTCATGATTCAGTATTTGCCAAGGATTCACGTAATAAACGTGATATGAGTAGACAAGCTTTGTTACTTGATTTCGAGGGTGAAGATGCAGAAAAAAGTGATGTAAAACTAGTTTATCAATATACAGCTAAAAATGCAGAGGGAAAAATCATAACAGATTATTTTGAAGCCTTTTCAAAAGTAGAAGTTCATTCTTTCTTGTTGAGTGAAGGGTATGAAGTTTATAATATTAAAACTAATCGATGGATTCAATTGATGCATAGTGGAGCTTCAACTTCTAAAGCTAAGGTAAAAACAAAAGATTTAATTTTCTTCTTAAATCAATTGTCTACTTATATTAAAGCTGGTATCCCATTAGTTGAGTCACTAAAAATTTTGGCTAGACAATATAGCAAACAAAAGAAATATCAAAAATTATTTAGAACACTAATTTATGATTTATCTATGGGTGAGAGTTTTAGTTCAGCCTTAGGTAAGCAAGGGGATGCCTTCCCAAGAATTTTAATTAACATGGTTAAAGCGTCAGAAATGACTGGTGAGTTACCAGAAGTGCTAGATGACATGGCTGAATATTTTACCGAAATGGATAAGACTAGAAAACAAATGGTTACAGCTTTAATGTATCCTATAATCATTTTGGTAGTATCTGTCGCTGTTATCACATTTATTTTACTATTTGTTATACCAAGGTTTGTAAGCATTTACGAAAGCATGGATGCAGCACAAATACCAGGATTTACACTTGCCATACTAGCAATTAGTGAATTTTTACAAAGCAATTTTGCTTATTTATTAATAGGAATATTATTAGTAGTAATTATTATAATTTATTTATACAAGAATGTTAAAGTATTTAGAACTCTATGTCAATGGTTAATGATGCATATGCCGGTGTTTGGGAATGTAATTATCTATAACGAGGTTACGACTTTTACAAAAACTTTCGCATCGTTGTTAGCTCATAACGTATTTATTACCGATAGTATGGAGATACTAAATCGTGTAACTAATAATGAAATTTATAAAATGTTGATATTAGATACTATTACTAACTTGGCTAAGGGTGAAAAAATTTCTACATCATTCAAAGATCACTGGGCATTTCCTGTTCCGGCATATGAAATGTTGGTGACTGGTGAAAGAACGGGGCAACTACCAGAGATGATGTCAAAAGTTTCTGCTTATTATCAGGAACTTCATAGAAACTCAGTCACTAGAATTAAAACATTTATTGAACCAATCTTAATTTTATTCTTAACTGTAGTAGTAGGAGTTATTGTATTAGCTATCGTAGTTCCGATGTTCGGATTATATGAGTCTGTTCAAAGTTATGGATAGTTAGTTAGGGGGATTTATGCAGTTATATTATATGTTATGCTTATTTGTGTTGGGCACTTTATTAGGATCTTTTTTCAATGTAGTAGGTTGGAGATTGCCAAAGGGAGAGTCTTTGGTTTCTCCACCATCGCATTGTCCAAAGTGTAATCACAGATTAAAATATTGGGAATTAATCCCAATATTGTCATTCTTCTTTCAAAGAGGAAAATGCACAAGTTGCAAACAAAAAATTTCATGGTTTTATCCAATATTTGAATTTTGCTGCGGATTATTGTTTGCACTAGCTTTCCTAGCTTATGGATGGACATGGGAATTACTAATATCGCTAACATTTATTTCAATGTTAATAATAATAATGGTTAGTGATTATAATTTTATGATTATACCAGATGAAGTATTAATCTTCTTTGGAACAGCATTATCAATAGAGATATGGTTTATTTCAGGTTACCAAGCGTTATTAAATGGTTTAGGCAATGGTTGCATTGCCATGATAATCATTCTGTTGTTAAAGTTATTTGGAGATTTCTTATTTAAAAGAGAATCTATGGGTGGAGGAGACATCAAATTATTGTTTGTTTTTGGCTTAGTTCTTGGGTGGCCACTAGCAATTTTAACTATATTACTTGGTTCAATAATTGGACTACCAATATCATTAATAGTTTTATGCAAAAAAAAGAATCATGAGATTCCGTTTGGACCATTTTTAAGCCTAGGGGCATTAGTAATTATATTAACTAAAGTTGATATTAATATGATAATTGATTTATTGACAATTTAAAAGCATACTTTACAGTATGCTTTTTTTAGTTATTTTATATTTCTGCTTCTTTAGATGTAGCATTTATTTCAGAAGTTTCTTGTGCTTCTTTTTTTGACTTTTTATGCTCATGAACTTTTTTCTTTTCAATTTCTGATTCGTTCTCTTGTGTCAACGCGGCGTATTTTAATGCAGTTTGTAAGTCGAAATCTCCAGAAATTTTGTCGTCATCTTCTAATTCAATAATTTTCAATAATTCTTCAAAGGTAGTCAATCCATCTGCTACTTTTTCTAAACCATCTTGTAATAATGTAATAACATCTGCTTTATAAACTAATTCACGAAGTGCTTCACGTCTGATTCCTGTACTTAAAGCATCTTTAATTTCTTCATTAATAATCAATACTTCATGAATAGCGATACGACCACTATAACCATTACCACATTCTTCACAACCAGTGGTAGTATATACTTCATCTATAGATTTGCCCAGAACTTTTTCAAACAATTTTCTTTCATATTCATTTGTTTTTCTTTTCTCACGGCAATGTGGACATAAACGTCTAGCTAGTTTTTGAGCTACAACTCCAGTTAGCGCACTAGCTAAAAGGTAACGCTCAACTTCCATGTCCAATAAACGTTCAATAGTATTTAAGGCATTGTTAGTATGTAATGTTGACAATACTAAATGCCCAGTAATAGATGCACGAACTGCAATCTTTGCTGTTTCAGTATCACGAATTTCTCCAATCATAATGATGTTTGGATCTTGACGAAGTATAGAACGAAGAGCAGTAGCAAAATTCAAACCAATTTCACTATTCGTTTGAACCTGGTTAATTCCTGCAATGTCCATTTCTATTGGGTCTTCAACAGTAATAATATTAGTCTCTTCGCGATTAAGCCTTTGAAGAATAGAGTAAACAGTAGTAGATTTACCGCTACCAGTTGCTCCGGTAACTAAAATAATACCATTAGGCACACTTATCATTTGTAATATTTTCTTATAATTTTCTTCGCTAAATCCCAAATGTTCAATTCCTGCCAAACTCATAGAATAATCCAAGATACGAATAACTATTTTTTCTCCTTCACTGGTAGGCAAACTTGAAACACGCAAATCCAAATTGACGTTTTGTAATGTTGCCTTTATTGCACCATCTTGAGGTAATCTAGATTCTGTGATATTCATACCAGAAATAATCTTGATACGAGTGATTAAGTTCTTTTTTATAACATTAGGTACTTCAGCGTAGTCAATTAGTTGTCCATCTATACGAATTCTTATCTTTAAAAATTCTTCATAAGGATCAAAGTGAATATCGCTGGCCCCGCGCTTACTGGCATCTACTAATATCTCATTTACGACTTCAACGACGGGCATTTTTTCATAATCAAATACTTTAAGCATAAAGTTCAACCCCTTTATATTTTCTTTTTATTCTTTATTTAGGACTAGTATTTATCCTAAAAGTATTATATAATATTTTTATAATAATAGCAACCTAAAGGAGTTAAAATAATGAAAAAAAATAATGAAAAAGGGTTTATGTTAGTAGAAGCTTTTATTGTATCAACAATTGTTTTAGGCGTGTTAGTGTTTATGTTTGTTCAGATAAGAACCGTTGTAAATGGATTTGATAAAAGTTTTTCCTATAATACTGTTCCAGGAATTTATATTGCAAATGAATTAAGTAAATTTATTGAGCAAAATGGATATGATTCTACGCTATTAGAAAGTAATGGCTATATTATGAATGGGTACGATGCTTATAAGAACGAAGATGTTTCAACAAATGAAATATGGAATGAAATATTAACGCATGGTAATGTAAAAAATGTTATTGTTACTGATTACAGCATGTCAAAGTTAAAGAGTTCTGATGCGCTATCTACAGGTTTAGAGGATTATATTTATTCATTGCAAGTAGATACTAAATATAAAGACAATCGCATTATTGTAGAATTTAATGATAAAACATATGCATCTTTGAAATTGAATTAGGAGGATTTATGAAAAATAATAGAGGATTTTCAATACTAGAACTAATAGTTTCATTTAGTTTAACTATGATAATAGTTGTAGTTTTATTTGAAATTATTATTTACATGAAAGAGCTATATGAAAAGTCAGTCACACAAACCGAATTATTGAATAAACAAAACCTAATAACAGACTATATATATAGCGATATATACACATACGAATTAGATACTATTAGTGTATGTGGAGATAATTGTATTGTTTTTGATTATTCTATGGGAACTCCTAAATATTTGAAGTGGGATACTTCATTAAATACAATTGGATATGGAGATTATACAATTAGTCTTCTTAAAAATACTTATTTTGATCAAACGTTGCTATTATCCGACGGTACTCATACTTTGTCAGGGGCAAAAATTTGTTATACTTATGACGATGGTAATAACCCATATGTTAGTATCAAAATACCAATTACTAATGCTTTGTTCCCAGAAGATGATTTCGGTATAAACCTACTTTATTATGATACAAATGAATATGCTACAGCAGTGTTTCTACCAGCTTCTAATGATTGCTCTTAAACTACAAAATAGTTAAATAATATAAATACAAGTATTCCGGCAATAGTTGCGTGTAGTATTCGTGATAATAAAAAAGGAATATATTTAATTTTAGTGCCATTTAACATGCTTATTATTTGCATATGAACACTTAAACCACCAAAAGATATAAACATTGTTGAAATGACAGTTTTAATTTTTAAAGATATGTTTACTAAACTGATATATTTTAATCCTTGTGTCATTTCAAAGATCCCGTTTATAAAAGATTGTAGGATTGGGGGTAAATTGATAATTTCACCTATAATTGTAGTTATAATAAGAAATGTGGTGATGGTTCCTAGGATTAAAAGGAGCGTATTAATACTGTTATTGATAGAATCACTAATAATCTGGCCAATAGATTTGTTATTATGCATGCGGTGTTTTGTCATTTCTTGTATAGAGTTTTTTAATGAGAATTTTGTATTCTCATTTTTGCTAGGGCAATAGTTTCTAAATAGCATGCCAATTATAAAATTAGTGATATAGTGGCAAAATAAAATTAAAAGACCTACTTTAGAATTGTTTAAGAATATACCAGAAATTGTTCCTAAAATAAAAAGGGGATTAGAAAAATGAGAGAACATCAAGAGTTTACTACCTTCTTTTTCGTTGATTATGCCTTGGTTATATAATTCTCTAACGTATTTAGCGCTAGATGGGAAACCAGAAACCATGCCCATAATAAGGACATAAGCAGAGGCCCCACTAACCTTAAATAATTTACTCATTATTGGTTTAAATAGTTCTCCCACAAACTCCACAAAACCGAAATTAATTAATATTTCTGATATGACAAAAAAAGGAAACAGCGATGGGAATATGCTACTTTTCCAAACGTTGAACGAAAAACCCACGGTATCTAAAATTTTGTGAGATGAAATAAGAATTTGAGTTGTTATAAAAATAAGCAACCCCATTATTAAAATGCTGGCAAGATTTTTTTTCATAAAGGCTCCTTGAATTTTATAAAATATAAGAGAAAGGGATATAAAACATGATTAATAAAATATATGATAATATAAGACAAACTATTAAAAACAATTATAAAGCTGTTATCTCGTTTGTACTGATAATGATTTTATTTACTTTTGAATTTCCTTATTATATTGAGGCGCCTGGGGGCATTATAGAAATCAATGATAGAATTGAAATGAAAGAAAAAACTGAATCACTAGGCTCATTTAATTTAGCGTACGTAACTAGCATAAAAGCAACCATTCCTACGTTGCTATATGCAACACTAAATAAAGATTGGGATGTTTTAAAAAAAGAAGAAGTAATATATGAAAACGAAACTATGGAAGATGAAGAATATCGTAGTCGCTTATTGTTGAACGAAGCTAATAATAATGCGATTATAGTCGCATTTAAAGCTGCAAACAAAGAAATTCAAATTGCAAATGAACATTTATTTATTACTTATGTCGATTCTTCTAGTAAAACAGATTTAAAAATAGGTGATGAAATATTGACCGTAAATAATGAAACGATAATCAATAAAGATCAACTAGATCAAATTATTGAAGATAAACCGGTTGGAGAAAAAATAACTCTAACAGTTATGCGAGGCAATAAGGTAGCAAATTGTTATGGAGTTCTTCAAAAAATTGAAAATAAAAAAATAATCGGAGTTGTTCTTTCAAAAACGAGTGACTTAAGCACAAACCCAGAAGTTAAATTGAAGTTTCGTGATTCGGAATCTGGTCCTTCTGGAGGCCTTATGATGGCATTATCCATTTATGATGCCTTAGTTGATGAAGACATTACATATGGCAAGAAAATCGTGGGTACTGGCACTATTGATTTAAATGGAAATGTCGGGTCTATAGGTGGGATAGAGTATAAAATAAAAGGTGCGGTTAAAGCAGGGGCAGATTTGTTTTTGGTCCCTTCAGGTGATAATTACAATGATGCTAAAAAGGTGATAGAGGAAAATAACTATGATCTTAAATTAGTTGCGGTCAGCAGCTTTGAAGAGGCATTAAACAAACTGAAACAATTATCATATTAATGTTAGAGAAGAAAGTAAAAAACTATTTTCTTCTTTTCTTTTTAAAAATAAATAAACGTGGTATACTCTTTATAGGTGGTGAGATCATGATTAAGGAAAAATTATCGTTGGTTCCTAATAATCCAGGGTGCTATTTAATGAAAAATAATGATAATGTAATTATCTATGTTGGTAAAGCTAAAAAACTTAAAAATAGATTAAATTCTTATTTTCATGGAACTCACTATGGCAAGACTAAAAAACTGGTTAGCGAAATAGTGGATTTTGAATATATTGTGGTTAATAGTGAGACCGAATCATTAATATTAGAACAAAACTTAATCAAAAAATATAATCCTAAATATAATATTTTACTTAGAGATGACAAAAGTTACCCTTATATTGAGTTTACTGATGAAAAAATCCCGCGCTTATTAGTTGTGAGAAATGTTAATAGAAAAAAAACAAATAAAAATCGATTGTTTGGCCCTTACCCTAACGTGACAGCTGCGAGGAGCACTGTAAATCTACTTAATAGAATGTATCCTCTTAGAAAATGTACTTCATTTAATAGTAAACCTTGTCTTTATTATCACATTAATCAATGTCTAGGATATTGTACTAATTCTGTTAACGAAGACAGCATAAAGCAAATGGAAGAAGAAATCATTAAATTTTTAAAAGGTGATCATAGTTTGATTTCTGACAAAATAAAAGAAGAAATGATCCGTGAGAGTGAACTTTTGAACTATGAAAAAGCTAAAGAACTAAAGGAGCTTTATGACTATATAACCATTACACTAGCAAAACAAAAAGTAGAGATTGAAGATACGATAGATAGAGATGTATTTGGATATTTTGAAGATAAAGATATGTTAAGCATTCAAGTGCTATTTATTCGCGGTGGAAAAATTATAGGTAGACATTCTAACATATTTCCAATAATTGATGACATTGAAAACGAACTCAATCGTTATATCATTAGTTTTTATGAAAAAGATATTATTAAGCCAAAAGAAATCTTAATACCATCCAATTTGAATGAGCAACTATTAGAAAGTGTGTTAGAAGTTAAAGTAAAATCACCGCAAAAAGGACTAAAGTTAAAAATAGTTGAGATGGCAAACGATAATGCAAAAATAAGCTTAGGAAATGAATTTGAACTTATTAAAAGAGATGAACAAAAAACTGCTGGAGCTAATGAGGCGTTAGCGGAATTGCTAAATATAAAAACACTGGATAGAATTGAGATTTTTGATAATTCTAATTTGTTTGGCAATTTTAATGTGTCTGGCATGGTTGTATTTTGTAATGGCAAACCAAATAAAAATGAATACAGAAAGTTTAAAATTACTCGTGACTCAAATGATGATTATGGCACCATGAGAGAGGTAATTTATCGAAGATATTTTAGAGTGTTAAAAGATAATTTAACAAAACCCAATTTAATAATTGTTGATGGTGGTTTAGGGCAAGTAAACGTTGCTAAAGAAGTATTAACATCTTTAGGGTTAAATATTCCTATAATAGGTTTAAAAAAAGATAATAAACATAGAACTGATACAATTATTGCATTGAATCCATTAAGAGAGATAAAAATTGATCATTCAAGTGATGTATTCTTTTATTTAGAAAGAATGCAAGATGAAGTCCACAATTTTACAATTAATTATCATAAACAATTAAGAAGCAAGGGTGCACTAGAAAGTGTACTGTTAAATATTGAGGGGATTGGCGATAAGCGACTTCATGAACTACTGAAAAAATATAAAACTCTAAATAATTTGAAAAAGGCTTCGATAGAAGATTTAAGCAGTATACTTTCTCGTAAAGTGGCAATTAATTTGAAGGATTTTTTGCATCATTATTGACAAACCGAACAGAAAACTATAAAATTAAAATAGACAAGGGAGTAAGATAGTATGGTTAGAGTAATTACAAAAAACAAGTTAACAAAAATAACCACCTGGGGGGGGGGTATTTAAGTAACCATACTATAACTAGAAAAATAAATAAACACGAAAGAATTTTAGAAAATCCATCGTTCTAAAATTTGTTTTCGTGTTTTTTGTATGCCTTGTTAAGAATAGGAGGAAAGAAAGATGAAGAAAAAAGGATTTACACTAATTGAATTACTAGCGGTAATAGTAGTACTAGCAATAATAGCGTTAATCGCAACACCAATAGTAATGAATGTAATTAGTAATGCTTCTAAGGGAGCAGCAGAAAGAAGTGCAGATAACTACGTAAAAGCAGTAGAAACATTAATTGCAACAAAGAGATTAGATGGAGAACCAGTAGAGGATGGGACATATGAAATTGATGAAAACGGAAACATTAAATCTGGTGATGTAGAATTAACAGTTGAATTAAATGGAACAAAACCAAACGGAGGAAGTATTGAAATTCAAGATGGACAAGTAGTTAAAGGAAATACTTCAATCAAGGTAGGAGATTATACTGTTGTTTTTAAGGATGGAAAAGCAACAATCAAGGAATTAGCAAAATTATTAGATGTATGTGAGTTAACAGATGGAGAAGAAAATGAAGTAGGAGCAGAGTACAATTGTTATCTAGGAGCTGGAGTTAGAACATTCTATGTATTAGAAACAGGAACAAGTAGTAAACCAGCAACATTAATATTAGAAGAGAACTATGATACAACCACTCAAAGTTGGTGCGATCAAAATGGTGATTACCCTAATAATAGTTTATTATGCCAAGCAGATGGCTTAGCTGCTAAATTAGATGAAATAGCAGAAGCTTGGTCAAAACTAGATAGAAGTCAAATAGGAATACCAAGTATGGAACAAATTATGATAGCAGATGGAAAAAAGGCTGATGCATATTTAGATACCCCGGATTTAGATAGCGAATGGTTGTTATTGAATAATCCGAATGCTTCAGGCTATTGGACATCTACACATCATGCAGATAAATCTACAGCTGCATGGAGTGTTCGCTTCTACTCTGAAGTAGGTTATGACACGGTGAATAGGGATAATGAGTTTGGTGTTCGCCCAGTTATCACTCTAGATATTTAATAAACAAGAAGAAAATGTTTGACATTTTCTTCTTTTCTTTTTAAAATTTTAATCATGTGTTATAATTTAAGGGGTGATAGCATGTCTAAAATTAAAATAATGGATGAACTTTTAGCAAATAAGATAGCTGCTGGAGAAGTAGTTGAAAAATGTGCCTCAGTAGTTAAAGAATTAGTTGAAAACAGTATAGATGCAGAATCTACTGTAATAAAAGTAGAGTTAGCTGATTCAGGAATCAAAGAAATAAAAGTTACAGATAACGGGGTGGGAATGGAAAGGGAAGATGCTGAGCTTGCTTTTTTTCGCCACGCTACTAGTAAAATAAAAGATGAAAATGATTTATTTAGGATAAATACTTTGGGATTTCGAGGTGAAGCTTTAGCATCTATCGCAAGTGTTAGCAAGGTTACCTTAAAAACATCTACTGGGGAACTTGGAACACAGATAGAAATTAGTGGTGGAATAATTGAAAACATTTCTAATGGTGATGCTAGACAAGGAACAATCATCTCAGTAAGAGATCTGTTTTTTAACACACCTGCAAGACTAAAGCATTTAAAAAGTTTACAAAGTGAGTTGGCTAATATTGCGGATTTTATTAATAAATTAGCCCTATCTCATCCCCACATTAAATTTACACTAGTTAATAATGACACGGTAATTTTAAATACTGACGGTACAGGGAATCTTCTTAAAACTATTAATGCTATTTATGGTACCGAAGTTAGTCGCAACATGTTTTTAGTAGAAGACGAAAACGAAGATTATACTGTTAGCGGGTATATTAGTGCCCCTTCAATTCATCGTTCTAATCGCAATCACATAATTACTTTGGTAAATGGAAGGGTAGTTAGAAACCAGGAATTAAATAGAGCTATTAATGATAGTTATCATTCATATAAACCAGATAGTCGCTACCCAATTGTAGTATTGAATATTGAGGTTGATCCTAGTTTAATCGATGTTAATATTCACCCGACTAAAATGGATATTAAATTTTCAAAATTTGAACAATTAATTGAATTGGTAACAAATATGATTAAAAATAAAATCGGTAGAAAAAACTTGATTCCAAAAGTTGAAGTTAAACCGGAATTATTTAGTGAAAAACCAAAATATGAAGAGATGACTTTAAATTTAGAACGTATCAGTGAAACGGAAGAAAAATATAGTCCAATCATTATGAATGAGGATTTTGAAAATAATACAATAGAACATGTGATAGAAAATGTTATTGAAAATGACATTTTAGAAACAAAAGAGCGTATGCCTGAGATTTATCCAGTAGGTCTTGTTCATGGGACATATATTATTGGTCAAAATGAACTAGGTATGTATTTAATTGATCAACATGCTGCCAAAGAAAGAATAAATTATGAGTATTATAAAGCCAAACTAGGCAATCCAGATAATGAATCTATTGCTTTATTATTTCCGTTTACCATAGAACTTACTAACAGCGAATTTATAATCATAAAAGATAAGCTAGAGGTTTTAAGAAATTTAAAGTTTGATGCAGAAGAGTTTGGAATTAATTCATTGGTAATCAAGGCTCATCCTGCGTGGCTACCAACGGGATATGAAGATGTATCAACCAGAAAAATTATAGAAATTATTTTAAATCACGGTCCTAATTTTTCGATCGAAAAATTTAATGAAAAAATCGCAACTACACTTAGTTGTAAATTAGCAATTAAGGCAAATGAAAATATAACGTTAGAAGAACAAGAACAATTAATAAGTGATTTAAGAAAATGTGATAATCCGTTTAATTGCCCTCATGGCAGGCCAACAGCCCTATTTTATTCTAATTACGATTTAGAGAAGTTATTTAAGCGCAGTGGTTTTGATAATATTGTATAAGAGAAATCAAATCTTTGATTTCTTTTCTTATATTTTTTTGGTATAATTAGTAATAGGAGTTGATTTTATGGCAAATAAAGCTATTACTAGTAGAGACGTTGATTTTGCTAAATGGTATACAGATGTTGTTAGAGCGGCCAAGCTAGCAGATTATTCGAATGTAAAAGGGTGTACTGTTTTTGAACCGAATGGGTATGCGATTTGGGAAAAAATGCAAGCAGTTTTAGATAAAATGTTTAAAGAAACAGGACACAAAAACGTTTATATGCCAGTTCTTATACCTGAAAATTTAATGAAAAAAGAAGGCGAATTAATAAATGGTTTTGCTCCTGAGGTCGCGTGGGTAACTATAGGCGGTAATAAAGAATTAGAAGAACGCATGTGTATTAGACCTACTAGCGAAACTTTATTTAGTGACTATTATTCTAATAAAGTAAGATCTTACCGAGATTTACCTTTAAAATATAATCAATGGTGTAATGTAATGCGTTGGGAAAAAGAAACCAGACCATTTCTTAGAAGTCGCGAATTCTTATGGCAAGAAGGCCATACTGTTCATGAAACTAGTATGGAAGCTGAACTTGAGACAAAAAATATGTTAGAAACATATAAGACTTTTTTTGAGGACTATTTAGCAATTCCAGTAATAACTGGCAAAAAGACAGAAAAAGAAAAATTTGCAGGAGCTGAATATACTTTAACTGTCGAGGCTTTAATGTATAGCGGTGTTTCGTTACAGTCTGGAACAAGTCATTACTTTGGGCAAAAATTTTCTAAGGCTTACGATATTAAGTTTTCAAATCGTCAAAATGAATTAGAATATGTGTATCAAACTTCATGGGGAGTTACAACTCGTATGATCGGCGCACTAATTATGGTTCATAGTGATGATGATGGACTAGTTCTTCCACCAAAGATTGCGCCAACTCAAGTTATGATTATTCCGATAGGTGAAAGTGAGGAAGTTAAAACTTTCTGCGATGGAGTTTATACTAAGTTAAAAGAAAAAAACATTAGTGTAGAAGTGGATTTGACGGAAAAATCTCCAGGATTTAAATTTGCGGAAGCTGAAGTAAATGGTATCCCTGTAAGAATTGAAATTGGAGCTAGAGATTTAGAGAATAATGAAATTACAATCGCACGTCGCGATACAAAAGAAAAAATTAAGCTTAATAAAAATATAGATATAGTAAAAGCAGTTGAAGAAGTGATGAATGATATTCAAAATAATTTATTTGAAAGAGCTAAAAAACGTCGTGATGAGTTAACATATGAATGTCATAAATTAGAAGAAGTGGAAAGAATCATGAACACTAAACCAGGCTTTGTTAAAGCAATGTGGTGTGGTGATGAGGCCTGTGAAGTAAAAATGAAAGAGATTCGTGGAACAAAATCACGTTGTATTTTAGAAAATGAAACAGCAATTGATGATAAATGCATAGTCTGTGGTAAGGAAGCTAAACACTTAGTAGTTTGGGGAATTCAATATTAATAGAAGCAAGGGTTTTCCTTGCTTTTTTAATATTTTATTGATAAAATAATTTATGGATACAATTAGGATGTGAATAGTATGTACTTAAAAAAAATAATCGCACATGGCTTTAAATCTTTTGCAGATAAAATTATATTTGATTTAAATGAAGGGATAACCGGTATAGTAGGACCGAACGGAAGCGGGAAGAGTAATGTGGTTGATGCGGTAAGATGGGTTTTAGGGGAACAATCTGTCCGACAACTTCGTGGCGATGGAAGCATGACAGATGTTATATTTTCTGGTAGTAAATCTCGTAACGGAGCCAATACGGCTTCAGTAACATTAATTTTTGATAATACCGATAATTATTTTCCTGTCGCGTTTTCTGAAGTCTCTATTAAAAGAAGGGTCTATCGTGATGGAACAAATGAGTACTATTTAAATGGCGAAAGGTGTCGTTTAAAGGATATCACAGATATCCTTTTAGATAGTGGTATTGCTAAGGAAAGCTTTAATATAATTTCACAAGGAAAGATAGAAGAAATTATTGCCAGCAAACCTAGCGAAAGGCGTGTTATTTTAGAAGAAGCTGCGGGTGTTTTAAAATATAAACGTCGTAAGGAAGACGCTTTAAGAAAATTAGATCGAACTCACGATAACATGAATCGCGTTAATGACATCATCAGTGAATTAGAGGTACAAGTATCTCCTCTAAAAGAACAAAAAGAAAAGGCACTAAAATATATAGAGGCTAAGGAAGAGTTAGAAGGTATTGAAGTTGCCTTAATTGCCCACGATATTACACATATTAACTATAGTTATCAAGAAAAGAAAAGCAAAATCAAGGAAATAGAAACAGAGATTTTAAATATGGGGTCAACAAGTTCAGCTGGGGAAGCTACTCTTGCGTCAAAGAAAGTTCAATTAGAAAAACTAACTAACGAAATTTCTATAAAACAACAAGAATTACTTGCTAAGACAGAGGAAGTTGAAAAGTTAAATAGCCGTAAAAACATTATTACAGAAAGAAAAAATTATGCTGTAGAGGACTCAAAACTCCATGCTCAAGTTTTAATGTTAACAGAGCAAAATTACCAAATTAAAAATGACATAGATAGTTATAAAATTAAATTAGAACAAGAACAAAACAGGCTGTTAGAGGTAAATACTGAGGTTGCAACTATTCAGAAAGCAATCGAATCCCAAAAACAACAAAAATATGAAATTGAAAATAAATTATCTAGTTATGTTCGAAACGAAAGCATAGTTAAAGCTAAAATTGACAGTCTACAATCATCTATTGAAAACAATGATTTATTGCCATATGCCGTAAAAGCAGTATTAAATAATCCTAAATTGACAGGAATTTATAATACTATTGGTAATGTTATAGAAGTGGATGAAAAATATTCATTAGCGATTTCTATTGCTTTAGGGATAAATAGTTCTAATATAATTGTAGATAATGAACTAGCTGCTAAAGAAGCAATTACTTATTTAAAAAACAACAATTTAGGAAGAGCAACCTTTTTCCCACTAAATGTGATCAAGCCGAAAGCAATTTATGAAGATGTTTTAAATGGGATATCCGGCATATCTGGCTTTGTAGGCGTTGCTAGTGATTTAGTAAAGTATGAACAAAAATTTAAAAATATTATATTAAATCAACTTGGTAATGTCATTGTGGCTGCAAACATAGATATTGCTAATCAAATAAGTAAAAAAATTAATCATAGTTATAGAATTGTAACTTTAGATGGTGAAGTTTTACATGTAGGAGGTTCTATTACCGGTGGTGGTATTTCGAAGGTTAGAAATACAATTTTAGAAAAACATGAATTAGAACAATGTATCAGCTCATTAAAAAATATTGAGAATGATATTAGAGTGTTTGAAAACAAAATCAATGATAGCGATACAGAAATAAAATCCCTAGAAGATAAACTGTATTTAATAAATAAAGAACAAATTAATATTAACGAGACTATAAATGCATACAATATTCAATTAAATAACCTGATTGAAAAAAGTAAAACCATAGAAAGCCAAATTAGTGGTACTAATAATATTCTCGATAATAGTTTATCTAAGGAAGAAGAAGATGTATTAAATGCATATTATAAAGCGGCTCAAGAAAAGGAAGGCATTAGCTTAAGAATCAAGGAACTTCAAAGTAAAGAAATCGATTTAAAAGAAGAAATCAATGAATTAGAAATTAACATTAGAAGAGATAACGCTTTATATAATAGTAAAAACAAGGAACTAAAAGACTTGGAAATAGAAATTAACAGGGCAGATGTTAAATTAGATAACTTGTTAAATACTCTAAGTGAAACATATAATATTACATATGAAAAAGCAGATAGTTTGTATAAGTTAGAGATGGATGAAGATGTAGCTCGTAATAAAGTGCAGGCATTAAAGAAAACACTTAAAGATTTAGGTGTTGTAAATTTGGCCGCACCCGAAGAGTATGATAGAGTTAGTGTAAGATACGAGTTTTTAATAAAACAAAGAGATGATTTAGTAAGTGCAGAAAATACATTATTGGAAATCATATCTGAAATGGATAGTGTTATGGCAACTGATTTTAAGAAAACTTTTGATGTAGTTAATGAACATTTTGCTCAAACATTTAAGGAACTATTTAAAGGTGGACATGCAGCATTAAAATTAACGGATCCATCCAATGTTTTGGAAACAGGAGTTGAAATAATTGCATCTCCTCCAGGGAAAAAATTAACGACAATTTCATTGCTATCTGGTGGTGAAAAAACATTTACTGCAATAAGTTTGTTATTCGCAATATTAAAATCGAGATCAGTTCCATTCTGCATCTTAGATGAAGTTGAAGCCGCACTAGATGAAGTTAATGTAGATAGTTTTGGTAAGTATTTAGTAAATCTTAAAACTAAAACTCAGTTTATTCTTATTACTCATAAAAAAAGAACTATGGAATATGCTGAAACTTTATATGGAATTACAATGCAAGAATCCGGTGTTAGTAAACTAGTCAGTGTCAAGTTAGAAGAAATAAAATAGAATTAATTGACAAACCGAACAGAAAACTATAAAATTAAAATAGACAAGGAGTAAGATAGTATGGTTAGAGTAAGTACAAAAATTAAATTAACAAAAATAACCACCTGGGGGGGGGGTATTTAAGTAACCATACTATAACTAGAAAAATAAATAAACACGAAAGAATTTTAGAAAATCCATCGTTCTAAAATTTGTTTTCGTGTTTTTTTGTGTACCTTGTTAAGAATAGGAGGAAAGAAAGATGAAGAAAAAAGGATTTACACTAATTGAATTACTAGCGGTAATAGTAGTACTAGCAATAATAGCGTTAATCGCAACACCAATAGTAATGAATGTAATTAGTAATGCTTCTAAGGGAGCAGCAGAAAGAAGTGCAGATAACTACGTAAAAGCAGTAGAAACATTAATCGCAACAAAAAGATTAGATGGAGAACCAGTAGAAGATGGGACATACACAATAGGCACAGATGGGAACTTAAGTTTTGGTGATGTTGAGTTGAATGGAACAAAACCAAGTGGAGGAAGCATCAAAATAGAAAATGGACAAGTAGTTAAGGAAAATACTTCAATCAAGGTAGGAGATTATACTGTTACTTTTGAAGATGGAGTAGCTTCTGTAAAAGAATTAGTAAAACTATTAGATGTATGTAATTATCAGTCGCTGCCTGGGGAAGAAAATACAATTGGTTCAGAATATCTATGTGATTTAGGAGATGGAGATAGAACATTCTATGTATTAGAAGCAGGAACAAGTAGTAAACCAGCGACATTAATATTAGAAGGAAACTATGATACAACAACTCAAAGTTGGTGTGCGAGCGGAATGAATAATTCATGTAACGCTGATGGATTAAGCGCTAAATTAGACGATATAGCAGAAAATGTATGGACAAAGTTAGATAGAAGTCAAATAGGAATACCAAGTGCAGAACAAATCATGGTAGCAGATGGAAAAGAGGCTGATGCATATTTAGATACCCCGAATTTAGACAGCGAGTGGTTATATAGTTATCCAACATATGGAGGATGGTCTGATCCGACCCCACCCTATGGATATTGGACATCTAGGGCTGATGCTAACCACACTCAAAAGGCCTGGTGTGTGAATAATGATGGGCTTGTTGGTGTAGATTTGGTTGACGACGGTGATCTTTATGGGACTCGCCCTGTTATAATGCTTTCGATTTAAGAAAGGTTAACACAATAATGTGTTAACCTTTTTATATAGTAATGAATTTGACAAATTTTAGTAAAGTGTTAGAATATATTTCACAAAGAAGAAAATAGGGGGAGCATTTGTATGAGAATTCGTACTGTAAATCAAGATTTTTTTCAGGGGCATTTGGATAACAGTGAACTAGAGTTGATAATATCCGACTTATCTGAAAAGGAAAAACGAGAAATCGTATGTATGCAAGGAGTATTCAGGGAGTATTTAGGGATTACGACTCCATCCACACAACCAAAAACTAAGATTACTACAGAACAGATGTTAGAAAAACTAAGTAATAAGATGAATTCTGATTTAACGTCTATTTCCTTAAAATTATGGATTAAAATTCAACGTATATGTTGGGAAACACGCAAACCTTCTTATGATGAATACCAACCAGATTGCGTTGAGGTTAAAGTAGAAGATTTAGCTGAATTATCCTTAAAAGTTTATAAGCAAGCAGATAAAGAATTTTATTTGATGGCAAAAAAGATACTAGAATCTGGGAATACACTAGTATATCTAAATGATTTAGGTATTAATAACCACTTTAGATGTGCTGCTTTACGTCAAAATTTTATTGCATGTGCGTATGCTGGAAAACAGACATATTCTAACTTTAGCCATGAATTAGAACACGGTGTTGATGATATTCTGTTTGCCCAAAAATATCCATTATATAAGGAACTTCCACCAATCTTTTTTGAATCGTTAGTTAATGATGCGGTGGGTAAAAGAACGGATTTTTCTGGGTTATATGATGATAGAATCGGTAATCACAACGGAATGATGAATGATATCTTTGAATATGTAAGAATATTACGATTATTTGATGCAAACGGTAGAAATCTGACGTCAAAAAATGTAAGTGCAGTTCTAGGTATTACAACTTTTAAAGAATTAGAAGAATTATATAAAACCATGATGACCGATGCTTTTATAGATGGGGTGAATTATATTTTATCCTTTATGAAAGCTATACAATTAAGAGAGGTTTACTATAATGACAAAACTGCCGCTATAAAACTATTAATAGCTATAACGAATGGGGAAGATAGAACTGTTGGTAGTGAGGCTTTGTTGCAATCATATGAACGTTTTCTTTCTGAACTGGACGGGAAAAAAGCAAAACAAAAGACTCACCGCATATGGCCTCGTGCGTAAAGTTAAATAATTGTTAAATAATGCCACTATACAATATAGTGGTTTTCTGTTATACTTATATAGTAGTGTAGAGGTGATAAATATGAAAAAAACAGTAAACATCGTAGTTGTATTATTACTAGTTTTTTCATATTTTTATTTTCCAATTCAAAGCATTATGGCAGAAAGTTATGAAGTTTGGTCGGGATATACTGCTATTAGCGGTTCGTTAACAGTGCACAGCACTCCAGCACTTGGAGATTTTAATTATGTTGAAGAAATCCCTCCATATATTAGTTTTAGAGTAATCGGCCAAGAAGGTGACTTTTATAAGATTGTATATGGCGAAGATAATAGAGAAGGATGGGTTTATTATCAAACCATAAAAAAATCAAGCGAGTTTGAAAGCGCTTCCTATGGAAGACCTTGGACTACTCCTCTAAAAGCTATTTCTGGTGGGGCAGAACTCATTGCAGAAAGTTATATTGCCAAAGGGCAATTCACATCTTATTTAAAAAAATTTCAAGTTAATCCAAATGCAGAACATGGTCTTTATCAACACCAATATATGACAAATATTAGAGCGCCTTATTATGAGGCCAGAACTAGTTATAAGGCTTATAGTCAAATTTTAAATGATGTGGCATTTACTTTTACAATACCAGTATTCAATAATATGCCTGATGAAACTCTACTTACTGGTATGACAAATCAAGGCGTAAAAATGACTGCTGATGAATTGGCAGAAGCACTAACTGATACAGAGTATTCGGCAGAAGAGTTTGAAACTAAAATGACAGAGGAAGGATTCCCTGAAAGTTATAAACTATATTTAAGAAGTTTATATGCTAGTTACCCACAATGGTCATTTGAAGCACTTAATACTAATATCGAGTGGGCTACTGCAATAGCATCAGAACGTTCTAAAAGTTGTATTGAGGTAAGTAGTGGTCATGGTACAAATGATGGTTGTGGTAATGAAAGTGCCAATTGGGCAATTGCAACTGAAGATGCAGTAAAATATTTTATGGATCCACGTAATTTTTTATCTAAAGAATCAATTTTTATGTTTGAAAATTTATCTTCATATGCAAACGTTACCGAAAGTATGGTTCAAAGAATTTTATCTAGTACATTTATGTCAGGCAAATCGGAAAAAGATAATATGAACTATGCAACTATTTTCATTAATGCAGGAATTGAACATAAAATTAATCCGGTTTATTTAGCGAGTCTTTCTATTCAAGAAGTTGGTACAAATGGTAGTGCTCAAACAAGGGGAGAAGCAATTGAGTGGTATGGACTACGTTTTACATCTCTTTATAATTTTTATAATATCGGCGCAACAGGAACATTTACTGCGAAAGGCGGAATTGTTTGGGCTGGTGGTGGAAGCCCTGATGTGTTTGAGTTTGTAAATGATTTAAATGATGAAATAGAAGGTGAAACGCCTAGTGAACCAGAAACTAAAACCGACTTTCCTAGCTTTATTACCAATGCAGGTTATAAAATTGAGGATTCATACATAAAAGATATAGAGATAGGTACTAAAATTTCAGATGTAAAACAAAAAATGGAAGGAATAAATATTTCTGTGAAAGATTTGGAAGGGAATGAAGTAAGTGATGATAGTAGAATGGCTACCAACTTTACTTTAATTCTAAGCGATGGTCAAGAGGAGTATTTAAAAACCATCATAATTACGGGTGATATTAATGGTGATGGAGATATCACATCTAGAGATTATATTATGATTGAAGAAAAACTGATGGGTACTAAGATTTTTGATAAAGTCCAGGAAATAGCCGGGGACTTAAACAATGATTTAAGAGTTAATTCTAGAGATTATATTTTAGTAGAAGAATATCTGCTAACTAAATAGGAGGACAATTTTATGAAAAGGACAAATATAACATTTATTTTATTTATTATATTAGGCATATTTATATTCCCTAATACTATTAGTGCTGCATGTAAGACTGCTATTGCCACAATCACTAGCAATAAATATAGTACCTCAGTAGGCTCTCAAATTACTGTCAGTATAAAAACACAAAATATCTCCGGAGTTTTAGATGTTACTTCTTCAGATAGTTCAATTTTTACAGGCGGAGGTAGAATTGTAGTTAATAGTAGCAACCCTAACAAAACGGTTACCTTTACTGCCAAAAAAGCTGGTACAGTGTCAATTATTTTAAAACCTACTGATGTTAGTATATATGGTGATGGTTGCGAATCATATTACACAACTAATAAAAGTATAAATGTGACCTCATATGTGCCACGAGCTCTTGCAAGCGACAATTATTTATCTAGCTTGAGTGTTGACGGAGTAGAATTGGCCCCTTCTTTTGATAAAGATACTGATAGTTATATAGTTGATTTAGAACCAGGAACAACTTCTATTAGTATTAACGCTGAAAAAGCTAATAAATATGCTTCAGTTAGTGGTACTGGAAAGTTTTCAGTTCAAGAAGGGAATAATGAATTGGATGTTGTTGTAACTGCGGAAAATGGTAGTAAAAGAACATATCATATTACTGCAGTCGTTAAAGAATATGATCCAATTAATGTTAAAATTGGTAATAGCGAATACACCGTAGTTAGAAAATTGTCAGAACTAACCAAACCAGAACATTATGAGAATACAACAGCAGAAATTGACGGTAATAATATTCCGGGATTTTATAATGAAAAAACTGGATATACTTTAGTGGGACTAAAAGATGTAACTGGTGTAGTAAAACTATATATATATAATAAACAAACATATAAACCGTATCTTTCCTTGGAGTTTAACAAAATGAATTTGGTTATTTTAGAAGCTAATTCAGAGAATTTACCAAAAGGATTTATGCAAGATGAAATCACTATAAATAATGAAAAGGTTACATGTTATACAAATCAGGAACTAGGAATCACATTATTGTTTGGTAAGAGTCTTGTTACAGGAGAAACTAGCTTTTATGAGTTTGAAAATTCTGATTTTACTGTTCAAAAATTTAATTTAAGCGCGTATGATAAGTTAAATGGTGTGATAGACATGTACTCATATATCATTCTAGGGTTAGGAGGATTAACGTTACTAATCTTATTATGCTTAATAATTTCAATAGTAAATAATAAACGTAAATTAAAATATAAGCAGACAGAAATTGAAAAAACAATGAATATAGACATTAATCAAATTGAAAAGACTACTAAAAAGGATAAAAAACTAGAAAAATTAAGGAAACAAAAAGAAATGAAAAAAACAGAAAAACACAAAAAAAATAACAGTGAGGAAGATAAAGAAGATGATATGTTTTACTTATAGACACGAAAGTGTCTATTTTTTTGGAATTTGCTATTAAAAAACAATTGATTGGGGTAGAAAAAGAACGATGTTTTTGATATAATTAATAAGAATAAATTAAGTTGTTATATTGAAAAAGAGGGATTGTTATGGAAAATACAAATAAAAGAACATTAATTAATAATATATGTAAGGTTTTATCGATTGTTTCGCTTGCTTTAACTGCTATTTTTTTTGTATATTTAATTAATTTAAATATGTTACCAATTAAATATTTTCTTAGATTATTAATTATAATTACAATTTTATATACTTTATTTTTGTTATTTATTATTCCTAAAAATATCAAATTGGGTTTTAAAATTTCTTCAACAATTTTGATGTTTATTATCTCACTGATATTGTTTTTGGTAGGTTTTGTTTATATAGATAAGGCTATAGATTTTATAGATAAAATAGATAATTCTATAGTTCAAAAAGAAAACTACAACTTGTTAGTTTTAAATACCAGTCATAAAACTAGCATTGAAGAACTAAATAATGGTATTATAGGGGTTTATAATTCTAATCTTGGGTTAGGTAATTTAGATAAAGCGCTAAATTTATTAGGTAAAAAAATCTCATTTAAACAAAATAAATATGATGATTTAAAATTGATGTTAGAAGATTTGACTAACAAAGTTATAGATGCAGTTTTAATTAATGATTCTGTTATTTCAATAATTGAATCTGATTTAAGTTATTTAAATATTTCTATGAAAAAAATTGATACTATTGCTATATTGGTAGAGCAAGCTGATATTGCAAAATATGTAGATGTTACTAATACCCCATTTAATATATACATAGCTGGTTCAGATTCTTATGGCAGTATTGATAAAATAACTAATACAGATGTCAATATGGTTGTTACAGTAGATCCTGTGGGACATAAATTATTACTTACATCCATACCAAGAGACTATTATGTGAAGATACCGGGGCTAAATGGTATGGATAAAATAACTCATGCTGGATATTATGGTATTCAGACATCTGTTGAAACAGTTGAAAATCTACTTGATATAGAAATTAATTATTATGCTAAAGTTAATTTTTCTACAGTTAAGGAAGTAGTGGATGCTATCGGAGGAATTACTGTTTATAATGAATTTTCATTTTGTATGGTGGAATCACCAGAGGTATGTTTTAAATCTGGGAATATCCATTTAGATGGCTATAGAGCCTTAATGTATGCTAGAGAAAGAAAAACATTTTCAACAGGGGATGTACAGCGTGTTAAAAATCAACAAAAAGTATTATCTGCAGTAGTAAAAAAAATAACCACATCAAGTAGTATAATTACTAATTATGCTGAGATTCTTGATTCAATTAGTAATAATTTCACTACTAATATGGAATATGATAGTATATCAAATTTGGTAAAAAAACAACTGAATGATATGAAAGGTTGGACAATAACCAGCCAAAATTTAACTGGGCATGATCTATATACCACAGAAACATATTCTTATCCCGGAATGAGCTTATATGTAATGCAACAAGATGAGCAATCCATTAATGAAGCAAAACAAAAAATTAAAGAAGTTATGAATTAAGGTGAGGCTAATGAAAAAAATATTGTTTGCGGCTAATTTAGAGTCATTTTTTACAAAGTTTTTAATACCTCAATTAAAATATTACAAAAATAACGGGTATGAAGTTCATGTCGCAGCCAAAGCAGAAGGAATTGATATTCCATATTGTGATAAAAAATTCGATGTTGATTTTGCTCGTGGATTTAATATAAAGCAAAATTTAACATCTTATAAACAAATGAAAGACATTTTTAAGAATGAACATTATGATATAGTAAGTTGTCATACACCATTTGGTGGTGCAATTACAAGATTAGCATTTAAAAATTGTAAAATAAAAAATACTAAAATGGTTTATATGGCTCATGGATTTCATTTTTACAAAGGTGCGCCACTATTGAATTGGTTAATTTTTTATCCAGCAGAGAAATATTTATCTAAATATACAGATACTTTAATTACTATAAATTTAGATGATTACGAAATAGCAAAAGCAAAATTTAAATGTAAAGTAGAATATGTTCCAGGAGTAGGTTTAGATGTGTCAAAATTCGATTTTAAAATGACATCCAAAGAAAAAAATCAATTTAGGAAAAGCTTGGGCCTTAAACAAAATGATTTCGTGATGATTTACGCAGCTGAACTTTTACCGAGAAAAAGGCAAACTTGGTTAATTGAAACCCTGAATGAAACGTTAAAAAATAACCCCCATTTCCACTTGCTATTACCCGGCAAAGATTCAATGGATGGCAAGTGCCAACGATTGGTTAAATCTTTATATTTGTGTAATCAAATACATTTTTTAGGTTTTAGAAAAGATATTCCTAAACTTTTAAAAATTTCTGATTTAGCTCTTTCATCTTCCAATCAAGAAGGTTTACCGGTAAATATTATGGAAGATATGTATTGTGGCTTGCCCGTAATTGCAACTAATTGTAGAGGTAATAGAGATTTAATTGAAAATGGAAAAAATGGGTATGTTGTAGACATAGGGGATAAAAAAAATTTTGTAGATAAGGTTTTAAAAATATCAAAATTTATAGACCAACAACATCAAAAGATTAAAAAAGAAAATCAAAAAAAAATAGAACCTTGTTTATTAGAAAATGTTTTAAGTCAAATTATTAAATATATGAATAGGTGATAATGTGAAAAAAAAAGAACAAACTTTAGTTTCGATAATTATGGGGATATATAATTGTGGTAATTATTTGGAATCAAGTATAGAATCGATTATTAATCAAACATATAATAATTGGGAATTAATAATGTGTGATGATGGTTCAAAGGATAACACGTTAAAAATCGCTCAAAAATATGAAAAACAATATCCTAAAAAAATTAAAGTAATTAAAAATAAACAAAACATGGGTTTAAATTATACATTAAATCATTGTTTGGAATATGCTAGTGGAGATTATATTGCTAGACAGGATGGTGATGATATCTCTCTGCCAGAACGTTTAGAAAAGGAAATGGAATTTTTACAACAACACCCAGAATATTCGTTAGTAAGCTCAAACATGATATTCTTTGATGAAAATGGTGATTGGGGAGAAAGCAAGAATTTTGGTGAAGTAAAAAAAGAAAACTTTATCAAAGGTAGTCCTATTTGCCATGCACCTTGTATTATGAAAAGGGAAGCATTACTCTCTGTTGGGGGATATTCTGTTGACTCTAAACTATTAAGAGTTGAAGATTATCATCTATGGTTTAAGTTTTATATAAATGGATATAAATGTTATAATTTGTCTGAGTCTCTATATAAAATGAGAGATGATAGTAACGCTTTTAAAAGAAGAAATTTTAAAAACAGAATAAATGAAACGCGTTTAAAATTGTGGGGATTTAGGAAAATAAAAATATCATTAAAGGATTATATATGGGCATTTAAACCAATCATGCTGTTTCTTCTCCCACGAAAGATTTATGAAATGCTTCACAAAAACAACATGAAAAAACTTAGTAATAACAAAATAAAAATTGCCCAATTTGTAGGCTCAATGAACTGCGGCGGAACAGAGACGATGCTTATGAATATATTTGAAAAGTTTGATAAAGAAAAATATGAAGTTACATTTATTGAAAATGTTGATTTTGAATGTTGGTATGACAAGAAAATTAAAGATTTAGGTGGCTCAATAATTAAAATAAAACCATTTAGATTTGTAAATTACTTTTCTTATTGTAAAGAATTAACCAAGGTTTTAAAACAATTCGATGTTGTGCATTCTCATACTTTCTTACACACAGGTATAGTGTTAAGATGTGCAAAAAAAGCTGGTGTTCAAATTCGTATTGCCCATTCGCATAGTGCAATGAAAATGAATTTTTCTTTTAAGTTAAAATCATTAATTTTTAGAAAAATGATATTAAAAAATGCAACCAATTTATTAGCTTGTTCAACGGAAGCAGGGTATTGTTTGTATGGTGATATATTTAAGGATAAGGGAGAAGTTATATCGAATCCTATAGACCTTGATAAAATGAATATACCAACTAAAGATATTGATGAATTAAGAAAACAGCATAATATTGATAATGACACATTAATAATTGGGCATGTTGGTAGGTTTGTAGCACTAAAAAACCATGCGTTTATGTTAGAAATTGCTAAAAAGTTAAAAGTGAGAAACATAAAGTTTAAGATGATGTTTGTTGGGGATGGCCCATTATTTGAAGAAGTTAAATCAAAAATCAGCGACTTTAATTTAAAAGATCAAATAATATTGGTGGGATTAACTACTGAAGTATATAAATATATGAAGCTGTTTGATTTGTTTTTATTACCTTCAGTATATGAGGGGCTACCAGTTACTTTAGTGGAAGCTCAAGCTGCAGCCCTTAATTCTTTAGTATCAGATAATGTTAGTAGGGAAGCAGATTTTAATTTAGGTTTAATTAAATTTTTAAGCATAGATAATAATTTGGATGGGTGGGTTAATAGTATTTCAAGTTTCGCACCTTCAAAAGTTGATTCTAAATTAATAAAAAAAGTTTTTGAAAAGAAAAGGTATACCACTGATTCTTTAATTAATAGATATGAAGAATTGTATAATATAGGAGATGATACTAATGAATAAAAAAGTATTTTGTACAGTTTTTACGCCTACATATAATAGGGCAAAAAATTTAACAAAGTTATATAATTCATTATGCGAACAAGATTTTTCTGATTTTGAATGGTTAATTGTTGATGATGGCTCTAGTGATGATACAGAAAAATTAGTGGCCCAATTTATCAAAAAGCATAAAATTGAAATTGTATATAAAAAGACAGAAAATGGTGGCAAGCATAGAGCTATTAATTATGGTTTGGATTTTGCACGTGGTGAAGTATTTGCTATTGTAGATTCAGATGATTATTTAAAGAAAGACGCCTTAACAAAAATATATAAGCGGTTTAAAAAATTACCTAAAAAAAATTATGCTGGAATTGCATTCCAAAGAGGGTATGAATCTAGGGAAGCAATTGGAAGCACTTTTGAGGGAGAATATGTTGATGCTACCAGTTTAGAAAGAAACAAGTATAATATTTCTGGTGATAAATTTGAGATTTTCTTTACTAAAATTTTACAAGAACATAAATTTCCTGAATTTAAAGGAGAAAAATTTATGACTGAAATGGTTGTATGGAACCGTATCGCTAGATTAGGCTATAAAATAAGATGGTTTAATGATATTATATATATTTGTGAATATTTACCAGACGGATTGACTGCTAATTTGTTTAAGTTATATAAGAATAACCCAAAAGGATTTGCATTAAATATCAAGGAACAGGTTCAGTTTGACAATATATCATTTAAACAAAAAATGTCGTACTATTCTTTATATTATATGATAAGAAAAGAAGAAAAAAATTTAATTGAAATTTCAAAAGAAATTAATGCTAGTCCGGTGATTTTATTATTTGCTTATATGGCGAGGATGTTAATATGGAAGAAAAGGTAACGTTTTCAAGAACTAAATTGGCGATAAAAAATACCATTTTCAATTTAATATATCAAGCGTCTAATATACTAGCAAGTTTATTGGTTCCTCCGCTATTAATTAATAATTTTGGGTCTGCTATTAATGGATTAATTGCAACCTTAAAGCAGGTTATTACATATGTTCAGTTAGTTGGTGCAGGGATTTCAGATTCAACAACATTTTCTTTATATAAACCACTATCTACACAAGATAAAAAGGGTATAAATTCTATATATAATGCCACTAATTATGCTTTTAATGTTGCTGGGATTCTTTTTTCTTTAATTGC
This sequence comes from Bacillota bacterium, assembly GCA_015059195.1. Taxonomy (GTDB): domain Bacteria; phylum Bacillota_I; class Bacilli_A; order RF39; family UBA660; genus SIG204. The sequence goes on from SVAW01000003.1 coordinate 33,712, forward strand.
AGTTGGAGTTGCTTTTATATATCCTGTCATCATTCAAAGCGAAATTAATTACCTTTTAGTAGTGGGAATAGTTTTAGCTCTATCTATAGCAGGAGCATCCGAATTCTTTTGCTTAGGTAAATATCGTTCTTTGTTAGTCGCTGACCAAAAAATTTATATTGTAAATATAGCTCAAGTGGTAGGAACAATTATTTCTACTATAGCTACTATTGTTTTAATTAAACTACATTGTAATATTTTTTTGGTTCAACTAATATCGTCTCTAACCTATGTTTTAAGAATCATCATTTTATATGCGTATATAAAAAAACATTATCCTTATTTAGATAAAAAAGAGCCTAAAGACATGAGTGCTATTTCTAAGAGAAAAGATGCTACTATTCATCAGCTAGCTTCTCTAGTCATTTTTGGCAGCCAAACATTATTTATAGCCAAGTATTGTGGCTTAATGGAGGTTAGTGTATACTCTGTTTATAATTTAGTTTTCGTTGGCATTAGTACAATTTTATCAACGGTATCTTCTGCGCTCCTAGCTGGATTTGGTAATGTTATAGCAACCAGTGATAAAGAAAAACTAAATAAAGTTTATAATGTATATGAATATGTATTTTATATTTTGACATTTACAGTTTTCGCAATTACAAGTATAATGATAATACCATTTGTTAAACTTTATACCAGTGGTGCTACAGATGTCAATTATATTAGAGGGAACCTTGTTATTTTATTTACTATAATGGGTCTCCTTAATTGTCTTAGAACTCCAGGAGCAACAATTATTAATGCGAGCGGGCATTATAAAGAAACTAAAAGTAGAGCTATTATTGAGATGATTTTGTGTGTTGTTTTTCAATTTGTTTTTGTTCAAAAATTTGGTATTATAGGTATTTTAATAGGCACAATAATTGCATATTTATATAGAACAATTGATGTAATTGTTTATAGCCATCAAATAATACTTAAAAGTAGTTTGAGGAAAACTTTGTTTAGGATTGTTGTTGGTTTTACTGTATTAATTATGGTATATTTTATTTCTAACAATATCAACATCAATTGTCAGGGATATTTTGAGTGGATGTTGTTTGCTGTTATAGTTTCGTTAATTGTTGGAATGATATATTTATTTGTTAATATGGTGGTTGATAAAAAAACATTCATAGAATTAAAAGATTACATGATAAGTGTTATAAGAAAATAGATGAGGTGTTGTATGAATATTATTAAAAAAATCATTAATTTTATAATGATTAAGATTAAATTTAAAAATAGCAATATTAAGTCGTTTCACATATCCAAAGGTGTAACAATAGGGAATAATTGTTTAATTAGTAAATATACACAAATTGGAGATAATGTTAAAATTGGTGATTGTACATATTTTAATTCAGATAAAAATTGGATTATTGTTGAATCAAACGTTAAGATCGGTAAATATTGTTCTATTGCACCAGGTGTGGTAATTGGAGTTGGGAATCATAATTATAATAATGTAACAACCCATCCAATTTTATACAATCCATACTATTTAAATAATATGAATTTAGATAATAGTAAGTTAAAGCAAAATGGGCTAGTAGATAAAGACGTATATACCGTTATTGGTAATGACGTTTGGATCGGTATGAATGCTAATATAAAAAGAGGAATAACTATAGGGGATGGGGCTGTTATCGGCGCCGGTGCTGTAGTAACTCATGATGTTCCTCCTTATGCAATTGTTGGTGGGGTTCCCGCTCATATTATAAAATATAGATTTGATAAAGAACAGATTAACAAACTTTTACAAAATAAATGGTGGGATTGGAGTAATGAGCAATTGGATCAGAATTTTAATCTTTTATATAATATTAACGATTATATAAAATGGAGTGATATTAATGAAAACAAAAAAGATTAATATGCTATATTTAATATACTTAGTTTTAATTGTTTCCAACTTGTTGTTTCCTATTTTTCTAAAATCCACTTTATCTATTCAAATGTTATCCTTAATTTTTGGGGCAGTTAGTGTAATTGAATTATTGTTAGGGATATATATATGGTACAAAAAAAATGGTTCTCTTAATTCGGCATTTATATATTTTATATTATCTTGTTATGTTTGTTGGTTTGGGCAAATTATTGTCTGTGGGTTGAATTTATTACCTAAATATTTAGTAGAGATCACCAATTTTGCAAGCGGAGCTTTTATACATACAGGGGCTTTTGCTTTAATTGGCTTTGGGGCCTTGTTTTTAGGTGGAATATTAAAATATGAAAACAAAACAAAAGTTACACAAAATAAAAACATACGTAATAAAAATTTATCTAAAGCCTTGTTAATGGTTGGATTATTCATGATAGTAATTAGCGTTTTTGGCCATTATTATGATTTAATTAACAAATTAATTATTTCATTAAAATATGGTTATGCTGCATTATATGAACAAGTTAAAACACCTTCCCCAATTTATAATATTTTTTCGAATTTAAAAATGTTTTTTTGGCCAGGAATATTTTTTTTGTTAATGGCATGTAAGGGTAATAAGAATGTATTTAATACTATTTTAGGAGTTGCATTAGTTGATATTATTCTAAATTTTGTGATTGGTAGTCGCAGTGACGCTTTAGTAATCATTTTAGCTATGTTTTGGTTTTACACTAATGAATACAGAAGCATTAAGCTTAAGGAGTATATTGTAATAGCCATTATATTAATTATTTTATTACATTTAGTTAGCACAATTGCCTCATTTAGGTTATTACCTAATAAAACATTATTATTATTTTTAAAAGAATTATTTAATTTTAGTAATAACACAATAGTAAAAACTATAAATGAATTTGGTTTTAACATTTTTTCACTGCATTATACAATGCTGCTTATTCCTAGCACAAAATTCTACGCTTTAGGTTATACTTATTTTGCCTCTATTATGGCAATTATTCCTAGTGCATTAATGGGTGGGTTTTCATTTTCTGCAGCCGCTGGATTGCCCGATTGGTTAAAAACGACCTTACATATGGATTATGGGCCTGGTTATTCTATTTTGGCCGAATCATTTTATAATTTTGGTTATTTTGGGGTTTTTGCGATGTTTATAATTGGAATTTTAGCCGGGAAATTATTTAGCAACAAATTTAAAGGAGATAAAAAAATTATTAAAAATGGTATTATTGCCATAATAATATACCTGAATATTTTTATAGCTAGGGATACCTTTCTAATGGTATTTAGAAAAATGTTTTATACGATAGCAATACCATTGTTATTAGTTAGTCTTCTTTATAAAATTTTTAAAAACAAGTCTAAAAATAAATTGTATATTAAATTTAAAAATATAAGTAATAAAATTTATTTATTTTTTAATCAATCAGCAAATAAAAGTTAATAAATTTAAAACAAAAAAGAAAATACTTGGTTTTCTTTTTTTCATTTTTTAAATATTTAAGAATATAATATATTAGATTAAATTTTACACAATTTGACAGTTTTTCAAAAATATGGTAATATTTAATTGTGTTCAGAAATGGCACATTATTCTAGTCAATTTAACTTATTATGAAGGCGGGGCTAAAAATCCGCTAAAGAGCATATCGATGAAGCTTCTTGTGTTTGCTTCTTACGCCCAGTCTGGGGTGGATGCTGGAAGATTGAGTATTGGGCGCTCGTAATGGCATACGATACCGACCCAATATTCTTGGAGACCTATACTTGTATAAAGCCTATACACTTAACAGTTGAAGGACTTTGTACGAATTAGGATTAAACCTACTATGTGGGGAAACTTACGAGTAGCGTAGCTTGTCTTGAGTGAGCTATAGGGGATAATTGATCAAACTAAGTAGTTTATAGCTAGGATTATTTAGTATCGCAATTTGAAACTATTCTTGCAAAAAAGAATTAATAATAAGTGGTTGTTGAGGAAATCTCCTAGAGTGCATTATTAATATGGGATTGCAGTGCGTACTAAGTGGCAATCAAGTCGTATAGATGGAAACACTATATTGTTATCTTTAAAGGGAAACCGCTCATCTGGTAACGGAAAGTAGAAAACAGGGAAATCCAACTTGACCTAAGACGCAAAGTTAACTATATTAATAGCCATTAAACATATTGAGGGATAATCCCTTTTTTTGTGTCTAAATTTAAGTCGCTTTTTGTCGAAATAAGGCGATTTCAAAATGTTGAATCGCTAGTATACAGATGATATAGTTATATTAGGCAGTAAATAGAAGGGAGATTTGAGATGAGAAGCAAAGTAAAATGGTTCAACAATGATAAAGGCTATGGTTTCATCGAAAACGGAAGCGGAACAGAAGATATATTCGTACACTATTCTGCAATTTTATCAGATGGCTTTAAGACTTTGGTTGAAGGACAATATGTTGAGTTTGAACTAGTTAGAACTGACAAAGGTTTGCAAGCTAAAAATGTAGTAGAAATTAAAACAGCTTTAGTTTAAGTTGTTTTTTTATTGCAATTTTATATTAAAAATTATAAAATTAATATGAGGTAGATATCATGGCTAAAGAAAAATTAAAAAAACCAAGCATTAATTATTCATGGATAGTAAAAATTTCAGTTATTTCATTTGTGATTTCATTCGCGTTTTCTGGAATTTCAGAAATAGCACTACCAAACGTACCTTTATTAGTAGGAATTATACTAGTCTTTATATTTATCATATTAGGGGTAATATTTGATATGATAGGTGTAGCGGTTACATCATCAGATGAAAAGCAATTTAATTCAATGAGTTCTAGAAAAATTAAAGGCGCTAAAACTGCAGTAAATTTTAAAAAGAATGCTGAAAAAGTTTCTTCCTTTTGTAATGATGTGATAGGAGATATCTGTGGCATTGTGTCTGGGTCTGCTGGAGTTATGATTGCGGCAAATATCGCTAGTGAGTTAGATATTCCATTATTTTTGACTTCACTAACCGTTACTGCTTTAATAGCCGCGTTAACTATTGGAGGCAAAGCCTTAGGAAAAGGTTTTGCAATTTCTAAAGGTAACGACATTTTCTTTACTTTTGCTAAAGTTATCTCATTTTTTAAATCGGAAAAGTAAGAAATTCAATTGACATACTACACAATAAAATATTATAATTATTATGTAAAACAGGTTAGAAAGAAGGTATATAAATGGAATTAAAAGGAAGTAAAACAGAGCAAAATTTAATGGCTGCATTTGCTGGTGAAAGCCAAGCTAGAAACAAATATTCTTATTATGCATCACGCGCCAAAAAGGATGGTTTTGAGCAAATTGCTGCTATTTTTGAAGAAACAGCAAACAACGAAAAAGAACATGCTAAAATGTGGTTTAAATTATTGCATGATGGCTCAGTTCCTGAAACTTTAGTGAATCTAGAAGACGCTGCTAATGGTGAAAATTATGAATGGACAGATATGTATGCAGGTTTTGCTAAAGTAGCTAAAGAAGAAGGATTTGATCACATTTCGTATTTATTTGACGAGGTAGCAAAAATTGAAAAAGAACACGAAGAACGCTATAGAAAACTTTTAGAAAATATCAAAGGTAATGTTGTATTTACAAAAGATGCTCCAGCTATGTGGATATGTCGTAATTGTGGACACGTACATTACGGCGAAAGTGCTCCTGAATTATGTCCAGTATGTGCACACCCTAAAGCTTATTTCGAACTTAGAAAAGAAAATTATTAATTAATGTAAAGGAACTATAAAAACTTTAAAATTTTTATAGTTTTTTTGATATAATGTATATAGATAGAGGGTGTGACAATGGATATACAATTAAAAATAGCATTAGATAACGAAAAAACACGTCAACAAAATAATATAGAGTTAATTGCATCAGAAAACTATGTTTCAGATAGTATATTAGAATTACAGGGGAGCATTTTTACTAATAAATATGCTGAAGGTTACCCAAATAAAAGATATTATGGTGGGTGTGAAAATGTAGATACAGTTGAAAATCTTGCCATTTCATATGCGTGCCAATTATTTAATGTAAAGTTTGCAAATGTTCAACCGCATAGTGGTAGTAGCGCCAATATGGCAGTTTATAGATCTTTATTAAATCACGGCGATAAGGTATTAGCTCTTAATTTAGACCAAGGTGGACATTTAACCCATGGTCATAAAATTAACTTTAGTGGTATTGATTATGAAATGCATTTTTATCAGGTAGATCCTCTGACGCACATGATTGACTATAATGTGGTAGAGGAAATTGCGTTAAAAGAGCAACCAAAAATGATCATAGCTGGAGCTAGTGCATATTCTAGAGCCATTGATTTTAAAAAGTTTAGAGAAATTGCAGATAAATGTGGGGCGTATTTAATGGTGGATATGGCGCATATCGCAGGACTTGTAGCCACAAGGTTACACCAAAACCCTACAGAATATGCACACGTAGTTACATCTACTACCCACAAAACACTTAGAGGACCAAGGGGTGGTTTAATTTTAACTAATGATGAAGAAATTATAAAAAAGATAAATAAAACAATTTTTCCTGGTATTCAGGGAGGCCCATTAATGCATGTAATAGCTGCTAAAGCTCAATGTTTTTATGAGGCACTACAACCCGAATTTAAATTATACCAACAACAAGTACTTAAAAATTGTAAAGTGTTATGTGATACATTAAAAGGATTTGGGGTTAAAGTTATTACAGGAGGCACTGATAACCATTTAATTTTAATTGATGTAAAATCATCTTTTGGTATAAATGGCAAAGAAGCAGAGGAAATTTTAGATAAAATTAACATCACTGTAAATAAAAATGCGATTCCTTTTGATACAGAGTCACCTATGATTACTAGTGGAATTAGAATAGGTACTCCCGCAATGACAACAAGAGGGTTTAAAGAAAATGAGTTTAAACTAATTGGGGAGATAATTTATAAGGCTTTAAATAAAGACACAGATTTAAATGAGCTTAAAGCAGCTGTATTAGATTTAACAAAGAATATTTAGGAGGTAAAAATATGATAATGGATGGCAAGGAATTAAGTAGAAAAATAAGAGAAGAAATAAGGACAGAGGTTAAATCATACATGATTAAACCTTGTTTAGCAGTAATTCAAATTGGAGATGACCCTGCCAGCAATGTTTATGTCGCTTCAAAAGAAAAAGCATGCAATGAAGCTGGGATATATTTTAAACATATTAAGTATTCAGAGGATACTCGCGAAAAAGAAATAATTAACAAAATTGTTGAAATGAATAATGATGAATATGTAAATGGAATCCTATTACAACTGCCAATCCCAGAAAAATATAATTCAGAACGAATTATTAATTACATTGCTCGTAATAAAGACGTAGACGGATTAACAGATATAAACGTCGGGAAATTATTAAATAATAAAAAATGCCTAGTTTCATGTACTCCCCAAGGGATTATGGAACTAATGAAACATTATCAGATTGATTTAGAAGGGAAAAATGTTGTTATAGTAGGTCGAAGCAACTTGGTCGGGAAACCCTTAATCAGCCTGTTTTTAAATCATAATGCCACCGTATCCATATGTCATTCGAAAACAGTAAACCTTAAAAGTTATACGTTAAATGCAGATATATTAGTAGTTGCTGTAGGTAAAAAATATATTATTACTGAAGACATGATAAAAAAGGATGCGATTGTCATTGATGTTGGTATTAATCGCGAAAATAATATGATATACGGCGATGTAGATTTTGAAAAGGTAAAAGAAAAAGCTTCTTATATCACTCCTGTACCAGGAGGAGTAGGACCAATGACTGTAGCAATGCTTTTAAGAAATGTTAATGAGTGTTATAAAAAGATGAACACCAGTAAATAATATTACTGGTGATTTTTTATGAAAACAATTCTTTTTACCGGCGCTAGAGGCGGAATATCAGCAGCGGTAATAAATAGATTAACAGATCAAGATTATTTTATTTATGTAACAGTTCATACAACAGAACAATTAAAAGAAGTTAGCGAAAAATATAAAGAATTTAAAAATGTAAAATGTTTTAAACTAGATGTTAATAGTAAAAAAGACCGCGACAAATTAAAATCTGTAGATATAGATATTTTAGTTAGCAACGCTGCAATTGGATATGGTGGTTCGGTAGCAAATATGGATTTAAAAAGGTTGAGGGACAATTTTGAAACAAATGTTTTTTCAAATTTTGAAATCATTCAAATGGTGCTACAAAACATGTTAAATAAAAATTCCGGGAAAATAATCGTAATTTCTTCACTTGCCGGTGTTATGCCATTACGTTTTTTAGGCAGTTATTGTGCGACTAAAGCTAGTATTAATAAACTAACACAGTGTTTAAACAAAGAATTAAAATTGATAAATAAAAATATTAAAATAAAACTAATAATGCCAGGTATGTACCATACAGGCTTTAATCAAGTAATGTTAGAAAATAAATATCCTGAATTAAAAGAGTCAATATTTAGCTCTAAAGAAAAAGATATAAGATTTATAGAAGATTTGTTTTGGAATACATTTGAATATCAAAATTTAGATTCAATCACTAACAAAATTTACAAGGCAATTACAAAAGATAGTAAAAAATTTTTATATATAGCGCCATTTTCACAACAAATAGGCGCAAAATTGTATCAAATGTTTAAATGGTAATAAATTTTTTAAAAAAGTATTGTAAAAGTATCTATTTTATGATATATTTATAGTGCTTTATTCATGGCGATGTAGCTCAGCTGGCTAGAGCGTCCGGTTCATACCCGGAAGGTCGTGGGTTCGATCCCCTCCGTCGCTACCATAGATGTAATTTGCCCTTGGTTTTCAAGGTTTTTTTATTTGCTAAAATCTATTTTATAGTTCTATTTTGTCATATTATTGTGTTGGTTTTGTGTTCTAGCATATTTGACTACATAAATAAATAATATTATAATTGTAATATATCGTTAGGAGGTATATATGTTAGAAATTACAAATATTAACAAAAGTTATAAAACAGGAGATTTTGTTCAGGATGCCTTAAAGGGTGTAAGTTTAAAATTTCGAAAGCATGAATTTGTTAGCGTATTAGGTCCAAGTGGAAGCGGTAAGACCACGTTACTTAATATCATTGGTGGGCTTGATCGTTACACATCGGGGGATTTAATAATAAACAATACATCTACCAAAAAATTTAAAGATAGTGATTGGGATGCATATAGAAATAATTCTGTAGGATTTATTTTTCAAAGCTACAATTTAATTGGGCACATTTCTGTTTTAGCAAATGTAGAAATGGCTTTAACGTTAAGTGGAGTATCTAGTCAAAAAAGACGCAAAATGGCTAAAGAAGCTCTAGAAAAAGTGGGACTTCTTGATCATATTCATAAGAAACCGAACCAACTATCTGGTGGGCAAATGCAAAGGGTAGCCATTGCCAGGGCATTAGTTAATGATCCAGATATCATTTTGGCAGATGAGCCAACCGGAGCATTAGATTCAAAAACCAGCATACAAATAATGGACCTAATAAAAGAAATTTCTCATGATAAATTAGTTATTATGGTTACACACAATCCAGATTTAGCCAGAGATTATGCATCAAGGATCATTGAATTAAAAGATGGTGAATTAGTTAGTGATAGTAATCCAATAACTGAATCAGACAAAGTAAAAGGAGTATATAAATTAAAGAAAACAGCAATGACTTATTTAACTGCATTAAAGCTGTCTTTCAATAACATTAAAACTAAAAAAGGAAGAACTATTTTAACCGCCTTTGCAAGCAGTATCGGGATTATCGGAATAGCATTAGTATTATCGTTATCAAACGGTTTTAACATTCAAATAGAAAAATTTCAAACTGATGCCTTATCTTCGATGCCAATTTTAATCACTGAACAGTCTATGAACTTAGATGAAGAAACATTAAGAAAAATGGAATCAACTGTCACAGGCAAAGAATATGAAAGTTATCCAAATATCAATTATATATATCCAGAAGAAATTATTACTGAAACAGTAACCCACACAAATAAAATAACTTCTGAATTTATGGAATATATTGAAAAAATAAATCCAAATTCTGTTTCAGGCGTTTCATATACACGCGCTACAGCACTAAATTTATTGGTAAAAAGTAACGATAAATATATGCCTTTTTCACAGAACTTCTTTACTGTTATGCCAAAAACACTTGATAAAAATCAAAATGGAGTTTTAGAAGACAATTATGATATTTTAGCAGGTAATATGCCTAAAAGAAAAGAAGATATAGTCTTAATAGTAGATTCTAAAAACAGGGTTAATGGTGAGCTTTTATTAGCGCTAGGTTACGATATAACTAAAGAAACTATAGACTTTAATGATTTATTAGGTAAAGAACTTAAATTAATATTAAATGATCAATTCTATCAAAAAATAAAGAACATTTATACATATAATTTAGATTTTAAAACATTGTACAATAGTGATACTGCCATTACATTAAAAGTAAGTGGTATCCTAAGAGGCAAAGAAGATAAAAAGTTAGTCTCAGCCACATCAGGTCTTGCGCACACTGAAGAATTAGTTGAATATATTGTTGAAGAAAATTCTAAGTCGCAAATCGTATCAGATCAAAAAAATGCGGATTATAATGTTTTATCCGGTCAAATGTTTGATCTTGAAACAGACGCAGGAATTAAAGAAAAAGAAAATATGTTATCTTACTTAGGTGGGGACAGTGTGCCAGTTATGATTTCCATTTATCCTAGAAACTTTGATATGAAAGACGAAATTATTGAATATTTAGATAAATATAATAAAAATAAAGATGATTTAGATAAAATAGTATACACTGATATGGCAGATTTAATTTCTACATTATCTGGTAGTATTATGGACGCAATTACAATAGTATTAATCGCATTTTCTGCAATTTCATTAGTGGTTTCTGTAATTATGATAGGAATAATTACTTATATTTCTGTGTTAGAACGTACTAAAGAAATCGGCGTGTTACGTGCCTTGGGAGCCAGAAAAAAAGATATCACAAGAGTGTTTAATGCAGAAACATTTATAATAGGTATCACATCTGGATTGATTGGAATTATTATTGCTCGTTTATTAGTAATTCCTACAAACATCATAATTGAAAATCTAACAGAATTACCAAATGTAGCTAAATTAAATCCAGTACACGCACTAATATTAATAATTATAAGCGTTAGTTTAACTATAATAGGTGGGGCTATTCCTGCTAAAATGGCATCTAAAAAAGATCCTGTGATTGCATTAAGAACAGAGTAATTTTACTCTTTTTCTTTTGTATATTTTGTGTTAAAATATGTTTGAAAAAGAGGTGAAATATGAAGATTAATTATCAAATAAAATTGGAAGAAATTATAGAACAAGAAAAGGATAAAACTCCCAAACTTTTATTGCATACATGTTGTGCTCCTTGTAGTAGTTATGTCTTAGAGTATTTAAGTACATTTTTTAATATTACCATTCTTTATTATAATCCTAATATTTCACCATATGAAGAATATTTAAAACGTTTATCAGAACAAAAAAGATTAATTACCGAATTAGAAACTAAAAATCCTGTAAGGCTATTAGAGTCTGATTACGATAATGATAAATTTGAAATGATGGCATCTGGTTTAGAAAATGAACCTGAAAGAGGCGCTAGATGTTTAAAATGTTATCGTTTACGCCTAGAGCAAACCGCAAAGGTTGCTAAAGAAAATGGTTTTGATTATTTTGGGACCTCCCTAAGCGTTAGCCCATATAAAAATAGCGAGGCATTAAACCAAATAGGTGAGGATTTATCCTCAAAGTACAATATCCCATATCTATATGCTGATTTTAAAAAAAGAGAGGGATATAAGCGTTCTATTGAACTATCTAGGCAATATAATCTATACCGCCAAGATTACTGCGGATGTAAATATTCAAAGAAAAAAGACATTAACGAATAATGTCTTTTTATATTAAGCGAATTTCATGCTCTCCATAAAATTGTTTGTTTTTATCAATGCGATCATAAAATAAGATTCCATTTAGATGATCTATTTCGTGTTGAAACGCAATTGCCAAATCTTCTCTTGCTCGGACCCTAATTTGATTTCCATCTTCATCATATCCTTCAACCGTAACTCTTGCATATCTAGGGACGTGTCCTTCTACCTCTCTGTTAACACTTAAACATCCTTCACCAGCTTCTGCCGCAATAATCTCTTCAGAATTGCTTATAATAACAGGATTGATAAATACATAATTATCGAAAGTATTTTCCTCTACTTCATGGACAATCACAATAATTCTCTTATTAATTCCCAGTTGAGGGAAAGCAAGACCCATTCCAGGTCTCAAATTATACTTTTTTTCGTATTCTTCTATTTGACTATATGTTAAATGATCTATCATTTGTTGAATCAATTTTTTTTCATCTTGTGATAAAGGAAATGTTGCTTCTTTGCTCACATTTCTTAAAACAGAATCTTTTTCATCAACTATATCTAATTTTTTAAACATAATATCAACTCCGTACCACTATTTTACCACAAAAAATAAAAAAAGGAAGCAGAAACTTCCTTATCTATTGTTAGAGCATTGATTAAATGCACGAGAACCTATAACAATTACTAATAAAATAAATAATACTAATATAATTGCTGCTCCGTATCCTGTACCATATCCACCGCCATAACCATAGTTTTGTTGCCCACAGCCACAGCCATTACCGTAACCTTGATAACCACCGTAATAATACATAACATTACCTCCATTCTTCTAATATAGTTTATTATATTAAGTAGATTTTGCTTATATATATGACCTAATTTTATAAAATAATTTAAGTATTCAAAAAAGATAGATAATGTGTTATTATATTAATAGTAGGTGGGGAAATGAAAGGAATAATAAGAACAATTAGAAAAACATATAGAGACATGGATAAGACTTTATTTTGGTCTACAATTGCTATGTTTGTTTTTGGGTTGCTTAGTATTGTTTCAGCTTCAAGCAGGGAAGCGGTAGTTCGATATGGTTCAACACTTTATCACTACTTTTTTAGGCAACTCATAATGATGTCGGCGGGCTTTGTTTTATCTTTCTTTATTATAAATGTTAATTCAAAAAAATATAAGTCATATGCCCTAATTGGATTTATAGGGGTTAACTTGTTATTAATATATTTGTGGCTATATGGTACAGCGCATAAGGGAGCTCAAAACTGGCTGTATATCCCGTTTTTAGGTTCATTTCAGCCAAGCGAATTTGCTAAACCTGTCATTATAGTATGCTTATCACTATTATTTGATCAATTTTATAAAAACTTACGTAATCCTAAAATAAAACATTGGGATATGATTGGTACTATTTTAGTTGTTGGATTATTTTCTGCGGTTATTGTATTCTTGCAAAAAGATCTTGGGACTATGATGATTATAGTAGCTATATTTGGTGTCATGTTTATGGCTAGCCCAATATTAAGAAGTGAAAAAATTAAAACTATCGGGTTATTATTAATAGTAGGAACTATTGGGGCTCTTGGAATGTACGCAATTAAAGGATATATCCTTACCGATGCTCAATTAAGCAGGTTTAATTTTTTTAATCCATGCACAAGATATGAAACCGGTGGATATCAAGTATGCAATGGTTTTATTGCTTTAAATGATGGGGGTTTATTTGGGCTTGGAATAGGGAAGAGTAAACAAAAATACTCATATATTTCTGAACCACACACTGACTCAATATTTGCGATAATTGGGGAAGAATTAGGTTTCTTTAGAAGTTCCTTAGTATTTGGTATATATATACTCATTTTGTACCGAATTCTTAAATTATCTTCAAACGCTAATACTATTCGAGGCAAATATATATGCTTAGGAGTAGCAGTTTACTTATTTATGCACATATTTTTAAACCTTGGTGGGATATTAGGGATTATACCATTAACTGGGGTGCCTTTGCCTTTCTTAAGCTATGGAGGTTCATTTACAATATCCTTTATTATATCTTTAACTTTAGTGCAAAGAGTAGCAATTGAAACCAATCGTCAAAAAATAACTGTTTAAACAGTTATTTTTTTGTGTTATAATATTTAACACATAGTTTAAAGATTAGAAGAGGTAATATATATGAATACAGACAAATTAAATAAATTATATGAAGGCATAATTTCCGGGGATGAATTAGCTACCAAAAATTTAAATAGTTACGGTTTTTCATCAAAAGAAATTAATGGTTTGATAGAAGCTGGAATAATTGAAAGAGTCCAAAGAGGTATATACAAATTTTTATCAGTTGAAAGCCTATTTCAATATGGTATGAGTTTTAGAAAAGATGGAAATCATGATAAAGCAATTATAGTATTTAAACATTGCCTAAAACTAGATCCTAATCATTGGGGCAGTGCTAAACATCTATTTTCAAATGCGGTATATAATTCAAACTGGAATGATGCCTTAGAATACTTAAAAGCTCTTACAAATGGTGCCAGCGCATATACTAAACCTGACTATAACATATATTTATATTTATTAAATCAGATTACTGATTTACCAGAAGAATATCAAACATTAGCAAAAAGTTATACTATTAAAGACTTTTTATTAGCAAAAAACGATGATAGATATAAAGATAAAACTGCTCAAAATAAAATCATATCAGCTATTTTCAATCAAAAGTTTATATATGCGTTTAAGCTATTGAGAGAAGAAATTGCACAAAATAATAATGTTGCCAACTATCGAGATTTTATAATTCGAAATTTATTATATAACGTCTGCGCAATAGAAAATAAATTTGTTATAAACATGTTAGAACTCATTAAATGTGAAGAATATGAAGAATTGATTACAGTACTTAAACAAAAGAGTGAAAGATGTAATTTATCTCAATATGAGAAAACAGTATTTAATCTTGTTAACGCTTTAATAAAAATTATTAAGACTAGCCAAGTCCCAACTAAAAGCGCTAATGAATATGCTACTGTATTTGACGCGATTGATGCTTGTGATTATTGTGCCGCTTTAAATTTAAGCCAGCGACATAACTCAACCCGCCAAACCAATAATACTGGTGATGCTATTTATCTTTTATTAGAGGCAATTGTAAATAAAATACATGAATTAACTTCGCCTAAAATAGAAGAAAAGAAAGTAGAAGAACCTAAGGTAGAAAGTAATATAACTATATTAGATGTATTAAATTATTTATTAGTTCAAGACATTGAAGGAGCTCATTCAGCTGTTAAATCTTATTTACAACAACTTAACAAACCAGAATATAGTTTCTTAGTTTTAAATCTTATAAAATTAAGTGTATTTGAACAAGATGCTGCGTTTACTAAACCTATGCTAGCACTAACAAATATTACTAATAACAAATTTGAATTTAATATTGTTGAATATATTCAAGCATTTTATACATCTCTTTCACAAAAGAAATTCCAAGAAGCTAGAATTTATTTAGATATTATGGCAAATGCCAATAAACTAGGTTATCCAGAAATTGCAGTCGATGCTTTAACTCAAATATTAAATTTTCAAGAGGGAAGAATAGAAGAGACGGTACATCAAGTAGAAATAAATAACAAATCAGAGACACCGGTAGAACAAGAACCTGTTCCGGGAGTGCAAACTAAGCCAATTGAGCCAAAACAAAAATGCATTAAAGAAAAACCTAAGATAGTAGCCCCAACACCTCGAAATAGCGAATTAGAATTTATTGAGGCTAAATATCAAAAATTACTTCAAGAGCGTGGCGCAATCCTGTTAAGACCTATGAATGCAGAACGAAGAAAAGGAATTCATAGACTAATGATAAAATATTCTAATATGGAATCATTTAGCATTGGTGAAGGAGAACAGAGAAGAGTTGTATTACGATATGTTTCTCAAGACCGTTCATTTGTTTCTTTTAACGCATTACTTCGCGAAGCAAATCGCGCGTATCATGAGAAAGACTATCAATTATGTATTGATAACTGTTTAACAGTTTTAAGTTTAGGAAAACCGCCTGCGCATGTATATATTAGACTTGGGCTTGCTTATATGAAATTATTTAAAATAAAGGAAGCCATTGATTATCTAACAATCGGAAATTATCTAGATAAAGGTTCAGAGCGTCAACAGGAGTTAGAAGATTTAATTGCCAAACTTAAAGGGGAATATGACAACGAAGATAAAAAGCCAGTAGTTCAAATGAGTGAAAAAGAATTTCAAAATGATTTAGATAACAATTACGGGATATCAAACATAAGCGCAATAACCCAATTAGTAACAGAAGAAGGAATATCTATTACAGAAGCTTGTTTCGAACTAGGTTTGTCCGAAGAAACTTCTAACATCGTAAAATTAATATATGCCCGTACATATTATGCACAAGGCGATTATATATACGGAGACATATTCTTAAAATCTGTTGAAAAGAGTTCAGCAAAAAATGGAACAATTATAAATATATTAGACGAAATAAAAAGAAATAAAAAGTTTTATTCTAATAGGGTACTGGAACCAGGAAACAGGTTATCACTAACCATCAAACCTTAAGCAATATTTATTATTGCTTTTTTACTATTCTTTATGAACAAATTTATGGCTTCTTAATTTACACAAACAATTAGAAATGATATAATAATATCTAGGTGGTAGTATGAAAATTAACGACGTTAACATGGAAAAAGTAACTCCAATGATGAAACAATATATAGAGATTAAAAAACAAAATATGGATGTTGTTATTTTTTTCCGTTTAGGAGACTTTTATGAATTATTTTTTGAAGACGCAATTAATATATCGAGAGAATTAGAATTAACTTTAACAGGAAAAAGCGCAGGATTAGATGAAAAAATTCCAATGTGTGGGGTACCACATCATGCTGCTAATATATATATTGATAAATTAGTAGAAAAGGGATATAAAATAGGAATTTGTGAGCAACTAGAAGACGCTAAAAATGTTGCTAAAGGAATTGTTAAAAGAGACATCATTCAAATTATTAGTAAAGGTACTTTAATTGATGCGGATACATTAAATGAAAAAGAAAACAACTATATTGGCAGTCTAATAGATTATGATCATGCATATGGACTTTGTTTTTCTGATATTTCAACAGGAGTTATATATGTAGAATTAATAGAACACAATATATCAAAAGTTGCGAGTGAAATTGTTAGTATTGGAATTAAAGAAATTATCACAACAGAAAAAACAGATTCAGCAATTACCGTATTATTAAAAAATCAATTTAAAATAAGCATTAATATCGATAATAACATTGAAGAGAATATTGAATATAGATATATCTATGAAGATTTAACTGATGTTAGATATATAAATACAATCAAGCATTTACTTACATATATAACTCGAACACAAAAGAGAAATTTATCTCATATGCAAAAAGCTATGGTGAGAGAATCTAATAAAGCCCTAAAAATGGATGTTCACACTAAGAGAAATTTAGAGTTAACTGAAACATTACGTTTAAAACAAAGAAATTACTCATTAATTTGGTTATTAGATAAAACAAAAACCGCAATGGGATCTCGTATGTTGAAGTATTACATCGAAAATCCACTAATTGAAAAAGAGAAGATTGAAAAAAGATATGATGCAGTTGAAACTTTGCTGAAAGAATTTATCTTAAAAAGCGATCTACAAAATTATTTGTTTGAAGTATACGATTTAGAAAGATTAAGTGGTAGAGTAGCGTTCGGGAACGCTAGCGCTAGAGATCTATTACAATTAAAAAATTCTATGCGAGTTTTACCAAACATTAAATCAATTCTTGAACAATTACATTTTGATTATGATTTAGAAATCCTACCAGAACTTTATAATTTATTAGAGAATGGAATATATGAAAACCCTCCTTTATCTATTAAGGAAGGATATTTAATTAAAGAAGGATTTAATGCAGAACTTGATGAATTAAAAAATCTTAGAAAAGGTGGTAAAGATTTTGTTGCTCGTTTTGAAGCCGAAGAAAGAGAAAGAACGGGAATTAAAAATCTAAAAGTGGGCTATAACCGTGTATTTGGATACTACATTGAAGTAAGTAAAGGAAATACAAATCTTATCAAAGAAGAATATGGTTATGAAAGAAGACAAACATTATCTAATTGTGAACGATTTATTAGTCCAATTTTAAAAGAAAAAGAAGCTTTAATATTAAATGCTGAAGAAAGAATAATTGATCTAGAATACAACTTATTTATTGCAATTCGTGACAAAGTAAAAGACTTTATTCCGGCACTACAAAATATTTCTAAGATAATTAGTGAAATAGATGTATTGCAAGCATTCGCCACTATAACTGAAGAAAATAATTATGTAAGACCAACTCTAACAGATGATGACAGTTTAGAGATTATAGAAGGAAGACATCCTGTTGTTGAAAAAGTATTAGATAATGATGTATATGTTCCAAACGATGTATTATTTTCTAAAGATACTAATATACTATTAATAACTGGCCCTAATATGGCCGGCAAATCAACATATATGCGTCAATTGGCTATAACAGTTATAATGGCTCAAATTGGTTGTTTTGTTCCTGCAAAAAGCGCCAAATTACCTGTATTTGACGCAATTTTTACTAGAATCGGAGCTAGTGATGATTTAGTAAGCGGTGAATCTACATTTATGGTAGAAATGACAGAGGCTAATTATGCAATCGAAAACGCAACGAAAAACAGCTTAATATTATTTGATGAATTAGGCCGTGGAACAGCAACTTTTGATGGTATGGCTTTAGCGCAAGCTATCATTGAATATATCCATAACAAAATAGGGGCAAAAACATTATTTTCCACTCATTACCATGAACTTACTGATTTAGAAAACAATTTAAAACATCTTAAAAATATTCATGTCAGTGCACACGAAGAAAATGGCAATATTACATTCCTTCATAAGATCAAAGAGGGTAGTGTAGATAAAAGTTATGGCATTCATGTTGCAAAACTAGCTAACTTACCTGAGGAGTTAATTAAAAGAGCCGGCGACATCTTAGCAGTATATGAAAAAACAGAACATAAAAGAGATATTAAAATTCAAGAAGCACTTCCTTTAGATTTGTTGATAGAAAATAAAACTTCTAAAGTCGAAGAAGAATTAAAGGCGATCGATCCTTTAAGTATAACTCCTCTAGAAGCACTGAATATTTTATATAGATTAAAAGAAGAAATAAAAAAATAGGAGGGATTATGAAAATATTAAAAAGGGAAAATTGGTGGATTTGGCTATTACTTCTGCTATTTTCACAAGGAAGTAGCTCATTAGTGTTAGGAGCACTAGTTGATGTATATGATAAAAACGCATGGTATGCTAAATGGCAATATTGGGTTATTGCTCTTCTTTGCCTAGTTTATCCCGCGCTAATTATGGCAAGTATATTTTTAATTCAAATTCTTTGTTTAACTGCAGCAAAATTAGATATTCCAGGAAAAGAAATATATTTAAGCCCTTATCTTTGGATAATTGGGGCGGTAATTCCTTTCATTGGTTGGGCATGCTTAATAGCCGGAATTATTTATTTAGAGGTATATACTCTAATCGCGTTATACCGAGGAAATGCTGAAAAATACATATAAAAATAACCTATAAATTATTCTTTAATTTATAGGTTTTTTGTGATAAAATTGTTATAGGTGATTTAAATGGAACAATTGAACAGAAGCGAATTAAGAAAAAAAATAATGACAATATTGTATCAAATAAATATTTATGATAAAAATAAAATAGAATATAGTGTAGATAATGTAATTAAAGAAGTTTGTGAAATCGAGAATGAATTTGTAAAAGATATCGTATATGGCGTAATTACTTATAAAAAAGATATTGATGACCTAGCTAATCAATATTTAAATGAATGGACTATCGATAGATTAGGTAATACTGATCAATCAATATTGCGTATGGGGATATATGAATTAATATATACAGATACTCCAGAAATAGTTTCTATTAATGAAGCTGTTGAACTGGCTAAACTATATAGTGACGATGACGTACGTAAAATGATTAACGGGGTTATGGATAAAGTATACCACAGTAAGAAGGATTAATATGAAAGACGATAAATATTTAAGTATCACAGCTATAACAAGATATTTAAAATATAAATTGGATTCTGATGAACATTTAAAGTGTGTTTTTCTTAAAGGAGAAATATCTAATTTTAAGGCCCACAGTACTGGGCATCTATATTTTTCATTAAAAGATGAAACTAGTAAAATAAATGCTATTATGTTTAGTACAAATGCTAAAAAAATCACTTTTCAACCTAAAGAAGGGGATAAAGTATTAGTAGCAGGAAGAATTGGTGTATATGAGTCAACCGGGAACTATCAAATATATGTAGATGAGATGTTAGAAGATGGTGTTGGTAATTTATATGTCGCATTTGAAAAACTCAAAGCAGATTTAGCTAAAGAAGGCTTATTTGATGAATCACATAAGCAAACGATACCAAAAATACCGACTAGAGTAGGAATTATTACTGCTCCAACAGGTGCTGCAATCAAAGATATTATATCTACCATAAGAAGAAGATTCCCTTTATGTGAAACCTTATTGTTTCCTGCATTAGTACAAGGGGAAAATGCGGCTAGTGATATTGCAAATAAAATTAAAATTGCTAATACTTACAACATTGATGTATTGATAGTTGGCCGTGGTGGTGGTTCAATTGAAGATTTATGGCCATTTAACGAAGAGGTTGTGGCTAGAGCTATATATAACTCTAAAGTGCCAATTATAAGTGCAGTAGGGCATGAAGTTGACTTTACTATTGCTGATTTTGTGGCAGACTTAAGAGCTCCGACTCCAACAGGTGCAGCAGAACTTGCAGTACCAAATATGGTAGATGTTAAAAAACAAATTGAACAATTTAAAATTAGAGCCAATGAAAATATTTCAAAAAGATTAAACTATGAGAAACTACATTTCGAATCTTTGAAAAATTCATTTGTAATTAAAAACCCAGTAATAATGTATGAGAATAAACAACAAAAACTAGATCTCGTTTTAGAAAAGATTAAAAATCTTATATCTAATAGACTAGAAATTTCTAAGGGAAAATTTCAGATATTAAAAAATAATTATATTTTAAACAATCCAACATTATTATATAAGGATAATCTGGTAAAATTAAATATGATAATAGAAAAGCTAGAGTTGATTAATCCTCTAGGGGTATTGAAACGAGGTTATTCATTAACATATCAAGATAACAAAATTATAAAAGATGTTAACGACCTGGAAATTAATTCTAATATCTTAATTAAGATGCAAAATGGTGAAATAACTGCACAAGTAAAAGATATTAAAAAATAAATGAACATACAACAAATAAAGGAGTATAAAAATGGCAAAAGAAAAAACTTTTGAAGAAAAAATTAATGAATTAGAAACAATCATTAACGACTTGGAAAATGGAGATATTGATTTAGAACAATCCATTAATAAATATACTGAAGCAATGAAACTGGTTAAAGAATGTGATGAACAATTAAAATCGATTGAAAAACAAATAAGTAAAATTGTTTTAGAAAATGGTGAGGCTAAAGAATTTGAAATTGAATAATAAAATGTAGGGGGAAGTTTAATGACACGAGAAGAATTACGCATTATTAGTGCTTTTTTAGATTCGGGAAACATTGAGGCTTTAAGAGAATATATAAACTCATTAAAACTTGCACAATTCAGTACACTCAGACAAACATGGTTTGAACACTATCTTTCTGAGTCCCCAATTGCTACAAAAACAATACTATATGACGATTCTAAAGAAAATCAAATAATCTGCTCAAATGGAATAAGTCTATATTATATTAACGCTAATTACGTAAACTTATTGTCACCAACACTAGTAAAGAATACATTTTGTCAAAGAGTGACATTAGAGGAAATAGAAAAATTCAAACGAAGAACAGAACAATTGATTACGCAACTAATTCCAGCTGAATGGTTTAGCCAAGAGGGTGTAGTTACTAAAGTAGAAAATGAATCATTACTCGAAGGAATATTTCACATTTTCAAAACTTCCGAACTTAATCATATAGATTGGATACTAGGTCATTCACAATATAAAATCGATAAACAAAATGCTATATTATGTGCTGAAAGCGAAGTTGGACGTGCATACGTGTTAGGTTACAGAAATAACCATCAATAAAGTGCCTTTTTGGCATTTTTTGTTTCTTATAATACGCATTATTATTTTCATAATAATAATGTAGTCTGTGTTATGTAAAGGAGATGTTTTTTATGTTTTTTAAAATTTTTAAAAAGACATGTCTTTGCCTTCTTCTTTCATTATTTATTATACCATCATGCATATTAGCTTATTCAGACTATGTTATTGTGGGTGGAGAAAATATTGGGATAGAATTAAATGCTAAAGGAATTATGGTAGTTGGAGTATATAAAGTAGGTAATAGTTATCCGGCTGTAGAAGCAGGGATTAAAGTTGGAGATTTAATTACTAGTATTGATAATCAGGAAGTTAAAAATATTAATGAACTATCGCAAAAGATAAATAGCAGACTTAGTGACACAATAAAAATTGGTTATGTGCGAAATGATACAACAAAATATACTAATTTGAAATTATATAAAGATAATAATATTTATAAAACCGGTCTTTATGTCAAAGATTCTATTACTGGAATAGGTACTCTAACGTATATTGATCCCAATACCAAGTTGTTTGGCGCACTAGGGCACGAAATTATTGAAAAAAATACAGGTAAAGTATTAGAGATAAAAGATGGAAAGATTTTTACATCCGAGGTTATAAATATAGAGCCTAGTGTAAATGGTGTGCCTGGTGAAAAAAATGCCAAATTAAATAGCAGTGAGACTATTGGTACTATTTTCGAAAATACTACTAAAGGAATATTTGGTAATTATGATTCAAAACTCAATGATGCCCGTTTATACAAGGTTGGAAATATTTCAAACATAAAAAGAGGAGAAGCAATTATTAGAACTGTAATTAATAAAGATAAAGTAGAAGAATTTACTATAAATATTTTAAAAGTTAATGATAATTCTAAAACTAAAAATATCGTGTTTGAAATAACTGACAAGACATTATTAAATCAAACTGGAGGAATAGTTCAAGGCATGAGCGGATCTCCTATAATACAGGGTGAATATATAGTAGGGGCAGTTACTCATGTTGTTGTGGATGACACCACTAAAGGCTATGGAATACTAATTACTAATATGTTAGAAGAAGCAGAAAATTAGGGTTTTATCCCTAATTTTATTGTATACGATTTTTATAAGTGTTATAATTGCGTTGGTGGCATTATGAAGAAGTTTAAAAAAATATATATTGAAATAACTAATAAATGTAATTTACAATGTGCATTCTGTTCGATAGATAATAAAAGGAAAAAAGAAATGTCTTTAGAAGAATTTGAACAAATTTTAATAAAAATTAACGGTTACACAGACTATATTTATTTACACGTTAAAGGTGAACCACTTATACATTCACAATTTAAAGATATATTATTGTTATGTAAAAAACATAATAAAAAAGTAAATATTACTACTAATGGCACTCTATTAAACCAAAGAATTAATGATATTTTAGAAACAGATATAGTAAGACAAATTAACATTTCTATGCAAAGTTTAACTAGTGATAATTATTTATTACAAATACTAAATAGCGCTAATGAAATTTTAAATAAAACAGATATTCAATTAGTGTTTAGATTTTGGGCATTAACCAATAATGCTTTTACTGAGTTACAAACTAAGCTCATTGATTCTATAATGGATTACTTTAAACTAAATAAATCTATTAAAGAAGACATCTTAAATCGGCGAAATATTAAATTATTAAATAACCTGTATCTCAATAAAGAAAATTTGTTTGAATGGCCTTGTTTAGAGAACAATCATTATAACGATAAGGGAACATGCTACGGATTAAAAACGCATATCGCAATACTTGTAGATGGTACTGTAGTTCCCTGTTGCTTAGATAGTAAAGGAATTATAAGTCTTGGTAATATTTTTGAAATAGAACTTGAAGAAATATTAAATGAAAGCAGAACTAAAATGATTATAAAAGGTTTTAACGACAATAAAGTATACGAAGAGCTTTGTAAACATTGTAGTTTTAAAAGAGAAAAAAATAAACTTTAAAAGTTTATTTTTTTATTATATTAATTTGTTTAACAATAATTAAATGAAAATAATAGAAGCTACAAATGATGCAATCATAATAAATAACATAATATAAACAGCTATTTTTTGAGTTTTTTTATTCATACTTTCACCTCATATGTTTATTATAATATATTTTACAGCTTTTTGGAATAAATTTATGATAATATCATACTTTTAATTAGAGGTGGAACATGAAACAAGCAATGGACAAGTTTATATCTAGTATTAAATGTAATAAAAAATTAGTTTGGTTTTTAATCATAATTGGAATCATTTCAATAGTTTTCGGATCAATTTTTACCGTTATGTTAAACGAAAGCGATAAGGCGCTAACACTTAGTTATATTAATAATTTTATGTCTAACATTTCAAATAATAACTTAGATTATACTTTGGCTTTAAAAAATGGTTTTGTTAATCAATTTTCATTTTTCTTAATAGTCTGGCTATTGGGGATGTCTGTAATAGGAATACCAATCATTTTGTTTATGTATTTTAGTAAAATTTTTATATTAGGATTTTCCCTATCTGCCATTATCACTAATTACGGATTTAAGGGATGTTTAATTGGTTTAGCATACATTTTTCCTCACCAAATCATCAATATTATTTTATATACAATTTTAACAATATTCGCCTTAAAAATTGCCGGGAAGATTCTATATTGCATTTTAAAGAAGGATAAGATTGACTTTAAAGTTTTACTTAATAATTATATATATATACTAACTATAAATTTAGTAGTAGTTAGTTTAACAGTGCTATTTGAAGTATATATAACACCTAAATTTATCAGTATATTTTTATCACTGATAAAATAATTGTGTTATAATAATTATGGTGATTGATGTGAAAAAAGTAGTTTTAGGAATGAGTGGGGGAGTAGACAGTAGTGTTGCGGCTATTCTACTCCAAGAACAAGGTTATGAAGTAATTGGAGTAACATTTATTTTTACCGATGACTTTAACACGGACGATGCTGAAAAGATTTGTAAATTATTAAATATTCAACACTATATTAAAGATTATAGAACAGAATTTAAACAACAAATCATCGATCGATTTATATCAGACTATAAAAACGGGATGACTCCAAATCCTTGTGTAATCTGTAATAAACAAATTAAAATTAAATATTTGATTGATGCCATGCATGAATACAATGCAGATTTTGTAGCCACCGGCCATTATGCACAAATTATTGACGGTAGATTATATAAAAGTAAAAACATAAATAAAGATCAAAGCTACTTTTTATCATTATTGTCTAAATCAGAATTAGAAAAAATTTTGTTTCCTTTAGAACATCTTGAGAAAGATGAAGTAAGAAATATTGCTGAACAACACGGTCTCATTAATTCAAACAAAAAAGACTCTTTCGATATTTGTTTTATACCCAATAGTTTTCAAGAATACATGTCAAATTACACCAATTCCTCATCTGGTCCTATAGTTGAGATAAATTCGAATAAAATTGTAGGAACTCACAAGGGATTAGCGCATTATACAATAGGGCAACGAAAAGGATTAAATTTAGGCGGTAATCAAGAAAGGTTATTTGTGGTAAAAAAGGATATTGAAAAAAATGTCTTATACGTTGGTGGGGATGATTTAAATAGCTGTTTATATAGTAGTAAAGCGTTAATAGAAAACGTTAACTGGATAAGTGATCTTAACCCAGAAGAATGCAGTGCTAAATTCAGGTATAGACAGGAGGATAATGCCGTACGCTTAGAATACTTAGACAACAATTCTATATTAGTAACATACCCGAAGGCTATTAAGGCTGTCACCCCAGGCCAAATATGCGTATTTTATAACAACAATGAGTGCTTAGGTGGAGGTATTATAAAAGATATATATAAGTAACTCAATTTCTATAGGTTGTCCTTTCCTTTACACTTGACATTTGACACAAAAGTGTTAAAATGATAATAGGAGGTTTTAAGATATGGAAATGAAGAAACTGAACGAAATATTACACGAATTAGGTATTTCAAAAGTAAAATTAGCAAAGTTTTTAGGTGTGTCTCGCCAAATGATATATAATTATTTGGAGTTAGACAGTATTAATAAATGGCCAAAAGATAAAAAGGTATTATTACTTAACTTGTTAGGGATTAAAGCTCCTAATGAATTAGAAACAATTAAAATCGATACAGATTATATCATAGGTGTAGAAACTAGATTAAATAATCTTGTAGAAAATAAAAACCAACCCGCAGAAACAATTTCAATATTCGAAGGCCTAGGCCAAAATCAAAAAGAACTACTTAGTAATATCATCGATGTTATTAAAGAAAAGTTAGATGATGATAAAGATATTGAAGCATTTTATTCTATGAAATATTTATATAATTTTTTACAATCAATAGATACTTCACGTGAATTAAAATATATGTTAGCGTACGTAGCTAAAGCAGCAGGTTTTGAAAAACCAAATGAGTTTGTTTTTAACGAAGATGAACAATTTGTGTTTGAAAGCATATTATTCTCTGCTATGACATTATATAATGGGGGAGGAGCTTCTAAATCAAGACTAGCTGAATCTCATCGTCGTTTTGAGGCTCAAATTGAGCACAAAATGGAAGAAAGAATTAGTCGTACATTAGAATTAAACACCCTTAAAGTTCAGGCTTTGAAAGAGTTAAATTATTCCGTAATTAATGAAGAAAATGCTGCAGAAGTATTAGAAAAAATTGCAGAAATTCAATCAAGAAAAGTTGGAAATTAAAGAATAGAACCCCTATTCTTTTTTTGGATTTTAAAAATAGGGGAGCAATCGTAAATTATTACTTTTTTTAATCTAGGCATTTACCAGTAATATATATATTATATCGGGAATAATGTATAAATATTAGACCATAATAATAGTGGTTTACCATTAAAAAACATCAATAATCCCCCTATTATTATTAAAATGAGAAGAGGAGACAAAAGTAAAATTAAACAAAAAAGTAGACGCATTTTAAGCGTTTTTTTCATTTAAAGGATGGGCAATTATTCATCCCAATTCATTAAAATAAACGATACAATTATCAAATATCCGATTAACATTAACGTAACAACTTAAAGTATTATAACTAATTACAATAGCAATGATTTATAAACATACTATATTATTAATTTTAGCACCTAATAATGTTATTATTTATAGTATATCCAATCATTAAAAATCTACTAAAAGTAAAGAAAAATAACATAATTTAATATTATATATTATTTTCGGATAATGAATATTATGTTAACTTCTATAAATAAATAATTATTTGTATATTTTAGGATTTTTAAACCATAATAATAATGGGTGATAAAATGAAAGCGAATAAAAAGACAAATATGAATAATTCTTCTAAAACAAGTTATAATTGTAACACTAACAATAATAACGCTAGTAAGAATAATACTCAAAAAACAAACAAAGCATCAGAAGCTAGTTCTAATGCTCGTAACTCTTTTGACTTTGAATAGTTTTTTGCCCAAAGAAAAGAAGCCTATGCGCTTCTTTTTGATTTATATTCTATTAATGCTTGGGCAATTTGATCTGGGCAAGAAGTGTCTTTTAATCCACACTTAACCCCCTTTAAATCTAAAATAACATCATCAATATTTTTCCCTTTTAATAGCCTACTAATTCCAAGTAAATTCCCAGGACATCCCCCAATAATTTTAATACTAAGAATACAATCATTTTCAATATCCATTATAATTTTTTTAGAACAAACTCCTTTTGGTATAAATTCAAAACTTTCCATACTACACTTCCCCACTCTTCTTAAATTATAACATGTTTTACCCAAAAACAAAATGATTTATCGCCATAAATAATATTCCGATAGCAAAAAATAACAGTGTCGTTTTATAATTTTTATAGTTAAACGAAGTTGGTAATAATTCGAAAACAGCAATATGAGTCATAATTCCTGCGATTAAAGACATTAATATACCCATGATAAAATCATTCATGAATGGTTTTAAAAATATAAACGCAAGTAAAGCTCCAAATGGTTCTGACATTCCAGATATAAAAGTATATAATAATGCTTTTCCCTTACTCTTCATCGAATAATAAATAGGTACGGCGATACTTACTCCTTCTGGGATGTTATGAAGAGCAATAGCAATAGTTAACGAAATTCCTAAGCTAATATCTGTACTAGTTGCCATAAAAGTTGCGATCCCTTCTGGAATGTTGTGTAGGATAATGGCTAACATTGATATTATTCCTATTCTAAATAAACTATGTTTTGAGGAGGTTTCCTTATCAGGAAGGTATTTATCTATCATTATTGATAAAAACATCCCTAAGACCATAAAAACAGTAATTAAAAGTATTTCTATATAACTTTTATAATTAAATAATTCTATTGCCTCAGGAATGAGGTCTAAAATAGAAACTATAAACATTACACCTGCTGCAAAAGCTAATGAACATACTACTACTTTATTTGTTTTTGTTTTAAAAAATATAAGCAGAGCTCCAATCATCGTAGAAAATCCAGCAATAAAGGTAAGTAAAAAACTATATAATGTAATATTCATATGATCACCATTACATTATATAGTTTTAAGTTTTTAGTTATACCGTTTGAATTAAATTGTTAATAACAGCATTAAATTCTTCTTGTATTTCTAGCAGTCTATCTTCTGTTTCAGATTCGAAACGTACGGTTAAATTAGGACTAGTATTAGATACACGAATTAATGCCCAAGAATCATTAAATTCAACTCTAATACCGTCTATATCTTTAAATTTATAATTTTTTGTTTCACAATATTCTTTAACCTTATCTACTATTAAAAGTTTAACATCATCTCTTACTGGTATTTTAATTTCCTGAGTAGAATAGTATTTATTCACACCATCTAAAAGATTACTTAGTTTTTTATCCGTGTGTGATAGAACTTCAATCATACGAAGTCCGCCGTATATTCCATCATCAAATCCCGGGAACTTATCTCTAAAGAACACGTGACCGGAATACTCCCCACCAAAATCAAAATTTCCTTTTTGCATCATCATGTTCGAATATGAATTGCCTGTTCTATACATTACTGGTTCAATATTAAGTTTTTCAAGCTCATCTATTAAAGTTTTAGAACATTTCACATCAAATAAAGCTTTTCTGTTTTTTAAATTTTTATTTAAATAACGATACATAATTAATAAATAGATGTCTGCATCAATCGGGTTTCCGTTTTCTAATACAATTCCTACTCTATCCGCATCTCCATCAATACCAACGCCAAGATCATATCCTAATTCCTTTACGGCTTTCCCTAAAGTCCTTTGATTTTCATGTACGGAAGGATCTGGATGATGATTAGGAAAATTTCCGTCGCTTTCGCAATACAATAACTTGTATTCTATATTAGGTATTCTATCTAATATTTTTTTTATTATAATAGAGCCAGCCCCATTACCACAGTCATAAACCACTTTAATTTTTCTATTCCCTAAATCGATAGAAGAAACTAATAAGTTAATATATTCTTCCTCTAAATCTACATCCTCTATTATACCTTGTCCTTCAGAAAAATCTCCTCTAAAAGTATAGTCTTTAAATTCTTGAATAGCTTCACCATAGGCATTACCTTCTTTAACAAAGGCAATCTTAAAACCATTATATTCACGAGGATTGTGACTCGCCGTAACCATAATGCCGGTATTTGAATTCAAATTTTTACGCATAAAATAATACATTGGTGTTGTAACTAGCCCTAGCCTATATACATTCACACCAGAATCATTAATGCCTTTAATTAGATTCTCACTTAATTCAGGAGAAGATAAGCGATTATCATGCCCAACTACAGTCCACTCTTCCCCTTTTTCTTTAATATAACTACCAAAACTTCTACCAATTGTGTAAGCTCCAGCAAAATCTATTTCATCATTAACTATTCCTCTTAAATCATATTCCCTAAATATATTCTCTTTTATCATAATTAATCCTTTCTAATTATCCCCATGAGGATGAGCATTATTATAATTTTCTTTTAAGTGTTCACTAGAAACATGTG
This sequence comes from Bacillota bacterium, assembly GCA_015059195.1. GTDB lineage: Bacteria > Bacillota_I > Bacilli_A > RF39 > UBA660 > SIG204. Next base: position 63,849 of record SVAW01000003.1, read on the forward strand.
TGTATATTTGAGTTGTAGAAATATTAGAATGACCCAACATTTCTTGAATACTACGTAAATCTGCCCCATAATCTAGTAAATGAGTTGCGAAAGAATGTCTTAATGTATGTGGTGAAAGTGATGTTTTAATATCCTTTTCTATAGCTAAAGTTTTAATAATTTTAAAAAATCCTTGTCTTGTCATTGGTAGCCCATGATTGTTTACAAATATAAAATCATGATACTTATTTTTCATCATCTCACTACGATATTCCAATATATATTTTCTTATATAATAAATGGAATAGTCGTTAATTGGAATAATTCTTTCTTTATTTCCTTTACCCATCGTTCTGACAAAACAGTTTTCAAAATCAATATCATTTATCTTTAGATGAACTAATTCACTAACTCTAAGCCCTGTCGCATACATAAGTTCCAGCATCGCTTTATTTCTATAACTATAATTATCTTTTAAATTAATATCTAATAATGTTTCTACTTCTTCTTTGGAAAGTGCAGTTGGCAAGGTCTTTTTTAATTTTGGTAACTCCAAAAATTCGGATGGATTTATATCTATAATTTTTTCAATAAGCAAAAACTTATAAAAAGTTCTTATAGCAGACACATTATGTGCTAAAGAACGATCACTAATTTTAGATTGTTTCATATGATGTAAATATTCCTTAATATCCGTATTCTTAATATTTTCAATATTTAAATTTTTATCTTTAAAAAAATCTAAATATTTTTTTATTTCTATATGATATGACTCCACAGTAAGATTGCTGTACTTTTTGTCGATTTTTAAATAGTCACAAAAATCATTTAATAAACTATCATATTCGTTCATTCTACCACCTATTATAATTATATCATTTTTTATAACAAAAAAACAGATATTATCTGTTTTGGAATCTAGTAGTCATTTGCTTAATAAACACATTTCTATCTGATAACGAACGTTGTTTGATTTTAGCCAATATCTCTATCGACAAATCCCTTCCAAGCATACTTTTACAATAATCATCAAAATAGTTTATACCAAGTACATAAAAATAATTTGCTAACTTAGTTGTATAAGTATCAAAAGATATATCTTTATTCATTAATCTATCCAATGTGTTTTTTAAATAAAGTGAAAACAATAAATGGCTATCTCTACGACATAGTTTGCCTGTTTTCAGTGGTTTGTTGTTTTCTAAAAATTTTAAAATCTGCTCTTTAGAACCATATTTTACTAGTCCATTAATAACACTACCTAAATCTACACTAAAGTATGATTTTAACATTAATTGTGGTCCTACAATTTCTTCTATTATCTCGGCTATTTTGACTTGGATTGAACTCCCAAAAAATAAATCGTCTTCAACAAAATATCGTTTGACTAGTAAATGCGTATATCCTTCATTTAAAGTTTGCCCAATATTAATACGTTTATCCCAGGTCACTTGATTAAAACCACACAATATTTGCTCATTCTTATAATCTACAAGAGTACTCGCGGCATGTAAAAATTCATGATCCATATCTGTTGAACTACTCAAATCATCATAATGAATTTCATTTGCTACAGTATTATATGCTGCTTTAACTTTATTAAAATTTCTTGCTTTATAAGCTCTAAACCACGGATCATTTTTTAGTATTCTTAAACTTCTTAAGTTATGAAAGAAGATATTTAAATCAATCCCATTTTTTGGCCCTAATATTGATATAAAATTTAACATTTCATCATGACATGGCGTTGTTCTAACTCGTTCCATTAAAATCTTGCGTTCATCATCTAATACTTTAGGCATGGAAACACTGGATGTCTCAATATATCTCATTTTTTGCATAATAACTCACCTAACCTGGCGTATATCATATCAAAAATTAATGTTTTTTGCAAATTTATGATACAATATATATGGTGATTAATATGAACGAACCATTAGCTATCAAACTACGCCCAAAATGCTTAAACGACATTGTTGGACAAGAACATCTAGTTGGTGAAAACAAAGTAATATATAACATGGTTAAAAACAAGCGACTTTTTTCAATGATTTTATATGGCAAACCAGGAATTGGGAAGACTACAATTGCAACCACCATTGTAGAAGAGCTTGGTTTAAGATATAGATTACTAAACGCAGTTATCAATAACAAAAAAGACTTTGACACAGTAGTTGAAGAGGCTAAAATGTATGGAAACATGGTGGTTATCATGGACGAAATTCACCGTTTAAATAAAGATAAACAAGACCTATTGTTACCATATTTAGAAAATGGATTAATAACGTTAATAGGAATGACTACTTCCAATCCATATCATAAAATAAACCCTGCGATTAGAAGTCGTTGTCAAATATTTGAACTGCATGAGTTAACTGTAGATAACGTAATTACTGCATTAAAGAAAGCTATCAATCATGAACTGTTAGACAGTATCAGTATTAAAGATGATGCTTTAAAACATATAGCAACTCTTTCTGGTGGCGACTTAAGATTCGCATACAATTTATTAGAAGTTTCTTATTACTCCGCAAGTGATAAAAATGTGACTATAGATGTAATTAAAACAATAAACTCAAAACCCGTGTTTTTTCATGATAAGAATGAAGATGGGCACTACGATGTTATCAGTGCATTTCAAAAAAGTATTAGAGGTAGCGATGTAAACGCTGCTCTTCACTATTTAGCAAGACTAATTGAAGCCGAAGATTTAGATATTATATTCCGCAGAATGAGCGTTATTGCTTATGAAGATATTGGGCTTGCTAATCCTAGTATTGGTCCAAAGGTTGACTCTTGCATAAATGCCTGCGAAAGATTAGGGCTACCAGAAGCTAGAATACCTCTGGCTGCAACAGTAATTGAAATGGCTTTATCTCCTAAATCCAATAGTGCCGAAATGGCTATTGATGCTGCATTAAATGATGTTAGAAGTGGAAACACCGGAAATGTCCCTAATCACATTAAAACTAGCTCTAATGACTATTTATATCCTCATAACTATCCTAATGGTTGGGTAAAACAACAATATTTGCCTGACAATATTAAAGATAAAAAATATTATCAACCAAAAACAACAAGTAAATACGAGGAATCATTAAAAAATGTATATGATAAAATCAGCCAAAACAAATAAACGATTAGAATACTCTAATCGTTTTAATTTATAGCCTCTAATATAAATAGTTCTAATCCAAGTCCAGCATCAATATTTCCAATTTTAATATCATAGTCTAAATCTGCTAACTCAGATAAATAATGTAATAATCCTTCTGAATTATAATTCCTACATTTTTCTAAGGCTAATTTAATTCTATATGGATGAATTCCTATCATTCCTGCAATATCATTACCACTATAGCCTTTTTTATATAATTCCTTAGCCTGATACATTATTCTAAATTGGTTAGCTAGTATTACTAAAATTTTAATTGGTTCTTCGCCATTTTTTAACATTTCATTATATGTTTCTATAGCCATTTTATTTTTATTAATTAACATATCGATAAAATTAAAAATATCTATATCTATATTTTTAGTAGTGAGATTTAATATATCTTCTCTGGTAATTTTTTTCTCTTCATCTTTATATGCTTTTATTTTCGCAATTTCTTGAGATAATATTTCTAGATTGTTCCCTACTCTATCAATTAACAAATTTAGTTCCGGAAAAGCTATGTCATAATCATCAAACATATCTTTTACTATATGATTAATATTTCCACTTTTATTAAACTCTTTAACAGAACCAATTTTTCTAATTTCTTTAACTAATTTTTTTCTTTCATCTAACTTTTCATGTATAACATTAAATATGAAAATGGTATCAGGATTTATATTTTTAAAATATTCCAAAAATATTTCTGGATAAGATTCATTTTTAACGTTCTTACCAGTAAATATATAGCTATTATCTACTAAAATAGCTTTTTTATCTCCAAACATAGAAGGCGTTTGCGCATCATCTATAATATCTTTAAAACCAGATTCTTCTAAATTGTAATTACTAGTGTTTATTGGCTCAATAGAATATGATTCTAATATTTTGCTGATTTCCTTATTAATTAAATATTTTTCTAAACCAAATAATAAATACACCATACTATCACCACATTCTATAATTAATTATATCAAAAAAACGAGTATTGTCATACTCATTTTTAAATTTTTAAACTTCTTCAAATTGTGAATTGTAAAGATTTGCATAAAAGCCATTTTTGTTTAATAACTCTTTATGATTACCTTGCTCTACAATATCTCCTTCGTTCATAACCAATATTAAGTCGGCATTTTTAATAGTAGATAGTCTATGAGCAATAATAAAGCTGGTTCTACCCTCCATTAACTTATCCATTGCTTTTTGAATTAATATTTCTGTTCTCGTGTCTACACTACTAGTCGCCTCGTCTAAAATAAGTATCTTAGGATCAGCCAAAATAACTCTAGCAATAGTTAAAAGTTGTTTTTGCCCGCCAGAAATATTATCTGCTTCTTCGTTCAATACCATATTATAATTATCAGGTAGTGTCTTGATAAAATGATCAACGTTAGCTGTTTTACAAGCCTCAATAACGTCATTATCGCTAGCATCTAACTTTCCATATCTAATGTTGTCTTTGATAGTTCCATTAAATAACCATGTATCTTGTAAAACCATACCAAAAAGGCTTCTAAGTTCACTTCTACTAATATCATTAATATTGTGTCCATCTATTAAAATGTTCCCACTATTAACATCATAAAAACGCATTAACAACTTAATAATTGTACTTTTGCCTGCACCAGTAGGACCTACTATCGCGATTTTTTGTCCTTTTTCAACTTTAGCATTAAAATCATTAATAACAATTTTGTTTTCATTATATCCAAATTTTACATTCTTAAATTCTATATTTCCTTTGATACTTTCAAGATTAATATCTATTGTTTTGGTTTCAACCTCTTCCGGTTCATCTAAAAATTCAAATACTCTTTCACTAGCTGCCGTAGCAGATTGTACTAAACTTACTACTTGCGCTAATTGATTAATTTGGTTAGTTAAATTCTTAACATATTTAGCAAATGATAAAATATCCCCTACTTGAATACGATTTTTAGCAGTCATATATCCACCCAACACACTAGTAACTACAAGACCCAAGTTACCAATAAAACCCATGATTGGGTGCATCATAGTTCCAAGGAATTGACTTTTCCAAGCACTACTATACAAAACATGATTCATATCATCAAAAGTATTTATTACTTTTTCCTCACCATTAAAAGCTTTTACAATATCATGCCCACCGTAAATTTCTTCTATGTGACCATTAATTCTTCCCAGTGATGCTTGTTGCTCATCAAAATACCTTTGACTTCTTTGAACAATTTTACTAACAATTCCCATGCAAAAAGGTAAAATTAATACAGATACAATTGTCATAGGAATATTAATTGATATCATCATAATTAAAACTCCTATTATTGTCGCAATTCCAGAAATAATTTGGGTAATACATTGATTTAGACTTTGCGATAGCGTATCTATATCATTGGTTACTATTGATAATATTTCTCCATGTGTTTTTTGATCAAAATACTTTATAGGAAGTCTATTAATTTTTTCACTCATCTCTTTACGAAGCCTATATGATATTTTATTAGAAACACCATTCATTATTACTCCTTGAATAAAAGAGAAGAATAGACTTAATACATATAAAAATATTAGTGTCAAACAGATTTGACCAATTTTTACAAAGTTGATTCCTCCAACATTCATAATTTTTAACATCAAACCTGCGTATATCTCAGTAGTCATGTCTCCTAAAATTTTAGGACCAATTATATTAAAAATTGTAGAGCCAATAGCAAAAATAATTACAAAAAATATTCCGATTTTATACTCTTTAAGGTAAGAAATTAGTCGTTTTATGCTTTTTATTAAATCCTTAGGCTTTTCTATCATTCCACGGTTATGTTTTCCTCTATGATTCATTTACTAACTCCTCCTTACTAAGCTGTGATAAGGCAATTTCCTTATAAACTTTACATTTTTTCATTAACTGTTTATGAGTCCCTTTACCTACGATTTTCCCTTCGTCTAAAACAATAATCTGTTCAGCATTCATAATTGTACTTATTCTTTGAGCAACAATTATAACCGTTTTATCCTTAGTAGCCTTTTTTAACTCGCTTCTTAATTTAGCATCTGTTTTAAAATCTAATGCCGAAAAACTATCATCAAAAATATAAATATCTGGGCTTTTAGCAATAGCACGGGCAATCGCTAATCTTTGTTTTTGCCCCCCAGAAACATTAGTCCCGCCTTGAGTGATTTTATACTTTGTTTTGCCTTTTAACTTACTAACAAACTCTTCTGCTTGGGAAATTCGAATAGCTTCTTTTATATTTTGTTTATCAACCACTTCGTTTCCATAGTTAACATTCGATTCTATATCCCCAGTAAATAATACTCCTTTTTGAGGAACAAATCCTATACTATCTCTAAGATCATGAACATCCACAACTTTAACATCTTTCCCATTAACTAAGATGCTTCCACTAGTTACATCATAAAAACGCGGTATTAAATTTATTAAAGTAGACTTGCCACTTCCCGTAGAACCAATAAAAGCCGTAGTTTCTCCAGGCACAGCGGTAAAATTAATATCAGTAATAACATCATAATCTGCATCTGGATATCTAAATGAGACATTTTGAAATTCGATTATTCCTTTTTTAGTTTCATCAAAGCCTTCTGGATGTACTGGATTTTTAATTGTGTCTTCTGTTTCGATAACCTCTATAATACGTTTAGCCGATACGCTTGCACGAGGTAACATAATTGACATTGTAGAAATCATTAAAAAGGCACTTATTATTTGCATTGTGTACTGGATGTATGCCATAATATCCCCCACTTGCATAACTCCAGAATCTACATTCTTAGCTCCAACATAAACGATAATTAAGGAAATAATATTCATAATAAACATCATTGCCGGCATCATGAAACTCATCACCCTACCAATAAATATATTTGTATTGGTAAAACCCTTATTAGCCATATCAAAGCGTTTTTCTTCATACTTTTCATTTGAGAAAGCACGAATAACAGGTAATCCGGTTAAAATTTCGCGAGTGACTAAATTAACTTTATCAACTAGCTTTTGAATAATTTTAAATTTTGGCATCGCAATACTAAATAATACTATAACTAGTGATGTTATAGATAACACTGCAATTCCTATAACATAGGTCATTGAAGGGTTGGTGTTATATGCTTTTACTACGCCACCAATTCCTATGATTGGAGCATAAAATACTACTCTAAGCAAAAATACTACAATCGATTGAACTTGCTGAATATCATTAGTTGTTCTAGTAATCAACGACGATTGACCATAAGTTTTAATCTCACTTTTACTAAAACCAACAACCTTTTTAAATACTTTCGAACGTAAAGTATATCCTAATTTTGCTGCCATTCTAGAACCAACAAATACAGTTAAAATCCCCACTGCCATAGTAGCTAAAGATATCACAATCATCATTAAGCCTGTTTTAAATATATATGCATTTTGAATTTTAACATTATCAATATCAAGACGTACATACTCTTCTTTAACAAATTCTACTGCAGTACTATTAATAATAGATTCTGGCATCGCATTAACTGTAGTATTTATAGTATTTAACAACGTTAGCCTATCTTCTACACTCATATTAGTAATCATATCGATAGGATCTATTCCTTCAGGTACATCAATAAAATTAATCACATTCCCTGAAATATTAGCATTTTTAATATATGTTAGTATTAACATTGGTTTTGCCAATATATTAGATACTTGTTCTAAATCACAATCTTCTTTCAGTGCGTATTTTTTCTCCTGAGTATCATTTACAAAACCATCTTCATAGTAACAATCATAAATATAGTTTTTATCTAGTTCGCTCGTAAATAACATCAATTTATTTAGAGACGATTCTCCAATTTCAACAATAGCTGCGTTTTCGATACCACTTTGCTGTACTCCCACATTTACTATTTTTGAAGTATAATCCGGTAAGGTTAAATCAAAAAAAGCCTGTAACACCAATAAACCCACTATTCCAAATATAGAAAAAACAGAATTTTTTAAATATTTTAAAATTTTTATCATTATCTGTATTCCTTTCTAAATTAAAGAAGAAGCATAACTTCTCCTAACTAATTAATACATCTCCGATGATATTCACTATAGAATAACCTAAATCACTGATATTATAAACAAAATCTTTAAATTTGTGATTTTTAGCTTTTTTGTTATCTATAGTAATTAAAATTTGATTATCAATCTCTAAGATTTCGATTTTTGTATCATATCTTCCATATCTTTTTTCAAGTAATTCCACATCCATATCTTTCTTATAACCATAAATATATAGTTTAGTTTTATTGATATATACGCTATCTCTAATAAATGTTCTTAAGAATTTTGAAACATCCTCAATGTTACATATAATATAATCTATTTTTTTCTTTTTAAAAATTTTTCTTATCTTTTTGATAGAAACAGTTTTACCTCTAGCACCATTTTCATAATTTTTAGCTCTTTTTTTGCCATTAAATGTCATACTGTAACTCTTCTTAATTTTCTCATTTTTTTCGAGAACTTGAACAACAGTAGGAAAGTCCAACCCAATAGTTAAAACGTTCCCAGAAAAATCTTTACATATTTTTTTTAATTCTCCTATTAATGTCATATAATCACTTCTTTTCATTTAAAATATCATTTATCACAAAACTAGCACATAATAGTCCTGCAGTAGCAGGGACATAAGCATTAGAACCGATAGGATTTGAAATTTTTAATGGGGCCTCATCACTGCAAACCACCATAACCTTATAATTAATTTTGTTTTCAATAACAAATTTACGTAAAATTTTAGCAATTGGATCATAACTGGTTTTTCTAATATCAGTTATTTTAAATCTTGACGGATCAAATTTGTTACCTGTTCCCATACAAGAAATTAATTTAATATTACGCTTCTTACAATCTAATACTAATTGTTTTTTTACATCAATAGTATCGCATGCATCAATTATATATTGAACACCCTTGTTATATAATTCTCGAATATTATCTAAATCTATTTTTTTAGAAATCACTTCCACTTTACAAGAAGGATTAATCAACTTAATTCTTTCTAATAAAGCCTCCGTTTTTAGCAGATTAATATTACTGTGGTAAGTCATCAGCTGTCTATTTAAATTAGAAATATCAATTCTATCATAGTCTACTAATACTAAATTACATACCCCACTTCTAACTAAGGCTTCAACCGCGTAGCTACCTACTCCTCCAAGTCCTAGTACTAAAACTTTGGTTTGTAAAACATCTTTTATCTTTTCACCAACCATAAGTTCAAACCTTGTAAGCTGTTCCATGCTATCACCATATCTATTATAACAAAATTAGGCAATAAAAAAAAGCCCAAATAATCGGCGTCGCAACGATTAAAAACCTAGTCTCCCAGGTGGGCATCACATTACTGATTTTAGGAGTCTCACTTAAAAGCAAGCTTTCAACACCACCAATAAATTAGATTCCCAATATCGTCAATTAGTAGGTTTTTCAAAATGACAACCGTATTATTTAGGCAATTTAATTATATCATAAATCATACTTTTTTTAAATACAATTTACACTAATTTTTAGACACTTTTAAATTTAGTTCCTCTAGCTGTTTCTCATCCACTACATTAGGGCATTCACACATCAAATCTGATGCGCTCGCTGTTTTAGGAAACGCGATAACATCCCTAATATTTTCTGTACCACTTAATAACATTGTTAAACGATCAAGTCCCATCGCAAATCCACCGTGTGGAGGACATCCGTATTTTAAAGCATCTACAAAGAAACCAAATTTATTTTCGATTTCATCTTCCGTAAGTTCTAATGCTTTAAACATCATTTCTTGAACATTTTCGTCATGAATACGAATAGAGCCCCCTCCTGCTTCATATCCATTAATAACTATATCATAGGCCTTGGAATAGCAATTTGCTTTATCGTTAATTAACTTTTCAACATCACTATCTTTTGGTGCTGTGAAAGGATGATGACACGCCATAAACCTTCCTTCTTCATCACTCCATTCAAAAGATGGGAAATCCACTACCCAAAGAAGTTTATATTCATCTTTATTAATTAAATTTAAGTCGCGTGCTATTTTGCATCTAAGGGCTCCTAAAGATGCTTTCACTACCTTATAATCTCCAGAAACAATTAATACTAAATCATTTTTTTGAATATCTAATTTTGATTTAATATTCATAAGTTCAATTTCACTTAATACCTTAGCAACAGATCCAGTAATTTCTTCATTGTATTTTAAATATGCTAGACCAGTGGCTTTATAGGTTTTTACATAATCTGTTAATTTATCTAAATCTTTTCTCGAAAAATTATTAGCAGCATCCTTTACTACAATGGCATTAATTATCCCGTTATTTTCTATAACATTTTTAAATACTGTAAATTCTGTATTTTCTAATACTTCTGTTATGTCGTTGATTTCCATTCCAAACCTTAAATCTGGTTTATCAGATCCATATTTCTCAATGGCAACATTATATTTCATACGCATCAAAGGAAGTTCCAAATCTATCCCTTTTACTTCTTTAAAAATACTAGCAACTAATCCTTCACCGATTGAAATAACATCTTCTTCAGTTACAAATGACATTTCTACGTCTATTTGTGTAAATTCCGGTTGACGATCTGCTCTTAGATCCTCATCTCTAAAACATTTCGCAATTTGAAAATATCTTTCAAAACCACTAACCATTAATAATTGTTTAAAAATTTGTGGCGACTGTGGCAACGCATAAAATTTACCCTTATTTACTCTACTGGGAACCAAATAATCACGAGCTCCTTCAGGAGTTGATTTACAAAGAATTGGTGTCTCTATTTCTAAAAAATCTAAATTGTTAAAATAGTTTCTGGTAATATGAGTAATTTTGTTTCTAATCACAAATTTGTCTTGCAAGGTTTCTCTTCTTAAGTCTAAATAGCGATATTTTAATCTCGTATCCTCTAAAGCTGTAGTGTCATCAGTAATTAGGAAAGGGATCTCCTTTGATTTATTAATTAATGTTAATGTTTCCGCTTCTACCTCTATTTCACCAGTAGCTAAGTTTAAATTTTTGCTTTCTCTTTCTGTAATTGTACCAGTAACATTAATTACATATTCATTTCTTAAAGAACAAGCAATATCGTAAAAAGCATTTTCTGGTCTAACTACTACCTGAATAATTCCCGTTCTATTTCTTAAATCAATGAAAATTAGACCGCCCAAATTACGCACCTTGCTAACCCAACCATTTATATTAACAGCTTCACCAACGTTGTTTATATTATAATATTTATATTTTTCCATATATTACCTCCTAAAATATTATTCATGTTCTATTCTTGAATCCAAAAAATCTACCAATTCACCTTTGTCGATTTTAAATTCTTCTTTAGTGCTGTTATCTTTAACGGTCAACACATTTGTATTAGTTTCCACTTCTCCAACAATAATAATAAACTTAGCACCCAATCTTTCAGATTGTTTAAAATTAGATTTTAAATTTCTAGTCAAATAATCAGTATCACAGCTAAAGCCATTCATTCTGATTGTGTCTACTAAATTAATGCAGTAATTGTTTTCTTGTTCTGACATTGGAATTACATATACATCTATATGATTATCTTCAATTATATTTATCTTTTCAAAGTCTAGCGCAGTAATCAATCGTTCAAGACCCAAAGCAAATCCAACCCCAGGAGTATCTGGGCCTCCAATGCTTGATACTAAATTATTATATCTACCACCAGCGCCTAATACGTTTTGACTTCCGAATCCTTCTACACTTGCTTCTACTTCAAATACAGTATGAGTATAATAGTCAAGTCCTCTTACTATTTTTGGATTAACTACAAACTCTATATTCATTGCTTTTAAATATGATTGTACATCTTCAAAGTGCTTTTTGCTAACATCATTTAAATAATCAATCATCTTTGGAGCATTTTCCATTATCGGATTTTTAGCATCTACTTTGCAATCTAGAATGCGTAATGGATTTTTATAGAAACGATTTTTACAATCCTCACACAACTCATTTAAATATGGTTTAAAGTATTCTACTAAAGCCTTGCGATAATTTTCTCTTGATTCACTATCACCTAAACTATTAATATTTACCTTAATATTTTTCAAACCTAATAATTGATAAAAACGTACCGGAATACTAATTACCTCAGCATCCATAAGTGGATTTTCTGTACCAAAAACTTCGACACCAAATTGATAAAACTCTCTAAAACGGCCTGATTGTGGGCGTTCGTATCGATACATAGGGCCATAATACCAAGTTTTTACTGGCTGCTCTGCTCTACCGTACATCTTATTTTCAATAAAACTACGTACAACACCGGCAGTTCCCTCTGGTCTTAAAGTCATATTTCTCTCGCCACGATCTATAAAATCATAAGTTTCTTTAGTTACTATATCACTAGTTTCTCCTACCCCACGATGAAACAATTCGCTTGCCTCAAATATTGGCGTTCTAACGAACTCGTAATTATATTTTTCCATCAAAACTTGCAATAAATCTTCTAAATATAAAATTTTCTTGCCATAATCTCCATAAACATCATATGTTCCTTTTGGTTTTTGTATCATAACTTCCTCCTTATAATAAAATAAGTCTATAACGTAAGGGCGAATAATCGCGGTACCACCTTACTTTATAGACTCTAATTCTTAACGCGAATAACGATTATTTAGCGTTCGATGTCTTCTTATAATTCTTTTAGACGTTTTCACCATCCACGTCCTCTCTTGCAAAAATACTTATAATACTCTTTCAAACAAATAATTACCTATGAGTATAGTATATAGTATTTTCGCATTTTCGTCAATAAATACGTATCATAAATATAATTTTATTTGTAGATAATTAATGGTTGCAAAATAAAAAATACCATTATATATGGTATCTTTATTTTACTGTTTTCTTTTTGATTGTTTTCATATCCTCTATTTTGTCACTAATATCTTCCTTGAAGTATTTATATGTAGTAACCATTATAATAGCAACTGGCAGCGATAAAATAACACCACCTATACCAAATAATGTTCCACCTACAAAGACTGATAAAATAACAACTAAAGGATGAACTTTATTGGTTTTACCATACATTAACGGATTAATCACATATCCATCTAAAGTAGATAAAATTACAAAAGCTATTACTGTACGAATAAATAGTGCTGGTGAAATTACAAAAGCAGTAATTGCGGCAATACAGTTAGTAATAATCCCACCAAAATATGGAATTAAGCTAGCAAGAGCTGCTAGAAAACCAAGTAGTAGTGCATTTGGATGACCAATAATCAAGAATGCTAATGAATATTCAACAGCAGTGATTAACACTATTTTAAAGAACCCTGTTAGATAACTTTTCATTTGTTCATCTAATAATACCACGTAACGATATACTTTTCTGGATTTCTTTTTCAAAAAATCTCCAACTTCATCCCTAATTTTATCCATATCTACTAAAATATAAATTGATGCAGAAAATGATATTAAAGCCACTGTAATATATCCAACTGATATTCCAATAAAATTAGCAGCACCATTAGATAGTACAGTACCCAATCTTTCAATAATTTGATTAAATGTACCAGATAATGTTTCTTGTAAATTCCCAAAATTTAAATCAAACTTTAAGGATATTTCTTTAATAAATGCAATTATTCCATTGAACAAACTACCTAATTGAGAAAATAACATTGGAAAAGCTATTCCCAAAATCAAACCTAATACTACCAACACAGTCAATATTACAATTACTACAGCTATTGATTTTGGCACTTTCCTGTCCGTTAAAAACTTTAAATACGGATGTAAAACATAAGCCAAAATAAAGGCTAAAAATAAAGGTGTAATTATTTTAATGATAATCCCAGCTAGTCCTAGCCAAATTTCACTGGTTTGATACATTAAAAATATTACTAATGTGATTATTGCAAAATTTATTAATTTAAAATCTAATTTATTCTTTAGCATTACTATCACCACTTTCTAATAATATCGTAACAGGGCCATCATTATTAATATTTACTACCATATCTGCCCCAAAAATCCCGGTTTTTACTGCTATTCCATATTCTCTTAATTTTTCATTAAATAAATCATATAAAGGAGAAGCTTCCGTCGAGCCTAAGGCATCTACATAGCTCGGCCTATTCCCCTTTGCTGTATTTGCATACAACGTAAATTGAGAAATGCTAAGAATAGAACCACCAACATCTAATAATGATCTATTCATAACTCCATTATCATCATCAAATATTCTTAAATTCATAATTTTTTTAGCTAAATATTCAATCTCTTTAATACTATCTCCTTTAGTAAAACCAACCAATAGTACCAACCCATAATCAATTTGCCCTACTTGTGTTCCATCAATGGTTACATTTGAACTTCTACTTCTTTGTACAATAACTCTCATTACTTAATTAGCCTTTCTACATCTAAAATATTCGGAATAGATTGAATATCATTCATAAATTTAATCAGCTTTTCTTTATTTTCAACTAACACAGTAATGTGAAACAAATGGTTTTCACTAGTACTAATATTTTTAATACTTTCTACAGTAATATTACTATTAGAAGTTTTCGAAATTATATTTACCAATACATTATTTTCTTCACTAGCATGAACCAAAATAGTAGTTGGATATTTTTTAGTTGTAACATTATTCCAACTAACTTCAATAATTCTTTCTTCTAATTCGCTTACATTAGGACATACCATTCTATGAACAGAAATACCATTTCCTTTTGTAATATAACCGACTATTCTATCACCTGGAATTGGTTTACAACAAGAAGCAATATTAACTTTTATATCATCAATTCCCTCTACAATGATATCTGCCTTGATAGAATCTAAATTTACTTCCTTCTCAGTAACCTTCTTCAAAATCATTTCTTCTTTTGTATCAGTTTCTGCAACTATTATATTAATAATTTGTGTTGGAGTGAACTTATTAGATCCAATTCCAATATATAGTTCGTGTAAATCCCCACATTTTGTTTCATCTAAAATTTCGGAAATATTTTCATCACTAAAAAAATCATTTTGAGTGATTTTTTTCTTACGCAATTCTTTTAATAGTGCTTCCTCACCCTTTTTAAAATTTTCATCTTTATCTATTTTGTTAAAGAAGGCCTTAATTTTATTTTTTGCTTGACTAGTTCTTGCCATATTAATCCATTCACGATTAGGGCCACTAGAATTCTTGTTAGTATTAATTTTAATAATATCATTATCTTGCAGTTCGTAATCTAATGGAACTATAGAATTATTAACAATAGCTCCTACCATAGTATCTCCCACACGACTGTGTACACGGTAAGCAAAATCTATCGGAGTAGACCCACTAGGAAGCTCTACAACATCTCCTTTAGGTGTAAACACATAGATAGTACTTTTAAATAAATCTTCTTTAGCAGAATTAACAAATTCTTCATCAGGCATATTCTCATTTTTCAAATCGATGATAGATTTAAAAAATTGTAGTTTTTGTTCCATTTCATTTTGCATATTAGCTTTAACGTTACTACCATTTTCTTTATACGACCAATGAGAAGCAATTCCATTTTCTGCAACCTGATCCATTTCATATGTACGAATTTGAACCTCAAACAAATTGCTATCTAGTCCAAATACTGTTGTGTGCAGTGATTGATACATATTAGTTTTTGGCATTGCAATATAATCTTTAAAGCGCTTAGGCATTGGTTTAAATTTTGAATGGATAATTCCTAAAGCTTGGTAACAATCTTGTTCAGTATTTACAAAAACTCTTAGCGCTAATAAATCATATATATCACTAAATCGTTTACCTTTATCTAACTTTTTATAAATACTAAAAATACTTTTAGCTCTTCCTTTTATTTCGTGTTTAATTCCATGTTCAGTCAAAAGATTACTAACAGCATTCTGCATTTCGATAACAATATTATCTCGTTCGCTCTTAGATTGATTTAGTTTTTCAACTATCGAAAAATATACATCAGGCTTATAATAACGAAGTGATAAATCTTCTAACTCACCCTTAATTTTATTCATACCTAAACGGTGTGCGATAGGGACTAATATATCAAGCGTTTCTTTTGCTTTTTCTTTTTGGGTTGCTTCAGGTAAAACCCATAATGTTCTCATGTTATGTAACCTATCGGCTAATTTTATTATAATCACACGCACATCTTCAGATAATCCCACTATAATCTTTCTATGATTAGCTAAAACGGCTTCATTATCACCACTAAATGATACCTTGTTAATCTTAGTTACCCCCTTTACCAATAGGGCAACATCCTCACCAAACTCACTCTTTAATTTATCATAAGTACATTTTTCTTCCTCAATTACATCATGTAGTAAAGCACCGCATATAGTTTCTGCATCTGCCTTAATTTCAGCTAAAATTGTTGCAATAGTTAGTGGATGTGACATATAAGGTTCGCCGGTCAGTCGCTTATCATCTTGATATATTTTAGAAGAAAAATTGTATGCTTTATCAATTAAATCCAATTTTTCCTGTTCATTTATATAGCTTACAACCAAATTTTTTACATCTGTATAAGTTATGATTTTATTATCCATCTTTTCACTTTCTTTCCATTATAATTATATCATAATGCTCTTAAAAATATCAATGATAGAAAAAAGAATATCCGAAGATATTCCTAAATTGAAAGCATTATAACCGGTCTAATACCAAAAGCATCGACAGTGTCAACAGGCACAATTTCAATATACTTAGCATAAGTAATAACAAACGCATAGTTATTATAAGGCGTAGATGTCCAATAGCCAAATATTGAATTACCCCACGCAGTATTATTTGGCCAACTCGTCAACCACAAAGCCCCAAGCGAAATCATATTAGTATACTCGTCTCCAATTTCATCTGTTGACCTCCCAGCAGCTGCTAGAAGTTGTGCCACACTAGGTATTCCAATTTGATTTCTATATAATTTGGACCATGCTAAGGCTATTTCATTTAGTTTAGCATCTAATCCATTAGCATTACACGAACTATTATTACCACTCGCACACCAACTTGGAGTTGTTGTATCATAGTTTCCTTCTAATATTAATGTTGCTGGTTTGCTACTTGTTCCTGCTTCTAATACATAGAATGTTCTATCTCCATCTCCTAAGTCACATGTATACTTTGCTCCTACAACATTTGGAGTTGCTGATTGTAAACCACATACATCTAATAGTTTTGCCAACTCTTTTACAGAAGCTACTCCATCTTCAAAAGTAACAGTATAATCTCCTACATTGATTGAAGTATTTCCTTTAACTACTTGTCCATCTTTAATTTCAATACTTCCTCCGTTTGGTTTTGTTCCACTTAATTCAACATCACCAAAACTTAAGTTCCCATCTGTTCCGATTGTGTATGTGTTATCTTCTACTATTTCTCCATCTAATCCTTTTGTTGCGATTAATGTCTCTACTGCTTTAATATAATTATCTGCACTTCTTTCTGCTGCTCCTTTTTGTGCATTACTAATTACATTCATTACTATTGGTGTTGCGATTAACGCTATTATTGCTAGTACTACTATTACCGCTAGTAATTCAATTAGTGTAAATCCATATTTTTTCATTTTTCTCTCCTCCTATTTTCATATCTAGTATATATTATTTTGTATATTTTTATTTTGAATTATACAACATGTATATACCACTTTACATTTTTTAACAAGGCATACAAAAAAACACGAAAACAAATTTTAGAATGATGGATTTTCTAAAATTCTTTCGTGTTTATTTATTTCTTTTATTATAGTATGGTTACTTAAATACCCCCCCCCCAGGTGGTTTGTTGAATTAAATTTTGTACTTACTCTAACCATACTATCTTACTCCCTTGTCTATTTTAATTTTATAGTCTTATGTTCATTTTGTCAACAGTATTTGACAGTATTCGTGCCATTTTGACACCAGAACATGATGCCATCATAAGCCCAGTAGTTAATCCGCCACCATCTCCAATTGAATAAAGGCCTTCAATGTTAGTCATAAAATTTTTATCTAATACTACCTCATTACTATAAAACTTTATCTCAGGGCCATATAAAAGGTTATCTGGATTGGCAAATCCTTCAACCACTTTATCAACGTCTTTAATAAATTGTAAAAGATTAGTCATTGTTCTATAACCAAATCCAGCAGTTAAATCCCCAGGAATCGCCGCTTTTAAAGTGGCAACTACTGAATTATTTTCTAATTTTTCTTTTGTTGTACCTTTTCCTTCAAAAATATCACCCAGTCTTTGTACTATTATAGAATTACCACCTAACCTATTTACATTTTCAGCTATATTTTCACCAAATTCAATTGGTTTATCAAATGGATAATCAAACTTGTGAGAAACCAAAATTGCTAGATTAGTATTAGTGCTTTTTCTTCCCTTATAAGAGTGCCCGTTCACTAAAGTTAAATTATTATCATATACTTCTGCCGATACAAAACCACTGGGATTTTGACAAAAGGTACGCACTTTATCTTTATAAGGGAGTGGTCTACCAATAAACTTACCCTCATACATATATTCATTAATCTTAGACATAACTTTATCAGAAAGTTCATATCTAACCCCGATGTCTATATTCCCAATTTTAGTCTTAATATCATATTTATGGCACATATCACTAAGCCATGAGGCTCCTTTTCTACCCACTGCTAAAACTACTTTATCACTATATATTTCTTGTATTTTATTCTCGTTTATATTTCTAGTAACTACTCCTTTAACAACATTATCCTCTATTATTAAATCTTTAACTTCAGTTTCAAATAACATATTGATGCCGTGTTCTAATAAGTATTTTTGGATTTGGCCATATAATATGTGAGCTTTTTCCGTGCCCAAATGTCTAATAGGATAAGAAACTAAATCTATATTATGTTCACTAGCTTTTACTTGTAACTTTTCAATTTCGTCTAAATAATCTATGCCATGTAGTTTGGGATCCGCCCCAAACTTTAAATAAACATCATCTGTATAAGTAAGTAAACTATGTATTTCTTCCTGAGTCATATACTCTTTAAAATATCCACCGTCATTACCGCCTAAATAAATATTGCCATCTTTATCTTTTGAAGACAAGTGATATGAATTTAACTTTCCATCCGAAAATGCGCCTGCACCACTAAAACCACAGGTAATATTACAATATGGCTTACAGTTAACACACTTACCTACTTGCTCTACTGGGCAATTTCTTTTCTCTACCGATTTTCCTTGATCAATTAATAAAATATTTTTATAATTATTTAATTGAATCAATTCATACGCTAAAAAGGCAGCACTAGGCCCCATTCCTACAACAATTAAATCATACTTCATACAATCACTACTTTCCATACATTTATATTGTATCAAATCAAAAAATAATAGTAAAGAAAAAGAACATCAATGATGTTCTTATGCACTAACTTTTTCTTCGTAAATACTTACTTGTTTTTTATCTTTTCCGACTCTCTCAAATTTTACATATCCTGCAACTTTTGCGTATAAAGTATCATCTGATCCAATACCAACATTGTTTCCTGGATAAACTTTTGTACCACGTTGGCGATATAAAATTGATCCACCTGATACATATTCTCCATCAGCAGCTTTTGCCCCTAGACGTTTTGAAATTGAATCACGACCGTTCTTAGTAGAACCTTGTCCTTTTTTATGAGCAAATAACTGAATATTTAATTGCATTAATTTTAACATAAAGAGCACCTCCTTATTTTATAATTTTTATATAATTTTTATAATCATTAGCAAGTTCACTTAATAATTCCACCATATTGAAAATTAATGTATCTATAACTTCGCTATGGGAATTTACCTCAACCTTTAACATTCCATCTGCTTCCTTATATTCAATCGCATTATTATCAAGTCTTACTATCGCATTCACAGTAGTAATACAAATACTTGAAACAGATGCACATACGATATCACTGCCAGCTTCGCTATAACCAGAATGTCCAGTTACAGAGATAGACTCAATAATATCATTATTTTTAACTACTTGTACTTTTATCATATTAGATATTCTTAATATTTTTAATTTCTACTTTAGTATAAGGTTGACGGTGTCCTTGTGTTCTACGATAGTTTTTCTTTTGGTTATATTTAAACACTTTAATTTTTTTAGCTTTTCCGTGTTTAACTACTTCACCTTCAACTAAAACTTTAGTTAAATAAGGATGTCCAGTTACTCCATTAACCATTAACACTTTGTCAAACTTAACAGTTTCTCCTGGAGCTGCGTCAATTTTTTCTACATAAAGAACTGTTCCTTCTTCAACGTAATATTGTTTTCCTCCAGTTTCAATAATAGCTTTCATATTTACCTCCTTTATTTCTAAGACTCGCCATTAAGGTACTTACGTTTTAAACCTTTTTCTGTGCGGTTGTAGAGTGAGGCTCTACACAATTAAAGATTTTACCATACTTTTCCTTGTAAGTCAAACCTTTTTCTAATAATTTCCTTTTCAGTATAAGATTTTTTTTGATAATAAAAAATATGCTTATAATCTCGTCTCATTTTTTTTAAATTTAAGTTGTAAACTTTTTTAATTTTATGAAAATTACTAATGTTCATATATCTTTCTAACAAAAATCTATTAAATACATAATCTAAAATCTTAACATTGTCTATCGTTTTAATTAAAAGAAAAATCATAGTTAAAAGAAGCATTAGATTATGAGTAAATACCGTATAAATAAGAAAAATGAACATAACTATCAAGGAAACAATATTTGTTAGCTTCATACTAACATAAAATGAAAAAAACTTACTAAATAATAAATTTAGCAGTTTTGAACCATCTAGCGGTACTATCGGAAGCAAATTAAAGATTAACAAGCTATAATGGATTGATGATATATTCCAAAAACTTAAAGTTAAAAAATAATAAATTATTTGGAAGATTGGCCCCGCTATACATACCAAAAATTCTTCCATTATGGGTCTATTAATGCATTCCTGAAATATAGTTAGCCCACCAAAAGGTAAAACAAGTATCTTTTCAATCTTCCATTTAAATATTAACCCCATTACGATGTGCCCACACTCATGGAATAATATGATGGATGTAAATAACGCAAACTGATTAAAATTTCCTGTTAAAGCAGAAATAAATATAACTAAATAAAACAAAGGATGAATTTTAGTTTTATTAAATATATTTTTGATAATCTAACACTTCTCCATCTCGTTTAAACAATAAATATAATTCTCCGGTGCTTACTTCACCTAATAAATCTCCTTGATTAACGTAGTCATACATACTTACGTTAATATTATCCATGTGTCCATACCAAACATCAATTCCATTTGATTGTTGAATAATAATAGTGTTTCCATAGTTTTCCTTTTCGCCAATAAACACAATCAGTCCTTTATCCAAAGCAGGCACTAAGTAATTATCTTCTACCATGAGTTTTACTCCATCCATATATTTATGAGAATCATTATATTTTAATTGTTCATTAAAAACCGCACTTGTATTATCAAATAAATTTTCAAAAGGCAAAGAAGAACCAATATATTTCTTATATACATCATTTATAAAAGCAAAAGAAAAATTTTTTTCGTATACATTAGTATAAAAAATGTTTTTAAAATTAGGAAATGCCTTAAATAGTATTAAATTTACTAACACTAAAATAACACATATGCATATTTTACTTATCTCTTTAAATAAAAAGTTGCTTTTTTTCATCTTTTCACCTATCAAAAAATATGTTTTAAAAAAAGATTTAGAACTATCTAAATCTTCGTATTTCAAATTTAGAACCAATAAATAGTGAGGTATAATATATTACTATGACATATAATATATTTACAATTAATGAAGAATATATGCCTTTTATCCATAACCAAAAATTTAAACTTAAATATCCCGCTAAACTAAGTACTAAAAATGTTATGGTTCTGTATATGATTATCAGTAATATAGTAATAAGAATATTATTAATTATATTAACTGAAAAGTTTTTAAAAAAATATTTAATTAAATAGGGAAATAATAAAAATGATCCGATATTTAAAAAGATAGTATTCATATAAACAACATCATATACTATTCCTAAACAAAAAGATATTATCAAATATCTATTAAATTGATGTTCTTTAAATAAAGGATAAATTAGAATTAATGATACTAAAGTAAATAGCGGAAATAATAAGCTATTATTTGAGATTAATGATAAAAATACATAATCTAATAATAGCGAAACAAATAAAATTATGTATATCATAAATCAACATTCCTTTTTAAAACTGTTACTACAGTAAAGTTATCAAAATCAACACTGGGTGCCACTTCAACCACTACAGACAAATCATAGCTATCTGCTTTAACACCAACTACTGTTCCTACAAGAATACCATCAGGAAAAATATCTCCCATACCTGTAGTTGTAACTATATCCCCTATTTCTAATTTGTCTGTTCTAGAAATACCTTCTATTTGATAAGTATTGTTTTTATAATTATAGCCATTCATCAGTCCATAGATATATTCTTCACCAGATTGAATTTTAACTGATGTTTTCATAATGTTTAGACTAGTTAATAATCTCACTACACTATTAAAATTACTAACTGATATGATTTTCCCAATCAAGCCTTGAGACGTTATCACAGGCATTCCTTCTACAATTCCATCTTTTAATCCTTTGTCGATTGTAATTTCTTCGCGCCAATAATCAATATTACGATTAACTACTACTGCGTTCATAACTAACTTTTCACTTAACAAGTTATTTATCTCTAGTGTTCGTTTTAACTCCTCTATTTCCTTTTTTAATGTCTCTTTTTCTGCATATAATAAATCATATTGTTCTACTTTATTTTTTAATTTCAAATTATCTTCATACAGTCTTTTTTGCTCATTAAACTCATCTATTTTATTACTAATAAAATTAATTGGCGCATTTACCAAATTACCCAAAAATAAATATCCATCTTTTATAAGAGATTCAAACACCAATGTTTTTCTATCTATATTAACAACAAAAACTGATAAACCGATCAAACATATAGCAATACCAATAATAAAAACCGTCTTAATATTCTTAAACTTTTTCTTCCCTTTAAACATATTATCACCCATTATTATCCTAAATACTCATTAAACCGTTTTCTAAAAAACTATAATATTCATCACTACCTATAATAATATGATCTATTACTCTAATACCAATTAATTTACCAATTTCTATTAACCTATTTGTTAGTTCTTTGTCATCACGACTAGGGAATATATATCCGCTAGGATGATTGTGAACACAAATTATAGAAGATGCGCTTAATAACAGAGCTTCCTTAAACACTTCTCTTGGGTGCACTAGGCTTTGATTAACAGTTCCAATAAATAATAGTTTTACTTCTAATACTTTCTTTCTATTATCTAAATATACGCAATAAAAATATTCTTGCTTCACCCCATAAAATAAATTATTAAAATATGAAAAAACAGCCTCGGCATTGGTTATTTGAATATTACGCAAATTGTTTTGTTCATTTTTAATTCTTTTACCAAGTTCAATTGCAGTTAAAATTGAACATGCTTTAGCATCTCCTATTCCTTTTATTTTTCGCAAGAAATGGTAATTTACTTCTCCTAATTTACCAATTGAACCGACTTCTTTCAAAAGACTATTTGATAACTCTTTTACAGACGAATTTTTATTTCCGGTTTTTAATAAAATTGATAATAACTCTTCGTTATTCAATTGTTCAACTCCTAGTGAAATTAACCTTTCTCTAGGTCTTTCTTCTTTCGGTATATCTTTAATTGTCACTTCTTAACACCAACTCCTCATACTTATTTAAAACTTGACTACACACTGTACCAATTACTTCTTTATCACTAGTTTCTTTTAGTAAGATATCATATTGTTCTAAAACTGTAATAAAATCATCATTGTTAATATTAATTTGCTTTACATAAGTAGTATACCCTTTATCTTTATAATATCCTTTTATTTTCTCCATATTTTCTTCTAAAAAAGTTATTCCTATATAAACATAATATTTTTCATTATCTACCATATATATATAATATGGAAATGATAATACATTATCTTCCATACTTTCTTTAGAAGAATAAACTCCTTGTTGAATAAAATATGCATATTTACTACTACTTATAGTAGGAATAATTTTCCCTTCAAAATTATATTGATTCAGTACAAACCTCCCTAAAATTAATCCAGTTATTAAAGCTATAAAAGTGGGCATCATATATTTTTTTATCATATTATCACCGACTATATTATTTCACACTTCTTTTAAATTTTTTGTCGAAAAAAAGGGAAACCGTAGCACTACAAGTTTCCCAGCGTATTAACTAATTAATACACTACTAATTTATGTAAAAATTAAATAATTATGTAAAAAAAATTGACAAAACATTAAATTAATAATAAAATACTTACTATTAAAGGGGGATTTGTAAAATGAAGGAGTTTATTAAAAAGTATTGGGACAATTTTAAAACTGAAGGTAAAAAGAATTTTCAAGATTTAAAAAGTATAAAAACGGCATATAAACAAGTACCTAATATTTTAACAATATCTAGATTGCTTGCGACTATTCCAATCAATATTCTATATTTTACAGGTAACTTTGCTGCCGCATTAATTACTTGTGGCGTTGCAGCACTCACAGATCTTGTAGACGGACCATTTGCCCGCAAATTTAACTGTAGTTCTAAATTTGGAGCAGATCTAGATGCAATATGTGATAAAGTATTTATATTAGGTATGGCTTTACCAATAATAATTCAAAATCCATTTATGTTATTAAATTTAGGATTAGAAGTTGGTATTATTGGTACAAATGTAAAAGCGGTTAAAAATAAGCAGGCGGTAAAATCTGAAATGATTGGAAAAATAAAAACAGTCATTCTATCAACAACAGTAGTAGCAAGTTATTTACTTCCAATTCTAAATGTTAATCTAGGTTTATTAACATCGCTTTTAATTACAACACCAGCTCTTGCATTTCAAATTGCCACTTTAGGAACTTATATGAAAATTAATCAAGAAAATAAAGAAATTATTTTAGAAGAAAGTGTGGAAGAGACTAAAGAGGTAATAGCTATAGAAGAACATAAGGAGCCAGTAAAACAACTAGAAAAAACATTTACACAACCAGCTAGTATTGAAGAATTAAGAAAAGAAAGAGAAAAACTATTACAAGTCCAAGACGAAAAAGGACATCAAAAAACAAAGACAGATTTAAAATAATCTGTCTTTTTTAGAAATTAAACATTAACCAATCTGGCTTAAATATCATTAATACTCCAACTAGTAACATAATAATACCACCAATTAAATGTGAATACTTAGTATATTTAGTAGAAATACCTGTTAGTTCTAACGTTACCATTGCTATAACAAATATAATTATATCATCCATTAAGAAGAATAAAATATAAATTAAAATGTATATAAAATATGTTAGACTACTTAATTCATTTAAAGCAAGTATTTGAGTAAATATAAGTGGTAGTCCAGCTGAACAAGCAAGCTCAATTATATTTACTGAAAAAGCTAAGGCAATAACCCCAATAATTGCTAACCAAAAGTTTTTTTGAGAAGTAAACTTTTTGATTCTATCCATTAATTTCTTTCTTTTAGAATTGTCAACCACTTCACATCCGGAATCTTTTTCTTTAACTGACTTATAAAAACTTCTAAGATTTACAAAAGATCCTATTAATGCAACTAACGCGATTAGTAATCTTACCCATACTATTTCATTTAAACTAATAGCTATATTAAGCCATGCTAACATAAATAATAAATATACAAACGCACTTGCACCTAAGAATGTTAATCCTAAAACCCACATACGTTTTTTATTTTTCATTCCCATTAACATGCTAATTAAAAAAATTAAAACCCACATGGCACAAGGATTAAAACCATCTATAAATCCAATGAGTGCAGCTACTAATGGTAATGAAACATTTTTCGCATCTACCTCTCCTATAATTGGCAATGTAAATTTTGTTTCCTCGTTATCCTTACATATTATATTGCTTGGAACATTATTGATCGCATCATCTACTACATTACTATCAGTGTAGTCATAATTTATAATCGCATCTAATATTTTATTCTTGTTATCAACATTCCATCCAACAAAATATTTTTCGCCAATTACAGTAAATGGTACATATTCTGAAGTGCTACAAAGACGTTCTTTAACATTATCTAATAACGCACTATTTTCTTGGTTTCTAGTCACTTCATATTCATGAATATTTAAATAATCATATTCATCTTTAATGCTATCTAGCCACTCTCTTTCAGCTTTACAATGAACACAATCTCTAGAATGAAATAAATATAAATCTACTGTTTCTCTTGCCTCTATAACATTCGGAATAGTTAAAAAACTAAAAATGATAAATAAATATATTAAAATCTTTTTCATATTAACCTTCTTTACTAATGCTTGCAATAATTTCTTCTATTTCATCATAACTTTTTTCGCCAACAATTCTAGTAATTTCATTTTCATTTTCATCCAAAAAAATTAAAACTGGAATTGTAGTACCAATATTATATTTTTCTACTAATTCTTCGTCTGTATCGTAATCATAATTAATAAATTCTAATTCTGGGTGCATATTTTCAACATGCTTAAAAATCTTTTTCATTACTAAACAGGCACTACACCATATCGCACTAAATCTTAATACTTTCATAATTCACCTACTATTTCAATAATAATTTTTTTATACATTTATCAAAAGCATCTACAAATTTATCTATTTCTTCTTTTGTAGTTAGTTTTGATAAACTAATTCGTATACTAGAATTGGCTCTATCAATACTCTTAGTTAGTGCCATTACAGCCTTTGAACTAGCTCCAGTTGCACATGCACTTTGAGTAGAAATATAAATATCATGTTCTTCTAATGCATGTAACATTGTCTCTGGTTTGATTCCAACCACACTTAAATTTAAAATATGTGGGATTGAATATTCATTACTATTTATATATACATTATCATAATCTTTAATTTTTTCCTTCAAATATGAATTTAACTCTTCCACGTGTTTGTAAGCAACGCCAATGTCTTGATAAACAAGTCTTAGTGCTTTTGCTAAAGAAGCATCTAATGCAACTGTTGGAGTTCCACTTCGATAATTTGAAGTACTTTTACCACCATTAATTTGAGGATTAATAACTATATTATTTTTCTTTAATAAACAACCTATTCCTTTTAACCCAAAAAACTTGTGTGCAGAAAAACTAACTAAATCAATATTTGTTAAATCTACTTTTACCTTTCCAACTGCTTGAGTAGCGTCTACATGGAAATAACACTTTGGATATTGATTTAAAATTTCAGCTATTTCATTTATGGGTTGTTTGATACCAATTTCACTATTAACTGCTGTAATAGAAACTAAAATAGTGTCATCACGTATTAATGACTTTAAGCTTTCTAAATCAACCATACCAAATTCATCTAACTTTACAAAATCAACTTCAAATCCTAGTTCACTTAAATAATTTAAAGGACCATATATTGAAGAGTGTTCTAATTCTGTAGTAATAATGTGTTTACCTCTATTTTGGTACTTTTCACAGATTCCCTTAATAGCCAAATTATTTGCTTCACTAGAACCACTTGTAAATATTACTTCGTGATTAGGTACATTTAAAATTTGTTTAATCTGTTCAATTGATTTATCAATCAAATTTTTAGACTCAACCCCTAACTTATGCAAAGAATTAGGGTTCCCAACAAAGTCTAAACTAACTTTGTTAAATGTATCTAAAACTTCCTTGTTAACTGGAGTTGTTGCGGAATAATCTAAATATATCATCTAATCACCTTCTACTTTAATACAAAACCTATATACTTTTATATTATACCAAAAAATCATGCTACTTGGTAACAAATTAATCAAAAAAAGAAAATCTTTCGATTTTCTTCTAATTACTCATCTTTGCTTTCTAATTTTACCAATACTTCACGAGGCTTTGAACCGTTATTTGGCCCAATAATTCCTCTTTCTTCTAGTAAATCTATACAGCGTGCAGCTCTGTTATAACCTAGCCTAAATCTTCTTTGAAGAAGCGACGCACTAGCTTTTCCTTGAGTTACAACAAATTCTACAATGTCATTATATAATGGTTCATCATAATCATCTTTAGAATCTGTCATAGAAGTAGCTCGAGATTCTTCTTCATCCATAAGAAGAGTTTCGTCATAACGTGCTTTTTGTTGAGAAATAGTATAGTCTACTATAGACTTAATTTCTTCATCAGATATGAATGTTCCCTGTACACGTAGTGGTGTATTTTCTCCTTGTGGTAAGAATAACATATCACCTTTACCAAGTAATTTTTCTGCTCCTGTCATATCCAAAATAGTACGAGAATCAATACTGCTTGATACAGCAAATGAAATTCTTGATGGAATGTTTGCTTTTACTACTCCGGTAATAACATCTGTTGAAGGTCTTTGAGTAGCCACAATCAAATGAATTCCAGCAGCACGCGCCATCTGAGTAATACGCATAATAGAATCTTCTACTTCTTTCGCAGCTACTAACATTAAGTCCGCTAACTCATCAATAATAACTACAATAAATGGCATTTTTTTAATTTGACCTGCTTCATCTGT
Organism: Bacillota bacterium; assembly: GCA_015059195.1. Lineage (GTDB taxonomy): Bacteria > Bacillota_I > Bacilli_A > RF39 > UBA660 > SIG204. The sequence goes on from SVAW01000003.1 coordinate 92,626, forward strand.
ATTTCTGTTTTTCTTTTCTATATATGCATTATATCCAGCAATATTTTTAGTACCGCTAGCTTCAAACACATCGTAACGTCTTTCCATTTCAGCTACAATCTTCTTTAATGCGACATTAGCTTTTCTAGGATCGGTTACTACTGGAGCTAGTAAATGTGGAACCCCATTATACATAGAAAGCTCTACTTTCTTAGGATCTACTAAAACTAATTTTACTTCATCTGGTTTAGTTCGCATTAAGATAGATGTAATAATACTATTTATACAAACTGATTTACCACTTCCAGTAGAACCAGCAACCAAAAGGTGTGGTGTTTTATTAATTTCACAATATATAGGTTTTCCCATTATATCTTTTCCTAATGTCACTAATAATTTACTATCATTTAAAGACTTAGGAATAGTTTCTAAAATTTCTCTAACGCTAACCATTGATACGCTTTTATTAGGAATTTCTACACCAATAGTTTTTTTACCTGGAATTGGTGCCTGAATACGAACATCTTTTGCTGCTGTTGCTAAAGCAATTTCTCTATGAATTCCTAAAATTTTACTAACTTTAGTTCCGGCTTTAACTTCCATTTCATACTGAGTTACAGCTGGCCCTACGTTTGCCGCAACAATTTTACCCTCAATTCCAAAATCACGAAATACTTCTTCTAAGACATGAATTGTATCTTTGATTGTTGCTCTATTATCATTATTATTTTTTCTCTGAGGCATTTTTAATAACGATATTGGAGGATAATTATATCCTTTAGTATCCATAATTGTATTATCAATTTCTAGTTTATTATTTTCTATGTTAGCTGGTTTATCTTCTGTACGAATCAAATCACTCATACTAGAAATAATTACTTTGTTATCCTTCTCATAATTTTCTTCAACAATTTTTATTTCTTGTCTATCCTTATGCTTAATAACACCACTAACTTTATTTTTTAAACTTTTAACAATATCATATATACTCATTCCAGTAAACATTACAAAACCACATATAATTAAAACTATGCAGACAACTCTAGTACCATTTACCGTAAATAATTTCACAAATAAAACTGATAAAATTGCTCCTAGAATTCCTCCACCTTGGATTTTTTCTACTCCATTAATCGCACCCATTAAATTATTAACTGTTTCTTTAATTATTTCAAAACCTTCAAGATCTAATTGCTTAATATATTTGGTGTGAAAAAATATCAGAAGTGCAAAGACTATGATATATAACCCTACTAATTTAGATGTAAAAAAGTCTGGTTCTTGTCTTTTAACAATCATATATATACCAATTATTAATAATGAGGCTAATAATATGTTATAAGCAGTACCAACTAGAAAAGATGCAAATCCAGATAAAAAGTTACCTACTATTCCAAATTCACATATTCCTATAATTGCAGCCGCAATAAACATTACTCCAATCAATTCTATTCTATAACCACTACTAGGTTTCTTTTCTTCTTTTCTTTTCTTTTTCTTAGCCATATCGATCCTCCTAGCATCTATTAATATTATAGCACACTAAAACCTTATTAACAATTAATTTCATATCAAAAAAGGATGCTTACTCACCCTTTTCAATTTTTTCTTCAATTCTTATTAATTGATTATATTTACAAACTCTATCTGTTCTAGACATAGAACCAGTTTTAATTTGTCCTAAATTTAGGCCAACTGCAAGATCTGCGATTATCGTATCTTCAGTTTCTCCACTACGATGTGAAATTACTGTTTTATATCCATTATTTCTTGCTAGTTCTATAGTTTCTAATGTTTCAGTAATGGTTCCAATTTGATTTACTTTTAAAAGAATTGCATTCCCTGCACAGTTATCTATTCCCATTTGAAGACATTTTTTATTAGTAACAAATAAATCATCACCAACTAACTGAATTTTGTTTCCTAGTTTTTCAGTTATTAATCTAAATCCATCCCAATCATTTTCATCAACTGGATCTTCAATTGAAATAATTGGATATAAATTAACTAACTCTTCATAAAAACAAATTAATTCTTCTGTAGTTAATTTTTTACCATCCACAGTATATGATCCATCTTCATAAAATTCTGAAGCAGCAACATCTATCGCAATATTAACGTCAACCCCAGGAGTATATCCAGCTTGAGTAATAGCTTCAACAATTAAATCAAAACCTTCTTTGTTTGAAGTTAAGTTTGGTGCGAAACCACCTTCATCTCCTACTCCAGTAAAGTATCCCTTTTCTTTTAATACTGTTTTTAAGCTATGGAACACTTCCGCTCCAACACGTACTCTCTCTTTGATAGAATCTCTATTTGGTACAATCATAAATTCTTGAAAGTCTAAATTATTATCCGCATGAGCCCCACCATTTAAAATATTCATCATAGGCACTGGAAGTGTTTTTCCATCTCCAATATACTCATATAATTCTTTACCAGCATCTTTTGCACTAGCTTTTAATGCAGCCATAGAAACTCCTAAAATAGCATTAGCACCTAAAACATTTTTGGTTTCAGTTCCATCTAAATTAATCATTTTATAATCTAACTCTTTTTGATTTAAAGCATCCATACCAATTACTGCTTCTCTAATAACAGTATTAACGTTATTAACTGCTTTTAATACTCCCTTACCATTATAGCGATTATCTTTATCTCTTAATTCTAAAGCTTCTCTAACACCAGTAGATGCTCCACTTGGAACAGCGGCTCTACCAACAATACCATTTTCTAATATAACATCTACTTCAACAGTTGGATTTCCTCTTGAGTCTAATATTTCTCTTCCTATTACATCTTTTATCTTTGTCATATTATCTCCCTTACTTTAAATTATTAACCACTTGCTTAAATTCGTTTCCACGTACTTCAAAATTATCATATTGATCCCAAGAAGCACATGCAGGACTTAAAAGTATTACATCTCCATCATTAGAATCTTTATAAGCTTGTAAAACTGCCTCTTCTAATGTGTCAACCACTTTACACATCTTATTTACACTCTCAGCAAAATCTTTAATTTTATTTTTTGTTTCACCGTAACAAACAATTTCTTTAGTATTACCTAAGAAGCTTGTTAAATCATCAAAAGGTAAACCTCGATCTAGACCACCAAGTAAAACAATAGTTGGATTTTTAAATGCTGATAACGCTATTTGAGTTGACTTAACGTTGGTTGATTTAGAATCATTATAGAATTCTCTACCATTTAGTTCTCTAACAAATTCAATTCTATGTTCAACTCCAGTAAAAGATTTTAATAAATTTATGATTGATTCATTTGCAACACCAAATTCTTTTACAGCACCTATCGCACACATAATATTTTCATAATTATGTACACCCTTTAATCTTATATCTTTTAATTCAACTACTCTTTCATTTAAATAGTAGATAGCATCTTCTTTTATACATAAATCTGCGTCCTTAGAACTAGAAAACATTAATTTATGAGATTTTATATTCTTTGTTCCTTCTAACACGTCTTCATTATCTAAATTGAGAATCGCAACATCTTTTTCTGTATGTCCTTTAAATATTAAACACTTATTATATTTATAATTTTCATATGTTCCAAAGTGATCAGTATGTACTTCAGTTAAATTAGTCATCACACTTACATCAGTTTTAAAATTAATAAAATCATGTAGTTGATGTCCTGAAATTTCTAGTACTAAAATATCATTCTCTTTACACTTTTCTACTAAAGAACATACTGGATATCCTATATTTCCACCTAGATGTACATCCTTACCAGCTAATTTCATTATTTCATATATAAGAGTTGTTGTAGTTGTTTTCCCGTTAGAACCCGTAATTCCTATAATTTTTACTCCCTCAGGTAAAAAGCTATACGCAACTTCTACCTCATTAGTAACAGGAATACCTAATTGTTCTGCTTTTACTACAATAGGATGATCTAATTTAATTCCTGGATTCTTAACCACAAAATCAAATGAATCATCTAATAATTCGATTGGATCATCACATATGTGAATTTCTACTCCTGCTCTTTCTAGTTCTTTAACATGATTTTCATCTTGTTCTTTTCTATCGGTTATTAAAATTTTATTATTATATTTACTTAAAAGTTTGGCAGCTTCATATCCACTACGAGCCATACCTAATATAAATATTTTTTTATTCTCAAACATCTTATTACCTCCAATATTATTATACCACTTTAACAACTGTTTTTTACAAAAAAAGAACTCAAATTTGAGTTCTATTTAATAATAATTGCGTTTGGTATATATCTTTCTCCGGTGTATCCCCAACCACCAGCAACACTTAGTATTTCACCTTCAACTACGATAGAACTAGACCCACCGCCATCAAGGTTAGCTGCATTATAAGCCCCATATTTAAGTAGAACATTAGTAAGTTCTACCATGTCAACCCCTAAACTATGTCCTGGTCTTCTTCCGTCTATAACAAGCATTAATACAATTCCGTCTCTTCTTTGACCAATTGCAGTTCTTGGTGCAATTCCGTATCCACCATTACCTTTAAACTCTGATGGAACACCATTTACTACTAAGAATGGTCCAAAAGTTACCGCATCACGAATTCCCATATCTAACGCTTCCTGAGCAGTAGATTTTGTTAAAATTAGTTTGTTATCATTTGTAAAGCCAATTATTCCTCCTGTTTTAGCAGGCTCTTTATCAGCTCCCCATACTATTTCATTATCCATTATTACTATTCCATTAGGAATATAACCTGTCTCCTTAGAATAATTAAATCCACTGGCGTTAATACCAGCAATTCCATCATTTAATTCTAATAATTTTGCTAGTTGTTTACCACCATATTTAAGATTAGGCGCTTGCACTAAATCAATACGAGAAGGATCATAAACCACTAACATGTGTCCTTTATAGCCATCACCTTCAATATCAATTACTTTATAAAGATCATTTCCTTCATCACGTTTTAAAATTTGTTCTTCATATATTGATTCATAAACACCAGTATCTTCACCCGAAAACTCTATATCTTCTTCTTTACTACTATCATTTCCTTCTATTACGACATTATTAGCCATAATTTTTTGAACTTCTTCAGCATCAAAGAAAATATATGCGAAATATTCATGAGTGGCTGTAGTTAATGCACTAGTTACCCATAGATTTCTAAAATATGGAAATGGTCCATACATCAAAAACAAGCAAACAACTGCTATTACATCGAGTAACCCAAAAGTAACTATCCATTTTTTTAAACTTTTTTTCTTCTTTTGCTTCTTAGTTTTAACTGTTTTATTATTTTCTTCTTTTATGCTTTGTTTTTCTTCTAATTCATCAATAAAAATTATTTCTTCGTTTTCCATAATACACCTACTTCATAGTAATATAAAAATATACCATTCTAGATCCAAAGTATATAACTAAAGATGATAAGAATAAAACACTTAAAACTATAAAACATTTTCCCATACTAAATTTTCTTTTCATAGACATCACAAAACCATTATATAATATATTCCTAAAATTTTATAGTCTAAACTTTAAAATTTTTAATATTTTTTGTAAACAAATAAAAAGAGCACAATAATTATGCTCCAAAATCATTTTGATAACTAATAATGCTTACACTTTCAACGCCATGTAAATTTTTAAATCCATTTAAGATTCTAGTATTATCATCTTTAAGCTCAACTTCAAAAGTTAATTCTACTAAATCTTTAGAAACAGATTTACTTTTTAATTTTGTTTTAGTTAACTTGCTCATGGCTTTTAAAATTGTTTCGTCAACATCCACATTATATTTAATAATCATTAAGTATTGACGACTTAATTTAAATCCCATTGTATATCCTAAGAAATAAAGTAATCCAATTCCTAATGAGGCAATTACAGAAACTATATAAAGTCCAGCTCCTGCCATAATTCCAGCAGTAATACTCCAGAACATAAATGCAGTATCAGTTGGTTCCTTAATAGCAGTTCTAAATCTTACAATAGAAAGCGCACCCACCATACCTAATGATAAAGCTAAGTTAGAACTAATTGTTCTAATAATCATAGCTGTAACCATTGCCAGTAAAATAATACATAGTGAGAAAGATTTTGAATAAACCACTCCACTAAATGTTTTACGATAAACATAAACGATAAATACTCCAATTATAAACGCAACAGCCAAAGATAATAAAATCTTATCTACTGAAATGGTTCCAGTAAATTCTGCTATTACACTATTTTTAATCATATCTACAAAACTCATAATTTCACTCCTTACTTAATACTTCTACACATTGCAAATTTTGAAAACGCCTGACGGATTGATGGAATTGTTGTAAGTATTATGGCTATTGATTCTGGTAAAAACTCATTAAATTTTACCTCTAAAATTAGGCCATCCTCTTCAATAACACTATATGTCGTAGCATCCTCATCAAACAAATTATAATTATATAATCCAGATTTAATTTCAGAATCAAACGTTACTCTAACATCTGATACTGGATATGTATAAGCCAATCTTTTATAGTCAACAATTATAGATGGTTTTAATGGTCTAACGTTATTATCAAGAACAAATCTTGTTAACAAATTATCGCCACTTACATCAATTTCATTAATCCTACCCTCTATAATTTTACTACAAATATCTTTATCAATCAATATCTGATCTTTTGATGTTTTATTATCATGTTTATGTTTGCATTCTAATCTAATAAAACTATCATCAAAATTATATATTCTTATACGATATTTTTTTCTAAACTCTATTCCATCTAATTTTTCATAATACGCAGTTGAGTCCGCATCATCAAAATATAGGCTTCTAATTAAATAAGTATTATCACTATTTTTAGAATTTTTATCTACATCCATTAATAGTGCAAGATGTTTTTTTAAGATTTCTGCATCTTTTTTATTAATATAAAATTTTAATTCATTACGATACTTTCTCATATTAACCACCAAAATACTCTTTCATCTCTGCCTCACTTAAATTAAAGAAGCTTTTTGCAGTATTCTTAACATATCTTGCTCTTAATCTTGTATATTCTCTTAAATACTCAACTTGTTCATTCCAATGACCGATTGTCATACCCCAACGTGTTTGGTTTCTTCCCATTTCAGGTTTTAAAGTATTATATATTTCATCAATTCTTTCTAACACTCTATCTGCATTCCAAACATTTTCAAGTTGATATTTAAGTCTTTCTAAAAATGTTTCTTTAAATTCTTCATTTCTAATTAAGCTTCTCATCATAGCTGTAGAAACTTTAAATGCACTCATTCCTTCTGGTTGTACAAAGAAATTAAAGTAATCTTTGGTTGTATTCCACATCGCATAATCTAAATCATAAAATACCATATTAACTCTTCCATTATCAATATCGGGATGAGAATAAAATCTTGTATTAATAATATCGTTATTACTTACCCAGTTTTCTGCAACCCAATAATCTACAAAACTATCTATATTAAGTTTGGTTTTTATATATTCATAATTACTACTAATACTCATGTCATGACTTGTCAAGTAATTTACTACATGCCTATAATCATTCGCAGTCCCTGATGTAACGTTATTATCAATTCTTACAATATTAGATTTTTCACCATCTACATTAAAATTGTTACCAATAAAATCTTCATCAACTTTTTCACGAATGTTATATACTCCCCAATATCTACCATTAATATAAAGTATTACTGGTTTATATGCTTGTACTTTTAAATTGGTAACTCCATCTACTAACGATGTCATTAAAACATCTCTAAAAAATGCAGATTGATTATCTTGAGAACCAGAACGTAAAACTAACGATTCAAAACTAGAATAATCTCTATTTTCAAATACTTGATATTTTAAACTTCCAGCGCCATATTTAGCTCTAAATTTTAAAGCAAAGCTTTTTTTACTTAAACCTCTGGTTGAACCACCAAACAATTTAAAACCACATGGTATTGAAAAACTCTTACCATCTTCATAAAGTTCTGCATAACTTTCCACTTCAATTTCTGTTTCCCATGGATTACCTTGTACATAATTAAAGCTACTTGGATTTAATGAAACAGACATAACCGGTAAAGTATGATTCTCATTAATAATATAAGAACCAGCTACTATATTACTCATCAGTTTACCATTTTGATAACTACTTGCTTTTACTACAGTAGTTTTATCAAGCAAAATAGGACCGTTATATACTTTAGAAGTAGTAGTTGGTTTACTTCCGTCTAAAGTATAATAAATAGTCCCATTTCCTTCTATTTCTAAACTAACATTGTCTACATTATTATATACTCCTGGGTTAACACTTAATTTAGGAACATACGCAACCGCATCAGTTCCAATCCCATTATTACCATTTGGAGTAGCTTTACTATAATAATATAATCCATAACTAGTTCCTCTACCATAACTATATCCTAATGGAACATTTGCAATAAAAATTGAATCTACAATTTTTTTATTTTTTACTAAATACAATGATTCTACTTCTGATATTTTAAAATTCGCATGAGTATAAGTACTATTACTTAAACCGGTATCTCCACTAGCCATTAAAATGTAATATTCGCCAGGTTTTAATCCTTTATTTGGTAACCTATACATTTCTAAAGAATTATCATTAGTAGTAATTGTATAGTCACTTAAATTAATAGTCTCATTAGAATTGTTTTTAAATTCAATCCAATCATAATATTTATTTCCATTGTGAGGCATATAAGAACTATTACTATTCATAATCTCATTTATAATTAAGCCTTCTTTATTTTTTAATTTATCCTTAGCAAAGTCTTCTCTTCCAGAATTTGTATTAGGGTATCCTGGGCTAATATTGCTAGACTCGTATACTTTTCCATTCTCACGTATTAAAGCTATACCACTAGCTAAATTAGAATAACTAATTCGATCAATTACTTTACCCTTATTATTTGTTAATATAACAAATCCTTCATTAGAATTTAAATTGAAACCAGAATATTTTTCAGTATTATTATTCTCATATTTGCCCATATATATTACAGTTGTACTTCCTGGGGTCAAAAATAATTTGTCCAAACAATATTTAAAAGGAGCATTAACATCATCAGATAAACAATAATTTTCTAGATTAACTGATTCTTCACCTTCATTAACTATTTCAATATATCCCGAATAATTACCATAATTATTTTGAAAATTACCATTATTCTTAGGTAACGCTTCATTAATTTTAATATCACTTTCTTCTAATATAGAGTCTTGAAAATTTTCATATCCCTCCACAGTATTAATAAATCCTGGAGTTGGTTTAGTAGAAGAAAACCATATACCTTCTAAATCTCTAGCAATAACTTCATTCTTTCTCATACTAGGAACATCAACCGCATCAACAATTTTACCACTTGGATTTTTTAAGAATATTGATTCACTACCGTCACTACTAATTTTAAAATTTGCATATAATCCTTCTTGATTCTTACCACTCATAAACACTATCAAATATGAATTGGCTTTAATAGTAGTTTCAGGGAAAGCCCATCTATTTTTATTTTCATTATCACTTAAACTATAATTTTTTAAATTAATGTCATAGTTATTACCATTATAGATTTCAATCCAATCATACACTTCACCATTAGAAGTGGCTAGAGCCCCATTATTTGATGCCATAACCTCATTAATCACTAAACTGTGTATTTCCGAATTTCCATTTTGTTCCAAATCTTTAGAAGGAATTCGATTACCACTATCAGGTATTATTACACTTATTATTATCATGATTACCATTAATAATAAAATTCCTAAAATAAATTTTGTATTCTTTTTTAATAAAGTAAAATCAATACGCATAGTTATCATACTCCAATATCTAATATTATTTTACCACAAAAATATGAACAATAATGAAAAATTGTAAACTTTTTAAAATATATCTAACAATATTTGTTTTCTTTACGTTTTTATGCAAATAAAAAAGGTAAAACTTACCTTTTCTAATAATCATTATCTAGCATTTTGTTTTAATAATTTTTCAACAGTTTTATATAATTTATCGTTTGCTTCTTCTAAAGACATACCATTTATTTTAAATGGTTTGCCATAAGTAATTTTTAGGTTCTTACTTCTAAACTTATAATCTCCCGTTATAGCAAATGGCACTATATATGAGTCAGTTTTCTCAGCCAGACTTACTGCTCCAAATTTAAATGGTAGCAATATTGCATCTGTTCTGTTTCTAGTTCCTTCCGGAAATATTCCGATTGCTCCATTATCATTAAGCACATCAAGCGCAGCTTGTTTTGCTTTTGGGTCTTTGTTTTTTCTATCTACAGATATACATCCTGTCCCCTTAAAAAACCACGCTACTTTTTTGTCATCAAAATATTCTTTTTTTGCCATATAATGTATTGGTCTTTTAGTCGCTATTATAGTTAAACATTGATCAAACAAATGCTTATGATTACCAGCTATAACAATTGAACCTTTTTTGGGTATATATTCTTTATTAACTATTGTAGGGTTGTAATACCACTTAAATATTGGGCCTAATACCACTCTACTTATTTTATATAATAACGGTGCTTTACTATTCATCATCTCTACCTATATCACTTTCTAATTTTTTAAAATCCACCTTACCTATTTTAGTTTTAGGTAATTTTTTTCTATATACAAAATCATGAGGTACCATATACTTAGCCAAGTTCTTTTTACAATATTCTTTTATTTCATTTTTAACGAACATCGTAAAATATCCTTCTTTTAATACAATAAATGCTTTTGGCACTTCTTGCTTATATGGGTGTGGAACCCCAACTACTGTACATTGAAGTACTGCCGGATGAGATTCTATTACCTCTTCTATATGAGATGGATATACATTATAACCGCTTGTTATAATCATGCGTTTTAATCTGCCCTTGCAAAATATAAAACCATCTTCATCCATATAACCCAAATCACCTGAGTGTAGCCATACGTGTCCATCATCATGTATTTGAAGCGCTGTATTTGTCTCAGATTCATTATTTAAATATCCCATCATAAGTGCTTTGGTATTTATACAAATCTCTCCAACTACATTATAAGGATTAGTTTTTCTAGTTGACGGATTTATTATTTTTATATAATTACCCGGAAGAGGGATGCCTATAGAACCACTTTTATTTACATCATCACAGGCCAAACATACAGCAGCTAAGCATTCTGTCATGCCATAGCCCTGTGTAATTCTTGCTTTTGAATTATGTTCTTTAAAATATGCGTTAACCTTATCCTCTAAACTCTTACTTAGTATATCTCCACCACTTATTGCATATTTTACAAAAGACATATCTAGATTCTTAACATTATTATTACTTAATAGCGCTTCATAAAGTGTTGGCACACCAATTATCACTGTGGGTTTATTCTTATCAAACAATATATCAAATTTTTTAGAATCAAATTGTGGAACTAATACTGTTGTACAGCCAAGTACCATTGCAGAATGCATACAAACGCTAAGACCAAATCCATGGAAATTAGGCATTATTGCAATAACTGAATCTCCTACATTTAAATTTTTAAGTGCTCTTTTTTCTTGAATTGCAGCCATAACAAATGCTCTATTTTGAAGTACTACATTCTTTGGTTTTCCACTTGTTCCACCACTATGAAGTATTACAGCAGGCGTATCTTTACCATATTTTTCAGTTATTTTTATTTTGCTGTTTCTAGATTTATTTGTGAATTTTTGCCATGACATGTAAAAATCATTTTTAGGATATTTTTTATATTTATTTATATTTATTAATTTATATCCTAATTTCATAAATATATTCATAGAATCTGAAGGTGATACAAAGATAACATTTTTAAGCTTTGTATTACCTACAATATCTTTAACTTTAATATAAAACTGATCAAGCATTATTAAATATTTACTTTTAGTAGATATAACAGCATCTTTTATCTCTTCTTCTGCTGACAAGGGATGTACCATATTTGCAATTGCACCTAATTTATTTAAAGCATAAAACGCAATAAGCGTTTCCGGAAGGTTTGGCAAGCATATTGTTACAACATTTCCTTTTTGTACATTTAACTTTTTAAATGAAATTGCTGCTTTATCTATTTGTTTGATAAATGTTTGAAAACTTACATTCTTCCCAAAATATCTATATGCCGTATTATTTGGGTATTTGTTTGATGTATTTAGAAGTTGTTTATATAAACTTATATTAGGTATATTTATTACCAGTTCATCATCTCTATAATATTTACTCCATGGAGCAGGTATTTCTTTTCTTTTTCTAAACATGTCAAATATATTCATCATTATCACCTGCCATTTTTACTACTATATTTCTAAGTTTTTTGTTTTCTTTATCCAAATTGTTACTTTCAATTTTTATAGGTTTTCCAAACACAATCTTTAAATCGTTTGAAAGTATTTTATATGTACCTGTTATTGCAAAAGGAACTATATCGCTCTTTGTTTCATAGGCCATTTTCACTGCGCCAATCTTAAATGGAAGAATTTTACCCTTACCATGTGTTCCTTCTGGAAATATACCAATTACTTTTTCATTTTCTAGGTAATTATAAGCATGCACGAGTACATTATGGTCTTTTATTTTTCTATTTACAGGAATTAATCCCATATTAGAAAAAAGTATTTTCTTAAATCCTTTAAATAATTCTACTTTAGCTAAAAAATGTATATTCCTTTTAGTTGAACTTATTAGTATAGCACAGTCTAAGTTATGAGTATGATTGCCAGCCAATATTATTCTGCCGTTTTTAGGAATATTCTCAGTTCCTAGTATTTTAGGTCTATATAACACTTTAAATAAAAATGTTATTACAGGTCTAAGTATTTTATATAATAATACGTCTTTATACTTTCTCATATTATCACCATATCGAATATAATTATATCACAATATTTTTTTTATACAAAATTATATAAAGGAAAAAAGATATCCTTAGATTTAAACTTCTGGCTTATAAGTAGTATTTAATTTTCTAACTTAATACCTCACTTTTTAATATCAAATCTATAATTCAGGTCTTAAAAATTTTTAACTGCTACGAAAATCTTATAGATAAGAAGAACGATTAGTTCTTTTTTAGACAAAGAAAAAGAATTAGAATATCTAACTCTCATGTTTCAAAATGGCGTCCCCGATTGGAATCGAACCAACGGCCTAGCGCTTAGGAGAAACTCGGGTTTAATTTCAAATAGCGTTTGAATTTTTAAAAATCCCTTTGTTTATTTCAAATTCAGCAGATTTTACTGTTTGAATTTTTTAAATAGAATTTGAACATTTTTTATTATTT
>SVAW01000004.1 GCA_015059195.1 Bacillota bacterium
ATATTGTTTATGATAATAATTATTTACGTCCAAGTTATGCATTAAATTATAAAACCCCAAATGAGTATAAATCTCATTTAGGGTTTAACTAGAACTTTTTGTGTCTACTTTTTATTGACAAGTTCAACCTAAGGACAAAGTGTTTTTCTTTATGTTTTTTCTATTTGTAATAATATCTTTTAACTCAACAATTTTAACAATCCCACTCACTAAATAAATAGCGCTTATAAAAAATACATAAAACCAAAATACCGGACTAGTTAAATTTAATGGTGGTAATAAAAAGTAATACATTACTAATGCTATACCTACAGTAAGCAAAACTCTTAAAAACCATACTTTACTTTTCATAAAATACCCTCTTTCTCATTTTTTAAATATTCTTGTATAACATTATATACACAAGAATAACTACGTCTACCATAAAACCTACAAAACTTTCTAATGCTTGCATTTGACCTCTTATAAAGACTAATAATTTTTTGTTTTTCATCCTCACTTATGGCATTAATAGGTTTCCTATTTTTATTGCCATGTTCTAAAGAAACTGTTCCCTCAATTATCTCTTTCTTTAATTTTAAAATATATTTTGGATGATATCCTGTTATTTCTGCAATCTCATTATAAGTGTAAAATGAATTGTTACTCAATTTTTTTCTAATTAAGGCTATTGCCTCTTCTTTTGATTTCATACTATCACCGAACTAATTTTAACATAAAAGTAACTTTTTTGCAAGATAATGACAGTTTGCTATATTTCTGCAAATTCCTCATCAAAAATGGAGTACAAGTAAATATTTATGCGCTTATTAGTGATTGTTGAAATATATTTTTTGTAGCCCTTTAATTGATTTATATAAGCATCATCGTCAATCTTTCTTAATTTATAGTCGATAATATCTATGTGATCCTCATACTCAATCATTAAATCGATAATTCCGTGATATAAAGTATTTGCTTCTTCATACATGAATTCATATTCCTGAAATATTTTAGAATTTTCAATATTCTTTAATTTTGAATAGAAAGACTTTATTTTGTTTCGGTAATATTCATTTTCTATACTTTCAAAATCAGGATTATAAAAATCTAAATTTTCTAAAATCATATGTAGATCTAACCCTAAGTTGATATTAGATATTTCTTCTTTTGTCATTAATTCATGAGTTTTTTTAGAAAATGATGTTTCACAAGCATACTCTAACTCCACATTTAATTCATTTACAACAATTTGAGAAGAATCATTATCAACTAAATCACTAAAATCTCTATTTATAATCAGCTGATAATCTTTAGTTAAACGTAAATCATTAAAGTCTATGTCATTAGAGTAATTTTCTACTAAGTTTCCTAGTGAATAAATCATATCCGCAAAGCTTCGATATTTTAATCTTTTTTCTTTTGGGATTATTTTTTCCACAATAAAATTATTTTCTTTTTCAGGCAAAATCAATATGATTTTTTCTCGAGCCCTAGTTAAAGCAACATACAATAATCTAATCTTTTCTGAAACCTCTTCACTTAAAAATCTATCTTTTAATAAATCCTTAAGAATTGTTTCACTAACACCTTCTTCAAAATATGGTAATATTATCCCAAAATAATTATCAAAAATTATTTTTTCTTTTAAATCACTTATATTAAAAGATTTATAAAGTCCACTAAAATAACAAATAGGATATTCTAACCCCTTTGATTTATGTATTGTCATTATTTTAACTGCATCTACATTTTCTAAAGCGGAACTATATTTCATTTGATAGTTTTCTTCATCAATTATGTTCAAATAATCTATGAACTGATCACAATCATACCCTAAAGCGGATAATTCATTACTCAAATTGTACAGCTGTTCAATATGTATAATGGTTTGTTTAATATCTCCTATTTTAATTAATGTTTCATACAAATTAAATTCATCAATCACTACATCAAGCAACATATTGGGAGTTATACTTTCAAGGTTTTCAGCTATATGTGAGCATCTAATAAATAATTCTTCCTCATATAATAAATTATCATTAAGTACATCATAAATTTTTTGATCCGACATCTCACATATAAAACTACGAGCCACACTGGCAAATAAATATCGAAATTTCTTATCAAAGTTTTTATTCTTAATTTGTTTGATTAAAGAAAGTAAATTACTTATCACAAGATTATCCATAGCATTATTGATAACTTCATCTTTATATAAAACTAAAGGAATTCCATAATATTCAAATACTTTTTTGTATAGTTCAAAATCTGTTGTTCGATCCATGAGAACTGCGAAGTCACTATAACAACAATCTCTTAACTTAATATCTTTTTTATCAAAAATCTGATATTTATTATTAATCTTATTTCTAATGTCCTCCGCTATTATAAATGCTTCAATTTCATTTTTATCAAATTCAAAATTATTAGCATCATAACGAATTATTTCCATATTATTGCTTTCCGAACTCATATATGATTTATTTCCAAATATCATCTTATGCTCTTTAGAATATTCGGCTCCCCCAACAATATCATCCATTATATATTCAAATATTAAATTAATATTATTTATCACTTCTTCTCTAGAACGAAAGTTTCTATTTAAATCAATTTTAATTCCACCTTGATTATTAGAATAATTGTCATATTTATTTTTGAAAATATATGGATTAGCATTACGGAAACGATATATAGATTGTTTAACATCTCCCACCATATACACATTATTATTCTCAATTAATTTAATAAATGTCTCTTGAATATCACTAGTATCTTGATATTCATCTACTAAAATTTCATTAAATGTTTCCTTAACTTCTAAACAAATATCTTTGTTAATTGATAAAATCTTAATTGCTAATATTGCGATATCATTAAACTCATACATATTATTTTGAAATTTAAAACTCTCAATTTTCGCACCCAACTCAAGTAGTATTTCAATTATAATTTCTGCATATTCTCGAGTCTGATATATGCTGGATTTCATTTCACTAATATCACTATATTTTAAATACCCTTTAAAAACCTTAATTAAATCATTTAATGCTTCTTTTTTAATCTTTAACTCATCATCGCTTCCTTGCGGTAACCTTGGTAATTTAATATTACTATTTAACACAAACCCATCATATGAACTACTAGAAAATAAAGGTAACAAGGCTGCCTCAAATTTAGTATATGTGTCACTATCTACATAATATAATAAATCATTTAATGCCTCTTTTATCTCTCCTATCTTACTAGATATTAAACTCAGATATTCATCGACAAACATATTGATGTTTGAGTCACAGTAGTACTTTGAAATGTATGTTTCCAAATATTCGGATGAATCTACCTTCATATCTAGCTTATTTCTAATATTTAGAATATATTTTCTAATCTCACTATCATCCTTAACACATTGCTCATTAATTAGCCTAATAAACTTAGGATTTTCTTCACCATATAGCCGTTCAAATATCTCGTCCAATATTTTCTTTTTTTCTATCAGTAAAACATTTTCATTGCCAATATTAATACCTGGCGGAACATTGATCAAATAATGATACTTTTTCACTAACGTTAGAGCAAAACTATCAAACGTAGTGATATAAGCACAATCTAGAAGTTTTAACTGCTCAGCAAGCCCTTCCTTAATTATAGCCTTTCTTATTCTTTCTTTCATTTCATTAGCGGCAGCTTTGGTAAAAGTTAAAACTAACAATCTATCTATTGAAATCCCACTTTTTATTTTGGTAATAACACGTTCAGTTAAAACCGCTGTTTTTCCACTACCAGCTCCTGCACTAACAATTATGTTAGAACCAGACCTATTAATGGCTTCTAATTGCTCATTCGTCCAACTAGGCATTATTATCACCACCCAAAAAGCTTAAATCTTTGATTTCTTCTAAATAAACTAAATCTTTATTGTTCATATAACATATATCTTTAAATTGGCAAAAAGCACAACCTACATTTTCTTTATCAATATATTTGGGATTAATATCAAAATTGTTGCTTTTAATATTTTGTAAAGCATAATCAATTTTTTGATTAACCACGTTAATAAGATTATCTATTTCTCTATCAGCCAGAGTTTTAGAGTAAGCATAAAATCCATTATTTCCCACTTTCATTCCTTTGATTAAATCACTATCCATATAGGTTTTATCGAACTGACTTAGTTTTTCTTCATTCGAAAGAGAATAGCCTTGAAGTTTTAATAATTCTTGGCGTTGCATATCTAATGTTTTTGTTTTATCCTTAACAATTAGACTGGGTAATATTTTTTGTAAATAAAATCCAACTACTTCCAAATTAGGATATTTATTTTTAATTAAATATAAATAAATAGGCAATTGTAAATTCAAACCATATATGACATTATTCAATTTTAATTCAGGATTTCCTGTTTTATAATCTACAATAGCGCCCAAATTACGTGCTTTATTAACCATAATTTTATCTATAATGCCTACAAATTTTGTATCATTAGAAATATCAATTTCTATTTTGGTTTCATACTCTTCATTAGTAAAAGAAGTATACTCACTTTGCACATCCAAAATATCAAATATATGTTTTAACTCCTCTTTACCTTTAGCCAGGAAAAATTTTTCTTTATTGGATAATTCTTTTTTATTATTCGTTAAAAATAAATCCCAAGACTCGTCTAAAGAAAGTTCTTTTCTTTTAGATAGGCAAAAATGAAATAAGGAACCTAAATAATTTGCAAAATTTTCTTCGTATATATTTAGCTTCAAAACAGATGATACATAATATCTAAATGCGCACTTATAATAATTATCAATACTTGAATAAGATAACATTAAATGCTCATTATTTCTATTTATCCCCTTAAAACTATTATTAAAAGTTCGATATTCAATGTTTTTATAATTAGAATATAATTTAGTTAAATCGCTAGTTTTTGTGCCATACTTTAAATAGTTATCCAAACTTTTACCTAAGGTCAGCTTATTACTAATATTTGAATATTTATACTCGTTATTTTTCTTTGTGACACAATAATTTAAAATACTATTGATTGTGGATAATCCATTATCTCCGGATTTGTTATAACTTATCCACATATTTTTAGTATTTTGGATGACCCTTAGACAAATTTTACGGTGGATTTCATTCTTTTCAACAGTTATATTTAAATTAAGCTCTCGCTTCAATTCATTATTTAAGTAATCTTCATCTCGTTCAAGTATAGGAAGGGCACCTTGATTAAAACCAACAACAAAAACATAATCTTTATCATTTGGTCGATACGCCTCAAAATCTTCAATTCTAACCGCATTAGAAATTTGTGGTTGCTCGATTCTTGCATTCATAAAATCATGTGTTAATAAATCTTTAATTAACACATAGTCATTCATCCATGTATATTTATTACAGATATCTACAATTTTGTTATAAATAGCCAAATTATTAGCTTTATTTAGATCAAAATTATCTCTAATCAAAGATAAAGTAATATTTATGTCAGATTTAAGATGATTCAAGAAAAATGTTACTATTTCTGTTGAAAACATTGAGTTTGTTTCTATATTGTTCATTGGTATATTATATAATTTAAATACTCTTTTTAACGGAATTATATAGTCTCTGCCAACATTTAGTAAAGTAATATCGGAAATGTTTGTTCCCTCGTTTATTAATTCGCATATTTGTTCCGCAACAAATTCTAACTCATCATTAATATCGTTAAATTCATAAATGTTATGTTGATATGTTTTATTATAAACATCATTAACAACTTGAACATTAGTAAGAAGTTTAACATCTTCTATAATCTTTTCATGGAACTGACTTTCCGGTATTTCATAAAATATGACATGATTCCTTTTTAATCTGTTCTTAAACCCCTGGTTATAGATTAATAAGCCTTTTTTATCCAAATGTTTTTTTAGTTCATTTAACTTATTTAATTTTTCAAACTGATATTCTCTATCCTCTATAAAACGAAGATTATTTAAATACATTAAAGCTACTCCATATTTTAAGTGATATTCACTCATAAGATAATATATAGCTCGCTCATCAAAGCTAAACAATAAGTTATCTATAAAAAAATCAAGCGTGATAACAGTGATCTTTTTTAAATTTTTACTCAGTTCTAAAAGTACTTTTTCTTTTAAACTGGCCGGAACCACTATAATAGAATTTTCTTCAACATTCTTCATATTATCACCTCATATTAATTATAACATATTTACATAAAAAAACTTCCCCAAGGAAGTTCGTTATTAATTAGAAAATAACAACACAATACACTACTAACCATAAATCTGTTTTTTAATATTAAATATACTATTGCATATCTTTCTTATTAGTAGAATCTACAGATTCAAACATATTTTGAAATTGCATCGGAATTGTACATTCGAACGTAATAAGTTTATGTGTTATTGGATGTTCTAATTCTAAAATATTCGCATGTAATCCTAATCTTTTTAGCGGGTTGGTTTTAGCACCATATTTTTTATCACCAATAATTGGATGTCCAATATCATTCATATGTACTCTGATTTGATTCTTTCTTCCAGTTAATATCTTGATGTTTAGTAAACTATAACTTTTACTCACATTTAATACAGAGTACTTAGTGATAGCTAATTTACCATCATTTGGTTTATTGCTTGTGTACGAAGTAAAGTTAGTTCTTTCCTTAATCCAATTTTTAATTGTACCTTCTTTTTTTACTACTTTTCCCTCAACCACAGCAACATATCCTCTGGTTTTTGCCATTCTATCCCAATTGTCTTGTAATAATTTTTTCACTCTTTCGGATTTTGCAAATACAATAAGTCCGCTAGTATCTTTGTCTAGTCTATGAACTATAAATACTTTGTTATTTTTGTTTTTTTGTTTTTCATAACTAATGACTTTATGAAAAAGAGTTTTTTCTTTTTCATTATCTGTTGCAATAGTAAGTAGATTACTAGGCTTATTTACTACTATTATAAATTTATCTTCATATATTATATCTATTCTATCTCTTCTCATCGATTTTTTCTTCTTTCCATTTGATAGTAACATCATTATACATTATTTTCCCAAAAGAAAAAAGGCTTTAAGCCTTTCTCACACATATTTTATCATTATCAATATCTATTAGAACTGTTTCACCAAACTTAATTTCATTATTAATTAATGCTTTAGCTAAATTGGTTTCTAATTCTCTGCTCACTAATCTTTTTAACGGACGTGCACCATAATATTCATCATACCCATTTTCAATGAAATAGGCTCTAACACTATCACTAAGTTTAATTTTTAAATTTAAGTCGATTAATCTACCCTCAATCTCTTTAATAATCTTATCTAAGATATCGGATAATATTTCCTTACTCAACTTTTTAAATACTATTATTTCATCAATTCTATTAATAAATTCTGGGCGAAAATTCTTTTCTAACTCTTCAGTTACTTTTTCTTCGTGTCCTTCTAAGATATGTTCACTTCCTAAATTAGATGTCATAATTATAATTGTATTTTTGAAATCAACTGTTCTGCCATTAGAATCGGTTACTCTGCCATCATCTAGAATTTGAAGTAATAGATTTAAAACTTCTGGATGAGCTTTTTCTATTTCATCAAATAAAACAATACTGTATGGATTCCTTCTAACCGCTTCAGTTAGCTGTCCACCCTCTTCATAACCTATATAACCAGGAGGAGCTCCTATAAGACGCGATACTGAAAACTTTTCCATATATTCACTCATATCAATTCGTATCATATGTCTTTCATCATCAAATAATTCATATGCAAGTGAACGAGCTACTTCAGTTTTCCCTACACCAGTGGCCCCTAAAAAGATAAAGGACCCGATTGGACGATTTGGGTCTTTAATACCACTACGTGATTTAATAATGGCATCACTTACTAACTGTAACGCTTCATCTTGTCCCATTACTCGTTTTCTTAAATTATCTGTTAAATTTAACAATTTTTCTTTTTCACTACTTAACAATTTAGACACTGGAATATTAGTCCATTTTGATATAACTTTAGCTATATCATCATCTGTCACTGTATCACTAAGTAACTTGTTTTTCTCTACAGAATTATATTCTTGAAGCTCTCTTTCTAACTTCGGAATAACCCCATGGCGCAATTTCGCGGCAGTTTCTAAATCATATTTATTTTCTGCTTGTTCAAGTTCAAATCTAGCCTTCTCTATCTCACTTTTTTTCTTCTTAATATCATCGTTAAGAGATTTTTCTTTGTTCCAAGAATCTGTTAGTTCTTTTTCTCTAACCTTTAATTCATCTAATGATTTATTAATCATTTCTAATCGCTTTTTAGATAGTTCATCTTTTTCTTTTTTTATGGCCTCTTTTTCTATTTGAAGTCGCATTATTTCTCTAGTTAATATATCTAAGCTTGTTGGAACTGAATCCATTTGTACTCTAATCGTTGCACATGCCTCATCAACTAAATCTATTGCCTTGTCAGGTAAAAATCTATCAGTAACATATCTATTTGAAAGTGTTGCGGCAGAAATTAATGCTTTATCTTGAATAGCCACACCGTGATGAATTTCAAATCTTTCTTTTAGGCCTCGAAGGATTGTTATAGTATCTTCTACCGAAGGTTCGCTTACTTTAATTTTTTGAAATCTTCTTTCTAATGCACCATCTTTTTCAATATATTTACGATATTCATTCAAAGTAGTAGCTCCGATAACATGAATTTCTCCACGAGCTAACATTGGTTTTAATATATTAGAGGTATCCATTGCGCCATCTGTGGCACCGCTTCCTACAATAGTATGTATTTCATCAATAAACATGATGATATTACCTTCCGATTTTTTTACCTCTGTTAATACATTTTTAAGTCGTTCCTCAAATTCTCCACGATATTTGGCTCCCGCAATTAAACTCGCCATATCAAGTTCCCAAATTGTTTTATTTTTTAAACTACTAGGCACATCTCCTTTAACAATTCGTAGGGCTAATCCCTCTACTATTGCTGTTTTTCCAACACCAGGTTCTCCTATTAATACGGGATTATTCTTAGTCTTCCTAGATAACACTCTAGTAATACTTCTAATTTCTTCATCTCGTCCAATGACAGGATCAATCTTATTTTTCTTGACATCTTCTATGATATTACGCCCATATTTTTCCAAAATATTTTCCTTATTTTCATTTTGATTATACACAAATATCACCTCAATTTAATATTATACCCATATTTTAGCACTTGTCAAGAGAGAGTGCTAAAGATGACAAAAATTGCACTAAAAAAGCATATAATTCATATACACTTTTATTAATCTGCAAAATCTTTTAACTTTCTAGTATTTCTCGGATGTCGCATTTTTATTAATGCTCTTTGTTCTTGCTTACTAATTAAAGAGGTAGAACACCCTAGCATCTCTGCTACCTCCGCTTGTGTTTTTTTATGGATTTCATCAAGCCCATATCTTAATAAAATAATTTGTCGTTCTCTTGTAGTTAAACATTGTAAAGCATCCCTTACAACTTCTATCTTCATATCTGCAATAATACCATTCATCATTGCTTCTGCATCTGTCCCAATTAAATCTTCAATTTTTAAATCATCACCATCTTTGCTTTGACCAATTGGTTGTTCAAAACTAAGAACGTGACTATGTTTATTATACTTCCTCAATTCCATTCTCATCCCATTTTCTATTGAAATAGAAATATAGGAACTGAATCCTTCTATAGGTTTTTCAGAATAATTAAACTTATTAATAGCATTAAAGAGTGCTTCGGTGCCAGCCGATTTAAGTTCATCTATAGTGAGTCCTTTTCCCTTAAATCTCGTTGCGAAGTAATAAACTAACCTACTATTTCCAACAATCAGAGCTGACAAAGCATCTTCATCTCCACACTCTCTCCACGCAATTAAGTTATTCTTTGTTTCTTCTAAACTTAAAATTTTAGCCATTGCGATTAATCCTCCATCTTTACTTTTTCTTTTTTTGATATCCCATCTGTCCGGCTTTAAAACTTACAGCCGCCTCACTTCTTCCTAATATTTCCGCAATTTCAGCATATGTCATATCACTGTAATTTTCTCTTAAAAACTTTAATTCTCTACCTTTCCAATATTGTGGAAGCATATAACTATACCCTCTATTTCTTAAACAGTTAGCCACGGCCCACTCACTTCTATTTATTGTAGAAGCAATTTCTTCATAGTTCTTTCCAGACTTAAATAAATTTTCAGTTTGCACTATTTCTTCTTCTGTCCATTTTCGGTACCACAAAGGATTTTCTAAAGCGTCACGTTTTCTCTTCGCTTGAAGCCATTCTGTTTCTGGACCCAACATATTTATTTCAACATTCCTTGAATCCCATTCATTTTGGTTATTCTCCAAAAAGTTCATCAAATCTATCCATGAAATTGTATAGTATGCCATATTTTCTGTTAATTTTGTCTGTTTTAGTTTTAGTCCTAATTTAATCCAAGTATTGATTATTCTATCACGACTAACATTCAACAAATCGATAATATCCGAAACTGTAATCATATCATAATTATTTCTAATCATAGGCCCCAGCTTCATTCTAACCGCTTTGACTTTTAGAGAAAAAACAGTCCTACGCATGGTTTTTGCTATATATTCTATTGTTTTGGTCCCCCATAAATCTGCCAACATATTTTCCTCTTCCTCAGTCCATTTTCTCCTATCTTGAATCAAAGTTATGCCTAATCTTCTAGCTTTTAAATAGATCGCGTTTTCAGTTTTGTTCATTATTTGAGCGATTTCAGTATAATGATATTTGTCAGCTAATTTTTTTAACATCTCTACCTCTTCATTTGTCCAATCTTTATTTTTAGGTAATTCTAATCCTTGAGATTCAGCAACTTTACATACAGCATACCAAGTACATCCAAACTTTTGTTTCATACTATGAGGTGATTCTTTTCCCCAGTTGCCTACAATATAATTTATTTCTTCTTGAGTAAATTCTTTTCTTTTACCACCCATGTATTTCACCTTCTATAATCTACCTATAATTTTTTAATCATTTCTTCTAAACAATGCAACCTAAGTTATTTATTATTATATCATTTTTTAAGTAGACAAAGATTGTCTTTTATCAAAAAAAATCAGTATTTCTACTGATTAATAATATTAGATATTGCTTTCATTACTCCTAACTTACCATATTGATAAGTAAGTCCCCCTTGCATATAAGCAATATATGGAGGTCTAATTGGTCCATCACAAGAAAGTTCTATTGAAGATCCTTGTGTAAATGCTCCAGCAGCCATAATAACTTTATCTGTATATCCCGGCATCTCCCATGGTTCTGGGATTGCATTAGAATCTACTGGAGAAGCAGCTTGTATTCCTTGACAATATTTAATAAGTTTTTCTGGATTATTAAATATTATATTTTGAACAATATCAGCACGTTTCTCGTTATACTTAGGTTCTACCTTAAATCCTAATTCTTCTAGCATCAGACTTGCGAATATAGCGGTTTTAAGACTACTTGCTACTACACTTGGAGCCATAAACAAGCCCTGCAGTAAAGACTTATTCATTCCCATAGACGGTCCCACTTCTTTTCCTTCTCCTGGAACAGTTAGTCGCTCTGCCACCAATTTGATTAATTTTTCAGAACCAACTACATAAGCACCATTGGGAGCAATGCCCCCACCCAAGTTTTTAATTAATGAACCAACAGCAATATCCGCACCAACCTCAGTTGGTTCTGTCTTATCAACGAACTCACAATAGCAATTATCTATCATAACGATAGTTTCTGGCGATATCTCTTTAATAAGTTTAATTACTTTTTCAACTGCTTCAATTACAAGACTTTTTCTAGTAGAATATCCTTTAGAACGTTGAATCTCAATTACTTTCACAAATGATTCTTTTAATCTTTTTTCTATTTTTTCATAATCAAAATCATCATTAACCAATTCTATTTGCTCATAGTTTACACCAAAGGATTTTAAAGAGCTATCATTTGGAACAATTCCAATAACCTCATCTAAAGTATCATAAGGTTTGCCTGTAATACTTAACAAGGTGTCATTCGGGCGAAGAAGCGCAAATAACGTAACAGTTAAGGCATGACTTCCAGAAATAAATTGTCCACGCACTAAACTATCTTCTGTTTTGAAAATATCTGCATATACCTTTTCTATTGTATCTCTTCCAATATCACCATATCCATATCCAGTAGTCATATTAAAATGTACTTCAGATATTTGATGCTTATGAAATGAATTTAATACTTTTAAACTATTAAATTCGCATACTTCATCTACTGCTTTAAATATGTCTACAAGTCTTTCTTCCACCTTTTTAGAAAGTTCTACTACACTTGTATCAATTTTTAACTCATCTAACATTTAAATCCACCATCTATTCTAATAACTTCGTTATTGATATAACTCGCATCATTGCTGCCTAGAAAATAAATGACTTTAGCAATTTCATCTGGATTTGCAAAACGTCCTAACATGATTTTTTTATTTTCTGTATCAATAAAATCTTGATCCAGCTCCTTATTCATATCTGTTTTAACCCATCCTGGTGCCACAGCATTAACTCTAATTATCGGAGAATATTGTAGCGCTAAATTGTGAGTTAGTGAGATAACTCCTGCTTTAGAAGCATCGTAATCTAGGCTCATAGGATAATAAGTATCTATTCCATTAGTGGATGCAACATTAATAATACTACCATCTCCAGATTCTAACATCACATCTCCTACATATTTACTAACCAAAAATGTCCCAATTAAATTTGTATCTAACGTTGTTCTAAAATTTTCTACTGTTTTATCTTCAAATAGCGTATCAATAGCAATACCAGCATTGTTCACTAAAACATCTATTTTACCAAAGATTTTAACTGTTTTTTCTACCATTTGTTTTACTTCTAATTCATTAGAAATATCACATTTTACCAACAAAGCTTCTATCCCATATTTGCGTTCTACTTGTTCTTTCAATATTAAAGCTTCTTGTTCGCTATTATTATAATTTATTACTATATTATAATTATGCTTAGCAAATTCTTCTGCAGTTGCCGCTCCTATTCCTCTAGAAGCTCCAGTTATTAATACTACTTTCTTAGGCATATCTTCATCCCCTTTTTAAACTCACACATATTATAGCACAATTCTATAAAAAATTGATAATTATATGGTTATATGTTATACTATCCAGCAAAAGAGGGGTGGAGATACGAGTTATGGAACGTGAAAAATCACTTAGAATGCGGAACTTTGCTCAAAACAAATTGTTTTTTCAAATTGTGGATAGTATTATTCGTCAGGACATGATTGATTTTAAGGACACTGATTTTAGCTACTTCTTCATGATTTCAATAATTGCCAAATTCATTATCTATAAAGAAGAAATTTGGATAAAAAATAAAAAGACTAAAAATATCGCTACTAATTTCCCCCGAACTATTTTAGACGATCTAGTATTTAAAGGCGAATTTGCAGATCCAAAATTAAGTATTCACCATAAGAAGAAAAGAATCACATATAAACATAAGCCAATCCAAATAGATGATATCTTAGAAGGTAGGGAACACGATAGTGTTTGGATTATAGATAATATTAGGGATGCCTTTGCCCATGGACACTTTTATATAGATATAGAAAACAAAAAAATTATCATCGAAAATAACTTGGAAGATAGAAGATTAAAATGTCAGATGGATTTTGGTACTTTCTCTATATTTGAAGAACTAACTAATCTAGAAAGAATTGGTGGATATACTAATCAAACATTAAAAACGTGTATTATCTTTTCTTCCTATAGTTCAACAGGGGAATATCAAAAATTAGAAAACGAATATCAAGTAAGAAGGTTACTAACAGGTGAGCTTTTACCCATTTATTATGAAGTGACAGAATGTAGAGAACCAGACCCTAATATAAGATATAACGATTTAATTGGTTTTTATAATTTTGTATCTGATTTGCTAGATAGTTTTTTAAGAAAAAATAAAACTAATATTCCTTATGAAGCTTTAGAAAAAAAAGTTAATGAATATATCAAAAACAACATGTATAACTACACAATCAAACAACACACAGATTTTTTAGATGCTAACGCCATCAACAAAATTATTAGATTTATCAACGAAGACAAAGACTTTTATAATCATTCTGCAAAAACTCAAAATGAGATTATTAAATCTCTTGTTTCTGGATTAATTATTCACGAAGATTGCTCACTAGAAAGAGGAATACATAACATTAATAGTTTCTTTTCGCTAATAGTATCACTTCAAAATACAGACGATGAATATTATAAAAACTTATATCGCGCCTGGACATTCAAGTTTTTGCATAGTTTTATAGAAGAACAGCGATTAGCTAATTTATTCATATTAGGTGTTAACAATTTTGTTAGCAACAAAGAAAGTATATACGATAAATATTTTGACGATTATTCCCAATTTGACATTAGCAATTTTCAATATCAAGATTATTCTGGATATAACCGTTTATTAAGTAAATTATCAGTTCTAAATATTGATTTAGTTTCTGCTGACAACTCATTAGCAAAAGCAGAAGTAAAATTAGAAAAGTTAACAGAAAACCTAGCTAAAGCTCCCGAAGATAAAAAGGATATTATTTCTAGAAATAAAGTAGCTTTAGAAGTCCTTATTCACGATATCAAAGTTAAAATCCTTGAAATTAGTGAAGAAATCAATTCTATTAATGCACAACTTAGTCTATCAAAACACAATGAAAATGGTAATTATATAGATAACAATAACAAGAGTTTCTTCAATCACTTAAGAAATGCTTTTGCCCATAGTCGCGTTAGATACGCAAACGATAGAGTTGTTTATAATCGAAAGATTCTATTAGAAGACTATGATGATGATGGCGCATTAACCTTTAAATGTGAGTGCCGATTCTTAGACTTAGTTCGAATTTTTACTAACGATCTATTCCTAGAAGCAATTAAAGGAAATGAATCGGCAAAAATTAAGAAATTATAAAAGGTTTGAA
This sequence comes from Bacillota bacterium, assembly GCA_015059195.1. GTDB lineage: Bacteria > Bacillota_I > Bacilli_A > RF39 > UBA660 > SIG204. Next base: position 14,976 of record SVAW01000004.1, read on the forward strand.
CTGTGTTTCAAACCTTTATTCGTTATTGTTTTGATGTTTCTTTTTTAATTTTAAAGTTCTTACCTCTCTATCTTCTATAATCACAGCCTCGTGCTCAAGATGAAAAATTTCTTCTTGCCACATTCTGCGATAATTCGCATATTTGCCTTCAAGAGGATCTCTATCGTAATCTTTTTCCACAGTAAAAGGATTCCCATAGACAATTCTTCCTCTTCTAAATATCCTGGGTTGTTCAATAAAAACTGGCACAATCTTTGCATTTGTGCGTTCAGCAATATAAAACGCTCCCGGTTTAATTCTAGACAATTTATTTCTATTAATATCAGAAATAGTCCCTTGCGGAAACATTAAAAAAACACTGTGCTCATCTTGAGATAAATATCTAATCGCAGCAGATATTGCTTTAACGGGATTGCTTTGTCTATCAACAGGGACTACATTAGTTTTTTTCAAAAATGCACCTAATAAAGGATTTGAAAAACATTCTTTTTTCGCCATAATCCTAATATTGTCATGTGCAGACCAAAACATAGGGCCATCAAAATCACTTGTATGATTTGGGCACAATATATATTTCCCAGTGGACAAATCTGGCTTATTATATTCTTTAGTCCTGAAAAGGCATTTATAGAAAACAAAAGTTCCGACTCTTTTTAACATATTTTCACCCCAATAACATTCATTATAACACAGCAATATATGAATTAAATATATATTTTATACTTTAAAATTCATAATCGATAATTTCGATATTTTCTTTATAATCACGCAATAACTCTTCTATAAATACAGAAGGATTATTTTTTGGTGTCAATAAATACACATATCCTTTAGTTCGAGTTAGTGCGACATAAAATAGCCTTCTTTCTTCACTATATAAATAATTATCCGAATTTAAACTAACAAATCTTAAAATTTTATCATCTTTTATTTGCGACGGAAAACCAAGTATTTTATTTTCTAAATTAATTACCACTACACTTTCTTCTTCTAAACCTTTGGAACGATGCACTGTTAAATATCTAATCTTCATATGTTGATTTTTTAAATATATTACATTATCACCTTCTACTTTAAAAGATTTGTCTATAACCATAAATATATCCTTGTTGTTGCGGCCTAAAATTAATATTGGTTTATTTGTCTTCTCATATATAAAATTAATGAGTTTTTTTAAACCCGTCTTTATATCTTTATAATATATTACCTTTATCGGTTTATTCAATTGTTTTTGTGAGGTTAGTATTTTTTTAATTTGTTTTCTATTTTTCATTACAAAACTACCCGCCGTAGTAATAAGTTCACAACTGTTCCTGTAAGTAGTTTGTATCTTTAAAACCCTCGCTTCTTCAAAATATTTAGAAAAATCTAAAAATAAATCTAAATCACACCCAGTAAATCGATATATTGATTGAAAATCATCCCCTACTACCATTAGTTTTGCATTTGTTTTATCTATTATTGATTTTATAAGCAAAAATCTAACTTTGGATGTATCCTGATATTCATCAATAATTACATATTTATATTTTTGTTTAATTCCTAACTTTTTTACGTTTTGGGTAGCTAATGAAATCATATCATCAAAATCTATTTCCTGATTTTCGTTTAAATAACTTTCATACTGTATATATATATTTAAAATCAGTGTTAACAGAATTTTTTCTTTTTTATAAGAAAAGTAATTTATTGTATTCTTTGCTTTTTTTAAAAATAAGTTAAAGCTATCTAAATCATAATTATTACATTTAAATAATCGAATAAATGTTTCTATTATTTTATAAAATAAACACAGCTCTTCGTGTTTAGATTTTAATAATTTAAGGTAACATTTTTCCACATTAGCCACAATAAATTCATCAAAATAATTTAAAACTAAAAGCATATGTTTTCTAGATTTTAAAATTTCCACAGTAAAAAAATTAAAAATTATAGTTTCTAATAAATCTGCTTGAGATATCTGATAATGAAAAGAGCAACTCTTAAGTATTTCTAACGACAACTTATGAAATGTGTAAACAGGAACATCATAATCTAGTTCAATTTTAATTTTTTCCTTTAAATTTTGTGCTGATGCTTTTGTAAAAGATATACATAATATTTCTTCTGGCCTTATCTTTTTATACCTAATTAAATAATATATTTTCCCAATAATAGTAAGAGTTTTCCCACTTCCTGCACCAGCCACAACTAAAAGATTTTGACTTTCATCTAGAACTATCTCTTGTTGCTCTCTATCTAAAACATATCCACATATTTTATCATTCATAACCTATCTCCTACTATGAATATACAATTTAAACAGTAGAAATCCTTTTAATTCATGAAAAAAGAAGCTATAAATATAGCTCCATTTATACTATGATGTTTAAATTAATTTGAGTTTATATATTTTAAAACTTTTATTTATGAAAATATAATTTAGCTTGTTCTTCTACCTCTATTCCTAATCTTTCAACCGTTCCGTCACTGTAAACTTTTTCCATCTGATTTCTAACACCTCTAGGAAATATATTCTTTATATCCTCTGAATAATAACTACCATCCCTAGGAATTATATAATCTGTAACAACGTATTCATTATTCTCTTTTTCTACTACAAACTTATACGGGATAGAAGAACCGCTGTCCTTTTTGAGTTCATTATTTTCTACATAATATTTCCCGTCCCTTACCCAAGCATAGACATAAAATAATTGGTCTTTTTCTTTTTCCTCTAACAAATAGACTCTCATACTTACAAATGTTTTCTCAAAATTATGATGCTTTGGTTCATTATCTCCTTTTTTTACAAGATATTGTCTTATTGATAAATAAATTTCGTCTTCATGTAAATTTATCGCCGGAGTATATTCATAACCCCATGTACTAAAAATAACAGGTTTATTTTGTCGCATCATCCTAACATCAATCAAGAACATTGAGATAAGTGTAATTATTGGGACTAACATCGTTAGAATAGTGACCTTTAATACTTTATTATTTTTTTTCACCTTTTTTTCTGTATAATCAATTGTGTTTAAAATGTTCTCTTCGAATTTCTCCTGATAGTTACTCTTATCAATTCTTTCACCACTAATGAGTTCATTTATGGTTATTCCAAGTTCTTCACATAACGATTTCATAAGTGATACATCTGGCATCCCTCTACCATTTTCCCATTTCGATACTGCTCGATCTGTAACGCCAATATTATCTGCTAGTTCTTTTTGTGTCATATTTTTTTCTTTACGAAGTTCTAAAATAAATTTTCCTATCTTTTCCTGATTCACAGTTTTTTCTCCTTTCGTAAACTAATTATATTATAATCTTTACCAAAACACACCAAACGAACCGTAGAGTCAGTTTTATTTTTATATATCAATTATACCATTTTTTAAGTTAATTCTCATTTTCAAAAATAAAAAGTGCAGCCGAAAGGCTTCACTAATAATCTTAATAGAACCATATCATAATAGACGTATCAACTACATTACCGTGAAATTTTCATAATATTATTTTTCAAACACGCTTACGTTGTCATTCAACTTATTTTTTAATTTTAAGTATTTGTTTGCTAATTGATACCCTTCTTTTGATATAGTCAAACAACATGCATGGCAATCCTTTAAATCATGCAGTAAAGTTTCCATTAATAATTTACCATATTTTTTATTTCTATATTCTTCTTTTATTACACAAGACACTATATAATTATAGTTTGATTCGTTCACAAACATTTCAGGATTAATATGTAAATCATTTAATAGCACTCCACTAATTATAGCATCATATAAGGCTTTTCTTATGGGAACTGAAACTATATAGCCTACCATATTATTGTTATCAAACAAACAATATGCATAATGTTTTTTATTATAACGTTCTAAATACCATTCTATTCCCGTAATAGCGTTAGTATAAAACGAATTATCTATTTTCTCTATTTTTAATAAATTATCTTTAGTTAGATATACTTTTTCTATTTTCATAATACCATCTCCATTTAAACTTATCATGATTATGTAAAAAACTAACCTTCTATTAGAAAATTATGCTTTCTAAGTTGTTAAAACTCTTCAAGATTTGATTTAGCACATATGTGGCGTGTTGTGAACATAATAGAAGACAACTAAGGGCATCGCTTTCTACTACATATTATCACACAATTTTCAGTCACCCCAGTTTTCCTGGCTTTTTTTATTCTAAAAGTTATAAGCTTCTAAAACTTCTCCTTCTTCATCATAAATTGTTGCATCTACATTAGCCATATATAATACTTGAAATTCAGGATTATCAAGTGTATATCCAGCATCTATTGCCCAATCAAATTCATCTATGACCGCTTGTTTTACTTTCATATTATCACTATCATCTATTAACTGACAATTAATTCTAATCCATTTTTCATCATCATATGCAACTATACAAACATTATTATTTTTTTCTATTTGCTTAGACACTTTTTTATGTTTATTAGTAATTACATATATCTTGTCATCAACTATAATCGGGTCTCCAAATGGTCTACAACTTGGTTTTCCATCATTAATTGTAGATACATAATTTACTTGAGTATTTTCTTTTAAAAATTTATAAGTTTCATTCATTTTTATTTCTTCTTTTTATTTATTAATTGAAGCTCGCTTCATCAAGCAACGGAATTATATCTATTTCTGGTTCTTCATAAGGATGAGCTTTTCTTAATTTCATAATAACTTTCTTAACGATGTCTATATTACAAACAACTTCTAATTTTTCTTCTTCAACAAACTCTAGTTTATTTTTTTCCCCAATATATGGATTTGCATTGTCAGAAGGTATAAAAGTTCCTATACATTTGGTAGCCATTGAGCAATGAGTATAATTACCTATAATTCCTGCCCCTTCATCACATATTGCTTTTCTTACTTCATCAATGTTTTCAGTGGGTATAGTTACAATTATTTTAACTTTATTTATATTCAAATTCACAATTAATCATTCCTTTCAAAAAATAATATGACTTACTAATATGATTATATCATGTTTCTCGATGTTTTTTGACTTTTTGATGACCAAGTTTAGAACAAAATCTGACTTTTCTATTATTTAAACATCAGTTTCGGTTTTTTTAACACATATCTCGTACCCAGATATGTGTACTATTCAAACTGAATACTCGAAAATCCCTTTAAGACAAAGAAAAAAGTGAAACTTAATTTCAGCTTCACTAATACTCATAATGGGGCGAAATAAGGGATTCGAACCCTTGCATAACGGAACCACAATCCGCCGTGTTAACCCCTTCACCAATTTCGCCATGTCATAACTGACACGTTTTATTTTAACAAGTTTTTCTATATTTGACAATACCTTTGTTTAAATTTTAACAAAATAGTTAAATACCTATACATTAATTTACGAATTCCATACAATAAAATCGAAGGGGGAATAATATGAATAATTATAAAGTAACTCAAGATTACTATAATTACGTTAACAATAATTATAATCAACCACTATATAATCAAGACGTGAAAAAAAATACCGTACTTGATCCATACAATGGTTTTATTCGCGGTAATATGTTTCCTGAGTTATATAATTCATATAAAATAAATACACCTTATGAAATAACACCAATGAATGAACAAGCGGAATTGCTTACTTATGTAGATGCTTATACTTTCGCAATGATCGATCTAAATTTATATTTAGATGTATATCCAAACGATAAAGAGGCTCTCCAATTATTTAACCAATATCGTACACAAGCAGAAGAATATATCAAAAAATATGAAAGTAAATTCGGGCCGTTACTTTTAACAAGTAATTCATTAAATACTTTCCCATGGGCGTGGAACAAGAACCCTTGGCCTTGGGAAAAGAAATAGGGAGGTAAAATATGTGGATTTATGAAAAAAAATTAGAATACCCTGTTAATATTAGGCGAAAAGATCTAAAAATGGCCAAATATTTAATGGCCCAATACGGCGGCCCAGATGGCGAGTTAGCTGCTTCTTTAAGATATTTAAATCAAAGATACACAATGCCTGATGAAAAAGGCAAGGCTTTACTTACCGATATAGGCACTGAGGAACTAGCGCATATCGAAATCATTGCGGCAATGATTTCACAGTTAGTAAGCGGTGCGACTATCGATGAATTAGTGGCTGCAGGTTTGGGGCCTCATTTTACTCAACATGATCATGCGCTATTTCCAACAGATGCAGAGGGCGTACCTTTTACTAGTGCCTACATTGAAGCTTCTGGAGATTATATAGCTGACCTAGAATCTAATATGGCAGCAGAGCAAAGAGCTCGTGCAACATATGAACATCTTATGGATTTAACCAATGATCCAGACGTATTAGGACCACTTGCGTTCTTACGTCAAAGGGAAGTAATTCATTATCAACGTTTTAAAGAGCTACGAAACTACTATTTAGAAAAGAAAATTTAAATACTATGCAAATAGTATTTTTTCTTTGGATAACTACATAATAATTATGAGGTGAATTATGCAGAAATTAATACCTACTTTATTATTTTTATTATGTATTACAGGATGCAAACAAAAGATCTTAATTAATGGCACCATTAATGAAATTAGTTATGATAATAATATCATCCAAAAAGAAGATTATTCTGCTATTATGGAAAAAATCAGTAATTTAAATTTTTATTGTGGAAAAAACAAACATTTGAATGGCAAAAAATTATCAATAAAAACCACCACAAATATTATAAATTTTGTACTATCAGATAGTAGTTATATCGAATATCAAAATGATGATGAATTTTGTTACACAGAAGATGTAACCAAAACAAATGATTTATATCTAATACTAACTAATATTCTAAATAAATACAATGACACTAGTTGGTTTTCTATAAATTATATCGAAAGTTACACTGAAATAAATGAGGACATCAACATCAGATTAGATAAAGATAACAAATATGTAGTGCTAAATTTAAGCGAGTCTGTAACTAATCTCAGAATTAATGAACTTTCTTTCGATAATTCAGAAGAAATTAATTTGATATATATCCAAGAATATCTGGATCCAACAAAAATTGTAATTAGACAAAACATTAAAACTGGTTTTAACTATAAAATAACTTTTAACAATAAATACGGAAAAACATTTAGTATTACTCCACAATATAATGAAACTACTGAAGAAATAACTTTTGATGTAAAAATAAAATAGAACTCGCCAGCGAGTTCTATTAATTATTTTCTTTTTGTTCTTGATTGTTATGTTTTTCTTTTTTTGCAATACGGCATTCTTTACATCTTTTTGGTTCATTTTCAAAACCTTTTTCTTTGTAAAATTCTTGTTCTCTAACAGTAAACACAAACTCTTTACCGCAATCCTTGCAAACAATAGTTTTATCTTGCATAATGTCCTCCTTTTAGATTTGATTTAATTTGATTATATTGCAACTTTTTAAAAAGGGACAAAATATCTTATAAACCTATACCATTATACCACTTCCAAAGCTTTAGATGCAATAAATTTTTTATAAGGTTTACGTATTTCACACAATTAGGCACATCTCATATATTATAATGAGGTGTAATAATGAAAAAAGTTTTATTGTTGTGTGGAGGAAACTCTCCTGAGCACAGTGTATCTTTGATGTCTGCACAGTCAATTTTAGAAAATATAGATAAAAATGTTTTTGAAACTACTTGTTGTATCATAAACTTTGATAACTGTTGGTACGAATTTTTAGATAATATTAATTGTATCCAAAATTGGCATAATAAAGAAATTAGACTAGTAACCAATATTATAGATTATTTAAAATCCTTCGATATTGTTTTTCCAATAACTCATGGAAATAATGGTGAAGATGGCAAATTGCAAGGAATGTTAGATTTGTTTAATATTAAATACGTTGGCTGTAATACCTTAAGCAGTGCAGTTGGTATGGATAAACACTTTTCTAAAATACTATTTAAGGCTCTTAACATACCACAAGTTCCATTTTTAACTATTAAAAAAAATGATTTTAATTTAGATGATATAACTACAACAATATCTTTTCCAATGATGGTGAAACCCGCAAATGGAGGATCATCCATAGGAATCAATAAGGCAAATAATAAACGGCAATTGAAAAAAGCCATTAAAACAGCATTCAAATTCGATAAAAAAGTAATAATAGAAAAATATGTTGAAGCACGTGAATTAGAATGCGCAGTTCTTGCAGGAAAAGAATTGATTATTTCAGAAATCGGTGAAATAAAATCAGCAAACGAGTTTTACGACTATGACGCCAAATATAAAAACTATAAATCATATACTTTAATACCAAAGGACTTAGAGCCAGACGTATGTAGACAAATAAAAGAATATTCAAAAAAAGCCTTTATAGGAATAGAGGCTAAAGATTTTGCTAGGATAGATTTCTTTTTTGATGAACAAAACAAAAAAGTATATTTAAATGAAATTAACACTATCCCTGGATTTACTCAAATAAGTATGTATCCACAATTGCTCCAAAATAGCGGACTAAGTTATACAGATTTAATCACTCAACTGCTAACTAATAGTTAAAATATCTATTTCTAATCATATTGTGGGTTTACACAAACCACTTTATAATGTTTTTGCGATTTAATTACCTTTAACCCCATAATACATTACAATAAGTTTATGCTCTTAACAGCAAAAAAGATCATCAATTATACTACTTTACAGGAATTTTTTACCATTTTTTCTACATTTAGGAAATTTTTAAGTACCATTCTAGCAAATAAAGTATTATTTTGTTATAACCTCTTTATCCAAATAAAAAATTTCATCTGGCTTCATATTAAATATTTGTGCTATCAGACACGCTGTATCATAAAATAAACGTCTTCTCTTATTCTCTATTTGTGAATAAAAAGAAGGCGTTATACCAAGCATCCTAGCCATTTCATATATTGTGTATCCTTGTTCTTTTCTAATTTGCTTTAATCTATCGGTAGTATACATTTTATCACCCAGTTAATTATAACTTATCATAGACTATTTGTCTATGATTTAAAAATAATTTATATGAGAAAATAAAGATGGTGGTAGTATGACAAATAGCAAACAACAAAACATTTATAATGTTATTGGCAAAAATATAAAAAAGTATCGACAGAAAAAAGGCTATACTCAAAGAGCTCTGGCCGAAAAACTACTATTAAGTGAAAGTTTTATCGCTAAATTGGAATCTGATACTTACCAATCTATTTCTATCGATACATTAGAACAAATAGCTATTTTCTTGGAAGTCGATATCACAATTTTCTTTGACAAATCTGTCATGGAAGAAAAAAAGGAATTAGTAATGTCTTAGCATTACAATTCCTTTTATTTTTTGCTATCAAATTTTTTACGTTGCTCAGTATTCAATATTTTTTTTCTTAAACGATATCCTACTGGTGTTACTTCCACCAATTCATCGCTATTAATATAATCCAAGCAGGTTTCTAAACTCATCATTCTAGGCCTATTTAATACCACTGTATGATCACTTCCCGAAGCACGAGTATTAGTTAGTTTTTTACCTTTAACTACATTAACCGCTAAATCATTATCATGATTATGTTCTCCAACAATCATACCTTCATAAACTTCTGCCCCTGGTTCAATAAACATTACACCACGATCTTCTAATTGTCCTAAAGCATAGGCTGTTGCTTTCCCATTTTCCATAGATACTAATACACCTAATTTTCTTTCCCCCACTTTGCTACTAGCCATTTTACGATATTCTAAATATGTATGATTTAACATCCCATAACCCTTAGTCATAGTCATAAAATCAGTTGAGAAACCAATTAGTCCACGAGATGGCATAATATAATGTATTTTAACTTGACCATCTTGTTGCGTCATGTTTACTAGTTCTGCTTCTCTATTTCCTAAAGCTTCTATTACATTTCCCATATATTCTTCAGGCATATCTATTTGAACATCTTCAAATGGTTCGCATTTAATTCCATCTATTTCTTTTATAATAACTTCTGGTTTTGAAACCTGCAACTCAAAACCCTCACGGCGCATATTTTCAATTAATATAGATAAATGTAGCTCACCGCGTCCAGAAACTATGAATGATTCATTATCACTTGGTTCTACTCTTAAAGAAACATCTCTTTCTGTTTCTTTACGTAGACGGTCGGAAATCTTACTAGCAGTTAAAAGTTTCCCTTCACGTCCACAGAATGGAGAAGTATTTACCCCAAAAGTCATTTGAAGTGTAGGTTCATCTATTCTTAAGTGAGGTAAAGCTTCTTCTTTCCCAGAAGTACATACCGTCTCTCCTACACTTATATCTGAAAGACCTGCAATTGCAATAATATCTCCTGCACTTGCTTCTGTTATTTCAACTCTTTTTAATCCAAAAAATCCAAACATCTTCTGAATTCTAAATTGCTTAATGCTACCATCTAATCTAACACAAGATACCATTTCATTAACTTTTACGCTTCCTCTTTTTACACGACCAATTCCAATTCTTCCTACAAAATCATTATAGTCTAATAACGCTGGTTGAAATTGAAAGCCACCTTCAATATTAACATCTGGTTCAGGGATGTAATTAATGATTGCTTCAAAGATTGGATCCATTGTATGTTCTTGCGTTTCTAACTCAGGGTTTAAACTAGAAGTACCAGATAATCCAGATGCATAAATCACAGGAAATTCTAATTGGTCAATATCAGCGCCTAATTCTATAAACAAATCTAAGACTTCATCAACTACTTCTTTTGGACGAGCTGCTGGTTTATCTATTTTATTAACTACTACTATTGGAGTTACACCTGCTTCTAATGCCTTTTTTAATACAAATCTTGTTTGAGGCATAGTCCCCTCATAAGCATCTACTACTAAAAGTACTCCATCAACCATATTCATTATACGTTCTACTTCTCCACCAAAATCTGCATGCCCTGGTGTATCTAAAATGTTAATTCGATAATCTTTATAATTAATTGCTGTTGTTTTTGATAAAATTGTAATTCCTCTCTCACGTTCAATATCATTTGAGTCCATTACACAATTAGCCACCTCTTCATTTTCTCTAAATGTTCCTGACGAATGTAATAGGCTATCAACCAATGTTGTTTTTCCATGGTCTACGTGCGCAATTATCGCAATATTTCTTATTTTTTTCATAATACTCATCCCTTTTCAACTGCCGTATTATATCATATTTTGCACAATTGTGTAAAGTATAACTTTATTTTGTAGTTATTTTTTTTATTTTATCGTAAAATGATATTAGAGGTATTGTATGAAAAAGATTATATTTTTAATTGTTACATTCTTTATAGGATTTAATTGTTGTTGTGCAGAAGAAAAAATTCAAGTATCATTGGAAAGTTGCATTGACGGAGATACCGCTAATTTTGTATTAAATAACAAAGTAATAAAGGTAAGAATGTTAGCAATCGACACCCCGGAAACAAAGCATCCAACCATTAAAGAAGAGCCTTTGGGTCTTCTAGCTAGTGAGTTCACCTGTAACGAACTTAAAAACGCTAATAAAATTGAAATAGAATATGATTCTAATAGCGGTAAATTAGATAAATATAACAGACATCTGGCTTGGGTTTGGGTAGATGGATATCTCTTGCAAGATAAAATAATAAAAGAAGGATTAGCAGAAGTTACTTATTTGTATGGTGATTATAAATATACAGGAACTTTAGAAAATCACCAAGCAATAGCAAAGTCAGAAAAAGTGGGAATCTGGAGTGAAAAGAAAATAGATCAGCCAAACTATTTTATATTAGGAATAATTATGGGTGGTACTGTTATTCTAGTTTTTACTGGACATCTCACTAAATCTAAAATAAAGAAAATTAAAAAACAACTAAAAAAATATGGTGAATAACCATATTTTTATTCTAATATTTCATAATTGGCTGTATTTTCATTTTTTTCATATATCATTAACTTTTCATTATTATCAACAGTTGCTAACAATATGCTTTTTAAATTATTATACCCCTTGATTTTTAATTCCTTCCATAACCATTTTTCATTTTTATTAATAAATTTCAAATTGTTTTTCATGATTTTGCCATCAATAACCACATTTGCACATAATCCTTGCTTTTTAGGTGGTAAATCCATATCTTTTATCGTCACATTTAAATATTCACCTTTTGATAAAATACTTAACTTACCATTTGCCTCTAATAAAGCATACTCTATTTGTGATATATCAAAATATCCGCTTACCCGACATTCTTCTAATAAATCATTAATATCAAATTTACATTTTCTTAAGCTGTTAACTAAAATCTTTCCATCTTTAATTAAAACCGTAGGGGTACCAATAAAAAACCTGCGTAAAATAATACTTTTCATACTGAAATAAGAAACCAAGTAAGCTACAAATCCAAAGACTAAAACTGCGGTTATCCCGTTAACATACGACAATTCCAAATCAGTAGTCATTTCTGCCGCAAAATTACCAATCGAAATGCCTATAACATAATCAAACATGGAAAGCTGGGATACTTGTTTTTTTCCAAGTATTTTAGTTACTAAAAACAACACCATTAAAGATAGTAATGACCTTGCGATAACATCTAAAACCTCTATAAAATTAAATTCCATAATATCACCTAGTCTATTATGGTAGCAATATATTTTTCTTATACAAAAAAAGCAATTACTTTTTTATTGCCTTTTTCTTTTTAGATAGTGTTTCATGGTCAAATATAATATTTGTTTTTATAACAAATATTATCACTATAAATAATAGTACTCCATAAATAATATATCCTAGTGATCTATTCTTTAATACATATACTATAGATGCAAATGAAAATAATAAATTAATTAAATAAATTATTAATACCGTAGTTCTTTGGGAAAAATTGCGATTTAAAAACTGATGATGAATGTGAAATTTATCCGGAGTAGAAATACTTTCACCCTTAAGTAATCTTCTGATAATTGCAAATAACGTATCCAATATTGGAATAGATAAAATTAAAAGTGGAATTATCAAAGAAGTCATAGTTACATTTTTAAATCCTAATAAAGCTATAACTGCAATAATAAAACCTAAAAACATAGAACCACTATCACCCATAAATATTGTAGCTGGATAAAAGTTATGAACTAAGAATCCTAAACTAGACCCTAACATAACAAAAGTTAATACGAAATCTAATCCTACCGAACCTTTTATTGTTGCAATAATTCCTATGGTTAAAAAATAAATAGAACTAATACCACTAGAAAGTCCGTCTAAACCATCAATCAAATTCATACAGTTAATACAACCTACAATAAATAAAACTGTAAGTGGGTAGGATAAAATACTAAAATTAATGTAAATTCCAAAAGCACTAACATCTTTTAAAACTATATTTCCATAAAACACTACTACCAACGCAGCGATAATTTGACCGATAAATTTAGTTGATGCTTTTAACGGTTTTATATCATCTACTACCCCTGTTAATACAATAATGAAGCTTCCTATTAAAATGGAATTCATAGTAGCACTGTGCTGCCCAAATAACATATATCCTAATAAAAATCCCCCATATATTCCTAAGCCCCCTAATCTTGGCATTGGCTTAACATGCACTTTTCGCTTATCTGGAATATCTACTGCATCTACATGAAGAGCAATCTTTTTTATAAATGGAATTATTAGTGCAACAAATAAAAATGGTACCATTACTATCCAAAAAATTCTAATTAATATATCTTGATTCATATACGTCACCTTTAATTATTATAACATATATATAAAAAAACAGATATAAAATCTGTTATTTATCAACAAGATGCAGGTTATTTAACAATATTCCTGTTCCTTCCACAACACATGTTAATGGACTTTCTGCAATAAATACTGGGACTTTTAATTCTTGTGATAACAATTGATCAAATCCTTTAATTAACGCTCCGCCACCAGTTACAACTACTCCTTTATCAATTATATCGGCAGAGAGCTCCGGAGGGGTTTTTTCTAATACATTCTTTGCTGTATGAATAATTGTATATATGCTCCCTCTTAATGCCTCTTCAATCTCATCTGATGCTACTGTAATGGTATGTGGAAGTCCTGTCACCAAATCGCGGCCACGTACTTGCATTTTTTCCTTTTTTGAATCAGGATACACATTTCCTATAGTAATTTTAATGTCTTCAGCAGTACGCTCACCAATTAATAATTTATACTTATTTTTTACATATTTTACAATATCCAAATCAAAAGTATTTCCCGCCACTTTAATTGAAGAACTAGTAACAATCCCACCTAGGGATAATACGGCTACATCAGTAGTTCCGCCACCAATATCAATAACCATATTACCACTAGGTTTTGCGATATCTAATCCAGCGCCCACTGCAGCAACCTTTGGTTCTTCTTCTAAAAAAACTCTTTTAGCTCCGGTTCTTTCTGCTGCCTCTTTAATGGCATTTTTTTCAACACTAGTAATATTAGAAGGGCAACAGATAAGAATTCTAGGTCTTGCAAAAGGATTTTTGCCGTTTACTTTCTTTATAAAATGATCCAGCATAATTTCTGTTATATCAAAATCAGCAATAACTCCATCTTTCATTGGTTTAATTGCTACAACCGATCCTGGAGTTCTGCCTAACATATCTCTAGCTTCTAATCCCACAGCTAGTGGTTTTTTTGTTTCTGAATCAATTGCTACTACACTTGGTTCATTTAAAACAATGCCCTGTCCTTTCACGAAAATAAGTACATTAGCAGTTCCTAAATCTATACCTATATCCTTTGCAAACATAATATTATCCTCCCTTCTATTGTCTTTTTTATATTAACAAGACTTATTTCGATACTTTTGTCTTGTAGATTCACCACCACGCAGGTGTCTAATATCAATATGATATTTTAGTATTTTATCAACTTCTATGTATTTAGCTTTATCAATTTTATGCAATCTTTCATGTAAATCTTTATGAACTGTACTCTTTGAAACTTTAAAAATACTGGCTAACTCACGCACTGTTTTTCCTGTTTCAATAATATAATCGGCTTCACTAATTACCCGCCCAGAAATACTGTTATTCATAAAATACACCCCTTAATAAATTATATATTTTATGGGGTCTTTTATTCGAAAAAAAGCTCCCGCATTAAATTTCAGAAACTTTTTTATCATAATAATCTTCTGGATTTACTACTAACCCTTTTACAATAAATTCAAAGTGTAAATGATTATTTAAATCTTTTTCAAGATTACATGTCCCGCTTTTTCCAACAATCATGCCTTGTTTTATTTCTTGATTTTCTGTTACCTTAACTTCACTTAGACTCTGATAAATACTTATCATATCATTACTATGTGTAATTTCTACTATTTTCCCCAAAGATTGGTCCTCTTTAATTGATGTTACAGTACCATCTAATACTGCTACTACTTCAAAAATTTCTTTTTTACCGTAGCTAACTCCACTATTTTGAAGATAGGTATTTTCAAAAAATAAAAGTGACTCTTCTTGATCTTTTGCTTCGTCCTTATAATTATAATAGTTTTTTACTATAGTAATATCTTTATCTACGAAGGGACGAATAATAGTATCTGAAGTGTTTACAACTGGCAATTCGGAATCAAAAATAGTTTGATTCACATAATCGTCATCTAATCCGTTAAAATTACTAGTAGGCATCATGCTTTCAATTAAATATAGAGTTCCTAACAACGCTATAAATCCTAATGCATAAAAACTATATACAACTGGCTTTTTAAATCTTCTATTTTTCATTTTCTCACCTCTATTTTAAGTGTGAGCAAAATAAAAACTTTTATACTCAATTTTTAAATTTTTTCTAATTTAGTTCCTATATAATAATACTCTAGTATTTCTTTATAAGAATATCCTTTTTTTGCCATTGCCAGCGCACCATATTGACTTAAACCAACACCATGTCCATAGCCTTTGGTTTTGACTATTACATTACTCCCAACTTGATTGATACTAAAGTGAGTAGATCTCAAATCCAGCAAACTATAAATGTTACTGCCAGTAAACTTTGTTTTATTTATCAACAACTCTTTTACCCTACCTGTACTAGTTGTTTTGGTGATTTCAATTTTAACCTCTTTATTATATTCTAAATTCAACCTATCATAAAATTCTTGCAAGCTAAATTCAAAAGAATCATTGAATACTGGGGATACCTCCTCGTCCCAAGAGGAATCTACACTTCTCAAATATGGTAATTTCTTAGAAAATATCTCCTCACTGTTTTCTGTTTTTCCAACACTCGTTGAAAAAAACAAAGCTTCAATAATTTCTCCTTTATACGTTAGAAACTCACCCCTTGTATCAAGGACCGCTATTTTAATTTTATTAATTTTTTCTTGATACTGCTCCTTCCACTTTTCTCTTAATTCCGCGTCACTAATATATACTTGATCATCCACGGTATCTACAATATCATAATCTTTTTTTTGATTAGCCTTTATTTTCTTCATGACATAAGTTCTGGCTGCAACTGCCTGCGCTTTTAAAGCTTCCAAATCAAAACTTACTGGCATTTCTCCAGCTAAGACTCCAACTATATAATCTTCAAAAGGTACATTTTCAATTTGTCCTGTTTTTTCTCTTTTTACTCTAACGCTCATATTTGAGGAATAATAAAATTTTATCTCCTCGTCCCTGATAAAAAACGTGACAATAAAATATGGTATTAAAATTATTAAGATTGACAAAAAAATTATTTTTTTCATAATATCCCTCTTTTATATTATTCTCTTTTGTTCATTATATATTATAAATTCTATTTTTTTTGTCAAAATAAAATAGACAAAATGAATTGTCTACAAAAATTTCGAATATAAAAAGAAATCATAAACGAAGTTAACCACCAAATAAGATATTGATAGTGCAACAAATAAATATAATATACGAGATTGATAATATCTGTTTTTTTTAAATACATTAGTTATATTAATGCTATCCAATGCCCAAATTGAAATTACCGCAGTAATGATGTAAAGGATTGCTTTAAGCATCTTTCTCGTATTCCTTTATCATATTAATTCTATTTATATGTCTTTCTTCATTGGAAAAAGACGTATTTAAAAATGTTGTTATGATTTTCTTTGCTAAAATAAAACTTGTTTTTGAGGATAGAGCTAAAACATTAGCATCGTTGTGCTTTCTTGCTAAAGCTGAATCTTTGGCATTATGAACAAGAGCACATCTTATACCTTTTACTTTATTTGCAGCAATGCTCATTCCAATTCCTGTTCCGCAAATTAATATACCAAAATCTGCTTGGCTTGATAATAACATATTTGTAACTTCAAATGCATATTTTGGATAATCAACAGACATCTCTTCGTTTACACCTAAATCTATAACATCGTATCCATTAGCCTTTAAAAATGAAACTACCTTATTTTTTAATTGTGTTCCTTTGTGATCATTTCCTATTATTAACTTCATCTTATCACTCTCCTTATTCATTATACTATATTTTGAGAAAAAGAAAAACATTTCAAAAGAAATGTTTATCTATATAAATTCCATGGGTTTACTCTCTGCGATGACCAAGTAAATGGTTTCCCACCGTACCAAACAGCAAAGTGTAAATGCGGCCCGGTCGCTTGACCTGTCATCCCAACATATCCAATAACCTGACCTTTCTCAACATATGCTCCTACTGTTACATCTTCATGAAACCTGCTCATA
Organism: Bacillota bacterium; assembly: GCA_015059195.1. Lineage (GTDB taxonomy): Bacteria > Bacillota_I > Bacilli_A > RF39 > UBA660 > SIG204. The sequence continues at coordinate 32,642 of SVAW01000004.1, forward strand.
TGATTATATTGGGTCCAATAGCCATTATTATGATTAATGATAATATAATTTCCTGCATCTTTATCTTTTCTTCTTGTTTCTACCACACCAGAATTGGCCGCGTATATTTCTGATCCATATCCTGTTCCAGCAATATCTAGTGCCCCATGTAACTCACGCATTCCTGTAATTGGATTAATTCTGTACCCATAGTTAGAAGTAATTCTCCATCCACTTTCGGTTGGCCATACCCATGAACCACTACCTACTCCATGGACTACTTTTCCACCTTTTATTACTATCTTATTTACTGTAGGTTTTAGTTGAACTTTAGATCTAGGGTTAACATAAACTGTAGTTCCGTTTGTAATCTTAACATATTGATTAACTCTGATAAGACCATCTTCTCCATCACGCTTTACCTTGGTTACACCAATATTTAACGTTTCGTCTATTTCTTCTATTGTTTTATATTTATCTACAACATCTTCTACAACTTCTTGTTCTACAGTTATTTTGATTTGTGGATTTAATATACCAATAGTAATTTGTAATCCTGGGTATAAAAGTGCATTGGCATTTTTAAACTGAGGATTGGAAATCAACAATTCCTCAACGTTAATTTCATGATTAAATGCAACTTGTTCAAGTGTATCTCCAAGTTTAACATTGTATATTTTTTGTTGCTCCGTTGTACCAAATAATAAATATTTTGTTAAGTCCTCACTATTTGCATAAATAGTCTCATCGACAGGGATATTTGTTTCTTTAATTGTCATTTGATTTTCAATATACACATTATTGATGTATGTTCCTACATCCTCAATTGGAGTTTGTGTATTATTAATATAGGCATTGTATGCTTCTGTTCCAACAAATGTTTTAATAGAATCCTCTAACGCAGTCCTATAAATTCGTTCATCGATAACATAAATTGCTTGTTTACTTTCTTCCGAAAAAACCGTTATCTCGTACCCCTTAATAGTAAATGGCCTTTTTTCCTGAATAATTTGATAAATGTCTTCTACATTCATTATGTTCTCTTTAAAACTTACAATCTTTTTAATTTCAAGCCCTTTGGGTGCATATACTTCATCTACGTTATATTTTTCTTTAATATAGCTTTGCGTGTTATTGATATATTTTTCTAAAGCTTTTTGTGAGTCTATATTCCCTATTAACTCACCATCTAAATATACTTGATAAAATGTTTGTGGCTGATTATTTCTTTCGTTTGAAAAACCAAAAAAAGCGGTAATACTTGCGATTAAAAGCATTGATATTACTAATAAAACTTTTTTCATCCATTTACCACCTTTCATACAGTAAAAATAATATACCATAAAAAAAGAAAAAAATCAAAAATCACTTTTGTTTTTTTCTTTTGTACTTATTAAATATCTTGTTAAAGAAATTAGCGCCAAATATATCGTCAATCAAATTAAATTTTATTGATATAAAAAAGTATACTGTCGCACCAATTACGGTACATATAATAATATTTAATAGCGATACCCAACGATTTATGTTATTAATATCTATGATCATTTTCAAACCACTAAGAACAACTAACATAATTAATAGACTAGCAAAAATTTTAGGCAAACATTTTAAGGTATCTTTATAACTGAAATGATACTTTTTCTTTAATAGCACTAATATCACTATAAGAGCAGTAAATTCTACTAATGCATTAGTTACTGTTGGAGCAAAGTAAGCTTCTATTCCAAGAAAAGAGAATAAATGCATCATTGGAATATTTAATCCAGCCTTAGCTATAAAACTACCAATAAGTGTTCCTAAGGCAATTTTAGTTTCACTCATAGATTGAGCCAGGTTAATAATCGTCGTATACAAGCTAAAAAACACAACCTGTAGTATAAATATCTTAAATATTTCTATGCTTAAAGCGTTATATCCATAAAATATAACCCAAACAGGTGTAGATAGAAAGCTTATTCCAAATGCCATAGGTAATGTTATATATAACAACATTTTTAACGTTTGATTGAGTTTATTATTTATATCTTTATAATCATGCTTTGCCGCACTACCGGCTATATTAGGAACCAAACTTATCGTTAAGCCTAAAGAAATAGATATAACAATCATATTTAACTTAGTACCCCATGTTGCCATAACGCCTAAAGCAGTTTCTGCAGATGAAATATCATATCCTAGGCTTACCATTGTTCTAACTACAGTCATAGAATCAACCACGCCATAAGCAGATTTCAATAAATCAATTATAACAAATGGTAAAGCATAAAAAATAACTTGCTTTAATAAATATTTTTTATCAAATTTTTTTTCTTCTTCTAAAACTTCATATATTTTTTTGTTATTTGCCTTTTTGGACTTTATTTTTAGATATATGTACGATATAAGAGCACCGATAGAAGCACCAAGTATAGCTATATATACAGCATACTCAATCGGAAAGTGAAATGCCTTCACAGTTAGAAAGCTTCCAACTATAATTATTGTAACCCTAACAATTTGTTCTATCACTTCTGCTATGCTTGTTGGTGTAATAAATTTATGTCCTTGCAAATATCCTCGTAAGATACTCAATTTAGGAACTATTAATAAAGCCAAAGACACTAGCCTAATAGCCATTGTCACTTCCTCTATTGTATTACCACCCTGAATATCACCAATAATTAAATGTGCGATATAGGGAGCAAAAACCACCAAAACTACAAACATAACTATTCCAATCAAACTTATAAGTTTTGATGCAACATGATATATTCTTTCCTTAGTACTATGAAATCCCAGTTCATCATATTCACTTATTATCTTAGAAATAGCAGTTGGAATTCCGCAAATCGATAAACTTAAAAATATAGAATATATGGAATACGCGTAGCTATAAAGAGCACCACCTTTTGTACCAATAATATTATAAAAAGGTATTACATATATTAAACCTAAAATTTTGCACAAAACAATTCCTATAGTAGCAATCATTGCTCCTTCAACAAAATTAGTTTTCTTCAATGTATCACCTCATTCAATTATATTATAACATAAACGAGTACTGTGTACTCGTTTTTTTAATATTTAGTAGTTCTATTATAGAAGTAATTTCCCCCACTTGGGAAATTTACAATATTTCTAGGGTTCATTGTCTTAGAGACAAAGGTATTCCAACTATAATATTCATTCAAATACCAACCTGTTGCAACAATAAAGTGTAAGTGTGCACCAGTAGAACATCTATCCCAATACTCAACAGATGGATCTCCACCCATTATTCCTATTTGAGTATCTTTAGTTACTGTGTCCCCAACTGTAACCATAATTTTTCTTAAATGAACATATGCTGTTGTATATTTTTTTCCATTAATTGTGTGATTAATATATATCTTATTACCACCACAACTAGCCTTTTCAACAATACCTACAACTTTACCTGCTGCTGCCGCATAAATTGCTACATTGTTTTTTGGTGAAGTAGATAGGTCTATCCCGGTATGGAAATCTGTTACAGTTTCACCATGAAGAGTGTACGTTCTATAACCATATTCACTAGTTCTTCTTCCTTGTTGCATCGGCCTCCAGAAAGAAGTATCGGCAGGAAGTTTGTTAGCAGTACATACTGAAATTTCATCAGAATCCTTACAATTATACTCTCTTTCGTATAATTGTATAGCTTCCCTTTGAATCTTTATTTCTTCCTCGATATCTACCGTCAAATCTACAATTTCAGATAATTTATTTCCTAAAGAATTAAGTTGCTTATTTAATTCATCTTGTTTTTTTAGCAGTTCTTCTTCCTTATCCACAAGTTCTTGCTGTTTTTTTTGATTATCTTCAATCATCTCATTTTGTTTTTTAACCAAATCTTGATTATATTTTGACAATTGCTCCGAAATGGCTAAACGATAAATAAAATCTGTGAAGTCGGCCGCCCCAAAAGCATATTCTAAATACATAGATTCACCTTGAGATAGCTGATAGTATCTCATAATTTCTTTTATTTCTTTTTCTCTTTCTGCAATATCTGCCTCTAACTCTAATATCTGATTTTCAAGTTCAACTACTGTTTTTTGGTTTTTATCTATTTCTTGATGAATAGAGCTAACAATATTTTTAATGCTGTTTATCTGCCCTTCTGTTAAATCTTTTTCACTTTGACTAGCTTCATATTCTTCAATTTTTTTATTTAATTCCTTTTTTAAATCCCCCAAAGTCTTTGCTTCTGCGCGCTGTGTAGGCACAAATAAGCAACAAATTATTAGTATTAATGACAAAAATATATTACAAATCTTATTGATTACTTTCATACTTTCTCACCTCTACCATCTATAAACATTTTACCACAATTTATTTGATTTTAGAAATTATTTTTTTGAGATAATATTTTGGTTTGTTAATAATTAAATCAAAATCTCCTAAATACTCTACTACTTTACCATTAAAACTTTTCTTGAATGTATATAATCCAAATCGATCATCATCCTCTTTGAAATTACCATTAATCCCATAAAAATTATGTATTTTGTAGCCGTTATCAATTCCATATTGAATTATCTCCCATTGCAACAAGTACTGTGACTTTAATGCCATAAAGTCACTTTCTGTTCCACTAAAAAGGTAAACTATTTCATCTCCATAAAGCATAAACATAGCCCCAGCCATTAATGGATTATCTCCATGCTTTTTCCTTAATTGTTCTGCTTCTTGAAGACGTTTTTCTAAAGTGTCAATTTGACTCAAAAGTTCTTTTCTCTTTCCTTCACTAGCCTTAGCATCCATTAATTTTGCCACTTTGGTTTCTAATTCATCTTTTTCATCTCTTAAAATAGATACATATTCATTCATATCAAGTTCCGAAACCAAAAATTTTACTTCTCCATTTTCATGAAATAAATTATACATATTTTCATAATATTCTGTAGTTCTGCTATGGAAATTCTTTCTACTGCCACTGCTTTCTACCAATTCAGTAAAACTACTTAGCTCGCCATATTCAAGCTCTCTAACTTTAACATTATACTTTTGATTTTTTCTAATAATATTTCTTGTGTTGGGTTTAAATCCGTTGAAAATTTCTTCTTTTGATTTGCCATCTAATTCCAATACAAAGGCCCATCTAACTTGTTTAGACAAGTCAAGATGTTCATAAAAACCTCCGTGGCAATATCCAAGTTCAATTAGATTATTGTATACTTCCGTATTATCAAAACCGTTTTCCACAACATTTCCATCAATATCTCTTTCTTTATACAAAACTTTTGGTTCTATATTTAGTACATAGCCGCCCTTAGATTTAACAAATTTTTTTATTTCTTGTGTAAAAAACTTTAATAGCGTTTTATTTTTGAAGTCAATTAAATATCCTCGTGGCGCATTGAAATATTTACCAAACCTAGTATTTTTTGAGCACATCATAGTAGCGCATAATACTTTTTCATCTTCCTTAACGCCAACATAATACTCTTGCCAGCCGTTTTTTACCTTCAATGAAGCCATTTCGGGAGTTTGCAAAAAGGATTTAAGTTCATGTCCATCTAAATATTCTTTAAATTCTTTTTTGGTTAACTCTGTAAAAGTCATATTATCACCTTATATAATCATACTACAATTAGCGTTTTTATTAAAGTACTTTTGGAAAATAATTAAAAAAGTGCTATAATGTATACATGGATAGAAAAGAGGAATTTATGTATAGAAAAACATATGTTGAAGTTAATTTAGATAATATAGAATATAATACGAAACAATTATTAAATACTTATAACAAATATGAGTATTATTTTGGAGTAGTAAAAGGTTTTGCATATGGTCATGGATTTAATATCATCAATACCTTAATTAATAATGGAATTAACTATCTGGCCGTTTCAAATTTACAAGAAGCTTTAGAAATCAGAAAAATAAATAAAGAAGTCCCAGTTTTATGTTTAGAACCTATCGATTATGAACACTTAGAACTATGTTCTATTAACAACATCACTATAACAGTTTCCTCAACAAGATACGCCAAATTGCTTGAAACTTGGCCCTTAAAATTAAAAATTCATATTAAAATTGATAGTGGAATGAACAGACTAGGATTTGACAATAGTAAGGATTTAGAAAGTGCTCTAAAGTTGCTTAAAACTAATAATAATCTAACACTTGAAGGAATCTATACTCATATGGGAACTTTAGGTATTAGTGATCCATATTGGGATAGACAACTAGAAGAATTTAAAAGAATAACTCAGTCTACAGATTTAAATGAATTTAAAATTATCCACATAGATAGAAGCGCTACTATGATGTGTCATGAAAAAATTGATTTTTGCAATGGTGTTAGAATGGGTCTTGCTTTATATGGATATAATCAATTTAAAAAACAACCAAAAAGTTTAAAAAACAAGTTTAAACAAATTAGAAAATATTTCAAAATCAAGAAATATAATATCTCTAAAACTAATACGGAAATTAATTTAAAACTGAAGCCTGCCATGAGTTTAATTACAGAAGTTATAGAAATAAAAACCGTGAAAAAAGGCGAATTTATTGGATACTTTGGGCATGTAAATAATGAACCAGAAATTAAAGTTGCCACAGCAAGCATTGGTTATGCAGATGGGATTGATTTGAGAGCAACTGGAGCTCCCGTATTTATAAATGGAAAACGTTTTAAAATTATTGGAACTATTAATATGGGAATGATTTCTATACAAGTTGATAATTCAATAAAGCCTGGAGATAAAGTAGAAATTTTCGGTAATAACATCAAAATCAATGAAACTAGTTCACACGTGAATACAACAATATATGAGACTATGACAACAATTTCACCATTATTACCAAGAGTCTACATAAACAATAATATAAGCGGAAACGAGGAGGAATAAAAAATGAATTTTGAAGTAGTGATATTAGGTTCAGATATTAATGCATATTATATGGCCAGATGTTGCCATGAAGCTTATAACAAAAGAGCACATTTAATCGCTAAAGAGCCTATGAATTTTACTAGACTTAGTAATATCCTAACAATTGAATATCATCCTAATCTATGGGATAAAGAGGAATTTGTCGCTGCTATAAATGCATATGCTAAAAAACATGAAGAAAAAACTTTATTATTAATTCCTAGTAACGATTTCTATGTTAGATTGTTGATAGAAAATAAGAAAAAATTAAATCAGAATTGTATCTTTCATGCAATTAGTGAGAAACTCCTAAATAATTTATTAGTAAAAGATAACTTTTACAGTACTTTTGCAAATAGCGGACTGGATTTACCTAACACACTAATTTTTGATTGTGACTCTAACCAGAAATTAACGAAAAAAGATATTAAGCATTTTTTATTTCCGATTATCGTAAAACCTGGAGACGGTGTTGCATATTACAAACATAAATTCCCGGGTCAAGCCAAAGTTTATAAATTGAATAGTTTCGAAGAAGTAGCAAACGTTATTAAAACTATTAAAAAATCAGGGTATACAGGAAAATTAATAATTCAAGAGTTTATCCCTGGAGGAGACGATCAACTATTCGACTCAATATTCTATTGTGATAAAAATCACAAGGTTAAACTTGTTTCATTTGCCCAAATAGGCCTTCAAGAACATACTCATACCGGAATAGGAAATTGTACTGTTCTTGTCAGTGGTTACAATGAACATGGCGACTGCACAGAGCAGATTGAAAAAATGAAAAAGTTTTTAGAAAAACAAAAATACTGCGGATTTGCTGAGTTTGATTTAAAATATGATATTAGAGATCATAAATACAAAGTATTTGAAATAAATCCAAGACAAGCTAGAAGTAGTTATTATTTATGTGCTTGTGGATTTAATCTAGTAAAATATTTGGTTGATGATTTAATTTTAAATAAAAACTTAGATTTTAACGTTATAAACAAAAAAATGGTTCTAAGTTTTGTTCCTGTGTCAGTCATCAATAAATATGTTTTAAATAATGATTTGAAAGCTGAGATAAAAAAATTAAAAAGACAAAAACAATTTGTAGATCCATTAGACTACAAAAAAGATAATAATTTTAAAAGAAAAATATGGTTATTAATAAGAAAGATAAACTATTTAAAAAAATATAAAAACAGTGAATGGTGAAAAGAAGGCTATATTATTTAGCCTTCTTTTCATACAAAAATAAGCAGAAATAATTTCTGCTTATTTTTCTTGGTTTAAACCATATTTACGATTAAATTTTTCAACTCTACCAGTTTTTGTAGCTTTTCCTTGAACTCCTGTAAAAAATGGATGACATTTGTTACAAACTTCTAAATGTAATTGCTCTTTATTTGATTTTACTTTAAAAGTATTTCCGCAAGCACAAGTTACTTCTGTTTCCACATAATTTGGATGTATTCCTTTTTTCATAGTTTATCTCCTTCCGCCATGACACTTTTGTGCCATAGAAATTTAATGCTTCTATATTATAACAAGCTTTTATAATAAAATCAACTATTTTTTAAAGATGCATTATTAATAGTTACAATTACTTGACTTCCTATTTCCTCTAACCCTTTTTCCGAAGGATAAATCGTTAAATCTGATCGATATACTTCATTCTCACTGAAAATATCATATATATCGATATAATGCACCTGATAAGCTGCAGCAACTTCTTTAAATCGTTTGTTTAAATAGCTAAATACATTATTTAAAGATTGGTTCTTTATTTGATACGGATAATATAGCCCAATCAAATATATGTCTTCTTTACACAAATTTTTAATTAGTAACAATAGTTCTTCTAAATCCTTGGAAATCTCATCAGCGCTGTCATATAAATTTTGATAATTTGCTTTGTCAGTTAATGTTTGGCTGTTAATTTTTGATGTTAGGTCATTCATTCCCACAGATAGTGTTACCAAATCCGCTTTAATTAACGCGTTTTTAATGGTGTTTTCCCGGTTGGCTATAATCGTCTTTTTATTGTTATTAATATCTGTAATTAGGTCAGTAATTCTATAACTTTCCTCAGCATACTCTTTTACAAATATCTCTGATTTATCATAGTATTCCAAGTATTTATTAACGTAGTTAGGAAACCCAGTTCCTTCTTTAATACCAAGTGTTGTGATATCATCGCCTAAAGCTAAATAATAAACTTTCTGATCTCGAGTAGTTATATATATTATAAAAATGGCTGTGGTTATTGTTAACAAAAGTAGTATTTTTTTCATAAAACCTCCTAAAAAAAGTAGGAAATATCCTACTTAATTATATTTTAATATTTATGGTTTTATACATCTTTTAATGTTATTTTAGCACCCACAGAAGTTAACTTATCCACAATATTTTCATATCCACGTAGTACATGTTCTACTTCGTTTATTGTTGTTTTACCATCAGCTAAAAGCCCTGCTAGCACAAGGCATGCTCCTGCTCTTAAATCAGTCGCTATTACTTCTGTCCCAACTAACTTTGTAGGTCCTTCTATATATATCTTTCTATCGCTTATTTCTATATTGGCACCTAAATCATTCAAAAATTTAACATTTTGGAATCTATTTTCATAGATAGTTTCTTCTAACACAGATTTCCCTGTACACTGTGTTAGTAAAGTAGTAAGGGGTTGTTGTAAGTCGGTTGGGAACCCTGGATACCCTAACGTTTTAACATTTACTTTCTTAAGATTATCTTTTTTGCTAATTACTATATAATCGCTACCAATTTCCATTGGTATACCCATTTCTTTTAACTTGAGACTTAGTGCTTCTACATGTTCAGGTATAACATTATCAATTTTCAATTTATTTCCCAATAAAGCTCCCGCAATCATATATGTTCCAGCTTCGATTCTATCCGGAATAACCTCGGTAAAACATCCTTTCAAATAGTCTACACCAGTAATTCTAATTTCACTAGTCCCTGCTCCCGTTACTTTTGCACCCATATTATTTAAGAAAGTAGCTACATTCACAACTTCTGGTTCCTTAGCTGCATTTTCTATTATAGTTTTCCCCCTAGCTCTAACCGCCACTAGCATGGTATTGATTGTAGCTCCAACACTAGGCATATCTAAATATACATGTCCACCACGTAACTCCTCTGCTGTTATAGTATACTTATTACCTTCCTCTACAACAACAGCACCTAATTCTTTAAATCCTTTTAGAGTTTGATCTATTGGCCTTGCACCTATTGAACAGCCCCCCGGAAAATACATTTCTACCTTCTTATATTTTCCTAACAAAGCGGACATAAAATAATATGATGCTCTTAATTTTCTAGATATTGTTTCAGGTATTTCCTTATTTACAATATTTGTTGAGTCTATTTCAATTGTTCCGTCTGTTCTTCTAACAGTTGCGCCCAAATACTCTAATATTTCATTTAATGCATCTATATCAGATATGTTAGGAATATTATCAATTCTCACCTTTTCATCACAAAGTAATGAGGCCGGAATTAGTGCTACAGCACTATTTTTGGCACCACTTATTTTTATTGTTCCTGAAAGAGGGGCCCCACCTTCTATTATTATTTGTTTCATACAAAACCTCCACTACTATCACTATATTTATATGTGTTTTTATTATTTTTGTGTTTATGCTTTATTAGCGCTTCCTAATAAATTAATCTTTGTCACTATGGCATCTTTCATTCTATCTTCTCCACCAGAAATAATTTTGCGTGGATCGTACACGTTTTGATCGTCTGCTACTTTTTTTCTCACACCTGCCGCCCATTCTATTTGTAACTCTGTGTTAATATTAATTTTACATATCCCACATTCAATTGATTTTTTTATAATTTCATCTGGAAGACCTGTTCCACCATGCAATACTAAAGGAATATTTAGTTCATCCTTAATTTGTTTCATTCTTTCAAAATCAATTTTTGGTTCTCCCTTATATAATCCATGCACGCTTCCTAATGCAGGAGCTAAAAAATCAATTTTAGCATTCTTTACAAGTGCAATACAATCTTCCAATTTAGCATATCCGATATCAGCAGATATCTCATCTTCTGTTCCACCTATATGTCCAATTTCAGCCTCGACGCTCACTCTTTTCTTTTTAGCATATTTTACAACTTTTTTTGTAATTTCTATATTTTCTTCTAAACTAAATCTAGACGCATCTATCATCACTGAAGTAAATCCTGCATCTATTGCCTTTCTGCATGCTTCAAAGGTAGATCCATGATCCAAATGCAAAGCTACTGGTATATTGATACTTAAGTCTTTTATAAGACCTTTTACCATCATCGCAACAGTATTATATCCTCCCATGTACTTAGCTGCCCCTTCACTAACTCCAAGAATAATTGGACTGTGCTGTTGTTCGCATACCTCTAAGATATATTTTGCCCACTCTAAATTGTTAATATTAAGATGTGGTACTGCATAGCCTTCTTTCTTTGCTTTATCCAACATTTTGCACATGTTTTCTAACATACTATCACCTATATCAATTATATTATTTTTTAAAACTAAAGGCAATAAAAATAATATATTAAATATGTTCTTTACACTAAAACAAATAAAAAAATCCAATTAAAATTAAAACTATCCCACCCACTATTGTCGATACTTTACCAATTAATAAATTGATATGTTTTCCTAATACTAATCCTAAATAAGTAAACATAAAACTAGAAAATGAAAACATTAGTGCACAAGGTATATATTGTTTAGATATACTACTTAGTCCAATTCCAACAGAAAAACTATCTATACTAACAGCTAACCCAAACAACAATAACTGAAAAAATGTTGTTTTTTTATCTATTTCTTCCTTTTTTAACGATTCAAGAATCATTTGTACTCCAATAAATGATAGAACAATAAAAACAATTATATCTGGGTTAAGCGGGAAAATACTGAGAAACAATTTTCCTACTAGCAGTCCTAAAAGAGGCATCAAAAAATGATAAACAGCTACTATTGAAGATAATTTTAGCATGTCCTTAGCTTTTAGCCCCAAGGTTCCATATGCTAAAGAAAGCGAAAAAGCATCCATACTAAGACTTACGGCAATTGTTAAAATAATAAAAAATCGCATAAAAAAACCTCCTATAAAATTTTATTGTAGGAGTGGTTTTTTATACATATTTATCTAAGATTTCTTTAACAAATGATGTGTATTCTGCTTCTACTCCATCCTCCGCCTCGAGTAAACATAGCGGAGGGAATAAAATGCACCACCAATTGTCCCCTTGACCGCTTCCTAAGGTGATTACTAATGAATCATAATAACCTTCATCATAAATAATACCCTTATATTCTTTGGCGGGAAAGTAATTTAATCCAAAATTAACATTATAGGGGATCTCGTATTTTTCTCTTTCTAAAACTTGCGCTATTTTAGTGTTTATGGTTGATAAATTTGCTGCAATTACACTTCTTGACACATCTATACTATCAACATTTTGTAAAATTGTTAACATATGATTTTGAATTTCATCTTTAACTTCATACTTAACCTTTTGATCATACTCTGAATTACTATTAGCTATCACTCTAAACCTTATTGCTTCATCTGGAATCTTTAATATTTCCTCTGCTTTAATGCCAATAAAATAATAAATAGTAAATATTACTCCAATTAATAAAAGCGTTTTTTTCATAAAAAAATTGCTCCTCTCCATTTAATATTGAGCAATTATTTTAATTTATATTCAATTATTTATGATAAGATTCATTATTTAAAATTTTATACGACCTATATATTTGTTCTAAAAGCATTATTCTAAACAATTGATGTGGGAAAGTTAAATCTGAAAACGATAATTTCATGTTGCTTAATTTTTTAATATCGAGTGACAATCCATATGAACCACCTATAATAAAAGTAATATTGGGATTAATTGATAAAATTTTATCTATTTTCTTTGATAAATCCATTGAATTATACTTTTGCCCTTCTATTTCTAAAGTGATAATATAATCCTTGACATCAACATACTTTAATATTAAATCTTTTTCTTTTTGCATAGAAACCTCAGGATTTGAATAATCAATATCATCTACTTCCATAATTGATATTTTAGTATATTTGGAAAGTCTTTTCAAATATTCATCAATGGCATCTCTGTAAAATTTTTCTTTTATTTTTCCAACACAAATAATTTTAATCATATTTCGATCAACTCTGTTCGTTCATTTTGTTCAGCAACTATTATTCGTTCTATATTTGTAGCAGTTTTATTTAAGGCCGCATTAAAAGATGATAGTGCTAACTCTTTGGTATTATTATGCTCGCTTAAATGTGCTAGAATTACACATTTGGTCTTTTCTCCCACAAATTGTGATAAATAGTATGAAGAATCTTCATTCGACAGGTGCCCTTTATCACCTAAAATTCTTTGTTTTAAATAAAACGGATATTTCGGATTGTTCATTAACAAATTAACATCGTGATTACTCTCTAAAATATATAAATTTTTATTAATGAGTTTCTTATGATTTTTAACATTTATGTATCCTGTATCCGTAATATATACTAAGCTATGACCATCATCTTCAAATATATATCCGTTCGAGTCACTAGCATCATGAGATGTTTTAATAATACTTACTTTTAAGCTATCCATTATTAATTCTTTCCCTAAAATCACATAATTTTGTGAATATATAACATCTGATAACTCATGATATATTTTTTCTGTAGTGTATATAATTGGATTGTATTTTTTAACAAAAGATTTAAGTCCCTGTATATGATCAATATGAGTATGTGTTATAAATACGGCATGGATTGCTCGGACATTTTTATTCATTGATTTTAACTTGTTTTCAATATAAGCACAACTTACCCCAACATCAATTAAAAATTCCCCTGCAGAAGTCTCAACATAACAACAATTTCCTTTGCTGCCACTAGCTAATAAACTTACTTTCATTCTTTGGGTTGTTCCTTCAATTTACTTATAAAAGTACTTGTATTTCTTTTAAATACTAAATCTACTGTCGCGGTTGGGCCATTACGATGTTTTGCAATAATAAATTCACTCTCACTAGTATTCTCATCTATAGTCACTTGCTTTGTATAATAGTCGTCTCTATAAAGGAAAGCTACTATATCTGCATCCTGCTCGATAGAACCTGATTCACGTAAATCACTTAATAACGGTCTTTTATCTTCTCTTCCTTCAACAGTACGAGATAATTGTGCTAGAGCTACCACAGGTATTTCTAATTCCATCGCTAAGGTTTTTAGTGAACGCGAAATTTCAGAAACTTCTTGTTGGCGATTTCCTGCATATTTAGCAGAACCACTAATTAATTGTAAGTAATCTATAATAACTATACCAAGTCCACCTTCTGAGCTTGCTAGTCTTCGACACTTTGCCCTAATTTCACTAATTGTCATTCCTGGAGTATCATCTATAAAAAGCTTTGTATCAGCTAGTCGACTGATAGCTTCATTAACTCTCTTCCAGTCATTATGTTCTAGACGACCATTTTTTAACTTATAACCATCAATTTGCCCCAATGATGATAACATTCTCATAGCAAGTTGCTCAGCACCCATTTCCATGTTGAATAAAGCTACTGTTTTTTTGCTTCCAACAGCTATATTAGTTGCTAGATTTAATGCAAAAGCTGTTTTTCCCATAGCAGGACGAGCTGCAATAATTATTAACTCATTGGGATGTAATCCAGATGTGATTTTATCTAAATCATAAAATCCAGTAGCGATTCCCGTAATCTCGTTCTTTGTTTGAGCTAATTTTTCTAAATCTGCTTGTGTTTTAAACAAAACATCTTGAATCGTTCTAAACTCTGTTCCTTTTCGTGTCTTAACTACGTTAAGTATTTTTTTCTCAGCATTATCAAGAATATCATTAATAGATTCGGTGGAGTTATATCCGTCACTTACAATATTAGCTGCCTCATTAATTAATCTCCTTAGTATTGCCTTTTCTTCTACTATTTTTATGTACTCTTCTATGTTTGCAGCGCTAGGCACAGAATTAACAACTTCTGCCACATATTCTACGTCGCCCACCTGTTTTAATAATTTTCTATTATCTAACTCTGCTGTTACTGTAGTTAAATCTATGGAACTTCCTCGTTCAGCCAAATCAGATATAACTTCAAACATTTTGGCATGACTCTCCGAATAAAAAACATCTTTAGTTAAAGATTCTACTGCCTTCTGTAACGCATATTTAGATAGAAACATTGATCCTAATACAGATTGTTCTGCCTCAATATTATGTGGCATAATTCTTTCTTGCATATAATCACCTACTTCATTAATTCAACTTTTAAGTTTGCAATTACTTCTTTATGTAATTCGACTTTAACATTATGAAATCCCAAACATGATAACGGATTATCCAATTTAATAAATTTTTTATCAATATTAAACCCTTTTTGTTTTAACTCTTCTGCTATCATTTTGGTACTTACTGTTCCAAACACCCTATCTTGTGTACCTGTTTTTACCTTAAATTTTAAACTATTTTTTTCCAATTTTTCTTTTACTTGTTCGCACTTTTTAATATTATCTAATTCTTGTTGTTTTATTTGAGCGTTTTCTTCATTTAATCTTTTTACCCCTGTTTCCGTTGCCATTACTGCATAACCATTTTTGATTAAAAAATTCTTGCCATAGCCATCTTTTACTTCTTTTATTTCACCTTTTTTTCCCTGATTTTTTAAATCTTTTAGAAATATAACTTTCATATATACCTCCTTAAGCACTAAGTTACAATTATTATACTATAATTTAGTTAAATTGTCTTAAACAAAAAGAAAAAAACTTAATTTTGTTTTTCTCTTATCCTTTGTGCTAACATTTTAATTTTTTTCATTCTGTGATTTACACCTGATTTAGTTAGTTTTTGCCCTGTTTCCAATGAAATTATATCGCTAAGTTCTACTAAAGAGGCTTCCTTGTATTTTAAGCGATAATTAGCAATAATTTGTTCCTTTGGATCTAGCAATGCTAAACCACCAGCATTCATAATTGTTTCAATATCTTTTACTTGTTCATTAGCTGTTGCAATAGTACGCTCTACATTGGCTTGTTCACAATTGTTTAAGCGATTAGTCATGTTTTTGTGATCGCGATAAATTCGGATATCTTCATAATAAAGTAAGCTCTTAGTTGCGCCCACAATTCTTAAAAAATCTCCTATTTTTTCAGCTTCCTTCATGTAAACCATATATTTGTTGTCACGTTTTAATACTTTACTATTTAATTCAAACTTATTAAGCAAGTCGCTTAAATACTCGCTATATTCAGATGTGGAAACCAAGAACTCTAAATGATATCTGGATTTTTTAGGGTCATTAATACTTCCACACATTAAAAATACACCTTTAATATAATTTCTAATTAATGATTCATCATCGATTATATATGACTTCGGAATATTAAGTACGTTATTTCCATCTTTGATTCCTAGGTCTTTTAATATTTCATTTGCTTTAGAGGTTATTTCTAGAATATAAATATAGTTTTTGTTATAATTGTATCCTCGACGAACAGTAATCTTAGGATTTATTTTATATATTTCTTTAACGAGACTGAAAATATGCCTTATGGCTGCATTGTTTTCTGAATGTATTCGGATACCGGTTTCAGAAATATTTGAATTATGTATAATGCCAGACAATTCAGATATTTTTTCTGTTTCCATTGTTGTTAAATTTATTATTTCTGATTTTACTTCTCCAGTAAAAGACATCTTATCACCACCTTATTTTAGCAAATATTGTGTATCAATTCTACTACGGATTATCTCCTGTCGCAGTCACTAAATTATCGCATTCTAATCTTATTTGATTTCAAGTTATAAATCATTCATTAATTTGATGGCACGTCTATCTATTTAAAAAATTTTTCACAGAATTAGCCGACTTTGCGCCATCACTTGCTGCTGTAATTATTTGATATAAATCTTTTTCAATAACATCACCACAAGCAAAAATTCCCTCGACAGATGTTTGCATACCTTCATCAACAACAATATAATTATTGCTCATTTCTATATCTAAATTTTTAGCAAAATCAACTACAGGATCACTACCTATAGCGACGAATAATCCACTAACACGAATTTTGCTATTATCGTGTAATTGTATTCCTGCTAATACACCATTTTCTGAAATTAGTGTTTTTATTACACTATTAACTATAATAACAATGTTTTCTTTTGTTTTTACTTGTTCTAATAATATCTTGTCTGTCCTAAAATTATCACTTCTATTGATAATATAAACTTTATCACATATGTTAGATAAATATAGTGCATTTTCCATTGCAGTGTTTCCACCACCGACTACTGCAACCACTTTTTCTTTAAATAAATTCCCGTCACAAGTTGCACACCAACTAATTCCATGACCTATTAATTCTTTTTCATTATCCAATCCTAAACTTCGTTCTTTCTTGCCAGTTGCTATAATTACCGCCTTAACTCTATATTCAGTTTTATTTGTCTTTACCAGTTTAGAATGCTCCAGATCTGTAATATTTTCTACCTTTTCGAAAATGATTGGTATTTCTAGTTCTTTTAATTGAGAGGACATCGTGAAAGCAAGTGATGGGCCGTCTATATCCACTAAACCAGGATAATTCTTAATCGTATATGTTTTATTTATTTGTCCACCCACAAATTCTTTTTCAAACAAACATACATCTATACCAGCTCTCTTCAAATAAAGGGCCGCAGTCATTCCTGCAACTCCAGCCCCTATAACAGCACAATCAAAATCTGATTTCATTGATATCTCCTTTTTTATTATACTGATTTTCTAATTTAGAACCTCTGTTTCTAACAATAATAATTATTATTCCTGCAACGACCATGAAAACAGATACTAATTGGGCTTGTTTTAAACCAAATAACATTAAACTGTCTGTTCTCAATGATTCAATCAAAAATCTACCAATTCCATACCATATTAAATATATCCCTGTAATTTGACCTATTTTAATATATTTAAGTCTTCTTATAAATAAAATTGCCAAAAATCCAACCAAACACCATAAAGATTCATACAAAAATGTTGGTTGATAATATGTTCCGCCAATATTCATACCCTCTATAATAAAATTAGGTAAATGTAGATTATTCAAAAATTCTAATGTGGTTATCGGGCCATGTGCTTCACCATTAAAAAAGTTCCCCCATCTTCCTATTGCTTGTCCAAGAAGAAGTCCTACAACCACCATATCTAAAATACGAAAAGTATTTACTTTGTATTTTCTAGTATATAAAATTATCCAAATTAGCCCAAACAAAAGTCCCCCATGAATTGCTAGTCCCCCTTCCCATATTTTAAAAATGGATAACAAATTAGAGGAATAGTATGACCAATTAAACACCACATAGTATAATCTTGCACCTATAATTGAAATCGGAACAGCAAAGAAAAATAAATTAATAATAAAATCTTCAGATATTCCAAATCTTCTAGATTCCCTTAAAATAATCCACCCACCAAACAATAATCCTAAAAAAATCATGATAGAATACCAATATATTTGAATAAAACCTAAATCTAAAAATACAGAATCCATAATTTACCTCTTTCTTAGTATATTATCTATAATTGCATCCATAAACAAGTTCATTATTGATATAAAAATAGCAACTATAAAACACATAAATATTCCATTTATCGAAAAATGTGGGCCTAAAATCCAAGAAACTATATATAAAATAAATACATTAATAAAAGGATAAAATAGCCCCAAAGTTAACCCGGTTATAGGCAAGGTAAGCCAAACTAACATTGGTTTTACTGTTTTATTTAATACGTATATTAAAACTGAAGCTAGAAAAGCCCAAAATCCAAAATAACTATTATCAATTTGAATGGTATTTTTAAACAAAACTGAGACAGTTATCAAAATAAGGGAATATCCAACCATATGCATAAGCCAATCTAAAATATAATTTAAATGTGGTCTGTTGGTTTTATTATTCATTATTACTATTTTCATCATTCCATCTCCTATTTATATTATATCATACTATATATTTTTATCACTTTTTAATTCAAACAAAACATCTCTTAATTCCATTGCTCTTTCAAAATCAAGGTTTTTAGCAGCTTCACGCATCTCTTTTTCTATGTTTATAATTAAATTATTAATTTCCTTTTTACTCATTTTTTCCGAATTTTTAATTTCCGTTTCCGTAATATTCGATATTGTATCACGTATTTCTTTAATTATAGTACGTGGTTTTATATTGTTCTTTTCGTTGTATTCTTCTTGGATTTGTCTTCTTCTATTAGTTTCGTCAATTGCTTTTTGCATAGAATCACTAATACTATCTGCATACATAATAACTCTTCCTTCAGCATTTCTGGCAGCTCTTCCTATAGTTTGAATTAAGCTCTTTTCACTTCTTAAAAATCCTTGTTTATCAGCATCCATTATTGCAACTAAACTAACTTCTGGTATGTCCAGGCCTTCTCTTAATAAGTTTATACCAACTAAAACGTCATACTTTCCTAAGCGTAAATCACGGATAATTTTAAGTCGTTCTAGCGTTTTGACTTCACTGTGTAAATACGCAACTTTAATATCTAGCTTTTTTAAATACTCGGTTAATTCTTCGGCCATTCTAATTGTCAATGTTGTAATTAAAAGCCTAAACCCTTTTTCTTTTTCTTTGTGTATTTGCTCCACTAAATCGTCAATCTGCCCTTTTGTCGGCTTTACCTCAATTTTAGGATCCAATAGTCCTGTTGGTCTTATAATTTGTTCTACAACGATATTATTGGTTTTTTCTAATTCATAGTCCCCTGGTGTGGCAGAAACATATATTACATTATCTACCTTTTGTTCAAATTCCTCAAATTTTAATGGCCTATTATCAAGCGCACTTGGCAATCTAAAACCGTAATCTACTAATACTGTTTTTCTTGCCCTATCGCCATTATACATACCTCGAACTTGGGGAACAGTAACGTGTGCTTCATCTATTACCAACAAAAAATCATTTCCGAAAAAATCGATTAATGTTGTTGGTGTTGCTCCATCTGGTTTTAAAGCAATGTGTCGCGAATAATTTTCAACACCTCGACAAAAACCAGTCTCGCTTAACATTTCTATATCGTAGTTTGTTCGTTCTTTTAAACGCTGATGTTCTAATAACTTATTGTTGGTTAAAAAAAATTGCAGTCTATTATCTAACTCTATCTTTATATTTTCTATCGCTTGGACTAGTTTTTCTTCACTAGTAACAAAATGACTAGCTGGAAACAAAGTATAATTCTTTTTATTGGAAATTATTGCTCCTGTTAAAATATCAAATTCACTAATTTTCTCAATTTCATCTCCAAAAAAATCAATTCTAATTGCTTTCCCATGTTGACCAATAGGAACTATTTCTAATATATCTCCTCTTACTCTGAAACTTCCGCGCGTTAAATCTAAATTATTTCTTTCATATAACATTTCTACCAATTTTTCCAAAACTTGATTTCTATCAATATTATCGCCTACAGAAAAAGTTAAGGTTTTATTTTCATATTCTTCTATTTCTCCAATTCCATAAATACACGAAACTGAGGCAACAACGATGACATCTCTATTTTTTAATAAAGCCGCAGTAGCAGCGTGGCGTAATTCATCTATCTCATCATTAATAGATGCATCTTTTTCTATATATGTATCAGTTTTTGCTACATATGCTTCCGGCTGATAATAATCATAATAACTAACAAAATATTCTACATGATTGTTGGGAAATAATTCTTTTAATTCTGCATAAAGTTGCCCAGCAAGGGTTTTATTGTGCGCAAGCACTAAAGTAGGCTTATTTACTTCTTTTATTACATTTGCTATTGTAAATGTTTTCCCTGTCCCAGTAGCCCCTAATAAAACTTGGTGTTTTTTACCATTTTTAATTCCGGATACTAGCTGTTTTATTGCCTTTGGTTGATCACCGCTAGGATTATATTTAGATACTAAATCAAACATTATATTCCTCCTCTCATTAATTTTCAATTTATCATATTATTTATATCATTTTTTGTTTAAAAGTACAAGTTTATTAAATGCCTATTATTCTTTAATTTTCATGGAATATTAATATTAAATCTAAATAAAATATATTAAATGAAAGGAAATATTTATGAGAAAAATAATTGGATTTATTATTGTTTGTTTATTAACATGCTTTTTCTCTGAACAGGTCATAGCTAGTGATCTGGGTCAAGCTCGTATCGGTAGTAAATTTTATAATACTTTAGAAGATGCAATTATTGCTGCCTCAAGCAATGATATTATTAATTTAAATAATGATGTATCATTAGATAATTCAATAGAAATTAATAAAACTGTTAATATCAACTTGAATGGACACTCTATTAGCACTGAGGAAAAAGTATTTGTTGTACAAGGCGGTAGCCTTAACTTAACTGGCAAAGGAAATATTTATGAAACACGCCCAAATTATGGAGCCATTATGATAATTGGAGCTGATGATTCTTCAAAAACAGACTATTCTACAGTGAGCATTGGCAAAGATATTTTGCTTGAAGGATGGTCTGGAATTTTTATTAATCACCTAAATAAAACAGGATATGGTATTCGCATAAATATGGCTGGTAGTATTAATGCTGTAAACGATGCAAGTGGCGACCCAGGCATTGGTATTTATGTTAACGGAAATATTCAAAATAAACAAAATGCACCAATGGTTCATTTAACTGATACAGCTAAGATAGCCTCTTCCGGACATGGAATTTATGCTGCTGGATACGCAACATATAAGATAAACGGTGCAGATATTGCTGGTCATGAGGCGGGAATTGGTATTAAAGCCGGAGTTTTTAATATATTAAATGGAACTATTATCGGAAACGGCGAAGATCAAACACCTACCACTGGGAATAATAATGGGATAAATGCGTCTGGTGCAGCCATTCAAATTGAATCCAATCAAGCGTATCCAGGCAATATAGAAATAAATATTGAAAACGGTTTTTTTAATAGTAAAAACAGCAATGTTATCTATGAATATACTGTTAATAATACCCAAACCAAAGTTAATTCATTAACAATTTCTGGTGGGAAATATATCTCAGATAAAAATGCGGATGTTTTTAATTTGTCAGATGATTTGAGTAATAAGTTTAATTTTATCTCTGGTGGAATTTTTTCCAGTAATCCAGAAAAATTTGTAAAATCAGGCTATAAAGTATTAACTAATAAAGAAAATTTATATGATGTAGTAAAAAATTCAATTAGCGTTTTTTATGAAATTGAAAATAACAATCATAACATAAACTTTCCACTAGTAACTATAATTTTGATAATTATCTTTACCGTTATAATATTTATTCTTTCAAAAAAATTTAATCTTATTTCTATACTTACAAAAAAATAAAAGAAGTATTTCTACTTCTTATTAATTTTAATAATTACTTGATACATATCCTCTAAATCAAATTCTTCTGTATCAACAGTAAAACCATATTTTTCGATTGTATCTGTACAATTCCTAATAGTATTTACCACTGTCTTCATATCTCCTGCAACAAATGTATTATTTCCTACCGGCTCAGAAACATTTTCAGCAACTGGGGCTTCAGTAGGAAGTTCTATATCATCAAAGTTGGGAATGCCGAAATTTGGAGACATAGTTATGTCTTCATCTACAATCGGAGTTGATGGAATCGAATTAAAAATACTGTTGAAATCTAAATTCAAATTATTATTTTCTTCTTTTTCAGTAACCTCATCTTTTATTTCATCTGTAGTCGGTTCTACCTCTTCCATTAAGTTAAAGAACCTTCCTGGAATTAGTTGTTCTCCACCTTCCTGTTCTTCTGAATCAGACAATGGTGTATCAAAACTTGGAAAACTGTAATTGTCTAAAGTTGTTTCTGGTTGGTTTGTTGATTCGTCCATTATTGGAATTGATGGAATTCCATAATTTTCAACAGACATCACTGGTTCATCCATTATCGGAGTTGATGGAATACCATAATTTTCAACAGACACAACTGTGTCTTCCTCTGGAATAATTATTGGTTCCTCAACATCTAAAATTTCTACATTGTTTACTGTAGGTTCTTCTCGTTTATCTAGCATTTTACTAATCTCCTCATCTGTTTTTCGAACTGTCAATCTTTCTTCTATTATTTTATTTAACAATTTCACTTGATCATCATAATTAGAAAGTTTTAATAAAGATCTAGCATGTCTTTCAGAAATTTTTTCATTTAGCAAGGCTTCTTGCACTTCTTCATCTAAGTTAAGTAAACGTAATTTATTGGCAACAGTAGATTGGTTTTTACCAAGTTTTTCAGCTAAATTTTCTTGTGTTAAATACCCCATATCCAAGATTTTTTTGTAAGAAATAGCCTCTTCTATTGGGGTTAAGTCTTGTCTTTGAACGTTTTCAATCAGAGCTACTTCTGCGCTATCTTTATCGTTTAAATCAGTAATAATAGCAGGAATTGTTTTTAAACCTGCTAATGTTGTTGCCTTATAACGTCTCTCACCAGCAATTATTTCATACCTGTCTCCTACTGGTCGTACTACAATTGGTTGAATTACCCCATGTTCCTTAATTGACTCAGATAATTCATTAATAGATTCTTCATTAAACTTTATTCTAGGTTGAAACCTATTAGGTAAAACATCATCTAAAGGAAGTTCCACCACTTTTCTATTATCCATAATAATCCCCTTCCTTATTCTTTTATAATTATATGATACTACGTTTTGGGAAATAATGCAAGAGTTTTTTGGGAAATAAAAAAATCCTATAATGGATTTTTTTTAATTTCAGAATTTTTTCTTGGATATTTCATTGGTGTTTTTCCTTGTTTTGTAAAGGAAATTAAAGACCGCTTACTTCCTTCAATAGGCAATAAAAATTCTTTGATATCTGACACTTGGGCATTAATTTTATGTGTTGAACATTCTATAAAATTTATTTCCCGGGAAATATCTCCCTTCATAGAAATAAAATATTTGTTTTCTTTAATCATTGGTATACAATATTCCAATAAAATGTTGATTGGTGCTACAGCTCTTGCTATAACTACGTCAAAACATTCTCTATGTTCTCTAGCAAATTCCTCAGCTCTAGCATGAACTGCAGTAATTTTTTTTAATTTTAGTTCTTTTATTACTTCTTGTAAAAATACAATTCTCTTATTTAAAGAGTCAACTAGTGTGATGTTTAGTTCAGGATAAAATATTTTTAAAACTATGCCTGGAAATCCAGCTCCAGTACCAATATCACACAGAGTTTGCTCATTATTTAAATCTATTATTTTACTCGCAGTAATCGAATCATAAAAATGTTTTAAATATACATCTTTTTCTTCTGTTATGGCTGTTAAATTTATTTTTTCATTCCATTCTATCAACATTTGATAATACTTTTCCAATTTTGATAATTTTTCGGCACTAATCTCAATATTTATTTTGCTAAGTTCTTCTATAAATTGTTTTTTATCCACGATTATACTCCTTTTTTAAATATACCATTAAAATTGAGATGTCTGCAGGGTTTACACCACTAATTCTTAAAGCTTGTGCAATGGATGTAGGTTTTACTTCTTTCAACTTTTGTTTAGCTTCGCTAGCAATATTATGTATTTCATCATAATTTATATCAGAAGGAATTTTTTTATTCTCTAAATTGACTAGTTTTTCGGCCTCTTTTTCAGCTTTTTTTATATATCCTTCATATTTTATTGAAATTTCCACTTCCTCAATTATATCATTATCAAAATCAATGTTAATAAAGTTTCTAATAAAATTAATGTCTATTTCTGGGCGTTTTAGTAGATTATAAAAAGTTATTCCATCCTTTAAAATTGCACTTCCATATGAAATTAACAGATCATTAACATCTTTTGTTGGAGTTATTTTGTTATTTTGAAGTAACTCTTTTAACTCATTAATTTTATTTTTTTTATCTACAAATTTTTGGTATCTGTCTTCATTTATTAATCCTATGCTATATCCGATTTCTCTTAATCTTAAATCAGCATTATCATTACGAAGCAGTAACCTATATTCTGCTCGAGAAGTTAATAATCTATACGGATCTCTAATACCTTTTGTAACTAAATCATCTATTAAAACTCCAATATAAGCCTCATTTCGCTTCAAAATTAATGGTTCTTTTCCTTCCAATTTTAAAGAGGCATTTATTCCTGCAATCAATCCTTGACAAGCTGCTTCTTCATATCCACTAGTTCCATTGATTTGTCCAGCAGTAAATAATCCTTCTATTAATTTTGTTTCAAGAGATTGTTTTAATTGAGTAGGATATATTGCATCATATTCTATTGCATAAGCATATTTTAATATTTTAGCATGTTCTAATCCTGGTAATGAATGAACCATTTCTTCTTGAATATCATAAGGCATACTTGTTGAAAAACCTTGTAAATATATATCATCATAATAAACGCTTTCTGGTTCAAGAAATAATTGGTGTTTTTCTTTATCAGAAAATCTTACCACCTTATCCTCTATTGATGGACAATATCGTGGCCCAACACCCTTTATATCATCTAATCCACCATACATGCTGGATTTGTTTAAATTTTTTCTAATTATATTATGTGTTTCTTCTGTCGTGTATATAAGGTGACAAGAAATTTGATCTTCTATATTATAGTTTGGTTTAATATCATAACTAAATGATAAATATTTATCATCCCCTTTTTCCTCTTTGGCTTTTGAAAAATCAATAGTTTTTTTATCTATTCTTTGCGGGGTACCAGTTTTTAATCTAACTATTTTAAAACCTAATTTCTCTAAATTTTCACTTAAATGCATACTTGGTTTTTCACCATGAGGTCCTTCTCTTCTTCTAGTATCTCCAACCAAAATGTCTGCTTTTAAATAGGTGCCAGTTGTTAAAATGACCGCTTCTCCAAAAATTTCATCACCATTGTGTAACACTACACCTTTTATTTTATTGTTTTCTACTATTAGATCTTCTACCATAGACTCTAATATTTCTAAATTTTCAGTGTTTTCTAATGTTTTTAACATTTCCTTGGGATATACAACTTTATCGGCCTGAGCTCTAAGTGCTTGAACTGCCGGTCCTTTACCAGAATTTAACATTTTAATTTGAATTTGGCCTTTATCTGCATTAATTCCCATTTCTCCACCTAGGGCATCAATTTCTCTTACGACAATACCTTTTGCGCTTCCTCCTATCGAAGGATTGCAAGGCATATCGGCTATATTTTTGATATTGCCTGTAATCAATAGAGTTTTATGTCCTTTTCTTGCTGAGGCTAAGGCTGCTTCACAACCAGCGTGTCCACCACCTACTACAATGATTTCGTATTTCATAATTCACCTTCTATCTTCTTATAATATACTAATTTAACATAATAATTATTTTCCAAGACAAAATTGGCTAAATAATTGATTTATTAATTCTTCTTGATATGTTTCACCTATTATTTCTCCCAGCAAATTCCACGCTTCTTTAATATCTATCTCTATCATATCTATAGAATAATTATTAAAAACTCCTTCGCGGGCAGAAAGAAGTGCAGATAGCGATTTTTTTAAAAGAGCTATACTTCTTGCATCACTTAAATAAGACAAATCAGATGTTTCTATTTTTTCAAAATTAAATAATTCCAAAATTTTATTTTTTAAATCTTCAATTCCTTTATTATCTTTTACGCTAATTTCAATATAATGTTGAAATTTGCTTTTTTCCAATTTTGTTTCTAAATCACTCTTATTAATGACAATAATATGGCTTTTAGATGATAAATTTTCAATAATATTAACATCCTCTTCTGTAAGACTATCATTATTGTTCAACATATATAAAACTAAATCAGATTTTTCAATTAATTCCAAACTTTTTTGTACCCCTATTTTTTCCACTGTATCTTCTGTTTTTCTAATTCCCGCTGTATCTATTATATTCAATATTATCCCATTCAGATTTATTTTACCTTCTACAATATCCCTAGTTGTTCCTTCAATATCCGTTACAATAGCTTTTTCTTCCTCTAATAAACAATTTAGTAAGCTGCTTTTTCCTACATTTGGTCTACCTATTATTGAAACATTTATTCCTTCTTTAATTAATTTATTACTTTCACTTTTGCTAATGATTTCTTCCAATTTTTGAATAATGTTTTCTATTTTCGGAGTTAACATACTATTGGTTACTTGTTCTATATCCTCGTATTCTGGATAATCAATATTAACTTCTATATTAGCCAAAATTTCCAATATATCCTGACGTAATTTTTTGATTAGATTTGATGTGCTTCCGCTTAATTGATTAATAGCTAATTCACGAGATTTTTCTGATTTTGCATTAATTACTTCCATTATTCCTTCTGCTTCTATTAAATCAATTCTTCCATTTAAAAAAGCTCTTTTCGTAAATTCACCAGGTTCTGCTAAACGACACCCGTTTACTAATAGTAATTCTAATATCTTATTTGTTGTAGCAATTCCTCCGTGGCAATTAATCTCAACGATATCCTCCTTTGTAAACGTTTTTGGTGCTTTCATAATAGAAACCAAAACTTCATCAATTATTTTTTCACCATCTACTATATATCCATATGTAATTGTGTGACTTGCTTTTTCCTTTAAATTATTATTTTTGAAAATCTTATTAACAATCTCTATAGCATCATTTCCACTAACTCTAATGATAGATATAGCACCAACTCCTAAAGCGGTTGATATAGCTGCAATAGTATCTTCCATAGTATCTCTCCTTTGCTAGGTATATTTTATTATTAAATGGATATTAAGTCAACAAAAAAGAGGATATTAATCCTCCTTGTAACTAATCACTACATATCTATTTGGACTTTCTCCATAACTTAATGATTTCAAGTTTTCAAACTTAGAAATAACATTATGAACACATCTACGATCATAAGAATTCATAGGATCTAATTTAACTTCTATATGTGTCTTTAATACGTCTTTAGCAATTTTCTTTATTTCATATTCTAAATTTTTTTGTTTTTTGGCCTTATAATTAGAAGCATCTAAATTAATTTTAATGTTAATGTTAGTTTGATTCTTAATAGAATTTCTAATAAGTGTTTGGATAGACTCCAAAGTTCTCCCTTCTTTACCTATAAGAATTGAGTTATTATCTGATACCAATATTATTTTTAATACATCTTCGTGAAATTTAACTTCACTTGTAATTTTACAATTTAATCCTGCTTCTATATTTCTTATATATTCTTTTACATATTCTATGATATCTTCTTTTTTACATACTTCAGCAAAATACTTTTTTGCTTTGAATAGTTTTCCTTCTTCTTTTGTGATTGTTAAAAATAATTCTGAATCCTCAATATTTAATTCTTCTTTAATTTTATTATTAATTTCTTCCTTACTCTTTCCCTCATAATTATATAACGTTATCATTTAATTTTCTCCTTTTCACCAATAAATTTTGTAAAATGGTAAATCCACTATTAAATATCCAGTATAATGCTATTCCTGAAGAGATTGTGAAAGAAGCTATTGAAATCATAATAACAGATATGTTGGTCATCATTTTCATTTGTTTTTCTTGCTCATTTCCCATTCCTGCAGTCGAATTAAGTTTAAATGAAAAATATGTCGCCCCTATTACTAAAATGACAAATATGATATAACCAAAGTTTCCATTTGACATTCCTGTTAGTGGGCTTGTTCCTAATTGAAAACCTAATAAGTTTTCTTCAAATAATGCAGGTAATCTATTCATTGCTTCATAAAAAGCAAAAAATAATGGAATTTGAATTAATGAGAATAAACAACCAGATAAAGGACTTATATTATATTTTTTATAAATTATCATCATTTCTTGAGATTTTTGCATCATTGCCTCGTTATCTTGACGATTTTGATATTTTTTTTCTAATTTATCTAATTCTGGTTTTGCATTTTTAATATTTTCTGATTGCATTGCAGTTTTTTGTGTCATCGGATACATTATTAATCTTATTAACAATGTAACTATGATAACTGCTAAACCATAATTTTTTACTAGTTTTCCTATTTGAATTATAATCCAAGCTAATGGCTTAACAAATATTGTTGTCCATATTCCTTCATACCCGCCTGATGTAATTTTAAATTCATCACATTTAGGTAATGTACTTACGTCTATATTATTCTGCTTATATAATTCCAATGTTGTTTCATCTTCTGGTTGACATAAAATATTTTCTACTAAACTCTGTCCTGTTGTTGTATTTTGGACATTTTGATTTTCGCTATTCTTTAATAGCTTAGTACATCCCGGTAAAAAAATTATCATCACAAATAATACAATTACTAAGACTTTTTTATTTTTCATTTGCATTCTCCTTTTTTATTTTTAAATTTTCAAAGATTTTATTTAATTCTTCTTCCATGATAGCAAAAGACTTTTCTAAAATTCCTTTCCTTACTATTATAATACAATTAATCCCTTTTTCATAGTTATTTTTATCTATAATAGCTTTTAATTGGCGCTTAATTCTATTCCGCATTACAGCATTTCCTATTTTTTTACCAACAGATAAACCAAAATGATAAGTTGAAGCATCTGTTTTTTCTAGATATACAATATAATCTTTATATCTATATGATTTATTGTTATTTATTATTCTATTAAAATCTATATTGCTTTTTATTATATTTTGTTTTTTCATTAATAACACCTCTTATAAACAAAAACCACTGAATGATCAGTGGTATAAAATTAGTGTGATAAAACTTTGCGTCCTTTTCTTCTTCTAGCATTAATCATTTTTGTTTTCATACGAGCTAAGAAACCTTGTTTTTTACTTCTTTTTCTATTATTTGGTTGAAATGTTCTTTTCATTTTATTCCACCTCCTGAGACTATATTTCGTTGCTCTATCCATTATATATACAAATTTAATTTTTGTCAATAAATTTTTTAATTAATTTAATCTCCATTATTTTCTTTTTCCACATGATAGTAACAATTCAAATACATATGTTTTTTGTCTTTTCAACAATAAATGTGGAAAACTTTGTAACATGTATATTTTTCTGTGTTTTATTTTTCAACAATAAATGTGGAAAAATAAAGTTTGATGTTATTTTATATTGTTTTTGTAGTGTGGAAAAAGTGTTAATACTTATGTTTTTTTTCTTTTTCCACATTTATTATTGGTTTTTACCTTTTTTTAGTGTAAAATAATGTTAACAACTTATGTAAATCAGGTTAGTGGGGTGATTTCGTTTGGATATTAATACTATTTGGAATTTATTTTTAGAAAAGGTAAAAGGGGAATTAGACCCAATTTTATATGAAACTTGGTTTATGGATACTAAATTATATGAATTAAATGATAATACTGCAAAAGTCATTGTACCGATGCAAGTACATAAAAAGCATTTAAAAGAAAATTATAATACCATTGTAGAAGAAATTTTTACTGAAATAACAGGAACAAATTTTAAATTTGAATATTTATTAGAAGATGAAATTACTAAAAATGTAACAATTGATGTTGATAAAATAGGGGTCCCTTCGTTTGAATCCAACCTAGATCCAAAATACACATTTGACAATTTCATTGTTGGAAACAGCAATAAGTTTGCTAAAGCAACATCATTAGCTGTTGCTGAACAACCTGGGTTTATGTATAATCCTTTATTTATATATGGGAGTAGTGGACTAGGAAAAACACATCTTATGCACGCTATTGGTAATTATATAGTGAAAAATAGTAAGAAGAAAGTATTATATGTAACAAGCGAAAAGTTTGTTGACGATTTTCTTAATATATATAGAAAAAACAAAGAAGACAATAACTTTGAAGCTGTGGATGGTTTTAAAAGGAAATATCGTGATATTGATGTTTTAATGATAGATGACATTCAATATTTAGAAATTGCAAGTAAAACACAACAAGAATTTTTTAACACTTTTAATGAATTACATTGTAATAATAAACAAATTATTATCTCTTCAGATCGCTCTCCAGATGATTTAAAAAAATTAGAGGAACGATTAAGAACAAGATTTAATTGGGGTTTAACAATAGATATTTTACCACCAGATTTTCAATTAAGAATGGCTATTATTGATAAAAAAATAGAAGCCAATGACATGAAAAATAATTTTCCACAAGATGTTAAAGAATATATCGCTAGTAATTGTACAACTGATATTAGGAAATTAGAAGGAGCAATTACCAGAGTATTTGCATATGCAACAATAATGAATGGTTCAGATATTACAATGGAATTAGCTGTTGAAGCGCTTAAAGATTATTTTGTAAAAAGTATTATTTCAAAAAACAAGATAGAACAAGTACAACAGTTGATATGTAATCATTATAATATTTCCATAGAGGATTTGAAAAGTAAAAAAAGAATGGCTAACATATCAGTACCAAGGCAAATAGGTATGTATATATGTAGAACATGCTTAAAAGAATCATTACCTAAGATTGGATTAGAGTTTGGTGGAAAAGACCATACTACTGTAATGCATTCTGTTGATAAAATAAAAAAAGAAATAAAAAATAATTCAGACTTAGAAAATCAAATAAATAAAATCATAAGCGAAATAAAATAGTGGAAAATTATATATTTTTAAATAGTTATCAACACAATTAAAAATATAGATTTATGCTTATTTTATAAAGATTTTAAGGAATTTTAACATTTTCCACAGTAATAATAAACAATATAATATAAAAAATAATATATATAGGAGGGTTTTATGAAATTAAAAATTAAACAAAATATATTAATGGAGCATTTAAATTATGTAATTAAAGGAATATCAAACAAAAATTTAATACCTATATTAAATTGTATTAAATTTGATCTTACCAATGAAGGATTATATTTAACAAGTACAGATAATGAAATAATGATTAATACATTTATAAAGAAAGAAGATATTGAAAATATAGATACATTAGGAAATATTGTTGTATCAGGAAGATATATATATGATATTATTAGAAAACTTCCTAATGAAATTATCGATATTGAAGAAGTTATGGATTCTAAAGTATATATAAGTACATCTAATTCTTCATTTAATTTAAATTGCAATTTAGTAAATGATTTCCCTAAAATAGAATTAGAAGAAAGTAAAAATCCTGTATCCATAACACAAAAAGTATTTAGAAATATTATAAATCAAACAATTTTTGCAACATCAACACAAGAGTCTAGACCTGTTTTAACTGGAATAAATATAAAAATAAATGATAATACAATGGAATGTACTGCGACAGATTCTTACAGATTAGCATATAAGAAAGTAGAATTAAGTCAAGCACTTTCAGAAAATATAAACATAATAATTCCTACTAGAAATTTAAATGAACTAATCAAATTATTAACAGATGAAGATGAATTAATTAATATACATATATTTAATAATAAAGTTATTTTTAAATTTAGTACTATTGTGTTTATGTCTAGATTAATAAATGGAACTTATCCAGATACTTCAAAATTAATACCAAATGAATTTAAAACAGAAATTTTAGTAAATTTAAGAGATTTTTATAATTCTATTGATCGTGCTTCTTTATTAACAAATGAAGCAGATAAGAATACAATTAAATTAAATATAGACGAAAGTCGAATAATATTAACATCTAATATTCCTGAAATAGGTAATGTTACTGAAAAAGTTCAGATTATTGAAAGTAATAATAATGATATAAAAATTGCTTTTAGTTCTAAATATATAATGGATGCATTAAAAGTACTAGATTGTGAAGAGGTTAAATTATTATTTAATGGTGAAGATAAACCAATAATATTAAGAAATCCTGAAAGTTTAGATGTAATTCAGTTAATTTTACCGATTAGAACTTATTAAAAAGTGATAATTTTATCACTTTTTTTATTGTTTTTTACAAAAATCGACAAAATATGACAAAAAAATACTGTATAAGAAAGGAAATTTTCCATTTGTGTGGAAAATTAGTAGTAGAGGAGGTGAAATAATGAAATATGATTATGAAATAAATAACAACACATTAGCCATAATTTCGATAGATGATAAAACATGTAAGGTTTTAGAAGATGAATATGAGTATATAATAA
Source organism: Bacillota bacterium (assembly GCA_015059195.1). Taxonomy (GTDB): domain Bacteria; phylum Bacillota_I; class Bacilli_A; order RF39; family UBA660; genus SIG204. Next base: position 65,594 of record SVAW01000004.1, read on the forward strand.
ATAAATCATCTTATGACGTGATTGATGATAGTTGTAAGTATTTTGGTAGTTCATACAAAGGAAGATATGAAGGAACAAAAAGTTTAATTGGAATGAATTATAAATTACCAATAATTATAGAAGAAAGTAGAAATATAATCTTTTTTCCAACTACATCACCCAAATTAAATGAATGTTTTTGGATTTCATTAAATAAAATAGATGACTATGTTGTAGATAACGAAAATGTATATATTTTATTTAAAAACGGTACAAAGATAAGAGTAAATATTTCATTTTTTGCACTTGAAAATCAGATATTAAGAGCATCTCGTTTAGAATCTGTTTTAAGACATCGAAAAAAAGAAGAAAAATAAGTTTTTACTTATTTTTTCTGTTTTTAGGTGGTAAAATATGATATAATATATTTGTGGTATAGGAGTATTAAAAATACTGTTTTTTTACTCTACGGGCTTTAAAATATGAAAAAGGGTGGTTTTATGTTTTTAAAGAGTATAAAATTGAATAATTTTAGAAATTATGAAAATTTAAATGTCGATTTTAATTCAAATATAAACATAATATATGGAAATAATGCTCAAGGAAAAACCAATTTATTAGAGTCTATATATTTTTTAGCAGTGACCAAATCTCATCATTCTTTTCTAGATAATAAGTTGATTAAAGAGGGTTGTAATCAGCTTAGTGTAGAAGGGATTATTAAAAACGAAAATGTCCATACTAAGTATTCTATTTCAATAACAGAAGGTAAAAAAATTTTAAAAATAAATGACACGTTAATAAAAAAAGTTAGTGATTATATTTCTAATATAAATATTATTATTTTTTATCCTGATGATTTAAATTTGGTTAAAGGAAGCCCAAATGATCGAAGAAGATATATTAATGTAGAATTAAGTCAATTATCATCTAAATATTTTGAGGTGTTGAGCGAATATAACAAATTGTTAAAAATTAGAAATGACTATTTGAAAAAATATGTAGATAGAATTGATTTTGATAAAAAATATTTCGAAATATTAACAGAACATCTTGTTGATAAATGTATATACATCTATAAAATGAGATATAAGTATATTGAGAAAATTAATAATTATTGTAAAAAAATAAGTTTAAAAATAACGGGTTCTGAAAATTTTAAAGTTAATTATATAAATAATTTTAATCAATATGATTTTAACGATAAAAATATAAAAAATCTTATAATAAATGAATTTAAAAAGTATAACAATAAGGAGAAAAGATATAAAAATACAATTCTAGGACCACATAAAGATGATTTTGAATTTATTTTTGAAAACAGAAATTTAAAATTTTATGGTTCTCAAGGTCAGCAGAGATTAGGTGTTTTGATATTAAAATTATCAGAAATTGAAATATTTAACGATTATAAGAATACAAAGCCAATATTATTATTGGATGATGTATTTAGTGAATTAGATAATAACAAAAAAAACAATCTGTTGTTTTATATAGATAATGATATTCAGACAATAATAACAACAACAGAACTATCTAATTTAGATGAAAAATTGATTGAAAAAGCTAATTTGATAAGAATAAACAATGGTAAAAAAGAAGAGGTGTAATTTATGGAAAATAATAATCAACATTATGATGCTTCGGATATTCAAGTTTTAGAAGGATTAGAAGCGGTAAGAAAAAGACCAGGAATGTATATAGGAACAACTGATATTAAAGGGTTACATCATTTGGTTTGGGAAATAGTTGATAACTCAATAGATGAGGCGTTAGCTGGATTTTGTAAAAATATAGAAATAGTTATTAATAAGGATAATTCTATTACTGTCAAAGATGATGGTAGAGGAATCCCTGTAGGAATCCATGCAAAGACTGGAATTTCAACGGTAGAGACAGTATACACAGTTTTACATGCAGGAGGAAAATTTGGTGGCGGAGGATATAAAGTATCTGGTGGGTTACACGGAGTAGGAGCTAGTGTTGTTAATGCATTATCAAGTTGGGTAACAGTAACTGTATATAAAGATGGAAAAATTCATGAAACAAAATTTGAAAATGGTGGAAAAACTAGTCAACACTTAACAATTATTGGAGAATGCGATATAAATCGAACAGGAACAGTTGTGACATTTAAACCAGATCCTAATATATTTGATACTGTTATATATGACTATGAAACATTAAGAATAAGAACGAGAGAATTAGCTTTTTTAAATAAAGGATTAAAACTAACATTAAGAGATGATAGGGATAATGAAGATACTGTAGGCGATGAATTTTATTATGAAGGTGGAATAAGTGAATATGTAAAATATTTAAATAAAAATAAAACTCCAATTCATGATGAAATAATATATCTAGAGGGTGAAGAAGAAGGAATAATGTTTGAAGTAGCTATGCAATATAATTCTAGTTATACAGACAATATTTATTCATTTGTTAATAATATCAATACTCATGATGGTGGAACACATGAAGAAGGAGTAAAAAGAGCTCTTACAAGATTAATTAATAACTACGCTAGAAAATCAAATATTTTGAAGGATAAAGATGAATCATTAACAGGTGATGATGTTAAAGAAGGTTTAACAATGATTGTTTCATGTAAACATCCAAATCCACAATTTGAAGGGCAAACAAAGGGAAGATTGGGAAATTCAGAAGTAAGAAAACTTGCTGACAGTGTTTTTGCTCAAGGTTTCGATAGATTTTTACTTGAACATCCGGAAGAGGCACGAATTATAGTAGATAAAGCTATAACAGCCTCACGAGCTAGAGTAGCTGCGAAAAGAGCTAGAGAACTTACTAGAAGAAAAGGTGGATTGGAACTTACAAATCAATGGGGAAAATTAGCTGATTGTTCTTCTAAAGATCCAAAAGAGTCAGAAATTTTTATAGTAGAGGGAGATTCTGCTGGTGGGCAAGCAAAGCAGGGAAGGGATGCGAAAACTCAGGCAATACTACCTTTACGCGGAAAAATTTTAAATGTAGAGAAGGCAAGATTAGATAGAATTTTAGGAAATGAAGAAATTAGGAGTATGATTACTGCTTTTGGAACAGGTATTGGTGATGAGTTTAATATTGAAAAATTAAGGTATCATAAAATTATAATAATGACTGATGCAGATGTTGATGGTTCCCATATTAGAACCTTATTATTAACGTTATTTTATAGATTTTTCAAACCAATTATTGAAAATGGTCATGTTTATGTTGCTCAACCACCATTATATAAAATAACCCATGGAAAAACCTTTAAGTTTGTATTAACAGATGAAGAAAAAGATGAATATATTTCATCTTTACCAACATCTACTAAATATGTTGTTAATAGAAATAAAGGATTAGGTGAAATGGATAAAGACGAGTTATGTGATACTACCATGAATATAGAACATAGAACACTAAGAAAAATAACGATAGAAGATGCAATTCTGGCGGATCAAGTATTTGAAACACTAATGGGTGAAGAGGTTGATCCAAGAAGGGAATTTATCGAAAAGAATGCTGTTTATGCAGAAAATTTGGATATTTAGAGGTGATAAAATATGGATAGATTAGAAAACAGCAATATAGTAAGCGAAATGGAAAAATCATTTCTTGAATATTCAATGAGTGTAATTATTTCCCGAGCAATACCAGATTTAAGAGATGGTATGAAACCAGTGCATAGAAGAATATTATATACAATGCTTGAATCTGGATTTACTCCTGATAAAGGTTATGTAAAATGCGCTAAAACAGTAGGAGCCGTTATTGGTAACTATCATCCTCATGGAGATTCTGCTGTATATGATGCGATGGTAAGAATGGCTCAAGATTTTAGTTATAGACATCCGTTAATAGATGGCCATGGTAATTTTGGAGCGATAGATGGAAGTACTGCTGCTGCATATCGTTATACAGAATCTAGAATTTCTAAAATTGCAATGGAATTATTAAGAGATATTAATAAAGATACTGTTGATTTTGCTGATAATTTTGATTCCACAAGAAAAGAACCAGTAGTTTTACCTTCAAGATTTCCAAATATTTTAGTCAATGGTACTATGGGTATAGCTGTTGGTATGGCTACCAATATTCCACCCCACAATTTAGGAGAAGTTATAAATGGATGTATAGCTTATATTGATAATAAAGACATTGATGTTTTAGGTTTAATGGAATACGTAAAAGGACCAGATTTTCCTACAGGAGGAAGTATTCTGGGAAATAGTGGAATAAAAAAGGCATATGAGACAGGCAAAGGAACAATTTCTATTAGAGGAAAAGTAGATATTATAGAAAAAAAAGATCGTTATGAATTAGTAATAACTGAGGTTCCTTATCAGGTAAACACTTCTGCGCTGATTACAAAAATTGCAGAACTTGTCAGAGATAAAATCATTGATGGAATTTCAGATTTAAGAGAAGAAACATCTTTTAAAGATGGAATGAGAATACTGATTGAATTGAAAAGGGATGTTAATCCTAATGTGGTATTAAATAATTTATATAAGCATACACCCCTTCAATCTTCGTATGGAATAAATATGCTTATGCTATACCAAGGAAAACCTCAAATAATGGGTTTAAAGGAAGTAATAAGTAATTATATAGATTTTCAAAAAGAAGTTGTGTACCGCAGAACTAAATTTGATTTAGACAAAGCTGAAAAAAGAGAACATATTTTGCAGGGATTAAAAATAGCTTTAGATAATATAGATGAAGTAATTAAAATTATTAAGGAGGCTAAAACAGATCAAATTGCAAAAGAACAATTAAGTTCTAAATTTAATTTGGATGATGCACAAACTGAAGCAATATTAGAAATGCGTTTAAGAAAATTAACCGGTTTAGAAAAAGAAAAAATCTTAGAAGAATTAGAAGAATTACTTAAATTAATTGAGCATTTAAAAGACATTTTAAGTAGCGATGATAAAATTTTACAAGTAATTAAAGAAGAATTGATAGAAATTAGAGATAAATATGCAACGCCACGACAGACAAATATAGATATGTCAGCTATCGATTATATAGAAGATGAATCTTTAATCCCGGTTGATGATATTGTCATTACCTTAACAAATAAAGGGTATATTAAACGAATGAATAGTGAGAACTATCGAACACAAAATCGTGGCGGAGTAGGTATCAAAGGAATGAGCACCAATGAAGAAGATTTTGTAGAAAAAATGTTATCTATGACTACACATGATTATATATTGTTCTTCACTAACTTAGGGAAGGTTTATAGAATGAAAGGATATGAAATTCCTTTATTTAGCAGGCAATCAAAGGGAATCCCGATAATTAATCTATTGCCATTAGAAAAAGAAGAAACAGTACGAGCAATGCTAAAGGTTGAACAAAATGATGAATCAAAATATATTGTATTTTGTACACAAAGTGGACTGGTAAAACGTACTAAGATTGAGGAATTTGATAGAATCAGGACTAATGGTAAAATAGCAATTACTTTAAAAGATGATGATCAGTTAATATCTGTTAAGAAAACTTCTGGAGAAAACCAAATATTAATTGCTGCTTCTAACGGCAGAATGGTAAGGTTTGATGAAAATGAAATTAGAGTAATGGGTAGAACAGCTTCTGGAGTCAAAGGCATAGATATTGGTGATGGGATGTCTGTTGGATGTGAAGTAGCAAACGAAGATCAAAATGTATTAGTTGTAACAGAAAAAGGTTATGGTAAGAAAACAAAAATAGAAGAATACAGAATGACTCATAGAGGAAGTAAAGGTGTAAAAGCACTGAATGTGACAGAAAAAAATGGTAATATAGTTGCTTTTAAAATCGTAGACGGTGCAGAAGATTTAATGATTATAACCACAACTGGCATTATTATAAGACTTAATCTGGAACAGATTTCTAATACTGGAAGAGTTGCCCAAGGAGTTAAATTAATAAACTTAAAGGAAGAGCAAAAAGTTAGCTCAGTTTCATTAATAAAAAGAGACGATGAAGAAATTTTGGACAACGAACAATAAAATAATGTTTCACGTGAAACATAAAACACATTTTGCATAAAAATGTGTTTTTTTTAAAATAAAAAAATTGAAAATAAATTGAAAATATTATATATTATTAATGCACAACGTTTATGCTTGAAACAGGTCAGAATTGGGAAATAGCAGCCTTAAGAGCCTCTAAGCGTGTGTGCATTTTTATATGTTTCACGTGAAACATAAAGAGGTAATAAAATGGAAAAATATATGAAATTAGCAATAAAAGAAGCTAAAAAAGCTCAAAAACACGGAGATGTTCCTGTTGGGGCAATAATAGTTAGAAATGGCAAAATTATTGCAAAAGGACACAACAAAAAAGAAAAAAAACAAATAGTTACAAGACATGCGGAGATTGAAGTAATTGAAAAAGCTTGTAAAAAATTACAAACATGGCATTTGGATGATTGCGATATATATATCACCATTGAACCGTGTCAAATGTGCTATGGAGCTATAGAACAAGCAAGAATTAAAACAATCGTTTATGGAAGTCAAAATGATAAATTTGGATATATTAGTAAAAACAATCAAAAAAAAATAATTAATTATAAATCAGGAGTTTTGCAAAAAGAGTGCAGTGAAATTATTCAAAACTTTTTTTTAAAAAAAAGAGGCTAGAAACCTCTTTTTTTGTGAATTGATTCAATAAAATGGTATAATCATATTGGAAAAAGGTGATGTTATGTATCAAGCTCTGTATAGAAAATATAGACCTCATAATTTTGATGAAATAGTTGGGCAGGATGTTATAGTAAAAACATTAAAAAATGTGATTAAAAAAGAAAACCTTACCCATGCATATTTGTTTGCTGGACCTAGAGGAACAGGAAAAACTAGCATAGCTAAAATTTTAGCAAAAACCATCAACTGTCAGGATCCAAAAGATGGGATTTCATGTGAAAAATGCGTAAGTTGTACACAAATAAATGACAAACAAAGTATAGATATAATAGAAATTGATGCTGCATCTAATAACGGAGTAGATGAAATAAGAGAATTAAAAAGCAAAGTAAATCTTGTGCCAACAACCAGCAAATATAAGGTATATATAATAGATGAAGTGCATATGTTGACCACTGGAGCGTTTAATGCTTTATTAAAAACATTAGAAGAACCTCCTGTTCATATAATATTCATCCTAGCAACAACAGAACCCCATAAAATCCCTTCAACCATACTTTCTCGTTGTCAAAGATTTGATTTTAAAAGAATTAGTGACTCTGCACTAATTGAAAGAATAAAAATAGTTTGTGAAAATGAACAAATAGCAATAGAAGAAGAAGCTATAGGTGAAATTGCACGAATTTCAGATGGAGGAATGAGAGATGCCTTAAGTCTTTTGGATCAAGTTACAGCATATTGTGAGAATACAATAACTTCAGAAGATGTGCATACAATTAATGGATCTTTAACTCAAAGTCAATTGAAAGAATTTATCAAAACTATTATTGAAAGAAATTTGACTGAAATTTTTAAGTTGATTGATGTTTGGAATGAAAACGGTAAGAATTTTTCTAAAATATTGGAGGAATTAATATTATATTTAAAAAATATAATTATTGCTAAATATTCCCCAGATTACTTGAAAAATCAGGGATTAGATATAGAAAGTTATAATGATTTGAATATTGGTAAAAAAGAAATACTGAAAAATATAGATATTTTAAATAAAAGCCTAGTAGAAGTAAAAAAATCTAATATGCCGAAAACTGTGTTTGAGATAACTATCTTGCATCTTTTAGATGATCCTGCGTCAGAACAACTTTTTGAAAAAAAGACAGTTTATTTAGAGAAAGTTTTGAATGAACCGATAAAACCAGAAACTTTAGTAGAAGATAAAAGTAAAAAAACAGCAATTGAAATTAAAAGTGAAAGAGTAATTGATGAGTCACTAAAAAATAAAATAGATGAAATTAAAAACATTAGAATTAACAATACTTTAGCAACATTTGATAAAAAAGAATTAATAAGGGTTCAAAATCTTCAAGAAAATTTGAAATCATTATTGATTAATCCAGACTACAGCCAGGAGGTTTCTATTGTACTAGATGGAGTGTTAAAAGCAGCCGGGGATGGATATTTGATATATGTTTTTGAAAACGAGGCTAATGCTGCTTTGTTTAATCAAAATCTTATAAGAATAGAAGAAATTTTAGAACAAGAGTTTAGAAAGAAATATAAAGTTATATCTACGGATATTATTTCCTGGGAAATAATAAAAACTGAATTTAATAGTAAAACGAAAAAATATGAATATGTTGAAGAAAAAAAATCATTAAGCGATTTATTTGAAAATAAGCAAGAACAAAATGAAATTGAAAATTTATTTAGCAATGAAATAGAATATAGTTAAGGAGAGATAAATATGAACATGCAAGCAATAATGAAACAGGCACAAAAAATGCAAAATGATATAATGAAGGCTAAGGAAGAAATAAATAAAAATATTTATGAAGCTAAGTCGTCATTAGTGAGTGTTAAAATGAATGGTGAGAAAAAACTAGTAGAAGTTAAAATAGGTGCAGACCAATTAGACAAAGATGATATTGAATTGTTATCAGATATGATAATGGTTGCGGTAAATGAGGCTAGTAATCAAGTTGATAAAGACACCGAAAATAAACTAGGTAAATATACACAAGGAATGTCAGGATTATTTTAATGGCTACATATCCAAAGTCTTTAAAAGATTTAATAGAGTGTTTTAAAAAATTACCTAGTATTGGTGAAAAGTCAGCAGAAAGAATGGCATTTGCAACAATGAATATGGATGAAGGAGAGATTGAATTTTTTGCTCAATCATTATTAAATGTTAAAAATAATATTAAAAAATGTCAAAAATGTGGTAACTTAACAGAAGCTGAATATTGTGAAATATGCAATGATAATTCTAGAAATAGCCAAATTTTATGTGTAGTGGAGTCGTCAAAGAATGTTATTTTGTTTGAAAAAATTGGATCTTATACAGGAAGATATCACGTGTTAGATGGGTTAATCTCACCTCTTGATGGAATAACACCAAATGACATAAATATAAAAAAATTATATGAAAGAGTAGAAAAAGAAGAAATAAAAGAAATAATTGTGGCGGTGAAGCCTAGTATAGAAGGAGAAACAACCGCATTATATATTTCCAAAATGTTTGAAAATTCACCAATCCTAGTTTCAAAAATAGCTCATGGAGTTCCACTAGGAACTGATATGGAATATATTGATTCATTAACGCTAGAAATGGCTTTAGAAGATAGAAAAAAAATATCTGAAGAAAAATAGAATTACTTAAATATAAGTTCATATCATTTAATGAGGTGGACAAATGATTAAAGAGATTTTTAAAGTTTTGAAAAAAACAATAGTTAGTATTTTTGGTTTATATGGATATAATTTAATCGCAGCCCCGCTAGGGTTTGTAATCCCGATTAATTTTATTACTATTTCATTACTATCTATTTTTGGTATACCAGCATTATTATCTTTGGTAATAGTGCTTGTTGTTGTTTTTTAGGAGGATAATATGTTGTTAGATTTTTGTAAAGAACAAGAAATTGCTTATAATATGATTCAAAATATAGTTAAAAAAGGCAATCTTTCTCATGCATATTTGATAGAAACAAATAATTATCGTGGAGGATTGGATTTTGCACTAGCGTTTGCTAAAACAATATTGTGTCCTAAAAACAATTTGAGAAAAGAAAATTGTGGCGGATGTACACAATGTGAGAAGATAGCAAACAATTCATTTTCTGAATTAGAAATAATTGAACCAGATGGCATCTGGATAAAAAAAGAGCAACTAGATAAATTACAGAAAAAATTTAGTACGAAATCATTAGAAAGTGGCAAAAAAGTTTATATTATAAATCATACAGAAAAACTGAATGTTTCTGCTGCTAATTCCATTTTAAAGTTTCTGGAGGAACCAGAGGATAATATTGTGGCTATTTTGCTCGTGGATAACACTTATTCATTATTAGATACTATAATTTCACGTTGTCATATCATTAAATTAAATAATTGCTGTAATTTTCATAATGAGCTTACTACAATAGAAAAAGTTTCAAATTATTTATTTAATAATTTAGAAGAAATAAATAAATTCGTTGAACAAAGTAAAGAAAGCAACTATATTGCTGATATTTTAAATATTATTAAAAAACTTGAATCAACAGGAATAGAACTAATTTTAGAAGAAAATAAAATCTTTTCAACATTTTTAAGGGATAAAAGTGATTTTTCAAACTTTTTAGATATTGTTATTCTTTATTACAAAGATGTGCTAGACTATAAATTATCTCAAAAAATAACGGTTTTTAATGATTCTAAAGAGCATGTAGTATCTGTTTCTGAAATAAATACTATTAATCAAATTATAAGAAAGATAGAAATCTTGACAAAAACTAAAGAAAGAATAAAATATAACTGTAATTTAAATTTAATATTGGATAAATTAATAATTTTGTTTGGAGGTGTTTAAAATGATAGAAGTAGTAGGAATTTCTTTTAAAAATAGTAGTAAAATTTATTATTTTTTACCTAATAAACTGAAGCTTAAAAAAAATATAACTGTTATTGTAGAAACTGAAAAAGGCTTAGAGTTTGGTCGAGTAGAATTGGAAAACTTTGATGTTAATTCAGAACAGATATCTACATCACTAAGCAAAGTATTGCGCATTGCTACCAAAGAAGACTATCTTAAATTTAAACAAAATGAAAAAGAAGAAAAAATTGCGCTTACAGCATGTAGAAAATTAATAGAAAAATATAATTTGAATATGGTTGTTTTAGATGCACATTATACTTTTGACCGTCAACAACTAATTTTTAGATTTATGTCTGATTCTAGAATAGATTTTAGGGATTTAGCCAAATCTTTAGCAAGCAAATATAAAACACGAATAGAATTAAGACAAATAGGGGCCAGAGATAAAGCTAGAGAAGTTGGTGGCTGCGGACAATGTGGACAAACTCTTTGTTGTGCTAGATTTCTAAAAGATATGGACTCTGTTTCGATTAATATGGCTAAAAATCAAAATATTGCTTTAAATCCTTCTAAAATTAATGGAGTTTGTGGTAGGTTGTTATGTTGTCTAAAATACGAAGATGATAATTACAAAGAGTGTAAAAAAAATCTTCCTAAGGTAGGATCTAAAGTTGTCACAGATAAAGGAGAAGGAAAGGTAATTAGCGTTGATGTTTTAAAACAACAATATAAAGTTGACGTCACTAATGTAGGAATAGTAGAGGTATCAAAATAATGGAAGTAAAGAATTATCTTTTAGGATATCAAGATATGTATATATATCAAGATACTGATTATTTTAATTTTTCATTAGACTCTGTTTTGTTACCTAATTTTGTTACCTTAAATAAGAATACGAAGAAAATATTAGACATTGGTTGTGGAAATGCACCGATTCCGCTAATTTTATCGACAAAAACAAATGCAGATATTGTTGGAATTGAAATTCAAACAGAAATATATAATTTAGCTCAAAAGTCTGTTTTAGAAAATGGACTGCAAAATAAAATTACAATATTAAATGAAGATGTAATGGAATATGCCAAACACCAAGAAAGTGACCAATTTGATTTAATAACTTGTAATCCCCCTTTTTTTAAGATTGATGAAGGCTCAAATTTAAATCACAATATGTGCAAGACTATTGCGAGACATGAAGTTGCATTAACTTTAGATAATGTGTTTAAGATTGCAAAGAAATTATTAAAGAATAATGGTTTAATTGGAATGGTACATAGACCAGATAGATTGATAGAAATTATTGAGTCGATGAAAAAAAATAATATCGAACCTAAAAAAATTAGGTTAGTTTACCCAAAAACTGCGATGAATGCAAGTATGTTGTTGATAGAGGGAAGCAAAAATGGTAAACCCGGATTAAAAATTATGCCTCCATTGTACGCTCATGAACAAGATGGTGGTTATAGTAAAGAAGTTTTAAGTTTTTTTGAAAAGAGTGATTAAAATGATTCAAAAGAGTTATGATAATACGCCAACGGTGTATCTTATACCTACTCCAATAGGTAATTTAGAAGATATAACACTAAGGGCAATTAATGTTTTAAAACAAGTTGAAGTTATTTTTTCTGAAGATACCAGAGTTACGGGATTATTGCTTCAACATTTGAATATAAAAAAAAGATTAATATCAAGTCATGAACATAATGAAAATGATAACATAGTTAAAATGATTGGTTATTTAAATCAAGGTAAGGATGTAGGAATAGTAACAGATAGAGGAACTCCAATAATAAGTGATCCAGGGTATGGATTAGTTAAAGGAGCAATTGCTCACAAGTATAATGTTGTAGGTTTGCCAGGACCCACAGCATTGATTCCAGCTTTAATTACCTCAGGGATTAGCCCTTCTCCATTTTTATTTTATGGATTTTTAAATAGTAAAGATAATAAAAGAATAAAAGAATTAGAACAATTAAGAAATCAAACCGCAACCATTATTTTTTATGAATCACCTCATAGATTAATGAAATTGCTGCAAAATATATATGAAGTGTTGGGAAATAGGCAAATATCTATTTCCCGGGAAATAAGTAAAAAATATGAAGAAATTATTAGAGGAAAGGTTTCTGATATTGTAAATATAGATATTAATATAAAGGGAGAATTTGTAATTGTTCTAGAAGGAAATACAGAAAGTGTAGATTATACAAAAATATCCATTACAGAACATGTAAATGCATATATTAAAGAAGGTAATTCAGTTAATGAGGCAATAAAGGCAACTGCTAGAGATAGAGGTATAACTAAAAAAGAAGTCTATAACGATTATCATCAAATAAAAAAGTAGGTGAAACATGAAATTAATAGTTGGATTAGGGAATCCAGGAAAAGAGTACGAAAATACAAGACATAATGTAGGTTTTATGGTTATTGATAATTATCTAAAAAATGTCAAATCAAATAATTTCAAAACTAAGTTTTCTGGATTATATGTCGATTTAATAATAAATGGTGAGAAAGTCATTTTCTTAAAGCCACAAAAATATATGAATTTGTCAGGAGAAGTTATACGAGAATTTATAAAGTTTTATAAAGTTAATATTGAAGATTTGTTAATAATAAGTGATGATATTGATATGCTTTGTGGGAAGATTCGCCTAAGATCAAAAGGAAGCTCTGGAGGACATAATGGATTAAAAAATATAGAGTTAGAAACAGGTACAAACGAGTACAAACGATTAAAAATAGGCGTGGGAAATAATAAAAATGTTGAAACTAAAGATTATGTGTTAGGAAAGTTTGATCAACAAGAACTTCAGATAATCAATGAAACTATAGAAAAAACAGAAGCTATTATAAATGATTTTTTGCAGAAAAAATTTGATGAATTGATGAGTAAATATAACTAGGTGGGGATGATACGAAAGTATCATTTTTGTCGTAAGGAGGAACAGAATGAAAATATTGGAAGAAAAGTTTAGGTTACCTTTGAAAAGTTTAAATTTGATTGGTTTTACTAACGAGTTAAAAGCAATGTATGTAAATTTTTGTTTTCAAGAACAAAAGAAGAGCATCATTTTTGTGACATCCACATTGTATGAGGCCAACCAACTATATAGAACTATTTCTAATTATAGCCATGATGTTCTATTTTTTCCTATGGATGATTTTTTAACTAGTGAAATAATTGCAATGTCCCCAGAATTAAAAGTTAAAAGATTGGAAACCTTGATAGAATCATTGTCTGAAACTCCAAAAATTGTAATAACAAATTTAATGGGTTATTTGAGATTTTTACCTATGAAGAAAAATTTCAAGAAAAGTATAATAACTCTTACTATAAATTCCAACATTAATATGAATAATTTATTAGAACACTTGATTTTCTTGGGATATACTAGAGAAATGATAGTAAATAAAACTGGCGAGTTTGCTGTTCGTGGCTTTATAATAGATATTTTTCCTATTAATTTTGAGCATCCAGTAAGAATTGAATTCTTTGGCGATGAGATAGAATCAATTCGAATATTTAATGTTGATAACCAGTTAACAACCAAAGTAATTGATGAAATTACAATATATCCGAATACAGAGGATATTATAGATAGTTCCATGCATATAGAAAATCATTATGAAATCGCACAAGTTACTGAAACTACCAATATTTCTAATTATTTTGAGTCCCCAATTGTATTTTTTAATGATTATACAGCTATTTTGAAAAGCCATGATTTGCTTCTTAAGGAAATATATGAATATAACATGGAAAAAAACATATCACAAAACATTATGCATATGAATGATATGAGAAAATTACATTCCAAAATAATTGTTAACTTTACTAATTTTGATGATAACCTCGATATAACATCTGAATGTATTCAATTAAAAGCTAAAATGTTAGATTTAAGATTGAAAAGTCTTAATGATTTAAAAGAAATATTGCTTGAACATTTAAAAAGTCATAAAACAATTGTTGTTGCATTAAATGATCGATATAAGGCTAATAGCATTGAAGAATTTATAGAAGAGTTAAATCCGGTACTAACAAATGAACAGGAAATATACGAAAATAGAATAAATATAATAGTTAAAAAAATGAATTGCGGATTTGAATATGAAAATTATGTATTTATAACACAAAATGATTTGTTTAATACTAAAGAGAGCGAAGACGGCTATAAAAGTAAGTTTCGTTTTGGAACCAAAATTAAGGACATAACTAAGTTGGAAATTGGAGATTACGTAGTTCATTATGTTCATGGTATAGGCAGATATGTGGGACTTAAAACATTAAACAAAAACGGACTAAATAAGGATTATTTGCAAATAGAATATAGAGACAGCGATAAATTATATATTCCGGTAGAAAAGATAGATTTTATAAGCAAATATTCTTCAGGTGATGGAATTATACCGAAAATAAACAAGCTTGGTGGAACAGAATGGGAGAAGACTAAGTTAAGGGTACGAAAAAAAGTTGAGGATATAGCAACCGATTTATTAAAATTATATGCTTTAAGAGAACAAAGTATTGGGTTTGCATTTCCAAAAGACACTGATGAACAGTTAGAATTTGAAAGGAAATTCCAATATGAAGATACTATTGATCAAATTAAAGTGTTGGATGAAATAAAAAAAGATATGGAAAAATCTAATCCAATGGATCGTCTTTTGTGTGGAGATGTTGGCTATGGTAAAACAGAAGTGGCTTTTAGAGCTATTTTTAAAGCTATAATGGGTGGGAAACAAGTTGCTTTATTGTGCCCAACTACAATTCTTTCTAATCAACATTATCAAAACGCTTTAGAACGGTTTAAAGATTATCCTGTTAATATTAATTTATTAAATAGATTTGTAAGTAAGAAGGAGGCTACGAAGGTTTTACAGAATTTAAAAGAAGGAAAAGTAGATATACTTATTGGAACACATAGAATTTTAAGTGATGATGTACAATTTAAGGATTTAGGACTTTTAGTTATAGACGAAGAGCAAAGGTTTGGAGTTAAACATAAAGAAAAGATTAAGTGTATAAGAAATAATGTGGATGTTCTAACTCTATCTGCCACTCCAATACCTAGAACGCTTCAAATGTCTATGTCAGGTTTAAAAAGTTTATCATTGATAGAAACTCCTCCGACAGACAGGTATCCGGTCCAAACTTATGTATTATCACAAAGTAATCAAATTGTTAAAGATGCAATATATAAAGAGTTATCTCGCCAGGGGCAAGTTTTTATTCTTTATAATCATATTGAAGATATGGAATCACGGATGTCAGAGTTGCAACAAATAGTACCAGAGGCTAAGATTATTTATGCTCATGGTCAAATGGATAAAGAAAAATTGGAAAATATTATGTTGGCTTTTATAAATAAGGAATTTGATGTATTATTATGCACCACTATTATAGAAACCGGCATTGATATACCTAATGCTAACACTCTGATTATTTATGACGCGGATAGATTTGGATTATCGCAACTTTATCAGATACGAGGAAGAGTAGGTAGAAGTAATAGAATTGCTTACTGCTATTTAATGTATGATAAGTATAAGATACTTTCAGAAATAGCGGAAAAGAGATTAAAAGCAATAAAAGATTTTACTGAGTTAGGAAGTGGATTTGCTATTGCTATGAGAGATTTGGCTATTAGAGGTGCTGGGGATATTCTTGGTAGTGAGCAGGCTGGATTTGTTGATTCTGTTGGAATTGATATGTTCTTAAAAATGCTGGATGAGGAGGTAAAAAGATCTAGGGGTGAGGCAATAGAAAATCATAAAGATGATTCTCAACCATTAGTAGAGGTTTCTACCTCAATTCCGGATTCATATGTACAGGAAGACGAGTTAAAAATATATATTCATCAACGAATAAATAAAATTGATTCTGTGGAATCAATAAATTTATTGATTGGAGAGTTGGAAGATAGATTTGGTAAGTTAGAAAAAGATATAATAATATATATGTATCAAGAGCTATTTGAAAAAAAAGCTTCAAAATTAAATATAAAGGATATCAAGCAAACTAAAAACTCAATAGAGGTGTGGCTTCCGGTAGATTTAACTAATTCTATTTCTGGTGAACATTTATTTTTGGAGGTAATGAAATTATCCCGAATGTTTAGATTTAGTATGAAATTAAAAAGGCTTATTATTACCCTAGATATAGTGAAGCTAGATAAACATTATATTTACTATTTAATCGATTTGATGGATATAATGGAAAAAGCAAGGAAATAGATTATTAACTATTTCTTTTTTAATTTGTTAATTCAACAAGTATAAAAATAAGGTAACTAAACACAATAAAATAAGGAAGCGAGGTTTGTATGAAAACAACAGGTATTGTTAGAAGGATAGATGATTTAGGTCGAATAGTAATTCCAAAAGAAATAAGAAAAAATTTGAGAATTACCGATGGAGAAAATATTGAGATTTTTATTGATGAGGAAAATATTATTTTAAAAAAATATTCATTGTTAAATAAAATAGATGATTATGCCGAAAAACTAGCGGATGTTATTCGCGTCACTTTAAAGAAAGACGTTATAATAACTGACACAGATAGAATAGTTTCAGTTACGGGGAGAACAAAAAAAGCTTGTTTAAATGAGCCAATAAGTGCATATTTGAGCGCATGTATAAAGAAGCGAGAAAATATTTGTGAAAAAAAAGTAACAACTATAAAATTAACTGACAATCGAACTGTAGAAAGTGCATTTTGTTTATCAACCATTATAGCATCAGGTGATGCAATCGGATTAATAATTTTATTATCAGAGGATGGAACGTTGTCAGATATTGATATTATAGCTTGCCAAATAGTTACAAAGTTTTTATCTAAGATGCTTGAGGATTGACCCAATAAATACTATAATTACAACAAGATAAGGTGGTTATATGAGAAAAATAGAGAAAATCAGTTATGAACAATTAAAAAAAGATATATCTGATGACAAGAATCTTTATGATAACTATGATTCGCCGAAAAGAAGCACAAAAAATAGTGCAAGATATGATATTAAGGCTCTAATGGATTATGTAATAAAGCCCAATGAAATTGTTAAGATTCCTACAGGAGATAAAGCAAGTATGAATAATGATGATGTTTTATTTTTAATCATTAGAAGCAGTTTTGGTTTTAAATATAATGCTAGATTATGTAATCAAGTTGGTGTGATAGATTCGGATTATTATAATAACATTGATAATGAAGGACATATATTTGTTGCCTTAAAGAACGAGGGGTGGATAAAGATTTGATTATCTAGAAAGGTCAACATTTTGTACAAGAAATATTTATTAAATTTTTAACTGTAGATGATGAATTAGAAATCGTTTCAGATAGAACTGGTGGAATAGGAAGTACTACATGTGGTGCAAACTAGTGATTCAGCTAGTTTTTTTGTAAAATGTTGTAAATTGTCGGCACAATTATATTCCTTTGTATTGTATTGTGGTTGGGGAATGTGTTATATTGTCTTTGTTGCAAAAATAAAAAGGGAGAATATTATGACAATAGAACAAAAGAAAGAATTAGGTGTAGTTGTTTCGATTGTGGCAGTGATATCATTAATTGTTCTGGTTAGTTTGATAAATAAGTTTAATATATATGACTTCTTTTATCTAATAGTATGTATTGTATTTTTATTTAGATATATAAGGGTAAGAACAAAAAAATAAAATTATATCATATTTGTGGTATAATTTTTTTGGTGATAATATGATGATTGATACTCATTGTCATTTAAATTTTGAAGATTATAATAATTTAGATGATATCATAAATAGAATGAAAGAAAATATAATTATAGTAAGTGGCTGTGATGGCAGGACAAACCAAGATGTGTTAAATTTGTGTAACAAGTACGACAACATATATGGATGTTTAGGCATTCATCCAGAAAGCGTTGATACTGCCACTGTTCAAGATTTGAAATTTATAGAAGGAAATTTAAATCACCCTAAAATAGTTGCCATAGGAGAGATTGGACTAGATTATTATTGGACTAAAGAGAACAAGGCATTACAGAAAGAGTGGTTTCAGAGTCAAATTGATTTAGCGAAGAAATATGATAAAGCTATAGTTGTCCATTCTAGAGATTCTATCCAGGATACTTATGATATGTTGAAAAACAGTCAAGTATCAAAAGTTGATATTCATTGTTTTAGTTCTAGCTTGGAAATGGCAGAGAAATTTATTAAATTGGGTGCCAAGATTGGGATAGGTGGAGTATTAACGTTTAAAAAAAGCGAAAAATTAAAAGAAGTAGTTAAGGCAATAGATTTAAAACACATATTATTGGAAACAGATAGTCCTTATCTTACTCCAGAACCGTATAGAGGTCAAAAGAATGAACCTTATAACGTTTACTATGTAGCTCAAAAAATAGCGGAAATAAAAGGGGAAACCTTAGAAAATGTTCTTAAAGAAACCTCTAAAAACGCCGTTATACAATTTGACTTGCCTATTGTTTTGTGATAATATTTTCTTACATTAGATAAGAGGTGTAGACATGAATATATATTTAGTCCAATTGATAACAAATTGGGTAGGCATCTTATGTTTGGTAGTTCTTTCTTTGTTTGGAACTAATATAAAAGAAAATTCCATAATAATAAATAATAATACTGTTCATAATACAGATTCTGTATTATCTATGGTAACCGAATATAAAACTATTAAAAAATATAATAACAAACTGCCTCAAGGGACTATTAATGTTTTGGTCGAAGGAATAGATGGTATTTCATATGTGGATTCAAATGGGACAGAACAGCAACTTAGACCGGTAGTTAATGAGGTATTAGAAATCGGTACTGGAGCAGGAGCTAATTACGTTGGTAATACTACTGGGTATGGTGCTGATTGCGAAGGATGTAGCGGAACTGTAGCATGCAGAACTCGTGAAGGCAAAAATCATCACCTTGTGAATGATGGTGTATATTACAAAGATATCCAGTATGGTGATGTAAGAATATTAGCTGCTTCTCAT
The DNA here is from genome assembly GCA_015059195.1 of Bacillota bacterium. Lineage (GTDB taxonomy): Bacteria > Bacillota_I > Bacilli_A > RF39 > UBA660 > SIG204. The sequence continues at coordinate 85,060 of SVAW01000004.1, forward strand.
AAAGTTTTTGGATGTGGAACTATAATAGAAGTTGATAATGGAAGAGGCGAACCGTTTTTAGGTATTGTATTAGATACCGGAATAGACATGCGTAAGAATTGGGAATTATATGGTCTGATTCATTTAGATATCGCGTTTGAAACCCAAAAGGATCCGGCTGTATATTCTGTTACTTCAACTGGTTCTCGCGCAAAATTTGAGGTTAAAAGATGGGGATGGTAGTCCTCCTTTTTTTATACATTGAATTAGCTTTATATAAAAAATAATGTTTAATATAGAAATATTAACTTTATTTTGTATCTTCATTTGCTATGGTTAATTAAATTTAGTATAATTATGGAAGTTAGGAGGTCTTTATGGAATATTCACCTAAAAAAATGACAGCATTATTAGAAAAATACGGGTTTACATTAAAAAAGAAATTTGGGCAAAATTTTATCATAGATGAGAATGTAATAAACTCAATTATCGCAAAAAGCCATGTAGATAAAGAAACTATGGTGATAGAAATCGGACCGGGCGCAGGCAGTCTCACTTATAAATTAGGGTTATCTGCCAAAAATGTTTTGTGTTATGAAATAGATGAAACGATAAAAGAACTTTTATATTATAATATTGGTGAGCTTAGTAATGTCGAAGTGATTTATAAAGACTTTTTAAAAGCTGATGTTATTAATGATTTAAAAAAATATAGTTATTCTAAACTATATGTGGTTGCTAATCTTCCATACTATATAACAACTCCTATTATTATTAAAATCATTGAAGATGAGATTCCAGTTGATAAAATGGTAGTTATGGTTCAAAAAGAGGTTGGAGATAGATTTAAAGCGGTTCCTGGTAGTAAAGATTATGGTTCATTATCAGTCTTTTTGGATTATTATTTTGATATTAAAAAATTAATAGATATTAGTTCTAATGTATTTGTTCCTAAACCAAATGTCGATAGTATTGTTGTTGAGTTTAAAAAAAAGGAAGAACAATATGAGTTAAAAAATAGTAAGCTTTTCTTTAAATTGATTAGGGATAGCTTTACTCAAAAAAGGAAAACATTACGTAATAATTTAAAAGGGTATAATTTAGAAAGTGTAGAAAAGACATTAAAAAAACATAATCTAGATTTAAGTGTTCGAGCAGAGCAGTTGCCATTAGAAATTTTTGTAGAAATTGCGAATAATTTATAATTAGACATTTTAGGACAAAAAATTGTTCTAAAATGTTTTTTGGTGATGCTATGTTAGAAATGTTAAATAAAAGTGTGTGGGCTATTGCCACTACCATGATTATATTATCCGGTGTTTATTTTTCTAAAAAATTTGGTTTTGTACAATTTAGGTTTAAAGAAATGTTTCTGAATTTATTTAAAAAAGATAAAAAGGAAAGAGGAATTAGTCCCATCCAGAGCTTTTTAATGACACTTGGTTCACGAATTGGTGTAGGGAGTATAGCGGGTGTGTCATTGGCGTTATATTTGGGAGGGCCGGGTAGTGTTTTTTGGATGTGGATCAGTGCTTTTATATCTGCACCTAATACATTTTGTGAAACTATTCTGGGTATTGTTTATAGAGAAAAAGATGGTAATAATTTTAAGGGCGGCCCGTCCTATTATATTAGAAATGGTTTAGGAAAACCGAAATTAGGAAAGGTTTATGCGATTATTATACTGGTTAGTTTCGTCGGCGGATTTGTGGGAATTCAAGGAAATACTATAACTAAATCTTTGTTAGAAATAGTCTCAATACCAAAGGAAATAATAGGTATAGTTTTAGTTTGCTTAGTTTCTTTAATAGTTTTTGGAGGACTAAAAAGAATAGCCTCTTTTTCGGAAAAATTGGTTCCTTTTATGACTATCTTATATGTTGGAATAGCTCTATTTGTAGCGGTGAAAAATATCAGCTTAGTTCCAAGAATTTTTTGGACTATCATAAGTTCTGCATTTCAATGGAAATCAATATATGGTGGATTTGTTGGTAGTTTGATAATTGGTGTGCAAAGAGGGATATTTTCCAATGAAGCAGGATTGGGTACGGGGAGTATAACTTCATCGACATCGTCAACAGATTCGCCTACATCACAAGGATATATTCAAATGTTAGGAATATATGTTACCACATTACTTATTTGTACAGCTACTGTTATTATAGTGATGACATCAAATTATTCAGAGTTAGTTTTGAATGATGTTAATGGGATTGAAATAACTCAACATGCATTTAAATTCCATTTAGGGGATTTTGGTAATCTCTTATTGTTTCTATCTGTTTTATTATTTTCTTTCACAACTATTTTAACTGGGTATTATGATGGAGAATCTAGTTTGAAGTATTTATTTCATAATCTGAAATCAAAACATTTAAGCGCTTTAAAGATTACATCATTAATATTGTTGTTTGTAGGGTGTGTTTTACCGTCTGAGACACTGTGGTCGTTTGTAGATATTTTGATGGCTTTGTTAGCAATTATTAATATATATGCAATTTTTGCATTAAAGGATGATGTAAAGGAGGAATTAAGGTGCTATAATAGTACTAAATATGATAAAATAAGTAAAAGGTGATGTAGTCATGATTAACAAACAGTGGGATAAAGTGTTGGAAAATGAAACCCAAAAGGAATATTTTCGCAAATTAGGTAAATTTGTCAAGAACGAGTATAAAAAGCATATCTGCTATCCAGAGTATAGTAATATATTTAATGCTTTACGCTATACTGATTACGAAAATGTAAAGGTAGTTATATTGGGACAGGACCCATATCATGGTGAAGGAGAAGCACATGGTCTTTCTTTTTCGGTTTTAGATGGAGTGAAGAGACCGCCATCTTTAAATAATATATTCAAAGAGTTATATTCGGATTTAGGAATTAAAAGAACAAATAATTGTTTGAGCGATTGGGCCCACCAAGGGGTACTTTTATTAAATGCGATTATGACAGTAGAAAAAGATAAGCCTCTATCTCATAAAGATAAGGGATGGGAAGAGTTTACTGATGCAATAATTAAGACGTTAAATGAAAGAAGTAAGCCAGTTATATTTGTGTTATGGGGAAGTTTTGCGAGAAGTAAAAAAATACTTATTACTAATCCCCATCATCACATTATTGAATCGCCACATCCTTCTCCATTGTCTGCATCACGTGGTTTCTTTGGAAGTAAACCTTTTTCTAAAATCAATAAGTATTTAAATATTGACGGAATAGAGCCAATAAACTGGCAAGGTTAATCTTGCCTAAAAATGGCAATTGATATAAAATAATAAAGAGGTGTTGAGAATGGATCACGCATATGAATTTTTGTCAAATGAGTTGGGAATAAAATATGGAGATGCAGTAGTTGTTGCTTGTTCTGGTGGACCAGATTCTATGGCCTTACTACATATGCTTTATAGATTGAAAAAGTCTTTAGATATAGAGGTTATTTGTGCTCAAGTAAATCATAATACAGGTAGAATTGGTCAAGCCGAGGAACAAGAGTTTGTAAAAAAATATTGTAGAAATCACAATTTAACTTTTGAGGGCCTTACTATTGAGGATTATGGGGATGATAATTTTCATAATGAAGCTAGAAGTAAAAGATATTGTTATTTTGGAAAAATAGTAAAGAAATATAATGCAAAATATTTATTTACAGCCCATCACGGAGATGATCTGACTGAAACTATACTAATGCGTATAGTAAGAGGATCTACGCTAAGAGGATATAGTGGCTTTTCTAAAGTTGTTGAAATGGATGGATATAAAATAGTTAGACCTCTAATTGAAGTTGATAAAAATATGATTTTAGACTATAACAAAAACAACAAAGTTCCGTTTGTACAAGATTCATCTAATTCCAAGGATGTATATACGAGGAATAGATTTAGAAAATATATTGTTCCAGAATTTAAGAAAGAGGATAAAAAAGTCAATGCTAAGTTTTATAAGTTTAGCAAGATTTTGCTTGAATATAATGAATATATAGATAAGCAAATGAAAAAAGAACTAAAAAAAGTATACCCTCAAAATGTCTTAAATATTGATAATTTTCTAAAGCTTGATAATGTGATTGCGATGAAGGTAATATATTATATATTAGAACAAAAATATCAGGATGATTTAATGTTAATAACTGATCATCATGCAGAACTTCTATATCAATTAATTTGTTCAAAGAGAGCAAATATCACTATCCATTTGCCTAATAATATTAAAGCTATCAAATCATATAATACTTTAGTATTGGCTGAAGAACACATGACTAATAATGAATATGAAATTGAAATTATCAAATATGTTAATCTGCCAAATGGGAAAAATATTGAAGTAATAGATAATAGCAAAGATAATACCAATGACGTTTGTAGATTAGATAGTACTGAGGTGTGCTTACCGTTACATGTTCGCAGTAGGAAAAACGGGGATAAGATTTACATTAAAGGCATGTTAGGAAGTAAAAAACTGAAAGATATTTTCATTGATGAAAAAATACCTCAAGTGGAAAGAGATTTGTGGCCAGTAGTAGTAGATGCTAAGGAAAATATAGTTTGGATTCCAGGATTAAAAAAATCAAAATTTGATAAGAAAAATACTGATAAGTGTGATATAATACTAAAGTACTATTAAGAAAGGAAGTTTTTTAATGAATAAGAAAACAGTAAAAAAAGGGCTGTTACCATATTTATTTTTATTGATGGTTATATTAGGAGTTATGTATTTTTTTAATATATCAAATCAAAAAATAAATGTCATCACATATACTGACTTTGTAACGGCGGCAAATGAACAAAAAATAACAGAGATAGTGATTATTCCAAAAGGGAATGCCGGATTATATCAAATAGAAGGAAAAATGGAAGGATATTCTGAAAGTGAGATGTTTGTGTTAAAACTACCTTATTCTGATGAGGTTATGTCGCAAATTATTGCTTTGCAACAAGTATCTAATTTTAAAATGGATGCTATAGCAGATCCAGATTCAAGCACATTCTTATTATTCTTAATAAACGTATTACCAATGATATTGTTGGTTGGAGGTGCTTTCTTCTTTATTTCAAGACAAATGGGTAGTGCTAATAAATCTATGGATTTTGGAAGAAGTCGAGCTCGTTTAAATGAAGATTCTAAGAAGGTAACATTTAAACAAGTTGCTGGCTTGGATGAAGAAAAGGAAGAAGTGGCAGAGTTAATAGATTTCTTAAAGAATCCTAAAAGATTTCAAAGGCTTGGAGCCAGAATACCCAAAGGAGTATTATTGGTTGGTCCTCCAGGAACAGGAAAGACGCTATTAGCGAGAGCTGTCGCTGGTGAGGCTAATGTACCATTCTATTATATTAGTGGTTCTGAATTTGTTGAATTGTTTGTAGGTGTTGGTGCTAGCCGTGTAAGAGATATGTTCAAACAAGCAAAACAAACTGCCCCATGTTTAATCTTTATAGATGAAATAGATGCAGTAGGGCGCCAACGTGGTGCAGGACTTGGTGGAGGCCATGACGAAAGGGAACAAACCTTGAATCAGTTATTAACTGAAATGGATGGATTTGGTGCCAATGAAGGAATTATTATTATTGCGGCAACAAACCGACCTGATGTTTTAGATCCAGCATTGCTTAGACCAGGAAGATTTGATAGACAGGTTACAGTAAATTTACCAGACGCTAAAGGTCGTGAGGCTATATTAAATGTCCATGCAAATGGCAAAACTTTCGCAGAAAATGTTAAACTTTCTAATATAGCCAAACGAACTGTAGGATTTAGCGGAGCTGATTTGGAAAACTTACTTAATGAAGCCGCATTACTCGCAGTGCGTAGAAACAAAGAAGTTATAACTATGTCAGAAATAGACGAAGCTCATGATAGAGTGTTGATGGGCCCTGCCAAAAAGAGTCATAAATATACAGAAAAAGAAAAGAAAATTGTTGCGTATCATGAAGCAGGTCATGCAGTGATTGGATTAAAGTTAGATGGTGCTAATGATGTTCAAAAAATTACAATAGTTCCACGTGGAGCAGCAGGAGGATACAATTTAATGCTCCCAAAAGAAGAGACCTTCTTATCTACTAAAAAAGAATTGTTAGAAACGATAAGCGGATTATTAGGTGGGCGAGTTTCGGAGGAAATTGTGTTTGGTGAAATTACAACTGGGGCTCATAACGATTTTGAAAAAGCTACAAAAATTGCACGCGCTATGGTAACTGAATACGGAATGAGCTCGTTAGGTCCAGTGCAATTTGAACATCAAGAGTCTAGTGTATTCTTGGGAAGAGATTATAATAAAAGTAGAAACTTCTCTAGTCAAGTTGCTTATCAAATTGATGAGGAAATTAGGAAAATTATTTCTGAGCAATATGCAGTTACAACTAAGATTTTGGAGGAAAACAGAGAATTGTTAGATTTAATTGCAAACTCATTATTAGAGCATGAAACTATAACTAAGGAACAAATTGATTATTTAGTAGAACATGGGTGTATGCCAGATGATGAAGTAAAAGAAGCAACGTTATCAGATTTAACTATAACTGAACTTCGCGCAATGGCTAAGGAAAAAGGAATTAAAGGGTATACTAGATTATCAAAAGAAGAATTGGTTAAATTATTAGAAGAAGAGTAGAAAACTCTTTTTCTTTTTAGTAGCAAAATAATATAGATTTATGCAATAGTTTGTGTTAAAATAAATATGGTAATAATTAGAAAATGGTGATGTATAATGGGTAAAATAATTGCCTTAGTTAATCAAAAAGGTGGGGTAGGTAAAACTACTTCTAGTATAAATTTGGCTGCTTCTTTAGGGGTTTTAAAAAGAAGAGTATTACTTGTGGACTTAGATCCCCAAGGAAATAGTACGACAGGAATCGGGATAGATAAAGCGGAAATAAAGAAGAGTGTATATGATTTATTAATTGATAATGCCACACTAGAAGAGGTGGTAGTCAAAACAAAATTTAAAAACTTATGTGCTATTCCTGCAACAATAAACTTAGCAGGTGCCGATATTGAATTGATGGAAAAAAGCAGGTTAGAACCTGGTTTTGTTAAAGGTGGTCAATTAAAGAAATATTTATCGCAAGCAAAAGAGGTTTTTGATTATATTATTATAGATTGTCCACCAAGTTTAGGAATTCTTACTACTAATGCATTAACTGCAGCAGATTCAGTAATAATCCCTGTTCAATGTGAGTTTTTTGCGTTGGAGGGTATTATGCAATTACTAAATACGATTATGCTGGCTCAAAAAAATTTAAATCCTACTTTAGATATAGAGGGTGTATTGCTAACAATGTTAGATAATCGTACAAATTTAGGATTAGAGGTTGTGGAAGACATAAAAAGCTATTTTAAAGAAAGAGTATACGATACAATAATTCCTAGATTAGTTCGCCTATCAGAAGCGCCAAGTCACGGAAAACCAATACTTGCATATGATCCACATAGTCGTGGAACAGAGGCGTATTTAAATTTAGCAAAGGAAGTGATTGAGCGAAATGGAAACTAGAAAAAGAGCATTAGGACGCGGATTAGAGCAATTATTCAACAGCGAAAATTTAGACTTGGATAGTATGGAAAAGCAAATTTATGAGAGTGCATCTAAAGAAGAAATTGTAGAAATCAATATTGAAGAGTTACGACCAAACCCATATCAACCAAGAAAAGTATTTAAAGATGAAGCGTTAGACGAACTAGCTGAATCTATTAAAGAACATGGCGTTTTTCAACCTATAATTGTAAAAAAAAGCATCAAGGGATATGAAATTATTGCTGGAGAAAGACGTTATCGTGCATGTAAAAAAGCCGGGTTATCAACAATTCCGGCAATAGTAAGAACTTTTACTGATGAACAAATGATGGAAATAGCGTTATTAGAAAATTTGCAACGTGAAAATTTGAGTGCTATAGAAGAAGCTCAAGCTTATAAGTCAATGATTGAAAAGTTATATTTGACTCAGGAACAATTGGCTAAAAAGGTAGGAAAAAGTCGTAGTCATGTTACAAATACTTTAGGGTTGTTGAGATTACCTTTAGAAGTTCAACAATTAGTCGCTGAAGACAAAATCAGTATGGGTCATGCTAGAGTGTTAAGCAAATTGGAATCAAACGAAAAGATTATTGAATTTGCAAATCAAATAGTTAATAGCAAAATACCTGTGCGTGATTTAGAAGCGCTTACTAATAGTACTGATTTAGAAAGAAAAGTGAAAATTACGCGTGTGAAAGATTCAAATAATGAGTTTAAATATGTAGAAGATTTATTTAGGGAAAAGCTTGATACAAAAGTAAAAATTAAAAATCATAAAATTGAGATTTCATTTAGTAATGTGGCAGATTTAAATAGGATATTAGATGTGTTAAATGTTAAAGAATAACATTGTCTATACTAGCTTTAAACTATAAGTGGTGATTAATATTGGAAAAAGAATATAAAATAGGAAGTGTTGTTGTCATGAAAAAACAGCATCCGTGTGGAAGCAACGAATGGGAAATTACACGTGTTGGGGCAGATATTAAAATTAAATGCTTAAATTGTGGCAGAAGTATAATGCTTCCAAGAATTGAATTCAACAAAAAAATAAAAAAAATTATAAGTTATTAGGAGGAAAATATGAATAGAAAACAAAAAAATAAAAAAGTATTTGGTCCAATAACAATAATGATTATAATTTCTGCTGTAATAGCCATATTAAGCTGGATAGCTTCCGTAGTAGGTCTTCAAGCAGACAAGACTATAATTAATAATGGAATGTTAGAAACGTCCCTTACTACAGTAAATAATTTTTTAAGTGCAGATGGAATCAAGTATTTGTTTGGCAATGCGCTACTTAATTTTCAGATGTTTAAACCATTAGTAATGGTTATAATATCATTAATTGCTTTTGGCATTGCAGATACTAGTGGCTTGCTGCAAGTGCTATTTAAAAGTCTTCGTAATCTAAAGTCTTCGACTGTGACTTTATTGGTTGTTTTAGCCGGGTTTGTTTCAACTATTTTTGGTGATTACAGTTTTGTATTACTACTGCCTCTTGCAGGTTTAGTTTATAAGTATATTGGTAGAAACTCAGTTTTAGGTGTTATTACAGCATTCTTAGGTATTACTTTAGGGTATGCTTCAGGTTTAATATTTAACTATGATCATTATTTACTGGGGATATTAACTCAAATGGCTGCAACTATTGATGTGGATCCAAATTATTCATATAGTAATTTTTCAACATTATATATAATGTTGGGATCGATGTTAGTTATGGTTCCGTTAGTTGCTAAGATAATAGATATTAAAATAGCACCAAAATTTAAAAAACCATTAATTGAAGAAAGTGATATGGGTGTTTCTAAAAAAGGATTGATATATACATCTATTGCATTTATTGTAATGATATTAATGTTAACATATATGATCACTCCGGTTATTCCTGGTGGTGGAATTTTGTTGGATAACAGTCAAGACGTATTTATAGCTAGACTGTTTAGCGATTCTGCACCATTTAAAGAGGGGTTTATGTTAATATTCTTACTTATGATGATGATATGTGGTTTTATATATGGTAAGGCATCAAAAAATTTAGAGACTAGTCAAGGATTTACTGAAAGCTTGGCAAAATGTCTTCAAAATTCAGGTTATTTATTGGCGTTAATGTTTTTTGCATCACAAATGATCGCAATTCTAGAATGGACTAATTTAGGAGAAATAATTGTTTGCAAAATTGTAGAAATGCTAAGTTTATTGCAAATATCAGGAGTACTATTGATTGTTGTATTTATGATATTGGTAATTGTAATGACAATTTTTGTACCATCTACACTAATGAAGTGGACATTAGTTTCGCCGTTAATCGTTCCATTATTTATGAGAGCTAATATTACACCTGATATGACTCAGTTTGCGTTCCAAGTAGCAGATGGAATTGGGAAATCATTTACTCCATTGTTTTCCTTCTTTATAATATTGCTTGGATTTATGCACAATAATAACGCTGATGAAGAATATAGTATTTCAATATTCGGAACAATAAAAGCAGTGTTACCAACTGTACTTATTATTGCTATATTCTGGATTGTTTTGGTTGCGATTTGGTACTTGGCCGGTTTCCCTATAGGAATAGCTAGTAGCTCAGTATTATAAAAGTATATAAAAATTGAATAATTTATGGTAAAATAAAGAAGAATTAGATTTAATTCTTTTTTTATTGAAAGGAAGAGGTGTTAATATGAGTTTAACTGCAGGAATTGTTGGGCTTCCGAATGTAGGAAAATCAACTTTGTTTAATGCGATTACTAAACAACACATTTTGGCTGCCAATTATCCATTTGCTACAATAGACCCTAATGTAGGGGTGGTTACTGTTCCGGATAAAAGATTAGATTATCTAAATGAACTGTATCAACCCAAAAGTTTGGTTCCAACGACATTTGAATTTACAGATATTGCAGGTCTTGTTAAGGGGGCTTCAAAGGGTGAAGGTTTAGGTAATCAGTTTTTATCTCATATAAGAGAAGTTGATGCGATTGTAGAGGTAGTTAGGTGTTTTGAAAACAAGAATATAATCCATGTTGAAAACGAGGTTGATCCTATTAGGGATATAGAAATTATAAATGTTGAGCTCATGCTTTCTGATTTAGAAATAGTTGATTCGCGAATTTCAAGGATTGAAAAAAAAGCAATTCAGACTAAAGATAAGGATTTGTTAAAGGAACTCGACTTATTAAAAAGGATTAAAGATGCTTTGGAGGAAAATATTCCGGTTCGCAGGATAGTAATGAGTGAAGATGAAAGCAAAATGATTAGTTCTTTTAGGCTAATAACTGCAAAACCTATTATATATATGGCTAATATTAGTGAAGAAGATTTGATGAATGACGGCAACAGTTATGTTGATTTGATTAGAGAATATGCATCTAAAGAGAATGCGAAAGTAATAACTGTTTCGGCTAAAATTGAAGAAGAGTTAAGCGAACTAGATGATGCAGAAAGAGAAATGTTTTTATCTGATTTAGGTGTTTCTTCTGGTGGGTTAGATAAGCTTATTCAAGCCACATATTCTCTATTAGGCCTTGCAACATATTTTACTGCCGGTAGTGATGAGGTAAGAGCTTGGACATTTAAGCAAGGAATGAAAGCCCCATCTTGTGCAGGAATAATCCACACAGACTTTGAAAAAGGCTTTATCAGAGCAGAAGTTATGAGTTATGATGATTTAAAAAATTGCGGCGACGAAAAACGTGTTCGCGAAGCTGGCAAAATGAGGTTAGAAGGAAAAGAGTATATAATGCAGGATGGAGATATCTGCTATTTTAGGTTTAATGTATAATAAAAAAAGAATTTAATAATATAATTAAAATAAGGTTTACAAATTAGTTTTTGTTTGTTATAATCAAAGGCGAGTAAGAAATTTACTCCTTGCTTCAAAGCGAAGCCAAAAGACCATAAGGAGGTGTAAGAATGACTAAATATGAAATTATGTTTATCGTTCGTCCAACATTATCAGAAGAAGAAATCAAAGGTGTTGTAACAAGTTTTGAAAAGGTTTTAGCTGACAATGGTGCGAAAGAAGTTAATGTAAAAGAAATGGGTCAAAGAGAATTAGCTTATGAAATCAAAAAATTCAAAAGTGGATACTATTACGTTGTGACTTTAGAAGCTACTGATAACAAAGCAGTTAAAGAGTTTGATCGCCTAGCTTTAATTAGTAATGACATTATTCGTCACTTGGTTACTAAGTTAGAAGCTTAAGAAAAGAGGTACGCATGAATAGAGTAATGTTAATTGGTAGATTAACTACCAAACCAGAATTAAAATATACTAGTTCTAATTTACCGTTTGCGCGTTTTTCGGTAGCAGTAAATAGAACATTTAATAATGCCCAAGGACAAAGAGAAGCGGACTTTATTAATGTTGTTGTTTGGAGAAAACAAGCAGAAAATGTTTGTAATTATTTAGATAAAGGAAGCTTAGTTTCGGTAGAGGGCAGAATTCAAACAGGAAGTTATGACGATAAAGATGGAAATAAGAGATATACTATGGAAGTTGTGGCTGACTCTGTACAATTTTTAGAGTCAAAAACACAAAGTCAAAATCGTAGTCAATCCAATCCAAGCCCATATGATTATCAGGTTCCAACAAACGATGTAGATGTTGCGGATGATCCATTTGCGGATTTCGGGGATAGTGTTTCAATCGATGATAACTTCTTAGATTAATAAGGAGGAAATATAATGGCTGAATTTCACGGAAGAAAAAGTAAAAAAATCTGCCAAATGTGCGCAGGTAAATCTGTAGACTATAAAGATGCAGATATTATAAAAAAATATATTAGTAGTGATAAAGGTAAAATTTTACCAAGAAGAGCTACTGGAGCTTGTGCTAAACACCAAAGACATATTGCTGGCGAAGTAAAAAAAGCTCGTTTTATGGCGTTAATACCATTTGTTAAATAAGGCGATTATTCGTCTTTTTTTGTTAATAAAAATTCTTAATCTTTTGTGATTAAGAATTTTTTTAGTGCATCCGGTTTTTCTTTTCCCAAAACAATACTATAAATTAGGTCAATAATTGGGATTTTAGCTTTTTTTCTATTTAATAAATCATAGATAGATTCCAGGGTGTGGAGACCTTCTATTGTTGTCGAGTTAATAAACTTTTCAATTTCATCTTTAGGCCTTTGTTCTCCAATCATTTGTCCGAAACGAAAGTTTCTACTCTTTGAGCTGGTACAAGTAAGGAGTAAATCACCAAATCCTGCAAAAGAAAGAATTGTATTTTTATTTCCTCCAAGTATTTTGATTAATTCTTTTATGTCATGCAGTGATTCTGTAATAAACATTGCTTGAGTAGATTCTGACATCCCCATGCCAGATAACATTCCTGAAGCTATTGCGATAACGTTTTTTATAGAGCCACAAATTTCTATACCTATAATATCATCAGTTGCTCTAAGTTTGAGGTGTTGGTTTTCTAATGTTCTTTTTAACAATATCTCTGTTTCTTTGCTTTTGGTTCCGAGCGATAAACCAATTGGGACTTTGTTTGCAATATCGATTGCAAATGAAGGGCCAGAAATGATTGCCAGATTCTTATTTTTAATGTGTTTTTCTAAAACATCCGCCACAAATAAGCAAGTATCTTTTTCGATTCCTTTAGAAGCTATACAAATATGCTGATCTTTTTTAATATGTTTTTTAAGTTCCAGACTTATGTCATCTACAAATTGAGCTGGTACAGCAATAACAATCAAATTTGCACTATCGACACATTCCTGCATGTTAGTTGTAAAATATATTTCTTTTGGTATGTCGATATCTAATAATTTGCTTTTTCTAAAATTATCTAAATATTTAACCTCGTCATCAAATTTGCTCCACATGGATATATTGCAATTGTTTTCAAAAAACATGGTGGCTAGGGCGATGCCGTATGCCCCGGTACCTAATATTGCTATTTTCATATAATCACCACTATTATTTTATCACAAATTACTTTACAAAAAAAGTTAAAAAAATTCTAAAAAATGCTTGATTTTCATAGGATTATTGTGTATAATTTTGAATGTGTGGCATGCGAGGATGTGCGAGGTTGCCGATACGCTAGGTTAAGTTGTAAAACACTTAAAATAAATATCGGGTTTTTGCACGGAGCTAGTCTATACTAAGATATAGGCGAGAGGAGGATACAATATGTCTAAGACTAAAGTTCGTATCAAATTAAAAGCGTTCGAACATAAAAGTTTGGATACTGCTTGTGCTAAAATTGTTGAAACAGTTAAAAGAACAGGTGGAGAAGTAAGTGGCCCAGTACCACTACCAACTGAAATTGAAAAGATTACAATTTTGAGAGCGGTTCACAAATATAAGGATTCACGTGAACAATTTGAAAAAAGAACACACAAAAGACTAATTGATATCAACAACCCATCAAAGGAAACTATTGAGGCATTAACTCATTTAGATATTCCAAGTGGCGTTGATATTCAAATTAAATTATAATTATAGGAGGAAAAATTATGAAAGGAATCTTAGGTCGTAAAATTGGAATGACTCAAGTATTTACAAAATCAGGCAAATTGATTCCGGTAACTGTTGTTGAAGTAGAACCAAATGTGGTAACACAAATTAAGACTAAAGAAAACGATGGATACGAAGCAATTCAACTTGGATTTGATACAAAGAGAGAAAAGTTAGCGACAAAAGCTTCTATTGGACATACCAATAAAGCTAAGACTACACCTAAGCGCTTCTTTAGAGAAATTAGAGGTGTAGAAATCAGCAACTATTCATTAGGACAAGAAATCGGAGTAGATATTTTTGAAGCTGGTGAAGTTGTAGATGTTACAGGAACTACTAAAGGGAAAGGGTTCCAAGGTGTTATTAAAAGACATAATCAAAGTAGAGGTCCTATGGGACATGGTTCACATTATCATAGAGGACCAGGTTCAATGGGAACTATGAGACCGATGCGTGTTTTCAAAGGTAAGAAATTACCGGGTCATATGGGAATGTTAACAGTGACTATTCAAAACTTAGAAGTTGTAGCTGTTGACAAAGAGAATAATGTAATTTTAATTAAAGGTAATATTCCAGGGCCAAAAAAATCTTTAGTTGTTATTAAAACTTCTGTAAAAACTCCAGGAAAAGTAAGAGAAACTGAGGAATTAGTTAATTATACTCCTGCAGTTGAAGAAGTTGAGACAGTTAATGAAACACCAGAGGTAGAAGAAACTATTGCTGAAGAAACTGCAACTGTAGAAGCAGAAACAGTTTCAGAAGAAAACTAGTTAGGAGGAATATAGATGGCAAAATTATCTGTATTAAATATCAAAGGTGAAAAAGTTAGCGATATTACTTTAGAAAAGCAAGTTTTTGGAATTACTCCAAATGACGCTGTTTTATATGATGCAATTACATTAACAAGAAATGCTCAAAGACAAGGTACTGCAAGTACAAAAACACGTTCAGAAGTTAGTGGTGGTGGAAGAAAACCATGGAGACAAAAAGGTACAGGTCGTGCTCGTCAAGGAAGTATCCGCGCAGCACAATGGTATCATGGTGGCGTAGTATTCGGACCAACACCAAGAGATTATGATAAAAAAATGAATCGTAAAGAAAGAAGATTGGCTTTAAAATCAGCTTTAGCTTATAAAGGTATTGAAAAGGCAATTATCGTTGTTGATTCATTAAATTTAGAAACAAACAAAACAAAAGATATGTTAAATATTTTAAGCAACTTAAATGTTGCTGATAAAAAAGTGTTGATCGTTGTAGAAGAATTGAATGAAAATTTGATCTTAGCTACTCGCAATATCGCAAGTGTAATGTTACTTGAAGCAAACGAAATCAATACTTTAGATATAGTTTCTGCAGATGTTATAGTTATGACTGAAGCAGCGGCTAAAACTATTGGGGAGGTGCTTGTTTAATGAATAATTATAGAGATGTAATTAAAGCGCCAATTATAACTGAAAAAAGTGCTGATTTAGCACAAAATCAAAATACAATTACATTCAGCGTTGCTTGTGATGCAAACAAAACACAAATCAAGCAAGCTGTAGAAAAAATCTTCAATGTAAAAGTTGAAAGTGTTAATACAATAAACGTAAAACCTAAGAAAAAAAGAGTTGGACGTTATGTTGGTAAAACAAATAAAGTAAAAAAAGCAATTGTTAAACTAAAAGAAGGAAGTTCAATTGAACTAAACTAATTTAAAGGAGGGAAATTATGGCGATTAAAACATACAAACCAATGACTAATGGTACTCGTGGTATGTCAAAGATAGTTAATGATGAAATTACTACTTCAACTCCTGAAAAATCATTAGTTGTAACTTTAAAGAAAAATGGTGGACGTAATAATCAAGGTAAGATTACTTTAAGACATCGTGGTGGCGGAGCTAAAAGAAAATATCGTATTATTGATTTCAAAAGAAATAAAGACGGTGTTGTTGGAACTGTTGCTACTATCGAATACGATCCAAACCGTACTGCTAACATTGCTTTAATAAATTATGCTGATGGAGAAAAAAGATATATTATCGCTCCAAAAGGATTAAAAGTTGGGGATAAAGTTGAAAGCGGAGTAAAAACAGATATTAAAGTTGGAAACGCCTTAGAACTTGGAAACATCCCAGAAGGAACAGTAGTTCACAATGTTGAATTAAAAGCTGGTAAAGGTGGGCAAATTGCTCGTACAGCTGGTTCTTCAGTTCAAATCTTAGGACGTGAAGGAAAATACACATTACTACGTTTAGCTAGTGGAGAAGTTCGTAAAGTATTAAGTACTTGTAGAGCTACTATTGGTGAAGTAGGAAATGCTGATCATGAATTGGTAAATATTGGTAAAGCTGGCCGTAAAAGACATATGGGTATAAAACCAACAGTTCGTGGTTCTGTTATGAACCCTAATGACCACCCACACGGAGGTGGAGAAGGACGTACACCAATTGGTCGTAAAGGTCCAGTTACTCCTTGGGGGAAACCTGCATTGGGTTATAAGACTCGTGATAAGAAGAAAGCAAGCGATAAGTTAATCGTTCGCCGTCGTAAAAAATAGGAAAGGATGATTATTAATGGCTAGAAGTCTAAAAAAATTACCTTTCGTTGACAAACATTTATCTAAAAAAGTAGAAAAGGTAAACGAATCAGGTAAAAAAGAAGTTATAAAAACATGGTCTCGCCGTTCAACAATTTATCCTGAATTTATTGGACACACATTTGCTGTTCATAATGGTAAAGAATTTATTCCTGTTTATGTAACAGAAGATATGGTTGGACATAAATTAGGAGAATTCGCATTAACACGTAAATTTGGTGGACATGGCGATGAAAAAGGTAAGAATTAATAAAAATAGTTAACCGGGAAGGAGGACTAAAATGGAAGCATATGCGATTGCAAAAGGCGTAAGAATTGCACCTCGTAAAGCTCGTTTAGTTATAGATTTAATACGTGGTAAGAGCGTAGCAGAAGCAGATAAAATATTAAGAAACATTAATAAAGAAGCTGCTAGATTATCAAGAAAAGTATTAGTTTCTGCCGTTGCAAATGCTGAAAACAATTTAGGACTAAATAAATCAGACCTAGTTGTAAAAGAAGCAGTTGTTAACGAAGGACAAACAATGAAAAGAATGAGATTTGGATCACGTGGTCATGTAGATCCAATTAAGAAAAGAACAAGTCACATCAAAATAGTAGTAAGTGACAACAAATAAGTAAGGAGGAAAACTCGTGGGTCAAAAAGTTAGTCCAATAGGACTTAGAATTGGTATTAACAAAACTTGGGAATCTAATTGGTATGCAGATAACAAAGATTTCGCTAAGTTCTTAAATAATGACGTTAAGATTCGTAGATTTTTAACTAAAAAGTTAAAAGATGCTGCAGTTTCTTGCATTATTATTGAGAGAACTAATAAGAAAACAGATGTTATCATCCATACAGCAAAACCAGGTGTTGTTATTGGACACGGTGGAGATGAAATCGAAAAACTAAAGAAAGAATTATCTAAATTAGTTAATGAAGATGTTCAAATTTCTATTATGGAAGTTAAGAACCCAGATGTTGTGGCTGCTCTAGTAGCTGAAAACATCGCTCATCAAATTGAAAATCGTGTATCATTTAGAATTGCTCAAAAGAGAGCTATTAGAAATGCTATGAAAGCAGGAGCAAAAGGAATTAAGACAGCTGTTTCAGGACGTTTAGGTGGTGCTGATATGGCTAGAACTGAAGGATATACTGAAGGTAATATCCCACTTCATACTTTAAGAGCTGACATTGATTATGCTCATAAAGAAGCAGATACTACATATGGTAAGATCGGTGTAAAAGTATGGATTTATAAAGGGGAAATCCTTGCCTCAAAGAAAAAAGGAGGTAATGAAAATGGCAGTCATACCAAAAAGAACTAAATATCGTAGACCGCACCGTTTAAAATATGAAGGTGTTGCAAAAGGAAATAGAGAACTTCATTTTGGAGAATATGGACTACAAGCTATGGAAGGTAGTTATATAACTCAACAACAAATCGAAGCAGCTCGTGTTGCAATGACTCGTTATATGAAACGTGGTGGAAAAGTATACATTAATATATTCCCACATTTATCATTAACCAAAATACCTTTGGAAACTCGTATGGGAAAAGGTAAAGGTCAACCAGAAGTTTGGGTAGCAGTAGTAAAACGCGGAAAAATAATGTTTGAAGTAAGTGGAGTTAGTGAAGAAGTTGCACGTGAAGCATTACGTTTAGCAATGCACAAACTTCCAATCAAATGTAAATTTGTAAAGAAAGATGGTGAAGTAAATGAATAATAAAGAAATCAGAAATTTAACTAATGAAGAAATCATTAAGAAAATTGATGAAATGAAAGAAGAATTATTTAATTTACGTTTCAGTCAAGCTACTGGGAATTTAGAAAAACCATCAAGAATCCGCGAATTAAGAAAATCAGTTGCACGTATGAAAACTATTTTACGTGAACGTGAATTAGGTCAGGAGGATTAATATGGAAGAAAAAAGACGTCAAGAATTAGTTGGTAAAGTTGTTAGTGCTGGAAATGATAAGACTATCACAGTATTAGTAGAAACTTACCGTAATGATCGTTTATATGGAAAACGTGTTAAATATTCTAAAAAATACGCTGCTCATGATGAAAAGAATTTAGCTCAACAAGGAGATACAGTACGTATCGTTGAAACTAGACCTATAT
>SVAW01000008.1 GCA_015059195.1 Bacillota bacterium
TTTTATTATAGTATTGTTACTTAAATACCCCCCCCCCCGGGTGGTTTGTTGAATTAAATTTTGTACTTACTCTAACCATACTATCTTACTCCCTTGTCTATTTTAATTTTATAATTATTAGTTCAGTTTGTCAATTGTTATTTATTTAAAATATAATTATAATAGTCATTATCTATTAACAATTTGCTTACAGCATATTTGTTAGCAATTTTATTGTTAATTCTTTCTACATATCCATCCTCTACTTCAACATTTTCCTTTGGAACAAAGGTCTTTTTATTGGCAAAGTATGTTCCTTTATCGCTGACCCAGCTACGGTTAGAAAATATTGCTAAGCCTTCTGAATCACTTAAAATGTCTTTCCCGACCATCATTCTAGAATCATAATCTATTCCAAATAAATTTAACAAAGTTGGTAAAACATCTATTTGGCTCCCCACCTTATCAATCACAACTGATTCCATAGTGTTGTTCCAAATAATAAAATTACTCTTATTAACTTCCACTATCCCATCTTTTTTATATGTAGCAATCTCATTAATTGTATCAATGTCAATAGTATATGGATAATGATCTCCAACTAGCGCAATTACAGTATCATCTAATACGCCTGCTTCCTTTAAATCATTAATCAATATTGCAAGCGCCCTGTCTAATTCGATTTGTGTGGCTAAATAAGCTTTAATAGTTGTACTATAATCAAGATGATTCACTAACTCTTTATTTTTAGCAGCGATATAATTGCCACCAAAATTATAATTTGCATGACCACTAAGTGTTATATAATAAGTCATAAAGTTTTCTTCATTTGAAATATACATTTTTGAAGTTGAATTAATCAGTTCAATATCACTAGTTGGCCATTTACGACAATTCATATGATTTTCTAGACCATTCCAACAAGCTAAATAATTATTAAATCCTAATGAAGGCATAGTTACTTGCCTCGAATAATAACTATATGTCCAATTATGATATGCGTTAACGTTATATTCTAAATTATTAAATGCATGACCCAATGAAAACAAAAGATTGTTTCCTTTTCTTTTCCATGTTGTTAATATCTCTTGAGTAGGAATTAAACCAGTCATTGCTTGAAACTCTCCACCCGTTGTGCTCAAAAATACTGGGCTATAAAAATTATTAAATATAAATCCTTCATGGGTTAATTGATATAACGTCGGTGTAAGGTCCTTGTCTACTGCTATTTCATTAAATCCTTCCGCTAAAATGAAAATTAAGTTTTTGCCCTTAAACATTCCTGTATATTCATTTTTATTGGTTTTCTCTGCAACGGTCATATACTGCGCTAAATTCTTTAATGATGATTTGGTTTCCGAATTTACCATTTCCTCAAAATTTATATTTAATTCGTTATACTCTATTTCTGGATTATTACTTTCTTCAAAACTATCGTTACCATTAAAAATTAATTCCTCTTCAAAGCCAGTTATCCACCTAGTAAGATCTAATGACATAGTTGTTAGAACACCAAGCTTATCTCCTGCTAAAGTTGCATCATTTCTTTTAAAATAAAATTCATAAGCTGAATATAACTTATCTTTGCCTGGAATCATAATGATTAAAGATATTAAAGACATTGATGCTATTGCACACATATTAATAATTAATCTTGTTTTATCTGCTCTTCTAAAGTTCACAATTTTATGACAAACAATAGATAATATAATTGGCACTAAAAACAATAATGCCCACCACCAATTTTGGAATAAAAATTCTATTACTATGCCAAAAAAATCTACAGCTTGATCTGCAAGACCAATCGAAGCAAAACTAAAAAGCGTAGAAAATAATCCGGAGAATACAAATTGAACCAAAAACAAAAAAGTAATGAAGCTAGTTATGACATAATATAAGACCTTATTCACCCTTTCATTAAAAATCGTTGTGACTAGCGATAAAATTAAAGCAATAACAAAAGAAAAAGAAAACATATAAATAGTGCCCACGTTAAAAACATGACCATATTTATATATTTTAAATAATGTCTCTAAATAAAATATTATTGCAAAATAAGCAAAAAACAAATTAATTTTTTTGTTTTTAAATACATTACTCATGATTTACACCTCTAAAATACACTTACCAAAAGTAATAAAGAAAAACTGATAGTAATTAAAGATAATAACACAATGTCTATAAATGCCGCCTTACTATCGTGTTTTTGCATAGATGACAAATGTCCAATGTCAGTATAATTTGCTAAAGC
Organism: Bacillota bacterium; assembly: GCA_015059195.1. GTDB lineage: Bacteria > Bacillota_I > Bacilli_A > RF39 > UBA660 > SIG204. The sequence goes on from SVAW01000008.1 coordinate 2,231, forward strand.
CTTATCTAAATTAGCTCTTTTATCTAAAGCATCTAGAATATAAATCAGTTCACCGCTAGTTCTATCTTTGCTGCCAGCCAACTCTTTTAATTGTTGTAAATCTAAGTCATATAGCCACTCGTAGTCTAATCCATCTTCTGTTTGAATTGGCCTATCTAAATATGTGTATTGCTCTTTCGGTTTATTCGTCAACTGTTCAGTCAAGTATTGTTCTAAGAATTCCTTCATTCTATTAAAATTATCTATATCTAAACCAACTTCTTCATCTAAGACTTGATTTACTTTAGCATCAGTCAGTATAAAAATTTTAATTTGTTGTATTTTTTTCAACAATTCTTCCTTACTGGTAAATTCTTGATTGGTTCGTAAAATATTAACTACCGTTGTCACAACGAAATTAATTTGTAAGCGTTTTAAGTCTAGATTTGGATTATTCACAACATCAAAATTCTTGGGTGGCAATGAATATTTTTCCTCACCATTAACAAATAAACTTTCTAAATACGTTATATTATTTATATTTTGTTCATCTACTATTATTAAGTAATTTCTATCTGAAATAGTTATGGCATCTAAAATGTCATAACTTTTTCCATTATACATAACTTTATTTGCCATACCATCACCTATTATAATTATAACAAAATATAAAAAAAAGAAAAGATTTTTTTATCTTTTCTTAACTATTTATCTTTTTTATTTTCTAATCCCTCTAAAGCTCTAAGAACTTCAACAGGTACTGCAAAAATCACTGTATTTGATTGATCAGAAGATAGATCATTTAAAGTTGATAGCGTTCTCAAGTGCAATGCCCCTGGAGTATTCCCCATCATATTTGCAGCTTTAGCTAAATTTTCTGCTGCTTCTACCTCCCCTTTGGCTTTGGTAATAACCGCCGCTTTTTCTCTCTCTGCTTCAGCAGCCTTAGCGATTACTCTTTTCATTTCTTCAGGTAAAGCAACATCTTTTAATTCAACATTTTCAACTTTAATTCCCCATGCGTCGGTAGCTTTGTCAATCACCGTACAAATCTCTGCAGATATTTTTTCACGATCACATAATAGTTGATCCAATGTTACAGAACCTACTATATTACGCATTGTTGTCTGTGCTAGTTGACTAACTGCATAGTAAAAATTTTCTACCTCTACAATGGCTTTCCCTGCATCAAACACTTTATAATAGATTACCGCATTGATTCTAATTGAAACGTTATCTCTGGTAATAGTTTCCTGTTCAGGCACATCAACTGCTTTGGTTCTGATATCTACTTTTCTATAAAACTGAATAATTGGTAAAACTATTCGCCATCCAGGCATAAGCATCTTTGAATATTTACCAAAAGTAAATAAGATACCTCTTTCGTACTCATTAATTTGTTTAATCGAACCTAAGAATACAAATCCTACAATCATTAAAAATACTAATAACATAACATACCTCCTCTAATTATATTAGTAAATGATTTTTAGTTTAATCTAAAAACAATGATGATATATGAAAATATTTAATATTATTTATATCTGTCAGCGTATCTTCAAGTTTCAGAAGAAAATCTAGATAATCATCAATGTATACAACTTTATCATAGATTTGAGAATAATACTCTAACACTACTGCTTTCTGCTCATATTCCGTTACACCAATAAAATCATCGATCCTAATTTGTGGATAATTATTGTGCAAATGTTTCATTTTGTTTAACACTTCAATACTATCAGACACTTTACTTAACACTTTTGCCTTTTTGTTATTTAAATATATTGTTCTAACCATATCCTGTGTTCTTTTCAAAGGCTTTGTTTTTTCATAAACGTCAACTTGAAGATTTCTCCTCAAAGCGTCGCAAGCCTGATTTTTACATCCTAAAACAGTATTCTCATCATACTTCGCCTCGATCATAGTGCCGTCAAAGTCAAAAATAAATAAAACATTTTCTTTTGAATGAATTAATTCATCTATTTGTTGATTCATATATTTACCTCTTTATTCTCTACAATCATATTATATTATTTATCCATCAATATTTCAACATTATACAATATTATTTTTTAATTTAATTAAAGAGGTTTCTTTTACTGAAACCAGATATCATAAATCTCCACATAGCTCTTTTACTAATGCCATATAATAAAAGCTCCAACATTTTAGCGTCATTACTTCTATAAATATCAATATTAAAAATCTACCTGCTCTTTTATTTAATCATAATTGGCATAATTAGTTTAATACAGAGACCTGTTTCCTTAATATCTATATTAATTAATCTATCAATAGTCGTTTTCTCTGATGATGGTACTAGTTTATTTGGTTGATTAACACCAACAGTATTAATCCAAATGGCTATGTTTTGGCATTCTTTTATCGTGCCAACGATCAATATTTGATTGTTAATTTCACTAGTTACATCCACTTGGAAGGATAAAACCTTCCCCCCCTCCTTCAACATAACACAATTTTTCCTCTGATTGCTTCAAAATTTCTCTTAATATATCACACAATACAGCGTTAAAATTATTCTGTTTAAATAACTTTAACATTTCGAATACAAATCCTCATGAACTACCTGTTATAATTATTTCTTTTTAAGTAAAACCACACTCTCAACATGGCTCGTTTGTGGGAACATGTCTACAGGGGTTAATTCACATATATTAAAATATTTAGACAATATATTTAAATCTCTAACTAATGTCATTAAATCACACGAAACATAAACTAATGTTTCTGGCATTATTTTAATTATTTCCTCTATCGCCAATGAATCTAATCCCGCCCTAGGAGGATCAACAATCACTATAGTAGGTTTATATTGACTTTTATTTAATATTTTTCCTACATCTCCAGCATAAAAATTAATATTTGTAACTCGATTTAATTCCTTATTTTTGTTTGCATCACGTATTGCTTCCTTATTTAATTCAATTCCAATTACTTTTTCAGCATTTTGACTCGCTAGCAAACCAATCGTTCCAGTCCCACAATATAAATCTAACACAATATCTTCTTTAGTCATATCTGCATAATTAAGCGCAATTTGATATAGTTTTTCTGCTTGCAACGTATTAACTTGAAAAAACGACTGTGGGGAAATATAGAATTTATAACCCAATAAAATTTCTGTAATTTTTTCCGCGCCAAAAACTAATGTGTCGTCTACATAAATTGATGTCACATAATCTTTTAATAAAGAAATTATTTTGTTTGCATCAAACGGCCCTGAAGTTTTAAAAATAATCATTGATTCCCCGGTATTTTTGGAACTTCTAATTATAATTTGAATCACATTGTTAATATTCATATTATCTTTTATGACATTTAGTATAAAATTAATCTTAGGGTCGCAAATATAGCAACAATCTACCTGAATAATCGAATTAGTTTTTTCTTTAAAATAGCCGATTGTTCCATTTACTTGTAATGTTATTTTGTTTCTATAAAATAAATTTTCATCACTAGAAACAATATTTTTGATTTCAAATTTTTGTTGAAAATTTTTATTTATAATGTCATTAACTTTTTCTTGTTTTAAATTTAGGCTAGTCTCATAATCAACATGAAGCAGTTGACAGCCACCACATTCAAAAAAATAAGGACATATAGGTTCTTTTCGGGCGGAACTTTTTTCTAACATTTTTGTCAGCGCACCTTCGGAAAACTTTTTCTTTTCTAGCACTATATTTATATCAACCAATTCTTCTGGCAAAGTTTTAGGCACAAAGACTATTTTATTTTCTATTGTGCCTATTCCTCTCATCTGATGATCTAATCTTTTAATTCGTACTTTAACCACAAAATCACATCCTACTTTAATTATAACACATAATTTTGTTAAAACAGCAGCATAATAACTGTAGCAAAGAAGGTGTTTTATGAAAAAAATTGATAAAAAAATTAATACGATTTTTAAATATATCAATCAAATTTCAGGTAATAGTAGCGATATTGTAACCAGAACAATAAAAATCGCCCAAAAAAATATTGGATACGTATATTTGGAAAGTGTCAGCAGCGATGATAAAATTAGTGATTTTCTAGTTAAAGGGCTTTCTTGGGACGCTCGAGAAACAAACTTCAATCTGTTTGATGAGTTGTTTGAAAAATTGCAAAACACAATTGCAAATAGTAATTTAAAAATAGCAAACACCTATGATGAACTATTTTATTTTTTAGCGTCAGGATATACGGCCATTATTATTGAAGGAGTTCATAAAGCAATTGTCGTAGAAACTAGAAAGCAATTAGACCGCGGGGTCGTAGAAGCAACGACTGAAGCAATTGTGAGAGGTCCAAAAGATAGCTTCACCGAAAATCATAATGCTAATATAGGCTTAATTAGAAAGCGAATCAAAGATCCTAACTTATGGTTTCAAGAAATAAAAATAGGGAGGAGAACCAAGACAAAAGTTACAATTAGCTATTTAAATGATATAGTCGAAGAAGAAAAAGTAAATATTATTAAAAAAAGATTATCGCAGATTAATATCGATGGAATTTTAGATAGCGGATATCTGAGAGAATTCTTAACCGATTCAAAGTTTGGCGATTTTCCAAAAATGATAAGTTCTGAAAGACCAGATTTGGCATGCAGTTCTTTATTGGATGGAAAAATTGTCATCCTAGTTGAAAATTCTCCTTTTGTGTTAATTTTGCCAGGTTTATTCGTCGATTTTTTTCATGCATCAGAAGATAACTACCAACTTCCATTAAACGTATCCGCGACCAGAATACTTCGCTTCCTAGGTTTTTTCTTAACCATTTTAACACCTGCAATATATATAGCTTTAACTACTTTTGATGTAAAATTAATTCCTAGTCAATTGTTAATATCTTTAGCCACACAACGGCAAGGCGTTCCTTTCCCTACTGCAATTGAGGTAGTAATTATGTTGACAACATTTGAAATTCTTAGAGAATGTGACCTTAGAATGCCCAAGCAAATGGGCGCATCTGTTAGTATCGTTGGAGCCTTAGTCTTGGGCGATGCTGCAGTGGCGGCCGGAATCGTTTCGCCTATTGTCGTAATTATTGTAGCTATTACATCTATCGGAGGATTATTATTTACAGATGTTGATGTAATTAACTCAATTAGATTGTGGCGCATAATTTTTATCTTGTCTGCTTCACTTCTAGGACTTATTGGAATAGTAATTGCAGGATTTATTTTTATAACTAGGCTAGCTTCAATAAATGAACTTGGGATATCCTATCTATCACCATTTAGCCCATTCAGCTTACAGGGACAAAAATATGGAATTATTAAATCCCCTACACCAATATTAAAAAATCGTCCATCTTTTTTAGAACCAAAAAATAAAATCAGATTGAGAGATGATAGCAATGAAGAAAATTAAAGTACTACTTGTTATTTCATTTATAAGCCTTTTTACCACAGGTTGTTGGAACTATAATGAACTAAATGATTTAGCTATCACCACAGGTATTGCTGTTGATATTAAAGATAACCAATATGTAGTAAGCTATATGATTGCCAACGCAAAAAAGAGTCAAGGCGAGTCTCAAAGTCAAGAAGCAAATTCTGTGGTTTTTTCAGGGCAAGGAGAGTCTATCAGCTCTGCCTATCAAGATCTAAATAGTAAAGTTTCTAAGATACCATATATTAGTCACTTAGAAGTTTTAATTATATCTGAAGAAGCTGCTAAAAAAGGGGTGATAAATATAGTTGATTTTTTGATGCGGAACCCCGAATCAAGAAAAGAATTTTTTGTAATCCTAAGTAAAGGCTCTACCGCTATTTCTATTTTAGAAACTCTTTCGCCACTAGATCCTTTCCCATCACAAAGTATTGCAAATAATATATTATCAAATCAAACCACACAATCTTCTGTTATTGTAGAAGAATTTAGTGAGTTTATTTCAAAATTATTGCAACAGGGAATCAATCCAATTTTAAGTGGTATAGAAATTGAAGGCAATGCCGAAGAAGGAAAAAATCAATCATCTTTAGAAAACTCCAAGCCTAGCGCAGTTACAAAAATTAGTTCCATTGGGATTTTTAAAAACGATATCCTTTTAGGTTGGGCAGAAAAGGAAGAGTCTATTGGTATAAATATTTTAAGAAATAAAGTAGATTCCGTTTTATTACAAGCAAAGTGTGACAATCACCACATGGCTGCCACTCTCACAAATATTCAAACTAATACAGAAATTAATTTTAACAATAATAACCCACAATTAAAAATTACTGTGGATGCTCAAGGAGCTTTAGTTGAAATTAATTGTAAAAAAAATTTAGAAGATACCAATGTTATTGAAGAATTGAGTAGCGAGTTTGAAAATTCACTTAAAAACTTGTTATCTAATTCAATAAGCTTGGCTGCAACTCAATATAAAAGCGATATTTTTGGATATGGCAATATGATTTATAAAAATAATTTAACTAAATGGAACCAAATTAAGGATTTATGGGAAGAAGAATTGTTCCCGCAAATAGACTATGAAATAAAAACCAACATATCGCTTTCTAGCAAGGGTTCATTTGAACAAACAATATTGGAGGCGAAAAATGAAAAATAAAATTTCAACTTTGCAAGTCGTTAGTCTGTGTTGGCAACTTATTCTCTCCGTCGACATTGGAATTATTTCTTATATCTCCCTTATTTCATTAAAACAAGATGGATGGATTTCAATTATAGTGGCCGGATTTTTAGGTATTATCCCTGTATTATTATATTTATATCTTATGAGTTACAGGCCAGAAATGAATTTTCATCAATTAAACGAATACTTATTTGGAAAAATAGGCGGAAAAATAATCAATTCAATCGTTGCCTTGCTTATCGCTTTTTGCGTAATGTTATATTTCAACAACTTAAATAATTTTATCACTAGCCAATATCTCCATAAAACACCTACGTTGTTTGGAATAATCATCTTCTCCATACCAGTAATTTATTTATTAAATCAAGGGCTTACTACAATAGGTAGAACTACCTTTGTTCTATTTGCATTTGGTTTAGGTCTTCTGTTGCTAACTGTTTTAGGATTGGTAGGTCAAATAGACTTAAACAATTTCATGCCTATATTGGAGCATGATACTACAAATATTTTTCGTACAGCTCTGCGTATTATTCCATACACGTCTTTCTCTCTCATTTTATTGCTCTGTATTCCAAAACAAGATATTGTTGATTCATCTAAGTTAAATAAAAGAGTAATCGGAGCATACATTATAAGTTTTATAACTGTTTTATCTGCACTATTCTTTATCGTTGGAGTTTTAGGCGCTGATTTGGCGCAATTATACCAATATCCAGAATTCCACGTTTTAAAACGAATCTCTATTGGAGGATTTATCGAGAGAGTCGAAAGCACATTATCTTTAAGATGGATATTCTACATTTTTACCACTCTAGTATTTGGATTATATTTTCTTAAAAAATATATTGAAACCACATTTAGAATAAAAAAAGAAAAGAAATTAAATATAATTTCTTCTGTCGTAGCAATAATTCTTTTAATTTCTTGTAACTGGATGTTTTCTAGTAATACCGAATCCAATATGTTGTTACTAAATATAATCCCAATTTTCTTATATATAATAAATTTAGGAGTAACAATTTTAATGTTTATAAAAACAAAGACCAAAACGCTTTAAAATTTTGGTCTTTTATTTAACATTATTTAAAACAAATAGAATGCCTGTAATAACGACTACTAAAAATACAAATACTAGAATTGTAATTAAAACATTATTCTTCTTTAAAGATGATTTGATATCACTTAATTGCTCAAAGTCCTCTTCCCTAAAACCTAAGCTAGAAGTATAGAATGATTTATCAATTTCTGTGTCATCCGTCTCTTGATTTATATCCTTTTTAAAAATCTCGTTGCTCCCTCTCGCTCCAACCATTGTGTTGTCATTAGATTTAAGTTCTTCTAACAAATTCAAACTAAGATCACGGTCACCCATCTTATTTAATACACTAGTACTTGTTATTGTATTAATTAGATTTTTTAACGAGTCATCTTCCGGAACTTCTTTAATATTAATATTTTTTAAAATATTATATTGTGTATTTTTTAAAGATCTGCTTTTATTATCATCATTATACTCGCTTTTCGCCTTGTTTAAAACATCCATTATATCATAGTTTTTTTCTTCTGTTTCCTCAGGTTCTGGTTCTATCTGTCTAACTGGTCTTTTTACAATCGGTTTTTTATCTTGTTTCATTTCTTCATGTGACTTTAACAATTCTTGGATTTTACTAATGTCGATTTCATTTTTTTTCTCTATGGTTGCAATACCTTCTACATTAGAATATTGCTTTGTTTCATAAAGCTCCTTATATAAATCAGTATTGCGTGCAGACCTACTTGGTCTATTGTCACTATTTCCATAATACTTTTCCATTCTACTAGGCATTGCTATCACCTCATATCATATTAATAATATCATATTTTTTCTTTTTTTTAAACCTCTTACTTGCATATTTACAGCAATTTATTTATAATTATGTCTAGGAGGAGTTAGAATGAAAAAGGTAGATGTTAACCAAGATTTATGCATCGGTTGTGGTGCTTGCCAAGCAATTGTAGATAAAGTTTTTGAAATAGATGATAATGGGTTGGCTACTGTGAAATGTAATTTAATTGAACAAGAATTAGAAGAAGACGTAGTAGATGCTGCGGAGGGTTGTCCAACAGGGGCTATTATAGTGGAAAACAACGAATAATAGAAAATAAAGATTCAAATTGAATCTTTATTTTTTGCTTCATTATATAATTTTTTTACCTCTTTAATATTTAAGTAACGATATTCTCCTGATTTTAATCCTTTTAAAGTTAAAAATGATACTTTTTCTCGTTTTAACTTTATTACTTCGTGTCCTATTGCAGAAAGCATTTTCTTTACTTGATGATTCTTTCCTTCATGAATGGTTAATTCTACAATAGAAGTGTCTGTTTTTTTATCATACTTAATAATTCTAGCTCCAGCCAGTGCTGTTTTAAATCCATCAATTGTTAAACCTTTTCTTAGTTTTAAAATCTGATCTTTTGTTACTAATCCTTCAACTTTTGATACATAAACTTTATCAATTTTATTTCTTGGATGCATTAATAAGTTTGCCAGTTCTCCATCATTAGTTAAAATCAGTAATCCGCTAGTATCATAATCCAATCTTCCTACAGGATACAATCTAATATTTGTTTCAATTAAATCTAAAACAGTTTTTCTATTATGTTCATCTTTTGTTGTGGTTACAACACCTCTCGGTTTATATAATAGAACATACTCTTTTTTTTGTTGATTAATAATTTTCCCCTCAACGGTAATAACATCTGTAGGTGAAACTTTGCATCCCAACTCAGAAATCACTTTCCCATTAACCATTACTTTCTTATCTAAAATTAAATTTTCTGCATTTCTTCTTGAACAATATCCAGAATTAGCAATAACTTTTTGCAAACGTTCCATACTGACCACCTGGGTAAATTATACAGTAAATTAATACTTTTAGCAACTCAGAAGAATATTTTTGCTACAACGATACTAGTGATAATACTTAATAAATCTCCTAGTAACCCAACCCACATCGCATATTTGATTTTTTTAATTCCTACACAACCAAAATATAACGTTAAAACATATAATGTTGTATCTGTGGAACCCTGTAATATGGAACCTAACTTAGCTACAAAACTATCCGGTCCTATGTTTGTAAAAATATCATTAAGAATGACCAAAGATGAACTCCCCGAAATAGGTCTCATAATTGCCATAGGGATAATCTCTAATGGAATTTTTAAAAAATCAACCAAAGGTGCAAAAATTTTCAAAACTTCATTTAACAAATTACTTCTAGTTAATATATTTACTCCTAAGATCATTGCAAGAAGCGAAGGAAACAAATTTAGTATCATGCCAAAACTTTCTTTAGACCCCTCTATAAATGTATCATAAACATTTACTTTTTTATAAATACCATACAAAGTAATAAATAAAACAATGCCGGGAATAATATAATTTGATAAATTCATATTTTTCTATTGCTCCTTATAGCCATTATTCTATCAATTATAATGGAACCAACTAACGAAATAAAACTTGAAATAATACACGGGATTACAATGTCAGAAGGATTAAGACTGCCTAGCATCATTCTTAAAGATATAATAGTCGTTGGAACAATTGTTAACCCGCTAGTATTTATTACCAAAAAGGTGATCATACTCCTGCTCGCAGTTTCTTTATCACCATTAATTTCCTGCAAAGATTTCATCGCCTTTATACCAAATGGAGTTGCAGCATTACCTAAACCCAGCATATTAGCCACCATGTTTGTAGCAATAAACCCAACCGATTCATGTCCATAAGGTATCTCTGGAAAAATCTTGCTAATTACTGGGGACAGTAATCTGGAAACCTTATTTAGTAATCCTGACTCTTTAGCTATATTCATAATTCCAAGCCACAAGGCCATCACCGGGAAAATTTTGACACTCATGTCAAAACCCATCTTAGCACCATCTAATATGGCAGAATTAATAGTATCGGCATCACCAAATATGAATCCATAAGTGATACCAAATATTATAAACAAACACCACAATTTATTTACCATAGAGATTTTATCCAATCTAATATCTTTTCAAAAATATTTTTCTGCTCTTTATTTTTGTTCGTAGTTACATATATCTCTGAAGTGTTGACTAATTCTTTATTAATGTATACCTCAGCTTTTCCAACTACCTGATTATCTGAATATTCACGCAATTTATTAAGGGAATATTTTATCGTCACCTGGCTTAATTCCGAATCTAAAAAAGGATAGGTAAAGTCATTATTCAAAAATAATGTATCACGTTTGTAATACGTCTCACCCGGAATATTAATGCTGCCACTTTGTAAAATCTTATAGTTACTGAATACAGAAAAGGCCTCATCATATAAACTTTTATGATCAGCAAAATCATTCCCATCATTTAAGGTCACTACCACTAAATTTAAGTCATTTTTGCTAGCAGTAGTGACCAGAGTTCTTTTAGCAATTTCAGTAAATCCCGTCTTCCCTCCGGTTAAATAATTATATGTGAATAACAATTTATTCTTATTAGTCCATTCATAATAATTTAGATTAGTTTTCACTTTATGTTTCTTTGTGGAAACAATTGACTGATAAATGTCATTTTTCATAGCGTAACTTGTTAATATCGCCATATCATAAGCAGTAGAGTAATTGCCTTCATCTTCATCTAATCCACTCGGATTATTGAATTCACTATTCTTCATTCCTATTTGCTTAGCCTTTTCGTTCATCATATTAACAAAAGAATCAACATTACCACCCACATAATTAGCAATGGCTAAGGCTGCGTCATTTCCACTTCTAAGCATCAACCCATATAATAAATCTTTTAATTTTATTTGTTCTCCTTTTTTGATGTAAATGCCTGAACCATATGCATCATTAATTTCATCGCCAACCGTTATTATTGTTTCCAAATTACCAGACTCTATTGCTAATATGGCTGTCATAATCTTAGAAATTGAGGCTACACTTCTTCTTAAATGTATTTGTTTACTATATAAAATTCGCCCACTATCCATATCCATTAAAATTGCTGCAGAAGCGCTAGTTTCAAAACCTTTTACAGTCAAAGGAGTAAATATAAAAAGAAAAATTAAACATATTAGAATCTTTTTCATAATTTCACCTATAAAAATATATGAAAAAAAGGACAAATTATGTCCTAATACTCATATACACCTAATATTTTATCCTCTGTATCACTGTCTAGCTCTCCTATTTTCCACTTGTCGTTAATTTTACTTAGTGGTATTTCTAATGTATACTTGACTTTCTCGTTAGATTGTTCCATTTTAGAAATTACGTATGCATAATATTTCTGTTCATCATATTGTCCACTTGAATCCAAAAATATTTGGGGACTATTTTCTTTAGCAATTGATGCTTCAGCCAAAACTTTAGAAAAATCTAACACTGTTATTTCTACTACTACAGTAGCCACATCCGCATTTACTTTTTCTTCTTTAACTTGATACACTAAATTTTTATATTGTTTTTTTATAATTTCTCGATATTTTTCTCTATTTTCGCCCGAAAAATTTGGATGTTCATCAATTACCCCGTCCAAATCTTCTATAACCTCTAAGTCCAAAGTCTGATATTTATTCAAAAAAGCCTCCACCTGTTTAGTTGGGGTGTTACTAATATTATCACACCCTGTAATTAATAAGACTGCAAACAATAAATATATAATCTTTTTCATATTATCCTCTCCATTGATAATATGACTTAAAAATAAATATTTATACTAAATTTCATAAAAAATGTTGACAAAATATATTTATTTGTGATATATTGTATAGGCAGTCAGATTTTGGGGGATTAGCTCAGCTGGCTAGAGCACTTGCCTTGCACGCAAGGGGTCAAGGGTTCGAATCCCTTATCCTCCACCAGATTGATACCAAGCTCGAACTAAGAAAGTTCGAGTTTTAATATGCAAAAAAGAGTTATAAAAATAACTCTCGATAAGACTAAATTCCCATTTTAGTAACACACTATGCTATTGGCAGAGCTCATAGCGGTGTGTAAAGGGGCTATGACTCTTTCAAACCCCATATAAGATAAGCATAATTTTAGTAAGGCATAAGGCCAAGCAAAATTATGTTTTTATTTTTTTAATAATCGTTTTTGTTGTTCTAGCGATAAGAACTTATTTTCTTTTCCTATTCCAAAATAAGAATCAGTTAAATTCCCAGAACCATCTTGATAAACAGGAGTAGGTCTTTCAGTTCCTAATAAAGCAACTAATTCTTCATCTGTATAGCTATCATAGCAAACGCTTATTAAATTATCTAATAACGATACACCATCTATTGTAAACATTTCTCTTAGTAATTGTACTTTTTCTAACATATCACTATCTAATTGTTTCATTAATAAGCCCCTTTGAATATTCATTTCCCTATAGTTGTCTTTATCAACTTTTTCAACCAGGTCTCTTCGATAATTTAAAAGATTTCCATCTTGTTCTTCGCTTAAAAACATATTTAATTTATCTTTGTCTTCTCCGTTTTCCGCAGCATTAAATACACCCACATATTTTCTGTATGGATATTGATGTTTTGCTTGATTATATTCTCCTTTTGTTATAACATGGCGAATAAACTCAGAAATCGGTTTAAACTCTATGGTTTCGTTGTAATTTTCCGTATTAAATTCAAAGTAGAAAACACATCCATCTCTTAAAATCCTTAAAGTTATATCCCCTTTATCAGGAGTATTCAAAGTCATTAGATTATGGCATCGACAAGAGATGCCAAATTGCGAATCTACTGTGTTAGCAATTACAAATTGGCCATTTATATTTGTTGTATTATTTTCAATTTGAAAATCAATTTTACTAGACCATTGTCCAAATATCGCATTGTTAGATTCTATATCAACAAAGCCAAATATTTTTGCAATATCGTATCTAGCTGTTAATGTGCTTCGGCTATATTTTGCTGCCATTATTACTTTTCCATTGTTGAAGCATAATTGTCCAACATCATTCATTGATTTGTCATATATTTTAATTTTTGAAAATTCATTAAGTTCTTCAACATCTTCCAATATAAACCCAAAAGTATTTAAGAAAATTCTAGCAGCACATATGTTTTGTTCTAATGTTAAATATTTTTCTCCCATATAAAAACCTCCTGTTTGTATTGAATATTTTAACATAAAATTTGTAAATGTTATTATTCTATTGATACATTTTATCAAAAATGGAGTATGTTTTAATTAGTTAGTAGTTATTGCTACCTATAAATTTATTCCTAGTGGTGTTATACTGCCACCAAAAAGGTACCAATTTGGTTAAAAAACAAACCTATGTGGGTTTGTCCTTTTCATTAAAAGGATATTTTATTTGTATGCAGTATATTAATGTTAAGAGGTGATTAATATCATGTTTGAAAACATAATCATCAAAACAAATCAGATTATTAGAAAAGGATGGCTAAAAAGCATTTATAACGGTTCCGGGGGCATGGGAATCACACTGGAAAAATTATTAGATGTAGAAACAAATACACTCGAAATACCTGATTTTAATGAAATAGAAATCAAGACTAAGAAAATCAATACAAATGGTTATATCAGTCTTTTTAGCGCTACTCCAGATAGTTTTCTATTCGAAATTAGAAGAATTCATCAATATTATGGTTATCCAGATAGAATAAATAAAAATTTTAAAGTTTTTAATATGTCATTTACTGCTAATGATAAAGTATACATTGGAAAAAACTTATATGGGACACTAAAAATTGATAATACAGAACACAAGGTGGTATTGGTTATTTTAGACAAACACGGAAATATAATAGACTCAAATTGTAGTTGGTCTTTTGAATTGTTGGCGCAAAAAATTAACAGAAAATTAAAAACCTTGTTTTTAGTTCACGGGCAGCAAAAAGTATTAGATAATCAAATTTACTTTAAATATTTAGATTATTCGTGTTACGTAATCAAGGGATTTAATCATTTTATTAATTGTTTAGAAAATGGATATATTAGAGTTTCTTTTAAAATAGGTTTAATAAGAAGCGGACCAAAAACTGGGCAGATTTGTAATCATGGGACAAGCTTTGATATTAAAGAGTCACAAATTGAAGCTTTATATAATAAAATCCGCTGCTGATTTTTTATATAAATTTCAAATGAGATTAAACTGCTAAACCTTAATATTTTTATGGTCAAGGTGTTGTTATGGATTCAAAACTTTTCCGAAACAAGACCAAAAACAAGACCAAAATTTTTTCAAGCACGAAAAAGCCCTTATAAAATAAGGGCTAATTACAAAATGGTCGGGAAAACAGGATTTGAACCTGCAACCCCTTGGTCCCAAACCAAGTGCTCTACCAAGTTGAGCCATTTCCCGATAATCAGTGGTGCGCTCGAAGGGATTCGAACCCCTGACCTTTTGGTTCGTAGCCAAACACTCTATCCAGCTGAGCTACGAGCGCAAAATGTAAAATCAAAATGGTGGCTTCGACTGGAATCGAACCAGTGACACAAGGATTTTCAGTCCTTTGCTCTACCGACTGAGCTACGAAGCCAAAATAAATGGCGGTTCCGACGAGAATCGAACTCGCGATCTTCTGCGTGACAGGCAGACGTGATAACCGCTACACCACGGAACCA
>SVAW01000001.1 GCA_015059195.1 Bacillota bacterium
CAAACTGAACTAATAATTATAAAATTAAAATAGACAAGGGAGTAAGATAGTATGGTTAGAGTAAGTACAAAATTTAATTCAACAAACCACCCGGGGGGGGGGGTATTTAAGTAACCATACTATAATAAAAGAAATAAATAAACACGAAAGAATTTTAGAAAATCCATCGTTCTAAAATTTGTTTTCGTGTTTTTTTGTATGCCTTGTTAAGATAGGAGGAAAGAAAGATGAAGAAAAAAGGATTTACACTAATTGAGTTACTGGCGGTAATAGTAGTACTAGCAATAATAGCGTTAATCGCCACACCAATAGTAATGAATGTAATTAGTAATGCTTCTAAGGGAGCAGCAGAAAGAAGTGCAGATAACTACGTAAAAGCAGTAGAAACATTAATCGCAACAAAAAGATTAGATGGAGAACCAGTAGAAGATGGGACATACACAATAGGCACAGATGGGAACTTAAGTTTTGGTGATGTTGAGTTGAATGGAACAAAACCAAGTGGAGGAAGCATCAAAATAGAAAATGGACAAGTAGTTAAGGAAAATACTTCAATCAAGGTAGGAGATTATACTGTTACGTTTAAAGATGGAGTAGCTTCTATTAAAGAATTAGCCAAATTATTAGATGTATGTGATTACTTAGAAGAAGATGCACACAATGAAAGTCGTGATCCAAACACAGTAGGAGCAAAATACTCATGTAATTTAGGGTCAGGGGCAAGGAACTTCTATGTGCTAGAATCAGGAACAAGTAGTAAACCAGCAACATTAATACTAGAAGAAAACTATGATACAACAACTCAAAGCTGGTGTGCCAGTGGAGATGATAATTCATGTCAAGCAGATGGCTTAACTGCTAAACTAGACGAAATAGCTGGTACATGGACAAAGTTAGATAGAAGTCAAATAGGCTTGCCAAGTATGGAACAAATTATGATAGCAGATGGAAAAGCTGCTGATGCATATTTAGAGTATCCAGAGATAAGCAATAAATGGGTATATGAAAGTCTTAGTGTTGCAGGCTATTGGACATCTACGCCTGATCCATATCTCTCTGATGGCGCGTTTCTTGTATCACGAGCTCAAGTTAGTGCTGCTGGTGTTGGTGTAGATAAATACCACGGTGTCCGTCCAGTTATAATCCTTTCTATTTAGACACAATAAAACTTCACATGATGATTGATGTGAAGTTTTTATTTATTTGTTAATCTATAAAAATTAATAGATGGTTTATTGCAAAACCTAAAGCTATAATCTGAAGTACCAAGACCTCCTGAAATATAAAAATGTGTCTGCTCCATTTTATAATATTCGCCATAATATTTTTTAGAATGTGTAGGAGTAGATATTGCGCCAAATAAAGGTATATGTATTTGGCCGTTATGTGAGTGACCGCCTAATATTAAATTAAAGTAAGAATAATTGATATTATCAATGAAGTCTGGTTCGTGTATTAATAAAATTTTATAGATGTTATTTAAATATTCATCTGAATTTAGATATTGTTCTATTGGTTGATACCGTTCTATTAAAGTTTCTGGATTATTTGTATTGCTACTTAGTCCTGCTAATAAGATAGGTGAATAACCCTCTTTATAAATGAGTGTGTAGTTATCTTTTAACACTTGAAATCCAGAATCTTTCATGATGATTTCCCATTCGTTAAAGTTAGCATCATCTTCACCGGTAATAGCGTATTTTCCAACTGTAACTTTAATATTAGAAAGATTATCTTTAAGTTCATTGATAATTGTATTTGTTAAAATAGTATCTTTATCAATTAAATCACCTGTAAAGACTACAATGTCTGGCTTTAATAGATTAACTTCATTTATTATTTTTAATAGTGCCTTATTGTTCACAGTTCTTCCATAATGTATATCACTAATATGTACGATTTTAAATCCATGAAAGTTATCTGTGATGACTGAATCAGTTATTTTATATTCCTTAACAGTTAAGCCCTTAGTTGAGATAAAACGACTGTATAAAATTATTCCTGTTATTAATAAGATAATTAATATTAAAATTTTCAGCCATGTATAATTTTTCTTCTGTTCTTTCATGTTCCCAATCCTATTCTAATTTTATATTAACACATTTTGAGTAATAAATAAAGAAAAAACTAGGCGAGTTGACCTAGTAATAACAGTAATATCTGTAAAGACATCATAATTCCATTGTGCAAGAAATGGAGCCCGGTAGAAACAAATACGTTATTTGTTTTAACCAAAATATAAGCAAATATAAATCCTGGGGTACAGTATGGGATCAAATAAAGTAAATCGGTCCAACTGGAAATACTACTTACAACGTGTAATCCTCCAAACACTAATCCGGAAATGATAATAAAAACTTTGTCATTTCTAAAAATATTTCTTAAACCTTGTCTAAAAATAAACTCTTCAGTGATTGGAGCAATAAAAACAGCAGAAATAAACATATATACTGGAGTTTGACTAAATACACCTCTAATGGCTTCTTCGTTTCCAGCAATTTGCCCACCATTAATAACATTTATTAGAATGTTAGAACCAGCCATAATCATAAGCGCTAATATCCAATATTTGAAGTATTTTGAAAAATATTGCTTGTGATTCTGCTTAATGTCTACAATGGCTTTATCGATGTTATCTTTTAGGATAAAGTAAATAATTGTAATCATCACAATTTCATAAGAAATTAAATATATTGATTTTAAAACAAGTGGCATACTCGCAACATTTACTCCCACCAGTAGGAGTGGTAATGCAGCTAATTCATTTAAAATAAAATATGCACTTACAGCTCCTATGCCTCTTCCAAATGTTTTGATATATGAATTTAAGTTTGTACTTTTTGACATTGTTAAATAGAATATGACAGTAATTAAAATACTAGTACCCACATAAATTATATCTAGGATTGAATTTATGTTTGCAGATAAGCTGCTTAAATCGATGTTTAAAGTATAAAATAGATATCCTTTGATAATAATTAAAAATAAAAATAGTAATATTGAACTACCCAATTTTAATAAACGATTATCTTTTGTCATTTTATCACCTACCATATTATAACAAAAATATCTAATATTATCAAAAAAACTATTAAAATAGATAAAACTGTGTTATAATCTATATGTATTCAACGAGAGAGTGGGCAAAACCCACTCTTTAATATAAATAGGAGGTATTTATGGATTTAATAAATAAAGTTAGAGAAATTGTTGAACCAGCCATATCTGAAGCAGGGTACATTTTAGATGAAGTAAAATATGAACAAGAGGGAAGTAGTAAGTTTTTGAGACTTATTATTGATAAAGAAGGGTTTATTACAGTAGATGATTGCGTGACAGTATGTCGTTTAGTCAATCCAATTTTAGATGATAAGGACCCAATTGAAGAAAATTATATTTTAGATGTATGTTCTAAAGAAAAAGGAAGTGATTATGATGAATAATAAAGAGTTTAAAAATGCAATTGAATTACTAGTTAAAGAAAAAGGAATTTCTAAGGAAGTTATTATAGAAGCCATGCAATTAGCCCTAACTTCAGCGTATAAAAAGAATTATCAATCGTTAACTAATGTTAGGGTAGACGTTAATGGTGATTCTGGTGAAGTTCATGTTTATTCATTTAAAACTGTTGTTCCCGATAATTATGAGGAATTAGAGGAATGGGATTTATTAGAAGAAGTTGAAAACAGTGACGAATCAGATTCTGAAGAAGAAGCGAAAGAACCTTTTATTTTTGATGAAAGAATCCATATCCCTTTGGAGGAAGCATTAAAAATAGTGCCTGGCATTACAGTTGGTGAAACTATTGAAGAAGAGGTTACTCCAAAAGATTTTGGACGAGTTGCAGCCTCAACAGCTAAGCAAGTAGTAATTCAAAAAATTCGTGAGGCAGAACGTAATACAATTATTGAAGAATATAACGACAAACAAGATGAGCTAGTTTCTGGAACAGTAGAGATGGAAGATGTTAGAAATTATTATATTGATTTAGGCAGAACTCAAGGGATTTTACCAAAAACTGAAATAATTCCAGGTGAAACAATTAAAATGGGTTCTAATATAAAAGCTTATATTAGTAAAGTTGAAAACAATTCTAAGGGACCTTTAATTTTGTTATCGCGTAGCCATTATGGATTTGTAAAAAGATTATTTGAACTTGAAATTCCAGAAATTAACGAAGGAATAATCTTAGTTTATAGTGTTGCTCGTGATGCGGGTAACAGAACAAAGGTTGCAGTTTATTCTGAAAATCCAAATGTAGATCCTATTGGTTCATGTATAGGAGAACGAGGAATGAGAATTGCTAATATTTTGAAAGAATTGGGTGGAGAAAAAATCGATATTGTACCTTATGATAAAGATGGCGCTAAGTTTATCGAAAATGCTTTAAGTCCAGCTAAGGATCTTCATGTCTTTATTACAGATGAGAAGAAACAAGAAGCGTTAGTTGTAGTTGATGATAGTAATTTATCGCTTGCGATTGGACGTAAAGGAATTAATGTTAGATTGGCTTCTCGATTAACTCACTATAAAATTGATGTTAAAACTTATGAGCAAGCTCGCGAAATGGGAATCAATGTAGTTGGTTAGGAGGTAACGCATGAAAGTAAAAAAAATTCCAATGAGAAGTTGTTGTGTTACACGTGAAAAATTACCAAAACAAGAATTGGTTCGAGTTGTAAGAACTCCAGAAGGAAATATAGTTGTAGACGTAACAGGAAAAACTAATGGACGCGGGGCTTATTTAAAAAGGGATTTAGCTGTATTTGAGAAAGCAGAAAAAACAAAAGCTTTAGATAAACATCTAGAAACAGAAGTTCCAAGTTCTACATACGAAGAATTAAAAAATTTAATAAAGTAGGTGTAAATATGAAAAGAGAAAACTATTTATCATAGGATGAGTTTTTTATGGGTGTTGCGATGTTGGCTGCAGAGCGTAGCAAAGATCCATCAACTCAAGTTGGAGCATGTATCGTAAATCAAGATAATAAAATTATTGCGACAGGTTATAGTGGTGCACCTAGAGGATATGATGATGATAAGTGCATGTGTTGGAGGAAGAGATGGATAATTTCTTGATACTAAATATGCTTATGTGTGTCATGTGGGATTAAATGCTATTTTAAATTCTCCGACTCCATTTAGCGGTAGTCGCATCTATGTTGTGTTATTTCCTTGTAATGAATGTGCTAAAGCATCATTCAATCAGGAATTAAGGAAATTATTCATATGAGTGATAAATATAAAGATGCTGATAATGTAATTGCTTCTAAAAAACGTTAGATAATTGTGGAGTAACATGCCGTCAGTTTGAAAGCAAAGGTAAAGATGTAACATTAAAAATATAAGAAAAGAGGTGTTAGTATGATGAGTGTATCAGAATACGCTAGTGATATTAATAAAACAGTTCAGGAAATCCTAAAAAAATGTCGTGAATTAGGAATTTCTGTAAATGATGAAGGAGATTTGTTGGATGATGAAGCTATAATAATGTTAGATTCTTCTTTCGCAGATAGCACAGATGAAGAAGAATTAGATGATATTGTTGAGGAAATTATCGAAAACAAGCAAATAGATGTAGATAATACTGTGTCTAAACAAAAACTTAAAAAGAAATCTGAAATTGTAAAAAACACTAAAAAAGATTTTGCGGTTCAGAAAAAAGAAATGTATAAGAACAAAGAAAAACTGATGTCTAATAAAAATAAGGAAGACGAAAAGATAGTTCTTTATAAAGAAAATATGACTATTGGTGATTTAGCGGCTAATTTAGGTGTTAATGGTGCTGAAATTATTAAAAAGCTATTTAATTTAGGTGTTATGGCAACAGTTAATCAATCAATCAGTTTTGAGAACGCTGAAATCTTAGTTTTAGAATATGGTAAAGAATTGAAAAGAGAAGAAACTAGGGATTTAACTAATTTTGAAAATTATGAAATTATAGATAATGAGGAAGATTTACAAGTCCGTCCTCCAGTAGTAACAATCATGGGTCATGTTGACCATGGTAAAACAACCTTGTTGGATACAATTAGAAAAACTGCTGTTGCAGAAGGAGAAGCTGGAGGCATTACTCAAGCTATTAGTGCATACCAAGTTAAATGTCAGGATAAATTAATAACATTTATTGATACACCAGGGCATGCTGCATTTACTGAAATGCGTGCTCGTGGGGCAAGCATTACAGATATTATCATAATTATCGTTGCTGCTGATGATGGGGTTATGCCACAAACAAAAGAAGTAATTGACCATGCTAAAGCTGCAGGAGTACCTATTTTAGTTGCTATTAACAAAATGGATAAACCAGGTGCCAACCCAGATAAGATTATGACTGAATTAACAGAGTATGGTCTAACTCCAGAAGAATGGGGTGGGGATACAATCTATACTAAAATGTCTGCTAAATCTGGAGATGGTGTTGAAGAATTACTAGAGAATATATTATTAGTATCTGAAATGCAAAATTACAGAGCCAATCCAAATAGATATGCAATTGGTACAGTAATTGAATCAAGACTGGATAAACATTTAGGACCAGTAGTAACATTGTTAATTCAAAATGGAACTCTTCGCTTAGGAGATCCAGTTGTTGTGGGGACATCATTTGGTAAGGTTAGAACTTTAAAAAATGATAAGGGTGAAGATAAATTAGAAGCTTTACCTAGTCAACCAGTAGAAATTACAGGTGTTAGTGAAGTTCCTGTTGCTGGAGATAAATTTATGGCGTTTGAATCAGAAAAAGAGGCTAGAAGCATTGCAGAAGAAAGAAAAAATCAAGTTCGAAAACGTGAGACCGCTTCTAAGAATGCAGTATCTTTAGATGATTTATTCGCAAAAATTCAAGAAGGTATTAAAGAAATTAATGTTATTGTAAAAGCAGATGTTAATGGAAGTAGTGAAGCGGTAAAAAATACATTAGAAAAAATTGATGTAGAGGGTGTTAGAGTCAATGTCATTCGTAGCAGTGTAGGAGCTATTACTGAAAGTGATATTATCCTAGCTAAAGCATCTAATGCAATCATTATTGGATTTAATGTTAGACCAGCTAACAATATTAAAGATTATGCTGATGAACAAGGTGTAGAAATAAGATTATATAACATCATTTATAAGGCTGTTGAAGAAATGGAAGCAGCAATGAAAGGTATGTTAGATCCTGTTTTCGAAGAAAAGATATTGGGAAGTGCAGAAGTTAGACAACTGTTTAAATTTTCGAAAGTTGGAACTATTGCTGGATGTTATGTAACAGATGGAATTATCAAAAGAGAATCTAAGGCAAGACTTATTCGTGATGGTGTAGTAATTTATGATGGTTCTATCGCATCAGTCCAACGTGAAAAAGATTCTGTTAAAGAAGTTAAGAAAGGTTTAGAGTGTGGAATCACAATCGAAAACTATTCTGACATTAAGACTGGAGATATTATAGAATCTTACGACATGGTTGAAATAGAAAGGTAGTTGCAAAAACTACTTTTTTATATTAAAATACTTGTACAGGAGGTTTCAATATGAGAAAAAAAGACATATTCGTTGGTAATATAAATATGTGTGTAAAGCGAAGTACGACAACTTCTGTAGAAATAGGTGGTGTTTCTTTTGGACATACGATAACCGAAAGCGAATTATATAAAGAGAATGCAATATTAATAAGATTAGGTAAAAATGTTTATGCAGATTTAGAAAATATTGATTCACATTTACACTACGTATATTTAAAAGCACATCACACAGACGGTATTTTACAAAGAGAAAATGTGGTACTAACAACTGTGCCAGTTGATTGTGGATCTTTGTTTGTTGATTGTAATACATTAACGCCATATGAAAGCTTAAACTGTGAAAAAGAAATAGTGTCTGTAAAAAAATTAAAAATGGAAGTAGGTACACAAAAAAACTGAATAATCAGTTTTTTTGTTGTGGAAAAATCAGTAAATAAAACAAATAATATGGTATAATATAAATAGGAGAGTGACATTATGAGTATTAAAATAGAAAGAATTGGTAGTAATTTAGTAAAAGAAATTAGTTATATTCTGGCAACGGAAATCAAAGATGAAGATATTAAATTTGTAACTGTAACAGATTGTAAAGTTACTAACGATTTAAGTTTTGCGAAAGTTTACTATACAGTGTTTAATTTAAATAGAAAAAAAGAAACACATGAAGCACTAAAAGGAGCAAGTGGATATATTCGCCATTTACTTCATGATCGCGTTGATATGCGTCATATTCCAGAACTTACATTTGTTTATGATGAATCAATTGAATATGGAAAAAAGATTGAAGAAATCATCGAAGATATTCATGAAGAAGATAAATAATATTGTAAAAATAACAAGTTTATGATATATTATTAGTGTTATTTAACACAGAAGAATGAACAGTTATTTATCTGGTAATTAGAAAATTAACGGATGATGAAAGTTAGTCGAGGATAAATAATAAGATACACATTTGGAGTTAAAACGATTGCTCGCGTTAAGAGATAAAGTGCATAATCAAGTATTATGAAATAAGGTGGTACCGCGAGTTCTCGCCCTTATGTCATAGTGCTTTTTTTATTAAAAGGAGGATATTATGAGTATAAATAGTTATATAGATCATACAAATTTAAAAGCTTATGCCACTAAAGAAGATATACGAAAATTATGTGATGAGGCAAAAAAATATCATTTTGAATCTGTTTGTGTTAATCCTTGTTATGTAGAACTTGCCAAGGAATTATTGGAAGGAACAAATGTTAAAGTGTGTACTGTAATTGGTTTTCCTCTAGGGGCAACACCAATAGCAGTTAAGGAATACGAAACAATAGTTGCCCAAGAATCTGGCGCTGATGAATTTGATATGGTTATAAATATTGGCGCTCTAAAAGATAAAGACTATGATTATATTAAAGAAGAGATAGAGACTATAAGGGATACAGTTGGCGGAAAAACATTAAAAGTGATTGTTGAAACATGTTATTTAGATGAAGATGAAATTATTAAAATGACAGAAATATGTAATGAAACTTTTGTTAATTTTATAAAAACTTCAACCGGCTTTGGTACTCATGGGGCAAGATTAGAAGATATAGAAATCATGAACAAACATAAAAATGAAGTTTTAGAAATAAAGGCTAGCGGTGGAATTAAAGACTTGGAAACTGCTACTAAAATGATTGAAGCTGGTGCTACTAGAATAGGAACTAGTAGCGGGGTAAAAATTATGAACGAGGAGGTAAAATAGATGAATATATATGAAGAATTAAAATGGCGTGGATTAATTCAAGACATTTCTAGTCCTGAATTAATAGATAAACTAAATAATGGAGGACTTACCTTTTATATAGGAACAGACCCAACTGCAGATTCAATGCATATAGGTCATTATTCATCATTTTTAATTTCGAGAAGATTAAAAAAAGCAGGACATAATCCAATTCTTTTGGTTGGTGGTGCAACCGGATTAATAGGAGATCCTAAACCAGATTCAGAACGTCCAATGATTTCAAAAGAGGAAGTAGAACATAATTTTAGAGGCTTAAAAAATCAAGCTGAGAGAATTTTCGGCTTTGAAGTGGTAAATAATTATGATTGGACAAAGGATATCAATGTCATTGATTTTTTAAGAGATTATGGGAAATATTTTAATATTAACTATATGCTAGCGAAAGACAAAGTTAAATCAAGGTTAGAAAGTGGTATTACATATGCAGAGTTCTCTTACATGATTTTACAAGCACTAGATTTCTTATATTTATTTGAAAAGAGAGGGTGCTCACTTCAAGTTGCGGGATCTGATCAATGGGGGAATATTACTTCTGGGATAGAACTAATTAGAAAGAAAACTGGTAAAGAAGCATATGGTATGGTTATGCCGTTAGTTGTGGATTCTGCAGGCAAAAAATTTGGTAAAACAGAAGGAAATGCTTTATGGTTGGATAAGAATAAGACCTCAAGTTATGAAATGTATCAATATTTAGTTAATTTGGAAGATAAAATGATTGTTGATTATTTAAAAAAATTAACATTCCTGTCAAAAGACGAAATAGAGAGATTAGAAGCATCAAACAATGAGCATCCAGAACTAAGAGAGGCGCATAAAACCTTGGCTCATGAAATTATTACAGATTTGCATGGAGAAGAAGAATATTATAAAGCAGTTCAAATTAGTGAAGCTTTATTTAGTGGTAATGTTAAAAATCTAAGTGTAGACGATATATTGGTTGGATTTAAAGATGTACCACACTTTGAAATTGAGAAAGATTATAATATACTAGATTTGTTAGTGGAAAAAGGTATTTGTACTAGCAAACGTGAAGCACGTGAGTTTATTTCTAGTGGAGCCATCGCAATAAACGGTGAAAAAGTCGTTGATGAAAACTTTATTGTTAATAAAGCAATTGCTTTAGAGAATAGAGTTTTAGTTATTAAACGTGGCAAGAAAAAGAATTATATTGGATTATATAATTAGAAAAAAAGCTATTCATTTTAATTTGAATAGCTTTTTTGTTTTTTAAATTTTTAGCTGTAATTTTTTTTGCGCGGCTTCAATCGGGCTTAAAACCATTGCGTGAGATTTCATAGCTTCTAATTGTTCAATCTCACTATTAATACTTATCTTCATAGATAAATTTTTTACGAATAGTTCTTGACTAACATATTTTAAATTACTAGTTTCATGAGCTCTATTTAACTTTGACACAAGTACACCTTTATCAACGAACATAGTTCTTAGGGTGTTCACTAATGGTATGTATTCTTCGTGTGATACAGGAATAAACATTTTACCTATTAAGTAGTGTGTATCAGAATTCTCTATTCCTATAAATACAGCTTGAGCTGTACTTGTCATAATAAAAATAGAATACCTATCATCCACATCATAAATCTTATCAACAACCTCATTAAGGCTGGCAACTTCCTTTTGTAAATTTTTTGATAACATATGTTCCTCCTTTTTGGGCAATGCGTTATCAATATTACTATAATATATACAAATTGTCAACTAAAAAGTACAAAAAAACTCTTTTCGATTGAAAAGAGTTAATTTTATCTATTGTAGAATTCAACGATTAATGATTCATTGATATCAGCATTTAATTCGCTACGTTCTGGTAATCTAACAAAAGTTCCAGCCATATTTTTTTCATCATAAGTAATGAATTCTGCACGTTTTGCAAGAGCTTCTAAAGAAGTTTTAACAATAACTAAATCTTTAGAGTTTTCTTTTATTGCAATAACGTCTCCAACTTTACATCTGTATGATGGGATATCAACTTTATTACCATTAACTGTAACATGTCCGTGGTTAACTAGTTGTCTAGCAGCTCTTCTTGTAGTAGCAAAACCAATACGATAAACTAAGTTATCTAAACGGCTTTCTAATAATTTTAAGAAGTTTTCGCCATGAACACCTTTTAATTTAGAAGCATCTTCAAATGTTTTTCTAAATTGTTTCTCGTTTAAACCATACATAAATCTAACTTTTTGTTTTTCTTGTAATTGAACACCGTAGTTAGATAATTTTTTACCTCTTTTTTGTCCATGCAATCCTGGAGCATAAGGTTTTCTAGCTAATTCTTTTCCATTTTCTAATGTAGAGAATGCTAGACGACGAGATTTTCTATAAGTTGAACCAGTATATCTTGCCATAATTTTTCTCCTTCCTTTTTGCTTTGTCAAAAGCATTAAGGCCAACCTGCCAATACATAGGGTGTTTATTCTAATCTTTTCGCTATTGCAGCCTCTCATAAAAGTTACTAGAACCCATCTCTGGTAATAAACACGTTATATATTTCAAATTAGCGCTGCTAACGCATTTGCATTTACAATTATATTATGTTTTGCCTTTATAGTCAATACTAAAATAAACTTTTTAAACATTAAAAATTAACAAATTTACTAATATAATAAAAAACAATTCTAAAAAGTCGAAAAATGTGGTATTATTATAATAGCGAGGTGATATGATGAACTTAACAGTACTATTGATTATGATTTCCATATTTGTAGTGGCTATTGTTTTAATCATTGTCACTTTGAATTTAATTCAACAAAAGAAAAATAAACAAATAAAAGATATTATAGATAATCTGGAAATAGAAAAAAATAAAATTAACAGTACGCCTATCGCGCCTGAACTTGCGAAAATTGAGTCTTTCTTAAAAAACGAAAAATTGGAATCCATGTATAATGACTGGAAAGAGCGACTTGAAAATATTAAAAACAAACAAATACCCAAACTAACAGATATGTTAATTGAGGCTGATTATTCGCTTTCTCAAATGGATTATCGTAGTGCAATGTATAAAATTGCTAAGCTAGAAATGGAAATTTATAAAGTAAGAACTAATTCTGATTTTCTGCTTGGAGAAATAAAAGATATTACCTCTAGTGAGGAACGAAATAGGGCTATCATTACTAAATTAAAATCAACTTACCGTGATTTATATCAAAAGTTTATTTCTACTGAAATTGAATTTGGGGAAGTAGCCAAGCCTATTAGTCTTCAATTTGAAAATATTTCAAAACGTTTTGAAGTATTTGAAGAAGCGATGGAAAACAATGAATATACAGAAGTAACCCAGATTATTAAATCAATTGATGAAATGCTAGAACACATGAATGTATTAATAGAAGAAGTACCTCCTATTGTATTAATGGCGACTAACATTTTACCTAAACGTATTAGAGAAATAGAGGATACTTATAACGTAATGGTAAAAACAGGATATCCACTAGATTATTTGAATGTGGATTACAACATAGCTGAAGCTAACAAAAAAATAAGTGATGTCTTAGATAGAGCCAATGTTTTAAACTTAGAAGACAGTTTGTTTGAACTAAAAGTATTGTTGGATTATTTTGATTCATTATTTGGAGATTTCGAAAAAGAAAAAGTAGAAAGACAGAATTATGAAGATACCAATCATAAATTCAAAACTAAACTTGATAAGATTAACAATTTAGTTGTCGAAATATTTGAACAATTAAATGAGCTAAAAACTGTTTATAAGTTATCGAAAGAAGATATGAATTTATTAAATGAAGTTAGAGATGAGTTAAAAGGGTTAAATGCTGATTATAAAGTATTGATGGATCATACTGGTAATAATACTTTCGCATTTTCTAAGCTTACAAAAGAAATTGAAAACTTATTCTTAAGATTGGTAGCAATAGAAGATACTTTAGATAATTCATTAGATGCAATTGGAAGCATGCGTGAAGATGAAGTAAGAGCTCATCAACAGCTTGAGGAAATTAAGCTGATATTAAAAGATTCTAAAGCTCAAATTAGAGATTATAATTTACCAGTAATTCCACAATCTTATTTTACAGAGTTAAAAGAAGCTCAAGCTGCTATTAAAGAAATAGTGTATGAACTAGATAAGAAGCCGATAACTATTACGACATTAAACACCCGTGTTGATACGGCTCGTGATTTAGTATTAAAACTTTATACTAAAACGCGTGAGATGATGAAAACAGCAATGTTTGCTGAAATGGCTATTGTTTATGGTAATAGATACCGCAGCGGAGTGGACGATGTAGATAAAAATTTAATGTACTCTGAAATATTGTTTTTTAAGGGCGAATATAAGAAATCTTTAGAGCTTAGTATTAATACGTTAAATCATATTGAACCAGGCATTTATAATAAATTATTAAAATTATATGGGGATGAAAAGTAGTTATTGTAACTGCTTTTTCAGTTGACAATTTGAACAATAAATAATAAAATTAAAATAGACAAGGGAGTAAGATAGTATGGTTAGAGTAATTACAAAAAACAAATTAACAAAAATAACCAGCTGGGGGGGGGTATTTAAGTAACCATACTATAACTAGAAAAATAAATAAACACGAAAGAATTTTAGAAAATCCATCGTTCTAAAATTTGTTTTCGTGTTTTTTTGTATGCCTTGTTAAAAAATGTAAAAAGGTATATACGAGTTGTATAAATCAAAGTTAAAATGTATAAAATAAGATATACTAAGCATGAAAATAGGAGGAAAGAAAGATGAAAAAGAAGGGATTTACATTAATAGAATTATTAGCGGTAATAGTAGTGCTAGCAATAATAGCACTAATAGCAACACCAATAGTAATGAATGTAATTAGTAATGCTGAGAAAGGAGCAGCAGAAAGAAGTGCAGATAATTATATTAAAGCAGTAGAAACATTAATTGCGACAAATGCGTTAGATGGAAAAAAGGTTAAAGATGGGATATATACAATAGATTCAAATGGAAATCTTCAATTTGGTGATGTTGAAGTTAGTGGAACAAAATCAAACGGAGGCAGAATTACAATAAAAGATGGGAGAGTTGTTAGAGGAGAGACTACAATCACAATAGGGGACCACGCAGTAAGCTATAAAGATGAAAAAGTTGAAGCAAAAGAATTAGCCAAACTACTAGATGTATGTAGCTTAAAATCATCGACTCCAAATGTTGTAGGGGCAGAATATCTATGCAACTTAGGAGATGGAGATAGAACATTCTATGTATTAGAAGCAGGAACAACAAGTAACCCAGCAACATTAATACTATATGGGAATTATGATACAATGACTTTGGCGTGGTGTGACCAGAATGGAGATAATCCGAAAAACAATTCGTGTCATGCAGATGGCTTAGAACTAAAATTAGATGAAATAGCATTAGCTTGGAACAAATTAGGTAGAAGCCAAATAGAAATACCAAGCATGGAGCAAATTATGGTGGCAGATGGAAGAGGCGAAAATGATTATGAAGGAGGGCAATTACAGCTAAGTAACAAGTTTTTATATCGTGGTTATCCGACAACCGATACCACAACACAGGGTTATTGGACATCTACCGGCAGCCCCACTAATGCCTATTATGCACTGCTTTTAAATCGCTATGGTCAAACTGCCTCAAATTATGTATATTCAGATGATTTATATGGCATTCGCCCAATTATAGAACTTTCAATTTAAGGTATTAGATACAAAAAGTTTTAGATAATGAACAATAATAAAAGTACATAAGCTTATGATTTGATATGTATTTCAAAACGACATTATAATTGTTAATGTCGTTTTTATATTAAGTTGTGTTATAATAAAAAAGGACTGTGTGCTTTGTGAACAAACATAGATTTATTGAGAAAACAACTTTTCAATATAAGAGAGGAGCAATTATGGACAAATTAATATTTATAAAATATGGGGAATTAAGCACTAAAAAAGACAATCGAAAAATGTTTATTAAAATACTTTTAAAAAATATAAAGAACAAATTAGAAGGCTTGTTTTATGAAATAGAATATACAACTTCAAGAATGTATATCAAAACAAATGCTCATAATTTAAAGGAAATTATAAACAGATTAACAGAAGTATTTGGAATACACAGTATAGTTATATGTGATAGGGTAAATAATAATAAAAAAGAAATTGAAAATAAAGTTATTGAAGTAGTAAAAGATTTACAGTTTAACACTTTTAAGGTAGAAACAAAACGTTCTAATAAAAGTTTTCCGATGACTTCATTAGAATTTAGTAAGTATATTGGTGGAGTAGTTTTAAAAAATGTTGACTGCAGTGTTGATGTGCACAACCCGGATATAATTATTAATATAGAAATAAGGACAGAGGGAACATTTATTTATACTCAAGAAATAAATGGTTTAGGTGGATATCCAGTAGGTGTTCAAGGTAAGGGAATGCTGATGCTTAGTGGTGGAATAGATTCCCCTGTTGCAGGATATCTGGCTTTAAAAAGAGGAGTCGATTTAGAGTGTTTATATTTTGAATCTCCTCCACATACTAGTTTAGAAGCTAAGAATAAAGTGATAAAACTTGCCTCTATAGTTAATAAATACTCTGGCAATTTAAAGGTTCATGTAGTTCCATTTACTAGCATTCAAGAAGCAATTTATAAAAATGTTCCAGATACTTATATTATTACCATTATGAGAAGAATGATGTATCGTATTACGGAAAGATTTAGTAAAAAACGTAATTGTAAGGTAATTGTAAATGGAGAAAGTATTGGACAAGTAGCAAGTCAAACTTTAACAAGTATGGTTGTTATTAACAATGTTACAAATATGCCTGTAATACGACCAGTTGCGTGTTTGGATAAATTGGAAATTATTGATTTATCCTTAAAAATAGGAACTTATGAAACTAGTATTTTACCATTTGAAGATTGTTGTACAATTTTTGTGCCACGGCATCCAGTTATTAATCCAGAACTTGATAAATGTATAGAATATGAAAAGCTATTTGATTATGAGGCATTAATTAACGATTGTATTAACAATATTGAAACAATAAACAATTTAGAAATTAATAATTATAACGATTTGTTATAACCCAAAAATTACCATCAAAAAAAATGTATGAAACAGCTTTCTGTACACATTCTATAAGTGTACAGGAGGTGAGTACAGTGAATAACAAAAGTAATACAAATAAATTAGTAGTTCCAGGAGCTAAACAAGCTATCGAAAGAATGAAGTATGAAATCGCTTCAGAATTTGGTGTTAATTTAGGACCAGATGCTACTTCAAGAGCTAACGGTTCAGTTGGTGGAGAAATCACTAAAAGATTAGTTCAAATGGGTGAACAACACTTAGGAAGTGCCACTAACTACCAAGGTAAATAATAATGAAAATGGACAGTTAATAGGCTGTCTTTTTTTAGTTCTACTTTTAGTCGGTTGATAAAAAGATTAAGCTTCTATATAATTAATTTCAGATAGGAGTGATTAATGTGCAGTATGATGAAATTGGTAGTTTTATTGCAAAATTAAGAAGAGAAAAAAACTTAACCCAAAAAGATTTGGCTTCTAAATTAGGTGTTACAGATAAGGCTGTGTCTAAGTGGGAACGAGGTCTGGGATGTCCTGATGTCTCATTATTAGAAACATTATCCAAGGTTTTAAATGTGTCTATATTAGAGCTATTAAAGGGTAAAAGAATAGATGTACAAGAATTAAATGAAAATAACGCAAATGAATTTATTATAGAAACAGTTAACTATTCTAAAAAAGAGAAAATTAAAAAATATAAAAGAATATTATTAAATATTTTAAGTTGTTTGATAGTAACGATCGTAATTGTTTTAACTTTGGCGAATATTCTTCAGATGATTTATTTAAATAGAAACATTAGTTATACTTCAAATGACTTTTTAATAGATAAGGTTCATGATGATTTAAAAATATTGGATAAAAATATTAGTATTATAAAAGATAATCTTGATATTTTTAGTCAGGAAGACTATTTTGCAATTATAAGTAATTTAGAGCAAATATATAATGGTATTTCGAATTCCAAATTATTAAAGATTCAGGGAAAATATAATTTGAAGTTGAAAGAATTATATGATTTTAATAAAAATAGTTATAAGCAAGCTTATATAGTTAGGTGTTATGAAATATTAAGTAAGTATGATCCTAGGATGACATTAATTTTAGAAATGACAAAACATGATTTTATTAATAAAGCTTATTTAAACAATAATTTATATAATGATTCAATAAATATTTATAAGTATGAAATCATTTTTAATGACTCTCTTTTTGATATCGAAAATAATATATATGAATTACTTGCTTTATCTAGTCAATCATTGTTGCTTAGTCAATATGTAATGGAAGTTGGTGAGATTAATGAATAAGATATTAAGTATAATTAAAAATTTATTGCTTATATTCATTACCTGTTTATTTTTTGTATTTGTTTTACAAAATGGAATATTACGTTTTGAAATTTGGTTGTTTATAATAGGATTATTTGATTTAATAATATTAAACATTAAAGATTGTAAAAATAAAATATCAGCTGATAATCGATATCAGATATTACAAATTATCACATTCTTGGTGATAATAGTAGTATTGAATCGTTCATTGTTTGATCAGTCTTTAATTATAGATATAAGTAATGTAAAAGAGGTAAAATCATTATATTTTTCACAAAACATTAATTTATTTTTAATCCTTTTTGCCTTACTTCATATTTATCATTTTATTGTAAACGAAGTAAATAAAAAAATCCACAAATATAGCTTTTCTAGTATTATTTACTTAGTTATAAATATTATATTCTTTCAATATACTCTCGAATTATTTGTAAGTTATTTAACTAACACAACATTCCCATTATTATTTTTTGCATTAAATACAATATTATTAGTGGTGGAAATTGTAAGTTTAATAAAACATAATGGCGTAAAAAAGGAATGGCCAATTTACATTTGTTTTTTGTTTAATTTATTCGCATATATCGCTATGTTTATTTAATTGGAATAAATTGTATACTTAAAATTTGCTATCTTGGGAATTATAATAATAAAGGTGGTGAAATTATGAACAATAATAAATTAGTAGTTCCAGGAGCTCGTGAAGCTTTAGAACGAATGAAATATGAAATTGCCTCTGAATTAGGAATCACGCTAGGTGCAGATACAACATCACGTCTTAATGGAACAATTGGTGGAGAGATGACTAGAAGATTAGTTCGTTTAGGAGAACAATACTATGGTAGCCAATCACGTTAAAGAATATATAAAACTAGTCAAATACGGAATGAAATATTACAAAAATGTTGAAAAGAAAAAGACTGTTAACTAATTTGTTAACAGTTTTATAATATTTTATCAATTATTCCGTAATCAAGAGCTTCATGTGCACTTAAATAATAATCGCGTTCAGTATCTTTTTCAATTTTATCTAAAGGTTGATTTGTATTTTTTGAAAGCATTTTATTCAGTTTATCTTTAAGTTTTAATATTCTTTCAGCTGCAATTTTAATTTCAGTTGCTTGACCACGGGCTCCGCCTAAAGGCTGGTGAATCATGACTTCACTGTTAGGTAGACAACAACGTTTTCCTAAAGCTCCAGAACTTAACAGAAATGCTGCCATACTAGCCGCCATTCCTACACATATTGTTGAAACATTACTTTTGATAAAGTTCATAGTGTCTAATATGGCCATTCCTGCAGTAACAGATCCGCCGGGTGAATTAATATACAAACTAATATCGTTGTGATTGATTGAATCTAAATATAGTAACTGCGCTACTACTACATTTGCAACATCATCGGTGATTTCACCGCTAAGTATAATAATGCGATCTTTTAAAAGTCTAGAGTAAATGTCATATGCGCGTTCATAATTATTATTTTTTTCAATAACTGTAGGTATTAACATGTTTTTCATCTCCCAATATTATAATAGTAATAATTTTATTAAATTATGCATAAAAATATGTGACAAAAGATATGTAATTTGATAAAATGTATATAGAATAAGAGGGATGATGAAGATGATTGTAAAAGTTGGGTTTAGAAATTTGGAAACCAAAGAGTATCCGAAGGGAATTACTCTATATGAGGTGGCTCAAGAATTTCAACGTTATTATAACTATCCAATATTGGCTGCTAAAGTTGATAATGAGATATGTGATTTAAGCAAGACTATTGATAAAAAGTGTATTGTTGATTTTTATGATCGTAGTAGTTATGTGGGACACAGTGTATATGGCTGTAGTGTTCAATTTATGATGATTGTTGCTATTCATAGATTATTTGGAGATAAGGTTGAGGTAAAAATTCAAAATTCTATTGATAAAGGGGTTTTTTGCCAAGTATATGGTCTTGAATTGACTAAACAGATTGTTCAGAAGATTGAAGATGCGATGTTCGATTTGGTGCACGAAGACTTGCGTTATAATAAGATAAGTGTTTCTAGATTTGATGCTATAGATTATTTTAAAAGAAAAAAACAAATGGACAAAGTGAAAGTACTAAAATACATTAGTAATTCATATGTTAATCTTTATCGTTTAGATGATGTATACGATTATTTCTTTAATGAAATGGCTTATAGTACCAAGCATATAGATAGTTTTAAACTAACTTATATTACACATGATGGCTTTGTCTTAAGCTATCCAAACATTTATACTCCAGATTGTACATTTGATTATTTTCATAGACCATTAATAGCAGATACTTTTGCTGAATATACAAAATGGGGAGAGTTAATCAATGTAGATACAGCCGCTGATTTAAATGAAATTGTATCACAGGGAAAATATGGCGATATTATTCGTTTGTCTGAAGCACACTATGAAAGCCAATTAGCAAATATCGCTGAAAAAATTTATGAAAAGAAAAATAATATTAAACTAGTATTATTAGCCGGACCTTCTTCCAGTGGGAAAACAACAACCTCTAAGAAGTTGGCGCTATATTTACAAAGTAAAGGGTATAGAACACATAGTATTTCCATTGATGATTATTTTTACAATAGGGATGAAACACCAAGGGATGAAGACGGTGAATATGATTTTGAATCACTTCGTGCAATCGATGTAAATCTATTTAACAAACACTTAAACAAATTATTGTCTGGTGAAAAGGTTTTGCTTCCAGAATATAATTTTATATTAGGAAAAAGAGAATACAAGAAAAAATGGTTACAACTTACAGAAAATGATATAGTAATAATAGAAGGTCTCCATGCTATTAATGAAGAATTAACTGTGTCAATTGAAAGAAGAAATAAATTTAAGATTTATATTTGTCCATTTACTCAACTTAACATAGATAAACATAATCGTGTTCATACTAGTGATACTAGAAGATTAAGGAGAATTGTGAGAGACAACAAATACCGTGGACATAATGCAGCAGATACACTTAGAATGTGGAAGAAAATTAGAGAAGGTGAAGAAAAGTATATCTTCCCATACCAGGATGATATTGATATGGTTATAAATTCTGCGTTAATGTATGAATTAGGAGTTTTAAAAACTTATGCTGAACCTTTGCTATTTTCTGTTTCTGAAGATGACGAGATGTATCCAGAGGCAATTAGACTTATTAATTTCTTGAGGAATTTCTTGCCAATTCCTAGTGATGAAGTGCCAAGAGATTCAGTGTTGCGTGAGTTTATAGGAAATAGTGGATTTAGCCAAAATTAGAAAAGAGGAATAGAATGATTAGAGTAGCAATTAATGGATTTGGGAGAATAGGAAGATTAGTATTTAGACTAATGGAAGAAGATCCTACTTTTGAAGTAGTAGCAATCAATGATTTAACAGATGCTGAACAATTAGCGTATTTACTTAAGTATGATACAAATCATCGTAACTATCGTGTAAACGAAATCAGTTTTGAAGGAAATGAAATTATTGTAGGTGAAAGAAGGGTAAAAGTTTTTGCGGAAAAAGATCCAAATAATTTACCTTGGAAAGAGTTAGGGATTGACGAAGTTTTTGAATGTACTGGTAAGTTTACAAACAAAGATGACGCGATGGCACATATTAATGCCGGAGCTAAAAAAGTAATTATATCAGCGCCAGCAAAAGGCGACTTAAAAACCATCGTATATAACGTAAATGAAGAAATTTTGGACGGAAGTGAACAAGTTATAAGTGCAGCAAGTTGTACAACAAATTGTTTAGCTCCAGTTGCAAAAGTACTTCATGATGAATTTGGAATTGTTAAAGGTTATATGACTACAGTTCATGCATATACGAATGATCAAACAATATTAGATGTAGCACATAAAAAAGGAATCAAGGCCCGTCGTGGTCGTGCTGGAGCTGCTAATATTATCCCATCTTCTACAGGTGCGGCTAGTGCATTAGGGTTGGTTATCCCGGAACTTGCTGGAAGACTTGATGGAAGTGCACTACGTGTTCCTACTTCAACTGGTTCAGTGGTAGATTTAACTTTAGAGTTGGGGAAAAATACTACTGTAGAAGAAGTTAACAATGCTTTAAAAAACCATACTAATGAAACTTTAGGATTTACTATGGATCCAATCGTTTCAAGCGATATAATTGGATCTAATGTCGGAGCATTAGTAGATGGGTTGTTAACTGATATTTTAGACGTAGACGGTAAACAACTTGTAAAAGTAGTAGCTTGGTATGATAACGAAATGGGTTACAGCACACAAATGGTTAGGACAGCCAAATATTTAATGAAAAAATAGTTATAAGCAAGGCCTATCTTGCTTTTTTTCTTGTAAAATAACAAAAAAAATTATACAATAATTATAGGTGATAATATGATGAAAAATAAACGTGGGTTCACACTAATAGAAGCAATTGGGATTGTAACTATTCTAGCTTTAATGTTATTATTAGTAGTTCCATCTATAACTAAAACATTAAAGAGGAATGAACAAAAAAAATATAATGGTTATCTTAATAATCTAAAGAGCGCTACAGAATCTTATATTGTCGAGAAGTTAAAAGAAGAGGTCGTTATAGGAGATGAATACTATGTTACTTTAGGTAATTTAATTGATACTAAATTTATTCGGGAGTCAATTAAAAATCCAGAAAATGATGGTGTTTTATCACGCGAGACAAAAATCAAAGTGACAAAGAATTTAGATGGTACAAGGTATTATACTATTCAACCACATTATCTATTGCCAGAAACTTATACTTTAGTAGACTATATCGAAAGTAACGGAACACAGTATATTGATACAAAAGTAATTCCTAATTCAATAACTACATTAAAGTTAGAATTAAGTTTTAGTGACTATAACGAATCTAGTAGTGCTAGAAGCTTTGTTGGAGTTCAATCTTTAGATGAGAGTGCTTTTTCGGTAGCTTTTGCTCCAAGCTATAGTAATACATTAAATGTTTTTATAGATAGAACTGATGATGTGGAAATACTAGATGTTACAGATGAAATAATTGCAAATCAAAATCAGTTTACTTTAGAAAATGGTAGTGTTAATTATGGAGATCAGAATGGTATTTTAACTTCAAAAACAACAACGCACAATACAAGTCTAATTGTTTTTGGAGTAAGAGAAGATGATTCTATCACACCTTTTTCAACATATGATATGCAATTATATGGGTTTGAGATATATGATGATAATGATATGATTAGGGATTTTGTTCCTTGTTATAGAAATTCGGATAATCAAGTTGGATTATTTGACTTAGTAAATTTTGTTTTCTATACAAATAAAGGTACAGGTACTTTTGAATACGGAGAGTAAATAGAAATTTAAGGTGAAAAAATGAAAAGAACAATTAAAGATTATGAATTAAATAATAAAAAAGTTATTATTAGATGCGATTTTAATGTGCCAATTAAAGATGGTAAAATCACAGATGATAATAGAATTATCGAAAGTATACCAACAATAAAATATGCATTAGAACAAGGGGCTAAAGTTATCCTTATGTCTCATTTGGGGAGAGTAAAAACAATTGAAGATAAACTTAAAAATACACTGGCACCAGTAGCTAAGAGACTAAGTGAATTGTTACAGATTAATGTCACATTTATTGCGGAAACTAGAGGCGAAAAATTAGAAGAGGCTATATCTAATGTTAATTCTGGAGAGGTAATTTTAATGGAGAATACGCGATTTGAGGACTTGGATGGCAAAAAGGAAAGTGGTAACGATCCTGAATTAGGAACATATTGGGCCTCTTTAGGAGAGATATTCATTAATGATGCTTTTGGAACATGCCACCGGGCACATGCATCAAATGTAGGAATTGGGTCTAAATTGCCAAATGGAATAGGTTTTTTAGTCGAAAAAGAACTTAATATTTTAGGTAAAACATTAGAACAACCAGATAAACCATTTACTGTTATTTTGGGTGGGGCTAAAGTTAGCGACAAAATCAAAGTTATTGAAAACTTGGTTAAAATAGCAGATTATATTTTAGTTGGTGGAGGAATGGCGTATACTTTTCTAAAATCACAGGGGATTGAAATAGGAGCTTCATTGTTAGATGAAGATAGTCTAAATTTTTGCCAGCAAATATTTGAAAAATATCCGGAAAAAATAATTTTACCAATAGATGCGGTTTGTTCAAAAAATATTGAATCTCTAGATTTACCTGTTACTAAATTCATTACAGATTTAAGTCATGATGATATTGGATTGGATGTTGGTTGGGCCACAACAGGATTATTTATTCAATATTTGAAGGATAGTCAAACCATTATTTGGAATGGACCATTAGGGATGTTTGAGAAAGAGCAATATCAAGATGGAACTAAAAAAATATGTGAGTATTTGTCAAAGTCAGGGAAGACTGTTATAATTGGTGGTGGAGACACTTCAGCAGCCGCTATTTTATTTGGATATAAAGATGCCTTTACTCATATATCTACAGGTGGCGGTGCATCATTGGAAATGATGGAAGGCAAAGTATTACCAGGAGTTGAGATAATAAATGAAAGATAAAAAAATAACTGTAAAATCAGGAATTGATCCAACAAGCGTTGAATTTCTTGAATATTATGAAAGGTTAAAAACAAACGGAGTTAATACTGTTATTTTAGATGATATGTTACAAAGAGGACAAAAACTTTTTTTAACACCTCTAGTTTTTAATGGAGATGATTATCAAGAATATAATGTTGATGACGTCGCATTTATTTGGTTGGAGGATAGAATTATAGGTCATCAAATTTCATCAATGCAAATGTCAAGGTCACCATTTAGAATCGCTGAACATAAAGAATCAGGAATTGCTTTAAAAAAAGGTGGAAGTAAAAAATTTACTAGATTTGATTATTACTGTGAAGTTGATGGCATTAGAAATTCGATTTTAAAATATTTTACAGATCGTGTGAATGGCCAATTAGAAAGTGAAATTGTGATTCCGTATGAAAAACAAATTACAATTAAAAAGTAAAAATCTTAATATAATTTTAATATTTTTATTAACAATGGCAGTTCTTTATTTTTCTTTAAAAGATAATTTTGAAGAAGTGATAAGACACCTGTTTGATTTAAATATATGGTGGATAATTATAGGATTTGTTCTAATCTTTGGATATTGGTTTTTTATAAGCATGTCTATGTTTAACTTGGCTAAAAAGTTTGAAACAAATATAAAGTTTATTGAAATACTTAAAATCAATGTTATTACCCATTTTTTTAATGGCATTACTCCATTTGCATCTGGAGGACAGCCATACCAGATTTATGCGTTAAAAAAACAAAATATTGATATTGTAGATTGTACTAGTATATGTATTCAAAATTTCGTAGCTTATCAACTTGCTTTGGTACTACTTGGAACCATCGCAATCTTAGCCAATAATATTTTTGATATTTTTGCAGATGTTAAAATATTAAAGTTATTTGTAGTAATTGGTTATTTGGTTAACTTATCTGTTGCAGCGGGATTATTTGCAATATCATTTACTCAAAAGTTTAATAAATTTGTACTAAAAATAATTATAACTTTGGGTTCAAAATTAAAAATTGTCAAAGATAAAGATGAAAGTATAGCACGTTTTAATGCGCATGTTGCTAAATTTAATAAATGCACTAAAATGTTATTGAAAGATAAATCTAATTTAGCAAAAGTGGTTTTATATAACTTAGTAGGGTTAGTGTGTAATTATGCTGTACCTATGGCCGTGTTATATAGCATGGGAGACTATACTAGTATGAGTATATATCTAGTTATTTTGGCGTCTGCATATGTCATGTTAATAGGGTCCTTTATTCCGTTACCAGGAGGTACAGGAGGATTAGAATATAGCTTCATGGCTTTCTTCGGAAAATTTGTTTCAGGTGCCAAATTATCATTGTTGATGCTTTTATGGAGATTTATGACTTACTATTTTGGCATGATTGTAGGAGCAATTACTTTGAATTTCGGTAGGAGGGATGAAAAATGAGAATAGGTATATTTACAGACAGTTATACACCATATATTAGTGGTTTAGTTACTAGTGAGGTAATGCTTAAAGAAGCTCTTGAAAAATTGGGGCATACTGTATATGTAGTAACTGCAAATTTAGAAAACTATAAATATACTTATGATGAAAAAGAAAAAGTCATTAGAATTCCGGGGGTTCCTGTTGGAATCTATGATGCTAGGTTGACAGGAATTTATCCACTTCAAGCTATCCAAACTATTAAAAGTTGGAATCTAGATGTAATTCATTCTCAAACGGAGTTTGGAGTAGGAACTTTTGCGCGAATTATTGCAAAACAATTTAACATCCCAATTGTTCACACATATCACACTATGTACGAAGATTATATTCATTATATTACTAAGGGTCATTTCATGGAACCAAGCAAAAAAATAGTGCAGTATTTAACTAAGTTTTATTGTGACAAAACTATTACTGAATTAATTGTTCCAACACAAAAAACCTATGATTTATTTAAGGAAAAGTATCAGATAAAAAGAAATGTACATATAATTCCGACAGGTATAGAGATTGAAAAGTTTTATAAAGAAAACTTTAAAAAAGAAGAAATAATAAGATTAAGAAGAAGTTTAAAGATTTCCACAAAAGATTTTATTTTAACGTTTGTTGGACGTCTTGGGAAAGAGAAGAGCGTAGATTTTTTAATTGAAGCACATAAGAAAATAACTAGTAAATATAAAAATGTAAAATTGTTGATAATTGGTGATGGACCAGAAATGGATGATTTTCTATCACTAACTAAAAAATTAAATTTAGAAGACCATATTATTTTCACAGGGAAAGTGCCATGGGCTATGATACCGTTGTATTATCAATTGAGTAACGTATTTGTAACTGCTTCTAATACAGAAACACAAGGGTTAACTTTAATTGAAGCTATGGCGGCCAGTGTACCTATTGTATGCTTAGAAGATGATAGCTTTAAAATCGCCGTTGTTGATGATTTAAATGGATATTTCTTTAAAAGTCAGGATGAGTATGTAAACAGAATCAGTTATCTAATAGATAATCCCAAAGAATTTAAAAGACTTTCAAATCAAGCAAGAGTGAGTAGTGAAATGCATTCATCTAAATATTTTGCCTTGAAAGTTTTGGGTGTTTATGAAATTGCTATTCAAAATAAAGTCAAAAATTCAAAATTACACAAATTAAAAAACGCAGTAAAGAAGGTGTTCAATGGAAAATAAGAAAATAGTAATTGGCAATCAAAAAATATATATGTCAGTTAATGAGGTGGGGGAATTTTTAAAGGAAATTACCGGCAAAGTTTTAACGTCAAATGTTGTTATTTGTCCAACAACATTATATATCCCTTATTTTTTAAAACATCGTTATAGTGTGGGAATACAAAATGTATGTGAATATGACGTTGGTCAGTATACCGGAGAAGTTAGTGCTCAACAGGCTAGTGAAATTGGATTAAAATATGCATTAGTTGGGCATAGTGAAAGGCGAAGTTACTATAATGAGGATAATGATGTAATAAATTCCAAGATTAAAAATTTATTGAAAGCCAATATTATTCCGGTTTTATGCGTAGGTGAAACTAGTGAAGAAAAAAACCTTTTTAAAACAAAAAAAGTTTTAAAAAGTGACTTAATTAGTTGTCTAAATAAAGTTTCTTCAGAAGATATTGAAAAAATAATCATCGCATATGAACCTGTCTGGGCAATAGGAACTAAACGAATACCTACTATGGCGGAAATAAAATCTAATGTCGCATACATCAAAGACTTAATAAAACAAATATATAAAAAAGAAATTAGAGTTATCTACGGTGGAAGCGTTAATCCAAATAATATTGAGAAGCTTAACCGAATAGATAACGTAGATGGATTTTTAGTTGGCGGAAGTTCCACTAAAGCTGAAGAGTTTTTAAAAATTATAGAAGTTGTTGTAAATCAATGACTTCTTTTTACTTTTTTCGATGAAAATCGACAAAACTAGATAAATTTCATTCTAGTATAATTTTAGGTGTTAGTAGTATAATTAACGTACAAGAATTTAG
The DNA here is from genome assembly GCA_015059195.1 of Bacillota bacterium. Taxonomy (GTDB): domain Bacteria; phylum Bacillota_I; class Bacilli_A; order RF39; family UBA660; genus SIG204. Next base: position 27,711 of record SVAW01000001.1, read on the forward strand.
ATAGGAGAATAAAAATGGATAAAATAAAAGTTTTAATGATAGATGATAATATTAATTTAGTAGAAATGGTGAAAGAGTATTTTTCTAATAATAACAATATTAGTTTAGAAATTGCGGCACATGACGGAGAAGAAGGAATTAAAATTATAGAGGAGAGAAAAGAAGATTATGATGTGATATTACTAGATTTAATAATGCCTAAAAAGGATGGATTATATGTGCTAGAAGAGATGCGTAAGCGTGGAATAAATAAGAAAGTTATCGTAGAAACTAGTTATAATGCAAGTGAGGTTATTCGCGAGGTGGCAGATTATGGAGTAAATTATTTTATTTTGAAGCCTTTTGAACTTGCTGATTTAGAGCATAGAATTTTAGAAACTTCTAAACGCAAGGACAGCAATAAAAAGAACATTGATTTTTATAATAGCAATTTGCAGGTGGCTATTACAAAAGTTTTACATGAACTAGGAATACCATCGCATATTAAAGGTTATCAGTATATAAGAGAAGGAGTAGGAATTGTTTTTGAACATCCCGAAACTATTGGAGGTATTACTAAAGAATTATATCCTGAATTAGCCCACAAATTTGATACAACTGTATCTCGTGTTGAGAGAGCTATTAGACATGCAATAGAAGTGAGTTGGAATCGAGGCAGTTGGGAACTTATGGAAGAAATATTTGGACATAGTGTAGATATTGATAAGGCAAAGCCAACCAATTCAGAGTTTATTGTAACTATTGCGGATAAATTACGATTAGATTTTCATAAGGTTGGAGTTTAATTTAGAAATATGATATAATTATTCTAGGTGGTTTTGATGAAAAAACAAATATTTATTTATAACCCTATTGCAGGTGGTGGACGTGCAGAACAAGCGATTTCACTAATAAAAACATTTGCAAGAGAAGAAAAAAAATTACATGAAATTGAAATTGTTAGAACAGATGCACCTGGGAAGGCTTGTAGATATACGGAAATATGGTCTAGGGTTTTCCCCAATGTTATTATTTATAGTGTCGGTGGGGATGGAACATTAAATGAAGTAATTAATGGTATTTATCCCAATACTAAATTAGGTATTATTCCAGCTGGCTCTGGAAATGATTTTTATAGGGTTTATCAAGAAATAGAAGGTACTAAAAAAATAAACTTGGGTGTAGTTAATGGTCGCAAATTTATAAATATTGCTTCACTAGGAATAGATGCTAAAATGGCAGATACTGCGAATAGAATAAAAAACTCTAGATTTAGAATGTTATCTTATCCACGTGCAATAATCGAAGAAATTATTAAATATAAACCAACATCTATTACGATTAATGGAGTACCAACGGAAAAAACCATATTAACTATTTGTAACGGGCAATATTATGGCAATGGGTTTCCTATGAATCCTGAATATAATCTTAGTGATGGATTATTCAATGTGATAAGTGCAGGAAAGCTAACTAGACGACAAATTATTGTTTTATTACTAAAAATATTACGACAAACGCATTTAGAATCAGAAAGAGTTGCGTTTTATCAAACAGACTCTATATTGGTAGAAAGTGGCAAATCATTATTATGCAATGTCGACGGAGAAGTATTTGCAGATACTAGATTTGAATTTTCAGTAATTAAAGATGGGGTGACACTTACAACAGATGTTCCACAGTATGTAAAGAGAGCTATAAAGGCTATTAAATAATTGATAGTCTCTTTTTTTTTTGTTATAATTAAGTAGGAGATGATAGTATGGGACCATTAGTGCTATGTATTTTAGATGGTGTAGGTATTCGTGAAGATTCACACGGCAATGCTTTTGCTAGTGCCAAGAAGCCTAATTTTGATTATCTATGGAACAATTATCCACATAGTTTATTAAATGCTAGTGGTACTTATGTTGGTCTACCCGAAGGTCAGATGGGCAATAGTGAAGTAGGACATTTAAATATTGGTGCCGGAAGGGTAGTTTATCAACCGTTACAATTAATTAACAATAAAATTACAGATTTATCTTTTTTTAAAAATAAAGAAATATTAAAAGCTTTTAAACATGTAAAGAAGAATAAGTCATCTTTACACCTTATGGGTTTACTTAGCGATGGAGGAGTCCATTCTCACATCAATCATTTATTCGCATTATTAGACATGTGTAAACAAAATGAAATTAAAACAGTTTACATTCATGCCTTTACAGATGGAAGAGATACTGCACCCAATTCGGGTATTAAATACTTAGAAATGCTTGAAAACAAAATTAAAGAAATAGGTATAGGAGAAATCGCAACGATTTCAGGAAGATACTATGCAATGGATAGAGATAACAGATGGGAAAGAATTGATAAGGCGTATCAAGCAATTGTAGATGGAGTAGGAGAACAATATTCATCATTTCAAGAGGCTATGAAACATAATTATGACAATAACATTACTGATGAATTTATTGTTCCTGCAGTTATTAATAAAAGAGGAATTGTAGAAGACAATGATGCGATTATTACGTTTAACTTTCGTCCAGATCGCTTGCGTGAATTATTTTCGCTTATTACAAATCCAGAAAAAGCTGAAATCGAGTGTACATCGTTAACTAACATCAAATTGATTACTATGATGCCAGTAAGTGATGAGGTTGTTTATCAAAATGCATTTAATCTAGAAAGTCTAAAGTGTACCTTTGGTGAATATATTAGCCACAAAGGATTAAAACAGTTACGCATTGCGGAAACAGAAAAGTATGCACACGTTACTTACTTCTTTGATGGAGGAGTAGAAAAGAGTTTAAGAAATTGTGAGCGTGTTTTAGTACCTTCTCCAAAAGTTGCAACATATGATATGCAACCAGAAATGAGCGCTTATCAAATTACTAAAACATTGATTGAAAAATTAAATGATTATGATGTAGTTATTTTAAATTATGCTAATGGAGATATGGTGGGACATACTGGAAATTATGAAAAAACAGTAAAGGCAGTAGAATCATTAGATATTTGTTTAGCACCATTATTTAATAAACTTAAAGAATTAAATGGTACTTTAATGATTATTGCTGATCATGGAAATTGTGATTATATGTTGGATAGTAATAATAACCAAGTTACAAGCCATTCTAATAGTTTAGTTCCGTGTATTATTACGCGTAAAGATATCACATTAAAAGATGGTAGTCTTTGCGATGTTGCCCCAACCCTACTAAAGCTTTTAGGTCTAAAAGTTCCTAAGGAAATGACAGGCAATATCTTGTTTGAAGAAAATAAAAAAAGTTTATAGGTTCTATAAGCTTTTTTCGTTGAAAAATATGTCAAAAAAAGATATAATTAAGTCGGTGGTTTTATGTGGAAAATAGGTAATGTAGAAATCAAAAATAGAGTAGTATTAGCTCCTATGGCAGGCATTTGTAATAGTGCATATAGAACTATTATTAAAGAAATGGGATGTGGGTTAATAGAGGCTGAGATGGTTAGCGATAAAGCTATTAGTTTTGGTAATGAAAAAACAATTGATATGTTATATATGACAGATTTTGAAAGACCAATATCTCAACAAATATTTGGTAGTGACGTAGAAAGTTTTGTAACATCCGCCAAATATATATACGAACATATGAAACCAGATATTATCGATATTAATATGGGGTGTCCTGTTCCTAAGGTTGCAGTTAGAGCCCAAGCGGGAAGTGCACTTCTTAAAGACCCGGATAAGATTTATGAAATAGTATTAAATGTAGTAAAAGCAGTTCCAATTCCGGTCACAGTAAAAATACGTAGCGGTTGGGATTTTAATAATATTAATGCGGTAGAAGTTGCTAAAATAATTGAAAAGGCTGGGGCAAGTGCTATTACGGTACATCCAAGAACACGTAGTCAAGGATATAGTGGTATTGCGGATTGGAATATCATAAAACAAGTAAAAGAAATGGTAAGTATACCAGTGATAGGAAATGGAGATATACATACGTGTTATGACGCTAAAAGAATGATCGATGAAACTGGCTGTGATGCTGTTATGATTGGAAGAGGAGTATTAGGTAATCCTTGGTTAATCAAAGAATGTGTTGACTATTTAGAAAAGGGGATTGAACCCAAGCAAATTACACATGAAGAAAAAATTTTAATGATTAGAAAACATTTGAATTATTTACTTAAAATTAAACCTGAAAAAGTTGCGATTTTAGAAATGAGAAGTCATGCTTCTTGGTATTTAAAAGGAATTCCTAATGGAGCAAAAATACGCTCTAAGATAAATCAAATAACAACAACAGAAGAATTTGAACAGTTATTAAATGATTTTGAAGGAGGTAAGTATGAAGACAAATAAAAAAGCTACATGTTTAAAAAGAGTGGGTGCATATATTTTAGATGCATTCATATTTAGTTTAATTTTTGGCATATTTATGATGCTTATTCCGGAAAGCAACAATGTGATTAATTTAAATCAACAATTATCTGATTTGGGTGAGAAGTTTTTAAATCATGATATATCAATAAGTGTGTATTTTAATCAATATGCTGGGATCGTTCATAGTTTAGATAAAGAACTATTTTTAAATAATTTATTTAACATGGTTTTAATGATTGGTTATTTTACTATTCTGCCATTTTATTATAATGGCCAAACTTTTGGCAAAAAGATACTGAAAATTAAAGTTGTAAAAGATAATGGAGAATTAACCATGAACGATTTATTAATCAGGAATATGATTATAAATGGCATTTTATTTAGTTTAATAGGTTTTACAATCATCTTTATTACTAAAGAGGTGACTTATTTTACAATCATTTCTATTTTAGGAATTATTGAAATTTTACTAGTAATTACAAGCCTTTTTATGGTATCATATAGACATGACAAAAAGGCAGTTCATGACATCTTGTGTAAAACAAGTGTTATAGAAGAAAATTAGAGGTGAAAAACATGAGAGAATTTACAGAACAAGAATTAGTTCGTAGAAAAAAAATTGATGCGATAAGAGAAGTAACTAATCCTTATCCTGAAAAATATGAAGTTAATTACGAAATTTGTGACGCGGCTCAATTAGAAGATGGAACTACTGGTGTTAGAATTGCAGGACGTATTATTTTAATGCGCAAAATGGGTAAAATGAGTTTCTTAACAATTGGAGACATTAAGGGGAAAATTCAAATATCTGTTAAACTGGATATGATAGGAGAAGAAGCATACAATAATTTCAAAAGTTTCTATGATTTAGGGGATTTTATTGGTGTAGAGGGAGAAATATTTACTACTCATACTGGTGAAAAGACAGTACGTGCAGATAGAATTGAATTTTTAGGTAAAGCTTTAAAACCTCTTCCTGAAAAATTCCACGGTATTGAGGATATTGAAACAATTTATCGCAATAGATATCTAGATTTGATAATGAATGATGATTCTAAGAAAAAATTCTTACTACGTACTAGATTTATTAAAGAATTAAGAGATTACTTGGATAAATTAGGCTATATTGAAATAGAAACACCAATTTTAAATAATAAAGCTAGTGGAGCAACTGCTAGACCGTTTGTTACTCATCACAATGCACTAGATATTGATGTGTATTTAAGAATTGCTCCTGAGACTTATTTAAAAAGAGCAGTAGTAGGTGGATTTACAAAAGTTTTTGAAATTGCTAGATGTTTTAGAAATGAAGGTATGGATGCAACACACCTACAAGATTTTACAATGGTTGAAGGTTATGGTGCATATCTAAATTACAAAGACAATATGAAATTATTACGTGAAATGTTACAAACAATCATCATGAATCTATTTGGAACATTAACTATTACTGTAGGAGATAAAGAAGTAGATTTATCTGGGGAATGGGCAAGTGTTAGTTTTAAAGAATTAATATTAAAATATGCTGATATTGATATTGATGTTAATAATACTAAAGAATTATTGCTTGAAGAAATTAAAAACAAAAAAATTGATATAGATTCTGAAGTTCCTTTAGAGAATTTAGGATTTGGTAATTTAGTTGACCAACTATATAAAAAGGTAGCTCGTCCACATTTAGTAAATCCAATTTTCTTAACAGAACATCCAATTAGCCTATCTCCTTTAGCTCGTGCTAATGATGATAATAAAGAACTGACAGATCGTTTCCAATTAATTATAAATGGAGCTGAAATTATAAATGCTTACTCAGAATTAGTTGATCCACAAGAGCAAGAAGCACGCTTGTTGGAACAAGCTAAACTTAAAGCTGGTGGAGATGAAGAAGCAATGCCTATGGATTATGATTATATCGAAGCTATGGAATATGGAATGCCACCAATTAGTGGTTGGGGAATGGGAATTGATCGTTTAATTCAATTATTAACAAGTTCAGATAACATTAAGGATGTGGTATTATTCCCGCTAATGAGACCAAAGGATGGAGAATAAACATGGATTTATATGTAGTTAGACATGGTGAAACTAATGAAAATATTAACAAAGTAATGCAAGGCAATATGGATACTTTATTAAATGATACAGGCAGAAAACAAGCTTTAGAAGCAAGAAAAAAGTTGGGAGATGTAAAAATAGATTTAATTATTTCATCCCCTAAGGCTAGGGCGTTAGAAACTGCTCAAATAATTAGTAATGGAAGATTTCCGATTATTACGGATGATAGATTATTAAGTCGAGATCATGGAGAGTTTCAAGGAAAAACTCGTTATGAAGTTGACTTAGAAGATTATTGGAATATCAAAATAAATAGACAATATGAAAAAGCTGAAAGTGTAGGCCGCATGTTTGAACGCATTACTGATTTACTAGAAGACATCAAGAAAAACTATAAGGGAAAAACAGTTATGCTTGCTACACACAGCGGAATTTGTAGAATACTTTATTATTATTTTAATGGTATTCCAGAATCAGGAAGTTTGTTAGATTATGAATCTACAAATTGTTCTTTAGAAAAATATGAATTGGAGGATTAATATGAAAGTTTTATCGGTTAACTGTGGTAGTTCATCATTAAAATTTCAGATGTATGAAATGCCAGAGGAACAAGTTTTAATTAGTGGTTATGTAGAAAAGATTGGTCAACCAGATTGTTTTTGGACAGTTAAGGTTAATGGTGAAAAAATAAAGAGCCAAAGACCACTTCAAAATCATACTGAAGCAGTAGAAGTTTTAATAGAAGAATTATTTAAAAATAATATTGTGGAAAGTTTAGATGAAATTAAAGGAGTAGGACACAGAGTACTTCATGGTGGAGAGATTTACGATAAATCTGTGATCATAACAGATGAAGTAGTTGAACATGTTAAAAATTTAACTAAATTAGGGCCACTTCATCACCCAGGAAATCTTGCTGGTATTGAAGCTCTAAAGAAAGTTTTGCCAGAAGTACCAATGGTAGCAGTTTTTGATACTGCATTTCATCAAACAATGCCAAAACGTAATTTTATTTATCCTGTACCAATGGCTTGGTATAAAGAATATGGTGTTCGTAAATATGGATTCCACGGAACAAGTCATAAATATATAACAGAAACAATGAAAGAAAAATTAGGCAAAGATAATGTAAATTTAATTATTTGCCATATTGGTAGTGGAGCAAGTATTGCCGCTATTAAAGACGGAAAATGTTACGATACAACTATGGGACTAACTCCGTTAGATGGATTAATGATGGGAACTCGTAGTGGGGCAATTGATCCATCTATTCTAGAATATGTGTGTAAAGAATCAGGAAAAACAATTGAAGAAATTACAAATGATTTAAATAAGAAAAGTGGTTTCTTAGGAGTTGCTGGAGCAGCAGATTGTCGTGATGTTGAAGAGTTAGTTAAAGAAGGTAATGAAGATGCCATTTTAGCATACGACTTATATTGCGATAGAATTGCTAAATACGTTGCAAATTACTATCTTGAGTTAGAAGGAAAAGTAGATTCAATTGTATTTACCGCAGGTGTAGGAGAAAATGGTTTTATTGTGAGAACTAAAGTAGCCGAAATGTTAAAACCATTGGGAATTAGATTAGACGAAGAAGTTAATAATAATACAGCTTCATTTAAATCAATCAAAGAAGGTATTATCAGTTCAAGTGATTCAACAGTAGAGGTGAGAGTACTTCCAACTGATGAAGAAATTATGATTGTAAGAGATACTTATGAATTAACAAAATAAGGCGGAAACAACCGTCTTTTTTATTGACAAACTGAACAAAGCGTAATAAAATTAAAATAGACAAGGGATTAAGATAGTATGGTTAGAGTAATTACAAAAAACAAGTTAACAAAAATAACCACCTGGGGGGTGGGGGATTTAAGTAACCATACTATAACTAGAAAAATAAATAAACACGAAAGAATTTTAGAAAATCCATCGTTCTAAAATTTGTTTTCGTGTTTTTTTGTGTACCTTGTTAAAAATAGTAGGAAAGAAAGATGAAAAAGCAGAGGATGCATATTGGGATAAACCCAATTTATCAAACAGTTGGTTATACGGTGGAACAGCATATTGGGCATCTACGCCTCATGCCGACCTCTCTAGCCACGCGTGGCATGTGGGCTCTGACGGCTACGTGAGTCACAACCTTGTGGTCATTGGCAGCTACAACGGTGTTCGCCCAATAATTTTATTAGAAGTATAATTTAACCAAGCGTTTGCTTAGTTTTATTTTTAAAATAAATCATGGTGATTTTTCTATATTTAGTGTATAATTGATTTAGAAAAGGTGATATTATGGCAAATGTTTATAAACAAATATATAGAAAGATAAAAAAATATGATACAATTGTTATTGCTAGACATATTGGTGCAGATCCAGATGCGCTAGCAAGTCAACTTGCACTTAGAGATTCAATTAAAAATACCTTTCCTAAAAAAAAGGTATATGCGATAGGATGTCCGGCATCTAAATTTAAGTATTTAGGTTCTTTAGATAAGTTTGTCGATAGTTTATATGATGAGGCATTATTAATAGTAACAGATACCCCGGATTATAAGAGAGTGGATGGGGTAGATGCCAAAAGGTTTAAAGATTCTATTAAAATAGATCATCATCCATTTGTTGAAGAATATTGTAATTTTGAATTTATCGATGACACTGCTAGTAGTGCTTCGCAATTAATAATGGAGCTAATTTTTAACACACCATTAAAACTAACTAAAGAAGTTGCGGAAAAATTATATATTGGATTAGTATCAGACACCAATAGATTCCTATTTACTTATACAACAGCTAAAACTTTTGCACTAGTATCACGACTAATTAACGAAACTAATTTGAATTTTGCTCCATTATATGAATCATTATATACGCGACCAATTAGGGAAGTAAGATTTGAAGGGTATATTACCAACAATATGCAAATTACTGATAATGGCTTGGCGTATATTAAATTAAATGATGAAATATTAGGTGAATATGGTGTTGATTCTGCTACTGCTGGGAATATGGTAAATAATTTTAATTATATTGACGAGATTTTAGCTTGGGTTGTGTTTTCTCACGATAAAGTTAATGATACTATAAGGGGGTCTATTAGGTCTAGAGGTCCAATTATAAATGAAACAGCTGCCCAATTTGGTGGTGGTGGTCACATCTTTGCCAGTGGTATTAGACTAAAGGAAGAATCCGAGGTAGATGCTTTAGTAGAAGCATTAGATCAAGTTTGTAAGCAATATAAAGAAGATAATAATTTATAAAAAGAAATGCATAATATACATGCATTTCTTTTTTAAATGACTGGATTTTCTACATCAGAAATTTGTTTTCCTTCTCGCGCTTGTAAAACGACATATAATGCAATTCCTGATGCAATCACTGTTAAAACTGATGCAACTAGTTGTAAATTATATGGTTTTAAATCTTCACCTTCTTCTTTAGAAATTTTATAAAGAAGGAAGTTAATAATCAAAAATACAATTACAATAATTAGTATCAGTGTTCTATTAAATGTGGATAATTTTTGGGTTTGTGTGGCATTTAAAATAGGTTCCTTTTCTTCCATTTCAAGTTTTTGATTATATAAAAGTAATATGGAAATCAGTACTGTTCCAATGCTAATTATTGATGCAATAATTTGCACATTAATAGCATCTATTTCTATTTTAATATTTTCTTCGCTATGTTTATTATTCATTTTTAAGTATAAACCCTTTTTTTAAATGCCACATATTTTCACCTATTAAATTATATTCAATAAATATTTGATAAGAATTTTATAACAAAATAGATGAATTTATAAATAAAATTCATCTATTTCGGCATCTTTGAGTCTTTCCTTATCTTCTATTTGCCAAATAGTTTTTATTGCTTCTAACGTTGCCTTTTCTTCTTTTTCTATGATATCTGATAAGGATAATACGCCTATATATTTATCACCATCTACTATTAGTAGTCTTTTAATTTTGTTCTGCCTCATTAAATCTAACGCATCTTTTAGCTCTCTATTCCAATCTATTTTAATAACATTTTTATTGATATAGTCTTCAATGGGACTATTATTATCACAATTATTCGCAACTGCATTAATTACTATATCTCTATCAGTTATGACACCAAGTACTTTATTTTCTTTTAAAACAGGAAGAAATCCAATGTTATGTTTTTTCATAATGCTGGCTACTTCATATAAAGGCATATTTATATTAACAGACACAATCCCTTTTTTTAATATCTCTTTTATTCTCATTTTATCACCAATTATATCTTTTACATATTTATAAAAAATATTCATACACATAAACTTAAATAGGTGATTATATGAATAACCGGATTAGATTGAAACGAAAAATTATATTATTTAAACCAAGAAAATTGCGACATAAAAAAATAACTATATTTATAGTTACTATGTTGTTTTTTCTGATAGCGGTTTGTTCTATTTTTAGTATAATCAATAAAAAAGTATCTCCTGTTTTATTAAACTATGCCGAATTAGAAGCTAAAAGATTAGCCTCTGTTATAATTAATTCGGCAATTAATAAAGAAGTTTCTAAAAATATTAATTTAGATAAATTGTTTATCATTGCTAAAGATAGCAAAGGAGAGATTATTACAATAGATTTTAACCCTATAGAAGTAAACCAAATACTAGTCGCAACGACAGAGTTAATTCAAAATAGTCTTAAAAAGTTAGAAGATGGGGATGTAAATGGACTAGATCTACCTAGTTCAAATTATTTGAGTTCGGATAAAAGTTTAAAAAAAGGTATTATTTTTGAAATTCCTAGTGGCTTAATTTTTGATAATGCATTTTTTAATAATTTAGGGCCTAAAATACCAGTAAAATTAAATTTGGTGGGAGACGTGATTAGCGAAGTTACTACTAATGTAACTAATTATGGAATCAATAACGCCTTAATTGAAATAAAAATTAATTTAAAACTCACAGAACAAGTAATTTTGCCTATTGCTACTAGTAAAATGGAAATTGATCTTAGTGTCCCACTTGCCTTAAAGATTATTCAGGGAACAGTTCCAAATTATTATTTAAACGGAATTAGCAGCAGTTCTGGCGTAGTTTCAATTCCTATAGAATAAAAGATAATAATATGGTATACTAACTATAGGTGATAATATGCTAGTGAAGAATATCTTTAAAGGCATTTTGTTTTTTCTAGCCGCATTTATATGTGCTTATGGTCTTTTTTCGGTTTTAAAAGATGATGAAGCAACAGATGAATATAAAGACGCGTATATTAAAAGCGATGAAGTTACTGCAAAGGCTTATAGTCTAGATTTTTCTACTTCCATAGAAATTGTGCGCGGGACTAAGGTTACAACAACATATGAAAAAGTTTCTATTGAGGACACCAATTTAAAGTATTATGAAATAAATTATCAAAATAATGTTTATTTGATTTTACCGGAATATATAACAAAAGAGGAAAATGATGTTGTTGGAGAAACAAAAGCGTTTGTTAGGACACCAGTATCTGTTTATGAAGATAGTAACTCCTCACATTTAATATCATTTATACCTAAAGGTAGTGAAGTAGAAATATTAGGATATGATTATCTAAATGATGATGGAACTGTTAATAAATATAAAGTAAGATATAATGGGATAGATGGATATATTTATGAAAAATATACTGTAAATATACTAGACGAAGCGATAAAAAATTATGATCATAATGGAAGCTATGAAGTACATGTTGCACGTAAAAACCCATATGGTGGTGGTTCTGCAGCCAATCTAGATTATTTCCCTGTTGAAAAATCAACATTTGAAAACAATGTTATGCCGGATGAGGTTAAAAGTCTATATTTAAATTCTTCAGCAATTAAAAATGTTGATGAATATATAGAATTAGCCAAAAATGCTGGTATTAATGCTTTTGTGGTGGATATCAAAGATAATACTGCACCAGCCTATAAATCAGAGGTTATGAAAAAGTATTCTCCTACAAATTATACAAAAGCATTCTGGACTGTAGAAACTTATAGAACCACAATACAGAAATTAAAAGATAATGGATTTTATGTAATAGGTCGAATTACAACATTTAAGGATAATTATTATGCCAAAGATCATCCGGAAGATACCATTATGGATAATAGAACAAATTCTTCGTTTTTACATAATGGTTCTTATTGGCCAAGTGCTTATAGTAGAGATGTATGGGAATTTAATGTAGAGCTTGCCAAAGAAGCGGTTACTTTAATGGGGTTTAATGAGATACAATTTGATTATGTTCGCTTTCCGGATCGTACTTCAGATGTAGAGGAGTACCTAAATTATCAAAACCAATATGGAGAAGAAAAGGCACAAGCTATTCAAAATTTCTTGTTTTATGCTTGTGATGAAATCCATTCAGTTGGGGCTTACGTTTCTGCTGATGTATTTGGAGAATCAGCCCATGACTATGTTGCAGGATATGGTCAGTATTGGGGAGCCATATCTAATGTAGTCGATGTTATTAGCGGGATGCCATATCCGGAATTATTTAATAAATATGAGTATGGATTTAGTAAACCTGTATGGACAGTTCCTTATGAATTACTTTACCATTGGGGAAGTAAGTATGTTATGAAACAACAGTCTTTAGTCCCAACTCCCGCTATAGTAAGAACTTGGATTCAAGCTTATGATATTACGTGGAGAGATCCTAACACTAGTTATGACGCAGCTAAGGTTGAAGCCCAAATTCAAGGTTTATATGATGCAGGACTAACTGGTGGGTTTATTACTTGGAACTCAGTATCAAGTTTAAGTAAATATGAACAATTATCCCCAGCATTTAGTAAAAATTATTTAGGAAGTGATTAGATGAAAAATAAGAAATATATTTTTAATGATAATAACTATGAATTAATAAAAGATTATAAAGATGGATTTGATAAAGAAACTGTTGAGAGTTTGATGACTGATTACTTTGATAATTATGATTATGTTGTTGGGGATTGGTCGTATGGAAAACTTAGATTAAAAGGATTTTGTGATAAAGAAAATAAAATGAATAATAAAATCAACAATATAAATAGTCTTGATATATATATTAAAGAAAACTGTGCCTATGACTGTAGATATTTTGTTCTAAAAAAATCAGAATAAGTTTATATTGAAACTTCTAAGTAAGCCTTAGAAGTTTTCTTTATAGCAAAATTATCCATTTAAAAATTCATAAAAAAATGTTATAATATTGGTAATATGGAGGATCGATATGGAATTAAACGAATTATTAAACACTTATAAAGATTTTCTAGAAAAGATTACAGAATTTTGGGGGTTACTTTGACCCTGAAGATAAGGCCAAACGAATTATAGAATTAGAAGATTTAATGAAAAGTCCAAACTTTTGGGGTGATAAGCGTTCTAGTGAAAGTATTATAAGCGAATTAAATTTGCTTAGAAAAACACTCGAAAAAACAGAAAATTTGAAAAACAAAATTTATGACAATGTGTTAATGTGTGATGAATTAAAATATAATATGGATTTAGAGATTAAGGGGCTACTAGAGGAAGAGATTCCCACAATAAAAACACAAATAGATTCTTTAGAAATAGAATTGTTATTAGATGGTCCTTATGATTCTGAGAATGCTATTGTAGAAATTCACTCTGGGGCGGGAGGAACTGAGGCTTGCGATTGGGCTAATATGCTGTTTCGCATGTATTCTAGATGGTGTGAGAATCATGAATATAAAATTGAAATCATAGATTCGCAAGAAGGAGAAGAAGTGGGTATTAAAAGTTTAACAATGTTTGTTAAAGGAATTAATGCGTATGGATATCTAAAATGCGAAAAAGGGGTACATCGTTTAATTAGAATTTCACCCTTTGATTCAAATTCTAGAAGACATACATCATTTGCTTCCGTAGAGGTAACTCCATTAATAGAATCTAGTTCTATTGAAGTAGAAATAAATCCAAATGATATTCGAGTAGATGTTTACCGTAGTAGTGGCTGTGGTGGGCAGGGTGTAAATACAACAGATAGTGCTGTTAGAATTACACATTTGCCAACCAAAATAGTAGTGACTTGTCAAAATGAAAGAAGTCAAATACAAAATAAAGAGAAAGCTATGGAAGTTTTAAAAAGTAAGCTGTATCAACTAGAGTTAGAAAAAAGAAATAGTGAAATTAAAGAGTTAAAGGGAAGTCAAATGGATATTAATTTTGGCTCACAAATTAGAAGTTATATTATGTGTCCATATTCCTTAGTTAAAGATCATCGAACCAATCAAGAAACAAGCAATGTTGACAAGGTATTAGATGGAGACTTAGATATATTTATTAATGCTAGTTTAAAGGATGTGAAGTAAAATGTTTTTTAAAAAGAAAACAGATGATAGTGTAATATTAAAAACAATATATCAAAAAGATAGATTACTTCGTTATAGTGAGTTTGTATTAGGTTTGCTGCTTGTGGCCCTGGCTTTTAATATATTTCTTTTACCTAATGACATTGTATATGGGGTAAGTGGACTAGGTGTAATATTCTATAGAACTATTGGGATTGATCCTTCGCTAGTTATTTTAATAGGCTCAGTGTTATTGTTAATTTTGAGTTTTATACTTCTAGGTGTAGAAAAAACAAAAAATTCAATTATAGGCTCTTTATTGTACCCAGTATTTGTAAAATTAACTTCCGGAGTAATAGGAATGGTTAATTTAGGTTCTACTGAAACAGTTGTGATAGTACTATTTGGAGCAGTTATTTCAGGACTAGGGTTAGGTCTAATATTTAAGGCTGGATTTACCACTGGAGGGACTGACATATTAAACCAAATAGTTTCTAAATACTTTAAAATGTCTATTGGAAGTGCGATGTTCTTTACCGATGGCTTAATTATTGCAATAAGTTTATTTGTATTTGGTTGGCAAAAGTTCATATATTCTATTATCTCAATTTACGTAATTAGTGTGATGACTGATAAAGTGATTTTAGGAATTTCTAAGTCCAAGACCTTCTATATAATTACTGAACATGAAACAAGTGTTAAAAATTTTATATTAAATCATTTATCTCACGGCGTAACAGTTTTAGAAGGCAGGGGAGGATATACAGGCAATAATCAAAAAATTATTATGTGTATAATTCCAACTAAAGAATATTTTTTAGCTAAGGAAGCAATTCATGAAATTGATCCAAATGCATTTTTCCTTGTAACAGATGCTTACGAAGTATCTGGGGGAGAATAGAAAGAGGTGTGGCTATGGATTTTATTAGATTAAGAGGAGTTAGTAAAACATACAAAACAGGAGTAACCGCGGTTTATGATTTAGATTTAACAATCGAAAAAGGTGAGTTTGTATTCATCATAGGGGCCACAGGTTGCGGAAAAAGTACTTTAATAAAAATGCTTTATCGTGAAGAAAAAGCTGATAAAGGACAGATTATTGTTGGTGGAATAGACGTTAATAAATTACGTAACGGTAAGGTTTATAAATTAAGAAGAAAATTGGGTGTAGTTTTTCAAGACTATAAGCTATTACCTAAACTTACTGTTTATGAAAATGTCGCTTTCGCATTAGAAATTTTTGGACTTTCTAAAGAAGAAATTCATCCTAAAGTAATTAAAGCTTTAGAGTTGGTTGGCCTGAAATCTAAAGCAAAAAGTTTCCCAAGTCAACTATCTGGTGGAGAACAACAACGTGTAGCTATCGCTAGGGCAATAATCAATGGACCTAAGTTATTGATTTGTGATGAACCTACTGGGAACTTAGATGAAGCGACTAGTATGGAGATTATGAAAGTGCTAGATGAAATAAATAAGCTAGGGACAACTATTATAATGGTTACCCATGATACTAAGATTGTTGATAAGATGAAAAAACGAGTAATCCTACTAGATTCAGGTAGAGTGTTAAAAGATTATAAGGAGGGAACATATAAGCATGAAGACGTTTAGAATATTATATAGAAATATCAGAGATTCGTTTAAAAGTGTATTTAGAAACTTCTCCTTATCGATTGCGTCTATTTCTTGTATTACAATTACATTAATAGTAGTGGCAATTGCGATTATACTTTCAGATAACGTTAATAATTTTGCAACTTTAGTAGAAAAAGATGTAACGATAGTGGCTTTTATCGATAGTGCAGCAACAGATACTGATTTAAATAACATAGAAAATAACATAAAAGCATTGAATAATATTGCAAGTGTTACATTCGAATCAAAAATGGACATTATGCAAGATATGATGGATTCATCTGAAGTATTTGATAATATCATGTCTGGATGGACGGAAGAAGACACTCCAATTCAAGATACATTCTTAGTTAAAGTAAATGATATCGAAGATATTAGTGATACAGCTAGTGAAATTGGGAATATGGAATTTGTAACTTCTGTAAAATACGGAGAAGGAATGGTAGAACAACTAATTTCTGTATTTGATATTGTAAGAAAAATTAGTTTAATTGTAGTTGCTGCCCTTATCATTGTGACTGCATTCTTAATTTCTAATACAATTAAGATTACTATTTTTTCAAGAAAAAGAGAAATTTCAATTATGCGTTTAGTAGGTGCTTCAAACATCAATATTAAAATACCGTTTATTTTAGAAGGATTGTTATTAGGTATTTTAGGGGCAATTATTCCAATAATTTTAACTACGTTTGGTTATGTTGCGCTATACAAACATTTTGATGGACAACTATTCTCACCATTTATTAGATTAGTAACTCCAGAACCATTTATTTATGTAGTATCTGGAATACTATTAGTAATTGGTATGGTTGTTGGAATGTTTGGAAGTTGGAGAGCAGTAAAAAAACATCTTAAAGTATAATACTTCAATTCATAACAATTAAGACACATAAAAATGTGTCTTTTTTCATATCCTTAATTGGGTGATAAGTGTGAAATTTGATATAGGGGATTTAGTTACTAGGAAATCATATAACCATGATTTAGTATTTATAGTCACTGACATAATTGATGGGACATATTATTTGAAAGGCAGCAATGTAAGATTATATGCGGATAGTCCAGAAGAAGATTTAGATGAGTATTTAGATGATGAACCAGATGCAGACGAAGAAAAGTTTATGGAAAGAATTAAACCCAAAAATGATTTAAATCGAACAGATTACTTTTATTTGCCCGGGAAAATTTTACACATCGATGGTGATAAGGATTATTTAAATAAGTGTTTAAAATATTATGATGAAGCCAATATTTGGGCTATGGGTATATGTGAGAAGGAAGAAAATATCGCTATGTATATTAAAGAGTGGCTACAAGAGTATAGGCCTAATATTGTTATTATTACTGGACATGACGCTTATTATAAACGAATGGGCGAAAAGAATGATTTGAGTTCGTATAAAAATAGCAGTAGTTTCGTAGAAGCTGTAAGAGAGGCTAGGAAGTATGAACAAAGTCATGATAAATTAATTGTTATCGCGGGTGCTTGTCAATCGGACTATGAAGAATTAATTAAAGCTGGGGCCAATTTTGCCTCTAGTCCTAAAAGAATTAATATTCATGCGCTAGATCCTGCAATAATCGCAACTAAAATGAGCCTATCAGATATAAATAAAGATATAGATTTGAAAAAAATTTTAGAGCAAACAAAATATGGTAGTAATGGTATTGGTGGAATTATAACAAAGGGAACGATGTATATTGGTTATCCAAGATAGGGGGCATTATGACTAGAGCGCAGGTTAAAAAACAACTTTATGATTATTTAGGAGAAAGTGTTACTATCAGATATAATTTAGGTCGGAATAAGTACGAACAATATCGAGTTAAAATTAAAGAATTATATAACAATATTTTTTTAGTACAAACAGATATAGATAATCAAGTTAAATCGTTTTCATATACGGATGTAATTACTAAGACTATAAGAATAAAATTTTAATAAAATTATTGCAAAAAAGCTATAAATAATATATACTTAAATTATAAGATGGTAGACCGAAGGGAGAGGATTTCATGAAAATAACATCTGTAAATGTAAGAAAGGTAGAGAAAGAAGATTCTAACTTAAGAGCTTTTGTAAATATTACAATTGATGATGCATTAGCTGTTAAAGATTTAAGAATCATTGACGGAAATAATGGATTGTTTGTTGCAATGCCAAGCCGTAAAAATAAAGATGGTGAATACCGTGATATCGTTCATCCAATCAATCAAGAAGTTCGTGATATGATGGAAGAAGAAATCATTAAAGCATATAACGAAGCAGAATAATTGATGTAGTATGCGAATTAATCAAAAAGATATATTCTTTGGAATATATCTTTTTTTAATTCATATTATGTACTAGGAGGCATATATGGACAAGGATTTAATAACAAATTATAATCATACAATTACAATAAATGAAAGAAAAAATATCAATATTAGTGGAGTAAAGAAGATTGATAGTTTTGATAATGAAGAATTCTTACTAGAAACCACGATGGGTTATATAATTATTAAGGGGGAGACTTTAGAAATAATTAAATTAGATACATATCAAGGAAATGTGGCGATAAAAGGCAAAGTAAATAGTTTAGTATATATGGAAAATTTAGGGAAAAAAGAAAAAGAAGAGGGAATCTTTAGCAAGTTATTTAAATAATGAATATAAAGCTCCAATTACTTACATTAATGGTTTCTTTTATTTATGGAATATTCTTTTCTTTTTTTCTTAGTTTAAATTATAAGTTTATTTATAGTGATAAAAAAATTTTTAAAATTATAATCAGTTTATTAATTGTTATAGTAAGCGTTTTACTATATTTTATAATTTTAAAAATGATAAATAATGGTATTTTTCATATGTATGAAATATTTTTTATAATTTTAGGTTTTATTATCGAAAATTGGATTAGTGGTATTATTGCGAAAAAAACTCATAAATGATATAATTAAAAAATAGGAGAGTGATTGTATGGCTAAGAAAGTACCTAAAGCGTCTAAACGAAGATTAGTTGTATTTGGCCCAATTGCTCTAGGAGTAATTTTATATTTTTTATTTACTATAGGAATGTATGGATATAGACTAATTTCTCTATCAAGACAGGAAGTTAATTTAAAAGAAAAACTGATTGCGCTGCAAGCAGAAGAACAAGATTTGAAAATTGAAATTCAAAAATTAAAAGATCCTGATTATCTAGCAAGGTATGCTCGCGAAAATTATCTTTATTCTAAAGATGGTGAGTATATTATTAAGATAGAAAAACCAAAGGCAGAGGTAGATGATGAAGCTAATTATGATAAATATTATGAATACATTATCTATGGGGCAGGAATAATAATTACGTTAGTATTTATATACATTATAATTAGAGCAAGAAAAAAATAATACTAATTTTGAGATTCCTTTTTCTTTATTGAACACCAATTCCAATTTAAACTAAATCCACAAAATTATGATATTTTTAATAATAAACAACTTAATAAAATATAAAAAAAGATGTATATATCTTAATAAAAATCAGTGTTCAAACCACATTATCTGATGAGTGGTTATATAAACTGTCAGTGCGCAGGACATTTGTTGGGTAATTTGGATTTAATACTAATATAAATGAATCTGTTTCAACTTACCTAATTTAAATTTATATATAATGTTTGCTACATTATCGTCATAAGTATATAATACAAATTCTTTTGTCTCTAATTCTCATAAATTGCACCTTCTCATTTGTTGAATAAGGTGTATTTTGATGCCTAAAAATCGAGTTTTCTACAATGCGTCGGTTATTATTAAACTAATAATCTTATTGCAAAAAAAAATATAGTTTGTTATACTAAAAGTAGAGGAGGAAAATAAATGATTGTTTTAAGTAATTTTAGTGCTGCGAGAGCAATTTTAGCAAAAGAATGTGCGGCATATTTAGGATTAACAGAAATACCCGCTACCTTATATGAGTTTGGAGTTAATGTTTCAGAACTTCCTCAAGACACTAATGGTGAAATTTCTGCTAGTATCAATGAAAGTAGTTTATTAAGTATGGGACTAGTTTATTCATATAATGGAACTTTAACCTTTATTAATACGAATGGACACACAATGATAATGCCTGATTGTGAAATTATTAAAGAGGAATTAAGAAAATGCGGTTATTTAATATGTGAGCGTGGAGAGTCTGTCCCTGAGAAAATAAATGCTGATGAATATTCTATTGAATTAGATGAATTTAGAAAAAAATATACTCTGTCCGCAGAATTAGCACAAAAAGTATATAAACAAGAACGAGGAACTTCGCCAATAAGATATGACGAAAGTTTTGCTTATGATGTATTCTCAATGGATTATTATCGTGGGGGGATTTTGAGTTGTGATCAAACTGTAGAAATAGCTAAGCGTTTTGATTTAAAAAGTAGAACAACTAGAATAATCCTATCTTTCTACCATGGTATGCCAAGTTTAACGCATCCAGGAGAAGGGGTTCGTACTTTAGAAGACTATCTTTTACACGGTATGGATCACGATGCTTTATCTGATAGGAAATATTATTCTGAAAATGGGTTGTTTAAAATTTTTTCCAAATTACAATTGGACTATCAACAAGCGCTAGAAAGAGCAAAAATGATGTCAACTTATCAAACGCAACATGGCTTAGATGCAACTGGGGATCTTACAGATGAAGTTGATAAGATCGTAAAACCTTAAAATTATTCCGTTTATGGGATTATTTTCTAAATTTAAATAAAAAATAAGCTTATCAATGTTGATAAGCTTATTTTTATAGTTTAAAATCATTAGTTATAGTATCTTCAGTATTCTTTCCATCATAATATGTTCTAAATTTATATCCAAATATTTTTGCAATAATATTAGTTGGAAATGATCTTGCTAATTTATTGTAATCGGTAATAATATCGTTATAGTATTTTCTGAATGCTTCAATTTCTGCTTCAGATTCATGTAAAGCAACATCAATCTTAATAAAACTATTACATGTTTTTAATTCTTCGTGTTCTTCTTTATAAGTTTCAAATTCATTTATCGCGTCATATAGTTGTCTGTCTAGTTCGAAGTTAGTTAATTTACTGGAACGGAGTTTTTTAATTACTCCAAGTACATCGCCTTTAATTTTACAATTAGATTTAATTACACCGATAGATTTATTTAATAAATCAAATCTTTTTCTAAGTGTAGCGTCGATATTAGCTTCAGATTCGTTAATTCTAATAATATAATCTTGAAAACGATTATAAGTACTAACACATCCGATTAGTAATAGACATACTGCTATAAATGATATTAGTGTAAACATAAAAATTGTCATACTATCACCTATTTACAATTATAGCAAACGAAATTTTAAAAATCAATTGTTTGGATAAAATTCTGGATTATAATTAATCTTTTCATCAAAAGAAATATAATCTACATAAATCATTAAAAGTAGTTGCCATTTTCCTGTTGCAGGATCACTTAGAATTATATGATCTCGTCCAGATTGTTCAATAATTCCATCGAATTCTAAATCTCTCCAAGCGTTGGAATCTGGAAAAGTCATATGGACACGTACCTTTTTTCCTCTATTAAGTCTTAAAATATTTTCAATATAAGATTGTTCCATTGGAAGCTCAGTATCACCCATATAATTTTGCGCGTTTTGTTGATTAGGTGTAGGCATATTTCCATTATATATTGGAGTGCCAGGAAAAGTCTGTTTGTTAAAATAACTATTGTTCATAAAATCATCCTTTCTATAAAAATATATTATATTTGTATATGTTTATGACTTTTCAACAGCAATAATTAATGTTAAAATAAAATTAGGTGATAAGATGAAAATAAATATAGGAGTTTCAAATCGTCATGTACACTTGTGTAATGAAGATTTTAAAAAAATATTTAATAATAAAGATTTAGAGATAGTAAGATATTTAACACAGCCTGGAGAGTTTGCTTCTAATCTTAAAGTTACATTAAAAACAGATAAGGGTGTTATCGAAAATGTTAGAGTTCTAGGACCTATCAGAAAATATACACAAGTAGAAATTTCGAAAACAGATGCATATAAACTTGGGTTAAATCCGCCAGTTAGAGATTCTGGAGATATAGAAAATAGTGAAGATATTATCATTGTTGGAGATAATGCGGTTCGTGTTTCTTCTTGTTGTATTATTGCTTCAAGACATATTCATGCGACACCAGCAGATCTTTTAAGATATAATTTGGATCCTAATAAAAAGTATAGTGTTAGAGTGTTTGGTGAAAAGGGTGGAGTATTAGATAACGTATCTGTTAAAGTTAATGACAATTATGCTTTTGAAATGCACGTAGATACAGATGATGCTAATGCACACTTGTTAGAAAATGGAGTAGAGGGATTAATCATAAATGAATAAATTAGGAGTCTGTGATAAATGCAAAGCTGTTGATTATAAGAGTATAATTGATAGAGTTAAAAAGTTAGACCCAAGTATAGAAATTAATATTGGATGTCAAAATATATGTGGGATTGGTCGAACTAAACCATTTGTAATATTAAATCATAAGCCAGTTATTGGAAATAATGAAGAAGATTTATTAAAGAAGATATCTATGTTATTAAAATAAGCAGGAAGTACAAAATTAATTTGTGCTTCTTTTTATAAAAATTTAATTAATTAGTATTGAATTAGATATAACTAGTTAGTCTTCTTCCTTTATAGTAGGAATGATATCGTCTAAAGGAGAATCGGACATGGTTGGCTCTGTTCCTTTTATATAGTAAATAATTTTTTTGTTTTTAGAACTATTTGTTGCGAGTTTTCCTGATATTGGATCTACTAATACTCCCACCACATTATTAGGAGTTTTATACCATTTATCTTCTTTCCCTTCTAGACAACCCTCAATGGTTTCTAACCAGATGTTTCTAGAAATTGAAATATCATCACTTGGGGTTTCACTATTATCATCATACCCAGTCCATACTCCAACTATCAAGTCTTTATTATAACCAAAGATTAATCTGTCACTTATTGTTGTTCCAGTTTTAATCGCATATTTTTTGGTCATTTTAGATGCATAGTTAAGCATCGTTGGGTAGTTATAGTCTATTAAATCAGCTGAGTAGGTATTAGCTAGCATTTCATTTAAAACATATACTATATTTTTATTTAGAATGTTTTCTTTTATTTCATCGGCTTGATATAAAATATTTCCGTCTTTATCTTCGACTTTGCTAATAAGATGTGGTTCAACTTTATAACCTTCATTAGCAAATGCGGCATATCCTTGCGTCATTTCAATTAAGTTTATTTCCATAGAACCTAGGGCTAAAGATGGAATTGGAGAAAGGGTATTATCAATTCCAACCCGTTTTGCCGTGTCTACTAATGTTTCTTCACCTAAAAACAAATGGGTTTTAACTGCATATATATTATCTGAATAGGCTAAAGCAGCAGTCATGGTGATTGGTTTATCGGCATATAAATCACCGTAGTTACTAGGACTATAGGTTTTATTTTCTGAAAAAGTAAAAATAGTTTTTTCACTAGTAAATGTTGTTGTTGGGGTAAACCCATTTTCTAAAGCTGCGTAATAAAGTAGAGGCTTCATGGTAGAACCAACTTGTCTATTTGATTTTGTAGCTCTATTATATTGACTTGTGTTATAATCTCTACCACCAGATAAGGCAATAATTTGCCCATTATTAGGATTCATTACGACGCTTGCTACTTGTATTTTTCTATTTTCTGCTGTATTTTTTTTAATGCTTGCATCTAGTACGCTTTGGGCTTTTATGTCTAAATAAGTATAAATTTTTAATCCGCCAGTTTCTAAAAATGAGGTTGGTATAGTTTTGATACTTTTAAGTTCATCTAAAACAGCGTCTTGGTAATACATTATAGAAGATACGTTATTGGATATTGTTCCGCCTATATATGTAAGAGTAGTATTATAGGCGTTATCGGCTTCTTTCTCGGTAATATATCCATTTTTTACCATTGCGTTTAGTATAATCTTTTGTCTTTTTTTAGCTGCATCAGCGTCCACTAATGGAGAGTAATGGGAAGGGCTTTTTGGAATTCCTGCTAACATGCTAGCTTCAGCTAGATTTAAATCTTTTGCGCTTTTATTAAAATAATATTTGCTGGCATCTTCTATCCCAAATATTCCGCCATAGTTAATTGTATTCAAATACCCTTCTAAAATATCGTTTTTGCTGTAATGGGTTTCAATTCGTAGGGTTAACCAAGCTTCCTCTATTTTTCTACTCCAAGTTTTATCAAATGTTAAAAATAAGTTTTTGGCGTATTGCTGAGAGATGGTGGATGCTCCTTGCAATGTTTTTCCATTAATTATATTTACATATAATGCTTTTAGTATTCTTAAAAAATCAAATCCTTGATGGTTATAGAAATTTTTATCTTCTATGGAAATCGTTGCATTTTTTAGATGCTCGGAAATATTTTCTAAAGTTACCCAAGATTCATCAGAATTGTTGTAGCTATTACCGCTTATATCATAAAAGACATATTTATTTGCTTCCTTAATTTCTAGTTTTGGTGTTAGTCTAGCAATTAAATAAAGTCCACCATATAAAAATGCTAAAAATAAGATTACTACGATTAAAACTTTAAAATATTTTTTTAATTTTTTCATAGTATCACACATCCTAAAGTTATTATTAATAAAAACTACTAAAATATTAGTAATTTGTTAAAAAAACTATAATTTTAAATAAATGTGTGCTATAATTACAATCAAAAAAGGAGTTATATCTGTGTCAAAAATTAAATGTATAGTAAATTTAAAAGAAAATAATGATGTGGTGTTTAGTAATGAAGTATTTTATGGCGTAAAAGGTGGCAATAAAATAAGTTATCAAGAAAACGGAATAATGGTAACTATTTTGATTTATGATAATAAAATAATCATGAAACGCATTCAAGAGAATTTTGAAATATTATTAGATTTTGAAAAAGGTAAATCAAGTGTCGGGAAATATTTTATTAATAATGATAATTTATGGTTGCCTTTACATACATTTACTGATACAATCTTAGTTGATGATTCTTATATAAGAATTGATTATCAATTAAGTCTAGATAATGAACCCACCAAGTTTTTATTTGAAATTCAATATGAGGTGATAGAATGAACATAAAAGAAGAAATAAAAAATTTAGTCTATCAAGTGTTAGAGGGTTATGTTGAAAAAGAAAACATTGTAATTGAAAATCCTAAAGATAGAAAAATGGGCGATTATGCCTTACCTTGTTTTACTTATGCGAAAGCCATGCATAAATCACCACTGGCAATAGCTGAGGATATTAAGAATGTTTTAAATTCAGAACTTTTTGAAAAAGTGGAAGTAGTAAATGGCTATGTAAATGTTTTTATTAACAAAAAGTTATTAACTAAGGAAGTAATTAATCAAATTATTGACCACAATAGTAACTTTGGTAATAGTAATATTGGTGAAGGAAAAACAATTGTCATTGATTATTCATCTCCTAATATTGCTAAACCTTTTGGAGTAGGACATTTAAGAAGTACTGTAATTGGTAATGCTTTAAGAAATATCTGTGAGAAAAATGGCTATAAAGTAATTAGTATTAATTATTTAGGAGATTGGGGAACACAGTTCGGGAAACTAGTTTATGCTTATAAAAAATGGGGCAATGAAGAAGCAGTTCGCAAGAATCCTATTGATGAGTTAAAAAGATTATATGTTAAATTTCATGAAGAAGCTGAAAATGATCCGAGTCTAGATGATGAAGGAAGAAAAGCCTTTAAAATGTTAGAAGATAAAGATCCGGAATCACTTAGAATTTGGAAATGGTTTAGTGAAGAATCTATTAAGGAATTTAATAAGACATATGATTTATTAGGTATTAACAATTTTGATTCTTGGCAAGGAGAGTCTTTCTATAATGATAAAATGGATAGAGTTGTAGAAGAATTAGAAAATAAAAATCTTCTTGAAGAAAGCGAAGGAGCCATGATTGTTAAATTAGATGGTGATATTTCGCCAGCTTTAATTAAAAGAAGTGACGGAGCCACTCTATATATCACGCGTGATTTAGCCGCAGCAATTTATAGAAAAGAAAATTATCAATTTGATGAGGCTTTATATGTAGTTGGTAATGAACAAACACTTCATTTTAATCAGCTAAAGCAAGTTCTAACTAAACTTGATTATGATTGGAGTAAGGACGTTCATCACATTCCATTTGGAATGATTTTACAAAACGGTAAAAAGATGTCTACACGTCAAGGTAAGAGTGTTAAACTGCATGATGTGTTGGTAGAGGCTATTAGTCTTGCTAATAAATATATTGATGAGAGAAATAGTAGTATTCCTGATAAAGAAAATATTAGTCATAAAATAGGTGTGGGAGCTGTAATATTTAATGATTTAAAAAATTATAGAACCAATGACATAGAATTCAATTTAGAAGATATACTAAAGTTTGAGGGAGAAACTGGCCCTTATATCCAATATACATACGCTAGAATTATTTCTTTATTAAATAATAGAAATAATCAGGCTGTAAATTTTGATAATGTAAATATTAATGAGTATCAGTGGTATTTAATTTTCAAATTATATCAATTTAAGGATACAGTTATTGCTTCAAAGGTTAATTATGATCCATCTTTGATTGCTAAATATTTAATTGATATAGCGCAAGATTTTAATAAATGGTATGCTAGCGAAAAGTTTATAGATGAAGCTAAAGAAGAAACTGAAGCACGTCTTTTAGTAGCGTATGCAACATCTATTATTTTAAAAGAAGGAATGCGCCTTCTGGGAATAGAAGCACTTAACAAAATGTAGGAGGTCATTATGAAATTAAAAAATATGAAATTAGAGGAATTAGAATTACTATCTTATTCTGATTTAACTTATAGAATTTTGAAAGAAGAAAAAAGTACTATGAATACACCTGCAATTTTTAATATTATTTGTGATTTGTTGGGATATTCAGAAGATGATTTTGCTTCTAAAATAGGAGATTATTATACAGCTTTAAATAACGACAAAAGATTTGTTATGTTAGATAGTGGAGAATGGGATATTAGAGATAATCACGCTATCGATATTTCTTTAGAAGAGGATGATGAGGAAGAACTAGCTTCTGAAGAAGAGGAATTAGAGGAAGAATTAGAAGACGAAGATGAGATGGAAGAAGATAATATCGATATGGCCATGGATGATGATTTAGATGATGAGGACGATGACCTAGATGATTTAGCTGTTTTAGATGAAGAAGAATTAGAAGATAATGAATAATAGTGGCGCGTCCACTATTTTTTATTAGTATTATTCTAAATAAATTGCGAAAAAAATATATTTATAGTATAATTTTGATTAGTCGAAAGGAAGATTTTTGTGATAGACAGATTAGAAGCGATAGAAGCTAGATATAATGAATTAACTAATTTATTAACACAACCAGAAATTATTTCTGATATTAAAAAAACTTTGGAATTAACAAAAGAACAAGCTTCTTTAAGAGAAGGGTATGAAGTTTATAATAAATATAAAACTTTAATTGACGATATAGAGGCTGCTAAAGAGATGAGTAAAGATCCAGAAATGGTTGAATTTGCTCGTGAGGAATTAGAAAATTTAAACTTAGAAAAAGAAAAAATCGAAAAGGAAATAGAAATAATTCTTCTTCCCAAGGACCCTAATGATGGTAAGAATGTTATCGTTGAAATTAGAGGTGCAGCAGGTGGGGATGAAGCTAATATCTTTGCTGGTGATTTATATCGTATGTATACTAGATATGCAGAAAAACAAGGCTGGAAGTCTGAGGTGTTAGATAGTGAAGATTGTGCGGCTGGCGGATTTTCTCAAATTGAATTCATGATTAAAGGAGATAATGTTTATTCAAAATTAAAATATGAATCTGGTGCACACCGCGTACAAAGAGTTCCAGTAACTGAAGCCAATGGTAGAATTCAAACTTCAACCGCAACAGTTTTAGTAATGCCGGAAGCAGAGGAGTTAGATTTTGAATTAGATATGTCAGAGGTTAGAATAGATATTACTCGTTCATCTGGATGCGGAGGGCAAGGGGTAAACACAACTGATTCAGCAGTTCGATTAACTCATATACCAACCGGTGTTATTGTTTATTCGCAAACAGAAAGAAGTCAAATTAAAAACAAGGAAAAAGCTATTCAAATTTTAAAAACTAGATTATATGATTTAAAACTGCGTGAAAAAGAGGAAGCAGAAGGTGCAGAGCGTAGAAGTAAAATTGGCAGTGGCGATAGATCAGAAAAAATTAGAACATATAATTATCCGCAAAATCGTGTAACAGATCACCGTATTGGTTTCACTACTAAGCAATTAGACCGTGTTATGGATGGAGCTTTAGATGAAGTTGTTGAGGCTCTTATTACTGAAGATCAAAATAGAAAACTTAAAGGTGAATAATTTTAAAAAGTTTCTTAATATTTGATAATGTACTTAATTCACCTAATTCAAGCAGAGTTAGGTGAATTTATTTTTTGTTTGATATATAAATGTATAATTAGTAATGTCTAGTTTATAATAAAGATTATCTTTTAGGAGGAAATATGACTGATATAGAATACTTGAAAAAATATTTGCCAGAGGAAAAATTTGAATCAGGGTTAAAACGCTTAGAAAAGGGAGAACCGGTTCAATATATTGTTGGAAATGTTGATTTTTATGGTTATACATTTAAAGTTAACCCATGTGTTTTAATCCCCAGATTTGAAACAGAAGAATTAGTTTCTAAAACAATTGAATATGCGGATGCCGTTTTTAAGGAACCGTTTAAAGCGGTTGACTTGGGTACAGGAAGTGGCTGTATTGCTATAACCTTAAAGAAAAAGTTAGGAAATAAAATAAATATAAGCGCTGTAGATATTTCTAAAGATGCCCTTGAAGTAGCAAAATTAAATGCTAAAGAAAATGATGCAGATATAAGTTTTTATCACGGTGACATGCTTGAACCGTTAGACGAGAAATTTGACTTATTAATTAGTAATCCACCATATATCAAAAAAGATGAAGAAATCATGAAAATAGTTAAAGAAAATGAACCAAGTATAGCCTTATATGCAGATAATGAGGGACTTGCTAATTATGAAAAAATATTAAGTTCAGCTAAAAAATATTTGAATCAAAAGAATATAATGGCTTTTGAAATAGGTTGGTGGCAGGGTGAAAGAGTTGTTGAAATAGCAAGAAATTATTTTCCTAATGCTTTAATTAGAGTTGAAAAAGATATGCAAGATAAAGACCGGTTCGTATTTATTTTTAATAAATAAATTGGATGCTAAGTGTAATGCAATATAACTCTTAAATAAGGAGTATAAATTATTGAAAAAGTATTTTGAATACTTTTTTTTTATGTTAAAATAATGTATATAGTGTTAAGAAGTTAAGGGTGATTTTATATGAGTGAAAAATTAGAAATTCTTTTACAACAAATTGGTTATTCTAAAGATAATTATTCTAATTTTGATGGGGCTGTTTTAGATGTTATCAAAGGTAATAAGGAAAAAGATAAATATGTATTTTTTGTAAGTTTAAAAACACCTTTAAAAATAGATGCCTATCAAGAGTTTGTTACCCAACTTCCTTTAGCGTTTCCAACAATAAAATATGTATCTGCCAATTTTACTGTGTCAACATTTGATCAAGAAAGTGTAAAGGACTATTATAATTATTTTATGAATATTTATATAAAAGATAACCCTCTTTTAGAAATGTTTAAAGATAATAAAATTATGGTGGAAAATAATTCTTTAAAAATAGAGGTCGCAAATCTTGCTGAAAAGATGAAATTTAGCAGTATTACCGCAATGTTATTAGAAGATTTAGATAAAGCCGGATTTAAAAATTTCCAAATTATAATCGATATTAATTCTGAAATTAATAATGAGATTGATGAAGAAATCAAGCAAAGTTTAAATGTTGAAGTCCCAGAAAAAAAAGATGATAATAAAGTAAAAACTGAAAAGCCAGTTTACAGTAGACAAAATAAAAAAAGTGATGATCCTAATGTAGTTATGGGAAGACCTATTGATGGAGCTATTACTAATATTAATAATATAATTGCTGAAGTAGATAATATAATTATTGAAGGACATGTTTTTGGGGTGGATTATTTTGAATCACCTAAAACAAATTTTAAAATAATAACTTTAAAAATAACTGATTATACCGATAGTTTGTATTGTAAAGTTTTCGCTAGAGAAGATGATGAATATAGCAAATTAAAGAAGTCATTAAAAGTGGGTAACTGGTTTAAAATTAGGGGATATGTAAAAAATGATATGTATGCGAAAGAACTAGTTTTAAATGCAAGGGATATTAACGTTATTGAAAATAAAAGTGAGAAAATAGTTGATGATGCAGAAGTAAAGAGAGTAGAATTACACGCTCATACTATGATGAGCCAAATGGATGCCGTAACGAAACTAGATTTAGGCAAGCATACATGTGAACTTGTAAGTCGTGCAATAGAAATGGGCTATAGAGGTGTTGCTATTACAGATCATAATGGGTGTCAAGCTTTTCCGATTGCTTTTGGTATTATTAATTCATACAATAAGAAAATAGAAGATCCTGATAAAAAATTTAAAGGATTATATGGGGTTGAGCTAACATTAGTAGATGATACTATAAATATTGTTATTAGACCAACCGATGATAGATTAGAAAATACCACATTTGTTGTTTTTGACACAGAAACAACAGGCTTTAATGCGGCTGGTGGAGATCAAATGATTGAAATTGGAGCAGTTAAAATTTGTAATGGTACTATTGTTGATAGGTTTGATGAACTAATTAATCCTGGAAGACCTATCCCACAAAAGATTGTAGAACTGACTTGTATTACTGATGAAATGGTCCAAGGAAAAGATGATGAAGAGACAGTAACAAAAAGATTTTTAGATTGGGCAGGGGACTCTCCAATGGTTGCGCACAACGCTAAATTTGATATTTCATTTCTTGAAATGGCTATGAAAAAATATAATTTAGGAGAATTTAAAAATACAGTAATAGATACTCTAGAACTTTCTAGAACATTAGATCAAGGTTTTGCACGTCACGGGTTATCTGCGTTAGTAAAAAGATATAATGTTCCTTGGGAAGAGGATGCTCATCACAGAGCCGATTATGATGCTGAAGGAACGGCATTAGTATTTAGTAAAATGATCCAAAAATTAAATGCTCAAAACTATGAGAAGATAAGTGATTTAGAACGACTTGTTTCTAAAGATGAAATTCATAAATTTGGTCGTACATATCATTTTAATGCTATTGCAAAAAATAAGACGGGTATTAAAAATTTGTTTAAAATTATTTCTCTTGCCAACACTACTTATTTATATAAAACACCACGTATTTTACGTAGTAAATTAGAAGAACTAAGAGAAGGCTTACTTATTGGAAGTGGTTGTTACGAATCAGAGGTATTTAGAGAGGCCAGAAGTAAAGAGGGTCAAGAGCTAACTAATATTATTAATTTTTATGATTATGTTGAGGTACAACCTCCAGAAGTATATCATCATTTAATTCAAACTACTGACTTTAGTAGTGAAATAGAGTTGCAAAATCATATTAAAAAAGTAGTAGATGCTACTATAGATGCTGGCAAATTGATTGTTGCAACAGGTGATGTTCACCATTTTGAACGTGGCGATAAAATTTATCGTGAAATAATAATTAACCAAAAAGTACCGGGCGGTGGAAGGCATCCTTTATCTAAAAAAGATATTACTAAAATTCCTTCACAACATTTTAGAACTACTAATGAGATGTTAAGTGATTTTAACTTTTTAGATGTGAATTTAGCTTATCAAATTGTTGTTACTAATCCTAACAAAATAGTTGATATGGTAGAAGAAATTGAAGTAATAATAGATACAGGTGGAATACCTTTCTCACCACGAGTAAAAAGTGATGATGGGCAAAGTTATTTAGACTGCCCGCGTGTAGTTACTGATTTAGTATATAACAAAGCTAGCGATTGGTATGGCAATCCTTTACCATACAATATTGAAGAACGTATAGCAAAAGAATTATATGGAGATATTGTTTATAGATGTTGTAATGAAACAATCAAAGAAGCATCTCCAAATATTAATGATGAGGAATTAGAAAAACAAACATTTGATAAAATGCATAATGTTATCCTACTAGGTTTTGAAGCAGTTAAAGACATGTTAAGAGAGTATTTAAAAAATAAATGGACTGAAGATGATGGAGAATTAACCGAAAAATCATTAGATAAAAAATTAAAGAAAGAACTTGGTGGAATCATTGGCGGTGGATTTGATCCAATATACTTGATTTCACAAAGACTAGTAAAACACTCTAATGACGATGGCTATTTAGTAGGTTCACGTGGTTCTGTAGGGTCTAGTTTTGTAGCCACTATGATGGGAATTACAGAGGTTAACCCGCTATCTGCACACTATCGTTGTTTAAATTGTAAAAAAAGCATTTTTGAACATGAAGATGGTAAATCTTTAGGAGCGGATTATTCAAGTGGTTTTGACTTACCAGATAAAAAATGTCCTAATTGTGGTGAAAACATGTATAAAGATGGTCAGGACATGCCATTTGCAACATTCTTGGGATTTAATGCTGATAAAGTACCGGATATTGACCTTAACTTTTCCGATCTAAACCAGGCTTCAGCACACGAATATACGAAAGTGTTATTTGGCGTAGATAATGTTTATCGAGCTGGGACTATTGGTACTGTTGCTGATAAAACTGCCTTTGGTTATGTTAAGGGTTATTGTGAAGATAAAGGCATTAATATGCGCACGGCAGAGGTAGAACGACTAGCTATGGGCTGTACTGGGGTTAAACGTACTACAGGGCAACATCCGGGGGGGATAGTTGTAGTACCGGATTATATGGATGTTTCGGATTTTACCCCATTTCAATATCCAGCAGATGATCCGACTTCTCCTTGGAGAACAACACATTTTGATTATCATGCTATTGATCAAGATTTATTGAAACTAGATATTCTGGGTCATTCTGATCCAACGCAGCTTCGGATGATTCAAGATTTAACAAAGACCGATATTCTAAAGGTGCCTATGGATGATAAAGATACGATGAGTATATTTACTTCTACTAAGGCCTTGGGAGTTACTAATGAACAAATAATGTGTGAAACAGGAACTTTAGGTATTCCTGAGTTTGGTACACCATTTACTGTTGGAATGGTAGCAGAAACAAAACCAACTACATTCGCAGAATTAGTTAAAATTTCAGGACTTTCACATGGAACTGATGTGTGGCTAGGAAATGCTCAAGAATTGATTAAAAATAATATTGTGCCATTTAAAGAGGTTATTGGTTGTCGTGATGACATTATGGTTTATTTAATGTATCATGGTGTAGCACCAATTAAAGCTTTTAAAATTATGGAGTTCGTGCGTAAGGGTAAAGCCAGCAAAGAACCGGAAGCCTGGGCAGGCCATAAAGAAACAATGGAAAAAGCAGGAATTGAAAAATGGTATATAGATTCATGTGAAAAAATTAAATACATGTTCCCAAAAGCTCATGCAGTGGCTTACGTTACAAGTGCTTTTAGGATTGCTTGGTATAAAGTACATATGCCAGTATACTTTTATGCGTCATGGTTAACATCAAAAGCAACAGATGTAGACGTTGAAACTATGATTAAAGGATATGATGCTATAAAAGCTAAAATAATAGAAATTCAAAGTAAGGGCCATGATGCATCAAATAAAGAATTAGGGCAACTTGAAAGTTTAAAAGTGTGTCTTGAAGCAACAGCTCGAGGAATTAGCTTCTTACCTATAGAACTAGATAAAAGTGATGCAACTGTTTGGGGAGTTAGAGATGATAAGTCAATATATCCGCCTTTCGCATCTATTGAAGGACTTGGAGATACAGTTGCTAATAAAATAGTTGAGGAAAGGGAAAAAGGGCAATTCTTAAGTATTGAAGATTTACAAAAACGTGGTAAAGTATCTGGAACTTTAATCGATAAAATGCGTTTAATGGGGATATTAGAAGGATTAGATGAATCTAGTCAACTTAGTTTATTCTAAAATAAAGAACTTGAAATTTTCAAGTTCTTTATTTTATACTTCAAATGTAGTATCATCTATAAATTTATATTTAGTTTTATATTTTAATTGTCTTATAAGACGAAATAAGGCTTCATCTTTAGCTTTAGCTTCTATCATAATGTCTAAATCCAAGTTTAGGTGTTTAATCTCTTCGATAAACAAAATAAAACTATCGACATTAATATACTCGTGATGACTTCTTATATCTTTTTTTGTGTTATTTTTAGGTGAGGAAAAGTGAATTTTCGGCTTTGTGATTTTCCAAGTAGAAAATATTTCTGTGTAGTAATTATTAATATCTATATTGTCTTTATTGCATATATAATGATGATAATCTAAAACCATGGGTCTATCAATTTTTTTACAAATATTTAAGGTATCTACGATATTAAATATTTTATCATCATTTTCTACTACAATGCACTTCTTTAAATATTCTGGGAGTTTATTAAAATTATTTATAAAACGAATCATCGAAGCTTTTTTACCAAAGACATTACTACCGATATGTAAAATTAAAATTTTTTCTTTAACGTCTAATGCTTCTAAAACATTATAATGATACTTTAATATTTCTAAGGCATTTTCTAGTACTTCTTTTTTAGTACTGTTTAAAACGGTGAACTGATCTGGATGCATATCAACTCTCATGTTGTGGTTTTTAATTTTAGTTCCAATTTGTTGATATAGCCTACGATAGTTATCGGTGTAATTAAAATTTATTTCTTTCAAGGTTGCTAATGGGATAAGGTTAGAAGAGATTCTATAAAAATGAATGTTATTTTTTATATTATAATCAATAATCTGATTTAAAGATTCTAAATTTAGATTAATAATATTAGTTAATTTTTGATAGTCGTTGTTTGATTTTAAAAAAGTAGAGTAGTTTAAACTATGAGAAGAAGTAATATCTAGTGTTTTACTTAAAGCAACATATCCTAATCTTACTATCATCTATATCACCAATATTAATATGCTCCTAAAAAGTATTAATATAAAAGAAATCCACCTAACTCAGAAATGATTTAGTTGGAACCCAATTTGTGGTAGCACAGCAATATTAAGCAGTCTCTTTTATTTTATGAAATTTTTCACTACATACAAATAACATAAACATATTATTTTATCAAGATGCTTTAAAGATACAATTAATATTATACTAGGTGCAAAAATTGGATGAGAAATGAAAGTAGGCGTGTTATAATAATATATAGGTGATATAATGCAAAAGATAATTTTAGTAGATGGCAACAATTTATTATTTAGAAGTTATTACGCGACAGCATATAATGGTAATTTTATGAAAAATAGCAAAGGCTTTCCAACCAATGCTTTGTTTGGCTTTACTAATATGATAAATAAAATAATTTCAGAAGAAAATCCAACTCATATGATAGTTGCGTTTGATAAAGGAAAAACTTTTAGACATGATAAATATGAAACATATAAGGACGGAAGATTAGAAACTCCAAATGAATTAAAACAACAATTTCCAATTGCAAAAGAAATGCTTACACATATGGGAATAAAGTATTACGAGATAGACAATTATGAAGCAGATGATATATTAGGAACTTTTGCAAAATTTTGTGATTTAGAAGAGGATTTTGTTGGAACAATAATTAGTAGTGATAAAGATTTATTACAACTCATTTCAACAGATGTTGATATTAAACTTTTAAAACAAAAAGATTATATTAGATATAATGAAGAGAAATTTAGAGAAGAATATGGAATTGATCCAATTAGAATTATTGATCTTAAAGCTTTAATGGGAGATCCTTCGGACAATATTCCAGGAGTAAAAGGTGTTGGTGAAAAAACAGCTTTAAAACTTTTACAACAATATGGAAGCATAGATAATATATATAATAATATTGACTCTATTAAAGGTGCAATTCATGATAAATTAGTAATGGATAAAGAAAATGCTTATATGAGTTATGATTTGGCCACTATTGTAAGAGATGTTCCGATGGAAATAAACATAAATGATGTTATTGTAAAAAATAAAGATATAGAAGCGTTAACTAATTTGTATGAAGATTTAGAGTTTTATTCATTTTTGAAAAAAGAAAAAGAAGTAAAAATAGAAAAAAAAGAAGTAGATGCTAAAATAGTTACCGATATAAAAGAGCTAGATTCTGTGGGTGATTGCGCGATATATTTGGAACTGTTAGGAACTAATTATCACAAGTCAGAAATTTTAGGCATGGGTATCTATAATGATGATATAAGTTATTTCGTGCCCTATTCTATTTTAAAACAACAACCCAAAATGTTAACTACTATAAATAAATATACCTATGATTCAAAAAAGGTATTTGTGTCATTAAAGTGGCATAATATTGATATTGAAAATGTTTCTTTTGATACCATGATTGCGGGGTCATTACTTGATTATAATGTGAAAGATGATATTGCGTATCTTGCTAATCAGATGGATTATAATATGGAATTTTATGAAACAGTTTATGGTAAAGGGATAAAAATAAATAGACCTGGTATAGATGTTATTGCAAAAGAAGCGGTTAATAAGGCAAAATTTATTTTTGAAACGCATCAGGTGTTAACAGAAAAGCTAGAACAAGAAAAAATGACTGAATTATTTGCTGATATTGAATTACCACTAGCTACTGTTTTAGGCCAAATGGAATATAATGGGGTATATGTTGATAAAAATGTATTAGTAGAGATGGGCGAAGAAATTAAAATTAAAATTGATTTATTAAGCCAACAAATCTATAGCCATGCCGGGTGCGAATTTAATATTTCCTCTCCATATCAACTAGGAGAAATATTATTTGAAAAACTTAATCTGCCACATGGTAAGAAGAGTCGTCGTGGTTATTCTACAGCAATAGATGTTTTACATAAATTAAGTGGTGAACATCCTATTGTAGATTTAGTCATAGAACATAGAGCATTAACAAAATTATATTCTACATACATCGAAGGACTTATTGATTGTATTATGCCTGACAATAAAATACACACGATTTATACACAAGTGTTAACTAGAACAGGAAGACTTTCTTCCATAGAACCTAATCTACAGAATATTCCTATTAGATCAGAATATGGTAAATTAATTAGGAAAGCGTTTATCCCAAGCACTAATTCTGTTATTATGAGTGCGGATTATTCTCAAATTGAATTAAGAATTTTAGCTCATATGGCTGATGTGCCAGCACTAAGAGAGGCTTTTATTGAAGGGAAAGATATCCACACCAAAACTGCTAGTGATATTTTTCATGTTTCCATAGATTTAGTAAATTCCAATATGAGACGAATTGCTAAAGCAGTAAATTTTGGAATTATTTATGGTATTAGTGGGTACGGTCTTTCAGAAAATATCGGGATTACTCCAGGTGAGGCTAAAAAGTTTATCGATGATTATTTGAATACATATCCTGGCATTCAAAAATATATGGATGATACTATTGCCTCTGCACACAAGTATGGTTTTGTACATACAATGTTTAATAGGAAAAGAAATATTCCGGAACTCAATAACGAGAATTATTTAATTCGTAACACAGGTGAGAGAATTGCCTTAAATACTCCCATTCAAGGAACTAGTGCGGATATTATAAAAAAGGCAATGGTAGAAATTGATAGAATTTTTAAAGATAAAAATTTAGATTGTAAAATGATTTTACAGGTACACGATGAATTAATATTTGATGTATCTAAGTCAGAAAAGAACGAGGTCGAAAAAATTGTTCGTGAGGTGATGGAGGGGGTAATTAATCTTTCTGTTCCATTAAAAGTCGATATTGAAAGTGGTGAAAACTGGTATCAGGCCAAATAAATATGTGTAAAGAAAATAAAATTATGGTTGTAAGCATGATTGTGAATTTCTTTTTAGCAACAGTAAAAGTTATAGCTGGAATAATAGGAAGTTCAGTCGCGTTAGTTGCTGATGGAATGCACTCGTTTAGCGATTTAGCAACAGATGTATTTGCTATTCTAGGTACTTTTTTAAGCCATAAACCGGCAGATGATAAGCATCCTTTTGGTCATGGAAAGTTAGAATACTTAACAAGCATGGGGATTGGTTTAATAATCTTGTTTGTTGGATTTTCAATCATATTTGGAAATGTTAATAATAAAATAATAGTTCCAAGTAGACTTGTCATAATTATTAGTGTATTTACTATTATTATAAAATTTCTTTTATCGCAGTATGTAATAAAAAAAGGTTATGAATATAACAATAATGTTTTAATTGCAAGTGGTAAAGAAAGTAATAGTGATGTAATTAGTTCCATTGTTGTTTTAGCATCTGCCATTTTAATGCAGTTTGCTACTACAATTCCTATTTTTAAATATGCCGATATTACCGCGACTATTATAGTTGGAATATTTATAATTAAAATAGCAATTGAGGTTCTAAGAGAAAATATCAGTACTATAATTGGTGAACAAGAAACTGATAGTAAATATTTAGAAGAAATAAAAAATATTATTGTAGAAGATACTAAAATATGTTCTATTGATAAATTAAACTTAATTAAATATGGTTCATCTTTTGAAGTTATAGGTGAAGTTGGAATGGATGAAAATCTTACTTTAAAAGAAAGTCATGATGTTATAGAACAAATAGAACAGAAATTGAAAAAATTTGACGAAAGAAATCGATATATTACGATTCATGTCAATCCTTATAATCAAAAAGAAACATCAAAATGATGTTTTTTTTCTGTGGTAGTGCTATAATAGTTAAAGAATGGAGGGACGTTATGAACTATAGAACTGATCTTAATAGTGGTTTAAGTTTTGAGCAAGTAGAACTTCGTAAGAAGAAAAAATTAGTTCATTATAATTCTGACGTGCCCACTAAAACGTTTGGACAAATAATTACGTCAAATATATTTACTTTATTTAATTTACTAAATCTGTTTTTAGGGTTTCTTGTATTTTTGGTTGGTTCCTATAAAAATCTATTATTTTTAGGAGTTGTATTTTGTAATACTGCGATTAGTATAATCCAGGAAATTAGAGCTAAATTAGAAATCGACAAATTATCGTTAATTTCTGAACAAAAAGTAGATGTAATTCGAGATGGAAAGAAAAAAAGTATTTCTTTAAATGATATAGTGGTTGATGATATTATATCTTATAAAATAGGAAATCAGATTGTAGTAGACTCTATTATTAGGCAAGGCACAGTGGAAGTCAATGAATCATTTATTACAGGGGAGGCCAACTCCATATTAAAACGCGTTGGAGATACTTTGTTATCAGGAAGTTTTGTAGTTAGTAGTTGTTGTTTGAGTCAAGTAATACGTGTTGGAGAAGAAAACTATACATCTAAAATATCTAAAGATGCTAAATATATAAAAAAAATAAATTCCCTACTTTTAAGTTCCCTTAATAAAATAATTAAATTAGTTTCATTCGCGATTATACCGATAGGATTATTATTATTTATTAATCAATTTTTAATCATAAAAAATACTTTTGGAGATGTGATAGTAAATGTGGTGGCGGCTTTAATTGCTATGATTCCAGAAGGTTTAGTACTGTTAACTAGTACAGTTTTAGCGGTTAGTTCTCTTAGTTTATCACGAAAAAACGTGTTAGTTAGTCAACTTTATTCAATTGAAACTTTGGGTAGAGTAGATACCATCTGTTTTGATAAAACTGGTACTTTAACTGAAGGAACCATGGAGGTAAAAGAGTTTATTTCGCTTACTAATAAAAAATATGATCATAGATTAATCATGAGTGCAATATGTAATGCTTTCGAATTAGAAAACGAGACTATGACATCTCTTTATAAACATTATGGGTGCAGTAATAAATATAAAGTGGAAGATAAAATTCCTTTTTCTTCAGAAAGAAAATATTCTAAAGTGAGGTTTGAACAACTAGGAACTTTTGTCTTAGGGGCGCCGGATATTATTCTAGGAGATAAGATTAAAGATTATAATATCGATAAATATGTAGATCAGGGGAGAGTATTGCTTCTAGCTGAGGAAAAATATCAACAAGTTTATCCGATTGGATTAATTTTAATAGAAGATAAAATTAGACCGAATGTTTTAAAAACAATTAATTATCTAAAAAATGAAAAAGTAGATATTAAAATTATTTCGGGTGATAGTCCTAACACCATTTTAAATATTGCGAAGAGGTTAGGTTTAGGTATCAGTAAAAGAAAGGATGTATCAAAATTATCTGATAAACAGTTGATAGATTGTGTTGAAAAATATAATATCTTTGGGAGAGTTAATCCTTTTCAAAAAAAACTGATAATAGAGACACTAAAGAAGAATGGTCATACGGTAGCAATGATTGGTGATGGGGTAAATGATGTTTTAGCTTTAAAAGAAGCCGACTCTAGTGTAGTCTTAAATAGTGGTAGTTCAGCAGCTAGAAATGTTAGTGAAATCGTTTTAATGGATAATAACTTCGATGTTGTTCCATCAATTATTGAAGAAGGGAGAAAAACTATAAATAATATAGAGCGTTCTTCAAGCCTTTACATTGTTAAAACTGTATATGCAACACTGCTAGCAGTTATATTTACAATAATTCCTTTAGAATATCCATTTATTCCTATTCAATTAACTCTAACTAGTGCGTTTACTATTGGAATTCCTTCCTTTATTTTGGCTCTTGAACCAAATAAGGAACCGCTTAGTAAGAATTTCTTAATCAATATATTTGAAAAATCAATTCCTTCTGCTTTTACAATTGTTTTAAATATCTTAATAATTGTAATTATAGGTAGTTTATTTAATATGCCAGAAGTAGAAATTTCTACCTTATCAGTTATTCTTACTGGTTTTACTGCCTTTTTACACTTATATAGAGTATGCAAACCACTAAATCACATAAGAAGAATTTTAATCGTTACATTGATGTTGTTTTTCACATTTGGAATAGTTGGGTTTAAGAATTTATTTTCTCTAACAATTTTAAATTTCAAAATGTTAATGATTATATTAGTGTTAATTATTAATACAATTATCTTGTGGAAAATATGTGTTATGATTTTTGACAAACATTTGTCGAAATATATACAAAGATTAATTAAAGACTAGTAATTGCTAGTCTTATTTTTGTAAATGTGTTAGAATTATGTTAGGTATGGTGATAATATGATTAGTATTGTAAATATATATACAGCAGTAATATATGGATATTATTTATTCTTTATTGGATTAATCGCGTATTTGTATTGGCACTATAGTAAATCGTATGAACCAGAAAAATTATACAATTACACTAATACAATTCCAGCTAAATTAAGCCCGATCGAATTAAGCATATTAGTAAATAATAAAATAACTCCACAAGCATTAACTGCGACAGTATACTTTTTAGTTGCGAATAAAGCTTTGATTAAGTCTAAAGAAAAAAAGGAAATATATTTATATCGTAATCTAAATTATAAAGGTAAATTATCGCATTCTCAAAAATATGTGATTAAGTTATTGATTGATATAATTGGTAATGGGGAGCGAGTGGCTTTTACTAATATCGAGAAATTTTGTGTTAATAATAAAGGAGCCACCTCATTTCTGCTTAATTATGAAATATGGAGAAGAATGGCGATATCAGAAGGAAGTAAGAAAAACTTTTTTGAACCCAAAAAACATAAACACTTAGTAAATTGGTTCAGTGTTATTGGGCTTGTCTTGTTTTTAATAAATATATTATTTAGTTTAAAAACATTTTTAGGATACTTTTTATTATTACCAGCCCTTTTTATTCTATATTATTATAGAAAAATCTTTAGAAGAACCAAAAAATATAATGAACAATTTTATCAGTGGTTAGAATTTTCGAGTTATTTAAAAAATATTAAGCAATTGGGGTTTGAGAAAGAAAACATTCATTTATATTTAATGTATTCAATTGTTTTAGATAAGATTGAATATGTTGAACCACATTTATTAAAAAGTGAAGAATTTGTCAAATTAAATTCATATATTAAGAAAAGTTATAAGCGTGCATATTTTCACGGCTCTAGAAGTTTATGAAATATAATATAGATGGGATAGATTATAACGTAGTAGTAGAAAGAAAAAACAACAAGAATTTATACATAAGGGTTAAAGCAGATTTAAGTATTTATGTAACTGCTAACTACTTTATAACAAAAGATGAAATAATTAGGGTTTTAGATAATAATGTGGATTATCTAAAGAAAATGATAAAAAAAAGACAAATAGAGGAAGAGAAGGCTAGTCATGTTTATTATTTAGGAGAACAATATGATTTGGTTTTTTCAAATGCCTTTAATAACGTAGAGATTGGTTTAGATAAAATATATGCAAGGGATAGTCGGGCATTTGATAAGTGGTATAAACAAGAAATTAGAGATTTATTTGAAAAACACTTAAAATTAATGTATAATCTTTTTTGTGAAGAAATCAATTTCCCAAAATTAAGAATTAGAAACATGAAGACTCGTTGGGGAGTTTGTAATGTTAAAACGAAAACTATTACATTGAATTCTAGATTGATCGAATATAAAGTAGAAGCTCTAGATTATGTTATCATTCATGAGCTTAGTCATTTAATTCATTGTAATCATTCTAAAGAGTTTTGGAATTTGGTAAGCAAATATATACCAAATTATAAAACGTTAAGAGCATATTTAAAGGAGTAATATATGAAAAAGATATTAGTTGGATTATTTACTATATTAGTACTTACAGGATGTACACAGGCAAGCAGTATGCAGATGCAATATAATAAGCAGATGCAAC
This sequence comes from Bacillota bacterium, assembly GCA_015059195.1. Classification (GTDB taxonomy): domain Bacteria; phylum Bacillota_I; class Bacilli_A; order RF39; family UBA660; genus SIG204. The sequence continues at coordinate 70,840 of SVAW01000001.1, forward strand.
AATTATTATCTGTTAATGAGGATAGCGGCTATGTACCTTGCAACATTGAATTAACATACGATAAGATTACGGATGATGAGGTTAGTTATCAGATTGTATTTGATAATCCGAAAGAAAACATGAGAAATATCAATATTGTAGTAACTCACGATAAAACAACCACTGATGGTTATCCTAGTATTGGTGTTTTTGATGAAGAACCAATAAATTTAAGCACAATTATTGATAGTGATAATCCTAATAAAGGAATAGTTCTAGTTGGGTATTTTGAATATAGTGGTGACCTAAAAGATTTAAATGTTACATTTAAAATATCTATTAATTATATTAATGATGCGATTGAAGAAAAGACGGTTTATTATATTCAAAGTATATAAAACGTCTTTTTTTTTACATTCTATCCTATACAATGATTATGGTGATTAGATGAAGGTTAAAATTTTTGATGAAGGACATGAAAAAGATTTGGAAAATGCAGTAAATAATTTTTTAGTAGAGAAAAAATGTGAGGTTATTGATATTAAATATCAGGTAGCAATTAGTGTTTTTTCTGAAGAACAGGTATTTTGTTTTTCTGCAATGATAATTTATAATTAGTGTTTAAAAAATAATTTTTATAATCATTATAAACATAGAATATATAGGAGGATGATAACGTGTTTGGCCAGTTTACTGAAGAAGCTAGAAAAATATTAATATCCGCTAAAGAGGAAATGTATAAACTAAAACATCCATATGTTGGTAGTGAGCACATGCTTTTGGCAATTTTAAAAGATAATAATCAGATTTCAAGACGGTTAAAAGAATATAATTTAACCTACGAACTTTTAAAGCAAGAAATTATTGCTATTATTGGAGAAGGAACAGAAAGCAACAATTGGTTTTTATATACTCCTCTACTTAAGAGAATTATGGAAAATGCGGTAATTGACGCAAAAGAAAATAATAATAGCTATGTAACCGTAGAACATCTTTTTACTAATTTATTAGAAGAAGGAGAAGGGGTTGCGATCCGGATTATGTTAGGGATGAATATTGATTTAGATAAGTTGTATAAAGAATTTTCGTCTAAATTGATTTCTAGTTCAAAATCTAAAAAAGGTAAAAAGTTATTAATTGATGAATTAGGATATGATTTAACTAAACAGGCATTTGATGGGTTATTGGATCCAGTGATTGGAAGAGATTCAGAGATTCAAAGACTATTAGAAATACTATGTAGAAGGACCAAGAATAATCCGATTTTGATTGGAGAACCAGGAGTAGGAAAAACTGCAATTGTGGAAGAGTTAAGTAGAATGATTGCGTTTGGAGAAGTTCCTGTTCATTTAAAAAATAAGAGAATAATTTGTTTAGATATGGCCACAATGGTAGCCGGGACTAAATATCGTGGTGAATTTGAAGAGCGCATGAGAAAAATCATAAAAGAAGTAGAAGAAAATGATGAAATTATTTTATTTATCGATGAAATTCATACACTTGTTGGAGCAGGAGGTGCAGAAGGTGCAATAGATGCCTCTAATATCTTTAAGCCTGCTTTAGCTAGGGGCAAAATAAGATGCATTGGAGCCACTACTACTAGTGAATATAAAAAATATATTGAACCTGATGGTGCATTAGAAAGGCGTTTTCAAAAGGTAACGATAGAAACTCCTTGTACAGAGGTGGTTAAAGAAATTTTAATGAAATTAAAGCCGATTTATGAAAAATTTCATACAGTCCACATAGGTGATGAAATTATTGAACTAATTGTGGATCTATCAAACAAGTATATTTACGATAGGAATCAACCAGATAAAGCTATCGACATTTTAGATGAAGTATGTAGTTTTGTAAATTTAAAAGAAAGTGATGACTTAAAAAAATATAAAACCTATAATAAGGAATTGCAGTTAATAATAAATAATAAAAATGAGGCAATAGTTCAAAATAATTTTGAGGTTGCAGCTCGCTTTAAATGCATGGAAAAAGAGTTGATGGATAAAATCAATAGGCTAGAACTTCTTGTTGTTAAAAACAATGATAAAAAAATAATCAGCAAAGAAGATGTAGCACAAACAATTAGTAGCAAGACTGGAATACCTGTGTTTGAACTTCTAAATGAAAAAGAAAAAATAATTGTTGAAACAGAAAAGTATTTGCGCGATTGCATTGTTGGGCAGAATCAAGCTATCAAACAATTAACTAATTTAGCTAAAAGAATAAAATTAGGATTTGCAGATGAAAATAAGTGTACTTCTTTTATGTTTTGTGGCCCTTCTGGTGTTGGGAAAACTGAACTTGCTAAAAATTTTGCAGAAAAAATGGTGGGTAAAAAAAATACAATACGATTAGATATGAGTGAGTATGCTGAGGCTCATTCTGTGAGTAAAATAATTGGTGCTCCACCAGGATATGTTGGTTATTCAGATTCTAAAAATGTTTTAGAAGAAGTTAGAAACAAGCCGTATTCGGTAATTATATTAGATGAAATAGAAAAAGCAAATTCTACTATTATAAATCTTTTATTTCAAATACTAGATGAAGGCAAAATTAAAGATTCAAAAGGAATTGAAGTAAGATTTGATAACGTTATTATTATTATGACTTCAAATATTGGTTTTAACGATAAAGCAATCGGTTTTTCTTTTAATAAAGATAGCGTAATCACAGAACGACTTAAAGAATATTTTAGTGTACCGTTTATTAATCGATTAGACAGCATTATCTTGTTCGAAGGCTTAGAAAAAGACGATGTAATGGAAATTATTAACCGAAAACTATCCAATTTAAAATGCAAATATAAGAAAAAGGGAATAAGTGTTAAAATTGGAAAGGACATAGTTGATGATATAGTGAGACAATCTGAGTTTGAATGCTTTGGAGCAAGAAAAATAGATAAAATTATACAAAATAACGTGGAAAACCAAATTATAGAACATGTAATTAGAGGGAAAAAACATGTAAACATATCAGGTGTAATGGAATCTATGAAAACATCTTAATTGCAAGATGTTTTCTTTTATGTTAAAATAAAATTAGGTGATAATATGAGTAGACTATATAATGATAAATTTGCAGAAATTTTAATTGCAAAAATTGATGCAGGGGATTTTCCGACTAAAGAAGATTTTATAAAATACATGAATGATATTAATACAGCTTTATTTAATGATCCTGTTCTTATGCAACAAATAAAAAATGCCGGGATTATTTTAAAATATGAGGATTTGAATGCACTAACTAGAGATTTATTAGAATATTATGATAGAAAAAAGACTGATGATTCTAGTCTAAACTTAGAGGGTGTATCACATGTTGATATAGAGGGTACTGATTATATAAAAGTTGAAAAAGCTGATGGTACATACACTCTTTTAGATGATAGCGTTAATCCAACTGATTTTGTTACACAATTTAAAGACAAACAAAATGCTTCTTACAATTTTCAAACTGCAGATGGAGTAAAAAACAAAGATCAAATAGTAGAGGAAATGAAAAAGGAAAAGAAAGAAGCGCACTTATCTGCTTCAACTAGCGTTGATACAAGAGATTTAACCCCTGAAGAAAAGGCTCAATTTGCGGCAGTGATGAACATGGCTAATGCAGATGAAGTAAACTTTGTAGTAGATACTACTAGAAATATTTACATAAATAAAGATACAGGCGAAGTATTCTATGTTCATAGGAATGAAGCTGGTCAACTTGAAGTCCGTAAAGCTAACGAGGTTACTACAGAAACGATAAAAAAAGATCATGTTTTGGCTGATGATGCGACTAATGATCAAACTATAACTGTAGAATCATCTGGGACTATAGATTTTGAAAAGCTAACGGACGATGATTTACAATATATTTATGATACAAGATTTGCAACTCTTTCTTTAGAACAACAACAAACAATAAGAGTCTTGATGGAAAAAAGAAAAGAAAGAACAATGGCAGAAGAAACTTTAGATCCGGTTAAGGAAGAACAAAAAGTTAAAAAAATAGAGCTGTTAATGAAACCGCATAATGGGTTTACTAGTATATTGTATTTATCTTCTTTGAGTTTAGTTTTTGGTATGGCAATGATTCTTTATATGGTTTTCAAAATATATGTATAGTAGTTTAAATTTTTGTATACACAGAATTAAAATTATGGTAAAATGATTATAGGTGATATTATGACTAATCTAGACAATATAAAAAATGTATTGGATTCCAACAACGATATTACACAGGAAATAAAAGATAATATGTTTGAGTTAATAGTGCTTTTTAACAATAAATTTCCAACCGTTAGTTTGGATAATCTAGAAGGTCACTTAAAAAGTTTAAGAATAAGAAAATCTAGCAAATTTTTTAATCAAGATATTTCAATGTATGATTGCCGTAATAATGTCTTATATTTTAATCAAGAACGTATGGCTGATGAGTATGATTTTAGACATATCTTAATGTTTGAGCTTCTTAATATAATATCTTCTAATAAGTTACAAACAGGATTTAACTCAGAAAGTAAATTTGAAGCTTTAAATATTGGATACACAGAGATTTTGGCTAATTACTTAGTTGGTAATAGTGGAGAAAAATTAATCTATCCTAATGAAGCTATCATGGCTAATATGATAGGTATAGTTATAGGCAATGATAATCTATTTGATTCGTATTTTAACAACGATCCTAAAATTTTATTAAATGCTTTAGTGAAAGCAGGTGTAGAATTATAATGAAAGTAACATTTACAAAGTTTAATGAAACTGCAAACTATTATTCAAGAATGACTAGAACTACAGGCGATAATGCTTGGAATCAGGATGAAATACAAAGACAATTCACCTCTTTAATATCAGATTGTGATTTGACGAAAGAACAAATAACCAGCCTAGAAAGCTTCATGGTCTCAAATAATCGAGTAATAGATATGACTGACACAAAGAATATGTCTGCAACTGAATTTAGTGAGACTGCAAGAGCTAGAGAAATATCTATCCAAAAATCAAAAGCAGCATAATAAAAACATCTTAGAGATGTTTTTTTGTTATTTATAATATTGATAAATCAAATCAAAAAATTAACATTAATGTTAAATATAACATATAAATAAGATATACAAAGTCTATCTTGTTTTTACGTGCTATTTTATTCGTTTTGATAATGTTTTATACTGATAAAATAAGACTTGAAAAAACAGGCTATTTATTATATACTAATAAATGTATTGGAGGAAGAAAAATGAAAAATGTAAAAGAAATAAATGTAAAAATAGAAGGAAAAGAATGGAAAGAGGCTTTAGATAAAGCGTTTGATAAAGCTAATGCTAAGGCAAAAATTGATGGTTTTCGCCCAGGGAAAGCACCAAAAGATGTATTCTTAAAAAAATACGGTAAAGAATCTTTATACATGGATGCAGCTGATATTGTTTTAGAAGAAGCATATCATCAAGTGTTTGAAGATAACAAAGATTTAGAAATTGTTGCTCAACCAGAAATTGGTTTAAAATCAATTGATGAAAATGGTGTAGAATTTATTTTTACATTAACTTTAAAACCAGAAGTAAAATTAGGAAAATATAAAGGTTTAGGAGTTAAAAAGGAATCTGTTAAGGTAACAAAAGAAGAAGTAGAACATGAAATTGAACACTTACGCAGCCATTATGCTGAAAATGTGGTAAAAGAAGGTGCTGTTGCAACAGGGGATATTGCTATTATTGATTTCGAAGGATTCAAAGATGGTGTTGCGTTTGAAGGCGGTAAAGGAGAAAACTATTCTTTAACTATTGGTTCAAACACATTCATACCTGGATTTGAAGATCAAATTATTGGAATGAATAAGGGGGAAGAAAAAGAAATTAACGTTACATTCCCAGAAGATTATCATAGTGAAGAATTAAAAGGTGCACCTGTAGTTTTTAAAGTTAAAGTTAATGAAATTAAAGAAATTAGAATTCCAGAATTGGATAAAGATTTCTTTGAAGATTTAGGAATGGAAGGCATTGATTCTAAAGAAGCTTTAGAAAATCAAGTAAAAGAAAACTTAAAAGCACATCGTGAAGCTGAGGCTGATAATAAATATATTGATGCTTTATTAGAAGCAGCAAGCAAAAATGTTGAAGTTGAAATTCCAGATGCAATGATCAGTGATGAACAAGATAGAATTTTAAGACAATACGAAGAAAACTTAAAAATGCAAGGAATTACACTAGAACAATTTTATCAATTTACAAATTCTGATGAAGCAGCATTAAAGGATCAAATGAAAGATGAAGCAGTAAAACGTGTAACATTTAGATTGATGCTTGAAGAAATTGCAAAACAAGAAAATATCGAAATTACAGATGAAAAAGCAAATGAGGAAGCTGAACATTTAGCATCTCATTATCAAATGCCTATTGAAGAATTCTTAAAAGCATTTGGTGGAATCGATATGATTAAATACGATTTAAAAATGCGTGGAGCAATTGAAATATTAAAGGGTGAATAATCATCCTTTTTTTGTGTAATAAATAAGGAAAATAACTATATTTATGGTATACTTTATATAGGAGTGGTAATATGAATTGCGAAGTATTGGTAGAGCTAAAAAGTAAAAGTATCGACAAAACATTTACATATTCTATACCTGAGCGTTTTACAGAATCTGTGAAAATAGGCGTTAGAGTATTAGTTCCTTTTGGCAGGCAAAAGCTTGAAGGATTTGTATTAAAGATAAACGAAGAAAAAACTTGCGATTATGATTTAAAAGAAATTATAGATGTAATAGACTTAGAACCAGTACTTAATAGTGAACTATTGAATTTAGGAAAGTATCTCAGTAAGAAAACTATGTGCAACTTAATTACTGCCTATCAAGCTATGCTTCCGGCTGCTTATAAAGCGAAGAAGGGGAAAGTAGTCAGTAAAAAGTTCAGCACTTATTTAATAGTTAATAATTCTGATTATTCAAATATAAGGAGTAATAAACAATTAGAGGTATTAAATCTTGTTGAAAGCAAGGAAAAAGTATTAAAAAGTGAAGCTAATAATATATCTGAATATTCAGTAAAAGTATTATTAGAAAAAGGATATTTAAGAGAAGTAAAAGAAGAGACATACCGTTTAAAAAGAAAAGATAACGAACTAGAGCCTCCTAAACAATTAACTAGTGAGCAACAATTAGTTGTTGATACAGTTAGAAAAAACTTGAATATGTTTAAGCCGTTTCTTTTACATGGTGTTACTGGAAGTGGTAAAACCGAAGTATATATGCATATTATTGCGGAAGTACTAAGTAAAGGAAAGGAAGCTTTAGTTTTAGTCCCTGAAATTAGTTTGACTCCACAGTTAGTTTCACAATTTGAAAATAGATTTGGTTCTAAAATTGCAATTCTTCATAGTCGTTTGAGCGATGGCGAAAAGTTTGATGAATGGAGAAAGATTATTAGAAAAGAAGTTTCGATTGTAATCGGGGCTAGAAGTGCAGTATTCGCGCCCCTAACTAATTTAGGAGTAATTATTATTGATGAGGAACATACCCCAAGTTATAAACAGGAAAATAATCCTCATTACAATGCGATTGATGTAGCTCTTTTTAGAGCTAAATATTATCAAACGCCAGTTGTTTTAGGAAGTGCAACACCATCATTAGAAAGCTATACTAGAGCTAAAACAGGAGTTTATGAACTACTGGAATTAAAAAGCAGAATTAGTAGTAATTTGCCGGAAGTAAAATTAATTGATATGAAAACAGAAATTAGAAAAGGATATCGAGTATTGTCAGAAGAGTTAATTAGTTCTTTAGATGAATGTATCAAAAAAGATGAACAAGCGGTAATCTTGCTAAACAGACGCGGATTTTCCACAATATTAACTTGTAATTCTTGTGGGTATACTAGCAAATGTCCTAACTGTGATATTCCACTAACATTTCATAAACATTCTAATACGATGAGATGTCATTACTGTGGTTATGGGAGTGGCAAATTACATGTATGTCCTTCTTGTGGCAGTAAAGAAATTAGTTATTTTGGAATGGGAACAGAAAAGTTAGAAGAGTGGATAAAAGAAAATGTTTCTTCTAGTAAAGTAATTAGAATGGATATAGATACCACTACTCATAAAGGCTCGCATGAGAAAATAATATCAGCGTTTAAAAATAAGGAATATAATATTTTAATTGGAACTCAAATGATTGCGAAAGGACTAGATTTTCCTGATGTAACTTTAGTTGGAGTAATAAATGGTGATGCCTCATTAAATATTCCGGATTTTAGAAGTGCAGAACGAACTTTTCAGCTTTTAAATCAGGTTGCCGGAAGAGCAGGTAGAAGAGAGAAAAGTGGAAAAGTAATTATTCAAGGGTTTAATATGGATCATTATAGCATTCGTTATGCGGCCTGTCATGATTATCAGTCATTTTATTTAGAGGAAATGAATATAAGAAAAGCACTGAAGTATCCACCGTATTTTAATTTATGTCAAATTAAAATCGTTGGTAAAGATTATTCAATTGTTAGTGATGAAGCAAACAAAATAGGTATATATTTAAAAAACAACAATAATAATTTTACTGTGCTTGGACCAAGCAATTCTAATGTTCCTAAAATTAATAATAATTACTACATGAATATTATTTTAAAATATAAAAATACGGAGTTAGTCATACCGTTATTGGAATTTATTAAAGTGAAATACCGTGATAATCGAAGTGTAAATATAGATATTTATATAAATCCAAATCAAATATAACAAAAACTATCAAGATATGATAAAATGTAAGAGAGGGTGATAATATGAATCTAGAAGATGTTGTAGTAAAACGTGAATTAAAAATTGTTTTTATGGGAACTCCAGAATTTAGTGTCCCAGTATTGGAAGGGTTAATTAAAAATTATAAGGTACGTGCTATTGTGACGCAACCGGATCGACCAATTGGTAGACATGGTGAGACTTCATTTAGTCCAGTAAAAAAAGTTGGATTAGAAAATACTATATTAGTATTACAACCAGAAAAAATTAAAGACAATATTGAGATGATTACATCTTTAGAACCAGATTTAATTATCACTTGTGCGTATGGTCAAATATTGCCAAAAGAAATTTTAAATTGCCCACGTTTAGGATGTATTAACGTTCATGCATCGTTACTTCCGAGATTAAGAGGAGGGGCTCCAATTCATCGCGCTATTATAGAAGGCCATAGAAAAACTGGTATCACTATTATGCATATGGGATTAGGTATGGATGATGGAGATATAATTAGTCAGGAAGAAATTGAAATTGATATTATGGATACTGCCTCAACATTGCACGATAAACTAAGTATTTTAGGAAGAGATTTACTCATAAAAACTTTACCGTCAATCATAGATGGAACTAGCGATAGAGTAAAACAAGATAGTAGTAAAGTAACTTTTGGCTTGAATATTAAAAGAGAAGATGAGAGAATCCATTTTTCAAAAACTAAAAGAGAAGTCTATAATTTGGTGCGTGGGTTAAATTCTTGGCCCGGATCATATTGTTTATATGAAGGCAAGATTCTTAAGGTTTGGGAATGCAGAGAAGGGGAGATTTATAGTCCTCAATTGTTTGATGGTCAGATTACTGCAATATATGAAGATGGTTTTGGAGTAAAGGTAAGTAATGGTGAGATTATCTTTACATCTGTGCAACCAGAGGGAAAGAAAAAAATGTCTGCTGTGGATTTTGTGAATGGTATAACAAACAAGGAAGAATTTATAGGAAAGATATTAGATTAGGTGGATTATGAAGTTAAAAAAGAAAATCAGTGATGAATTGAATAATGTTGAAGCATTTGTTGTTATGAAAAAATTATGGCAAAGTCCTAGGTATCGTTCTATTTTTTGGTTAATTGTATATTTTATATTTTTTGCAATTATTATTTCATCACTTCAGGTGAGTTACAAGAAACAAGATAATAAAGGATCAATAGGTAGTACATTAAATGTTACAGAAGTGTTAAACAATATGAAAGATTATTCATATGAAATATTATTAAATGATGAACAAAGCATAATAGTTGGTGAAGTAAAAAAGAATTTTCATACATTTGCATATGATAATGAACAATACTCTATTGTAGGAGATAATATTTATCTAGAGCAGAATGATAACTTAATTAAAACGGATTTAACTTCCAAAATATATATTCCTATTCAAAAAATTACTTTGGATAAATTAGATGATTATGTTATAGGGCAAGAAAATATTAAAAGTAAAGATAAAATTCAATACAATTTAAAAAATAGTGATATAATAGATAATCAAAATATTGATTTTAGTATGACTTTTTATGGAACAGCAACTATTGATAAAATAACATTAGATTTTTCTCAATATGTTAAGAGCATTAATGCAGATTATGATCAATATATATTAACAATAAAGGTAGGTGATATAAATCATGATGACAACAATATTGGATCAGAACAATAACACAAGATTAGTAGAAGTTTCTGAAGGAAGCTATTTAGTTTCAGTTCAGACTATTGCTAAGGCGGCAATAGATACAGTTATACAAAATGATGATTTGTTGATGGCAGTAAATCCTCAGGCTAATTGCACATTAGAGGAATTAACTAGAATTATTGAGTTATTTGGGACACACATCTATACCACACGTCCAGAAATAAATGGTATTTTGTTTAAATGTGATGAAAATGAGTTATTAACTAGTATTGGATTTAAACCATTAAGCGACGATAGTGAGTTTTTATATCAAGAAAACAATAAAAGAACGAATGGGGAAAAGAGGAAATAAAAATGGAAGTAGTAATATTGATGGCAATAATTGGTGCTATAGTATTTTTCTTTAAGCGTACATTTAGTGGTTTCGTTTATTCTATTGCAGTAGTTGATATATTCTTAAGATTACTGGCATATTTAAAAATGAATTTATTTACTGGAGAAGTCGCAAACTTCTTCGTCAGATATTTCCCAAATAGTGTTCCTGCGATTATTAGTAAGTACACCTCTAACACATTAGAGACAGTACTTATTTGGATTTATATAGGCGTGATGATAATATTTGAATGCTACATTATTAAAACGTTTTTTAACAAAAAATAATAATTGACAAACTGAACAAAGCGTAATAAAATTAAAATAGACAAGGGAGTAAGATAGTATGGTTAGAGTAAGTACAGAAAATAAATTAACAAAAATAACCACCTGGGGGGGGGTATTTAAGTAACCATACTATAATAAAAGAAATAAATAAACACGAAAGAATTTTAGAAAATCCATCGTTCTAAAATTTGTTTTCGTGTTTTTTTGTATGCCTTGTTAAGAATAGGAGGAAAGAAAGATGAAGAAAAAAGGATTTACACTAATAGAATTACTAGCGGTAATAGTAGTACTAGCAATAATAGCACTAATAGCAACACCAATAGTAATGAATGTAATTAGTAACGCACAAAAAGGAGCAGCAGAAAGAAGTGCAGATAACTACGTAAAAGCAGTAGAAACATTAATCGCAACAGAAAGATTAGATGGGGAACCAGTAGAAGATGGTACATACACAATAGATGAGAATGGAAACATTAAATCTGGTGATGTAGAATTAACAGTTGAGTTAAATGGAACAAAACCAAATGGAGGAAGTATTGAAATTAAAGATGGACAAGTAGTAAAAAATGAAAGTTCAATCAAGGTAGGAGATTATACTGTTACTTTTGAAGATGGAAAAGCTGAAGCGAAAGAATTAGCCAAACTACTAGATGTATGTCAATTAACAGATGGAGAGGAAAATGAAGTAGGAGCAGAGTACAATTGTAACCTAGGAGATGGAGATAGAACATTCTATGTATTAGAAGCAGGAACAAGTAGTAAACCAGCAACATTAATACTAGAAGGAAACTATGATACGACGACACAAAGCTGGTGCGATCAAAATGGTGATTACCCTAATAATAGTTTATTATGCCAAGCAGATGGCTTAGCTGCTAAATTAGATGAAATAGCATTAGCATGGACAAAATTAGATAGAAGTCAAATAGGAATACCAAGTGCAGAACAAATCATGGTAGCAGATGGCCAAGCAGAAGATGCATATATAGATTATCCAATGTTAAATAATGAATGGTTATGGAGTTGGGATAATGAAGCATGGGGAAATTCAGTGAACGGATATTGGACATCTACGCCTGTTGAGGGTGACTCTTATTCTATTTGGCTGGTATATGATGATGGTAGTGTTAATAATGATTTTGTGGATACTGACTTTGGTGTTCGACCAGTTCTAATGCTCTCAATTTAATCTAGGTTTAACCTAGATTTTTTTATATAACATTTTCTTGCTTGCTAAACAAATGTTTGCTATAATGATTTTAGGGTGATGATATGTATTCATATGTTACAGGAAAAATAGATTTAGTAGAAAGTAATTATGTTGTTATAGATAATAATGGCATAGGATATCAAATATATACTCCTAATCCATATTCATTTGCTGAGGGAGAACAATATAAAGTTTATCTATATCAATATGTGAGAGAAGATGAAATAAGCTTATATGGATTTAAGACAAAAGAAGAAAAAAGTCTGTTTTTAAAATTAATAGAAGTTAAAGGATTAGGTTGTAAGATGGCGTTACCGATTCTAGCAACTGGTTCTATAGAAGGCATTATTGATGCTATTGAAAGGGAAAATGTTTTATATTTAAAGAAATTTCCAAAAATAGGCGATAAAGTTGCTCGACAAATTATTTTAGATTTGAAAGGAAAATTAGTAAGTTCAAATACCACTAACTTTCAAAGTAAAGATTATTCTGAATTAATAGAGGCATTAAAAGCATTAGGATATAAGCAAAGCGACATAAATAAAGTTTTACCTAATATTACGGAAGAAGATGTTGAAAAACAAATAAAAGAGGCACTAAGATTACTTTTGAAATAAGGAGGATTTTATGAGAGTAGGAATTGATATAGACGATACTATATGCAGTACTTTTGACTATGTTTTGCCATATTTTTGTCTGTTCTATAAATTAGATTATAAAAGTATTAAAAAACAAAATGTTGATTATTATTATTTTAATAGTAGGTATTCAAACTATTATGATGTGGCAAAAGTTATATATCAAAAAATTACTCCTAATATACCAGTTAATAAGGGAGTCATTAAATACTTAAAAAAAATCAAAAAGTTAGGGCATGAAATAGTTTTTATTACAGCTAGAGGGAATAAAGGATATGACCGACCATATCAAATATCATATGATTATTTAGTACAAAATAAGGTTCCTTTTGATGCATTAATTGTTGATGCCCAAGATAAAGGTAAAGTTTGCTTAGAGGAACACGTAGATATATTTTTCGATGATGATATTAATAACTATAATAGTGTTTCATCTAGAGGAATAGAAGTTTATTTATATACTATAAATTCAAATAAAAAATATAAGGATATTAGGCGAGCAAATAATTTTAGACAAATATATAAAATTGTTAGGAGGAAGAGCCGTGCAAGATGATAGAGTTATAACCACCCATGAATTGGAAGAAGATACTTTTGAACAAAATATTCGCCCGGCTAGTTTAGATGAATATATTGGTCAGAGTGAGGTTAAAGATAACATGTCAGTTTTTATAAAGGCTGCTAAAATGAGAGAAGAATCATTAGATCACGTGTTATTGTATGGACCACCAGGACTAGGCAAGACAACTTTGGCGTTTATAATTGCTAATGAAATGGGAAGTAATATTAAAACATCTAGTGGACCTGCTATTGAGAAAAGCGGAGATTTAGCTGCGTTACTTTCAAGTTTGGAACCTGGAGATGTATTATTTATTGATGAAATTCATCGAATTCCTAGATATATTGAAGAAATTTTATATTCTGCTATGGAAGATTTTACACTTGATATCATTATTGGCAGTGATGCATCTAGCAGAAATATTAAAATTAATTTACCACCATTCACATTAGTTGGGGCAACAACTAGAGCAGGCGATTTAACAGGACCATTAAGAGATAGATTTGGGATTGTGTCTAAGTTAAATTATTATACAGAATCAGAATTAACTGAAATTGTTAAACGAACCAGTAGAGTTTTAAATTGTGAAATAGACGATAAAGCTGCAGCGGAACTAGCAAGGCGTAGTAGAGGTACACCGCGTATTGCTAACAGATTATTTAAACGCGTGCGCGATTATGCGATGGTTATGGGAAGTGGGATTATTGATTTAAAAATTACTAAAATTGCATTAGATAAACTTAAAGTTGATAATCTTGGCCTTGATCAAACAGATTACAATCTGTTAAGAGCTATTATTGAGCGATTTGATGGAGGACCTGTTGGAATAGAGGCTATTGCTTCCTCTATTGGCGAGGAGCAGACAACTATAGAAGATGTTTATGAACCATATTTGTTACAACAAGGATTCTTAAAAAGAACTAATCGTGGTAGAGTAGTAACAGATAAAGCATATGAGCACTTAAATATCCAGAAATAATTATGTATTGACAAAATGAACAAGGCATAATAAAATTAAAATAGACAAGGGAGTAAGATAGTATGGTTAGAGTAAGTACAAAATTTAATTCAACAAACCACCCGGGGGGGGGGGTATTTAAGTAACCATACTATAATAAAAGAAATAAATAAACACGAAAGAATTTTAGAAAATCCATCGTTCTAAAATTTGTTTTCGTGTTTTTTTGTGTACCTTGTTAAAACAAAAAAGTATATACTATTTGTATAATTTGAAGTTAAAAAGTACAAAATAAGATATACTGAATATGAAAATAGGAGGAGAGAAAGATGAAGAAAAAAGGATTTACATTAATAGAATTACTAGCGGTAATAGTAGTACTAGCAATAATAGCACTAATCGCAACACCAATAGTAATGAATGTAATTAGTAATGCTTCTAAGGGAGCAGCAGAAAGAAGTGCAGATAACTACGTAAAAGCAGTAGAAACATTAATCGCAACAAAAAGATTAGATGGAGAACCAGTAGAAGATGGGACATACACAATAGGCACAGATGGGAACTTAAGTTTTGGTGATGTTGAGTTGAATGGAACAAAACCCAGTGGAGGAACAATTACAATTAAAGATGGACAAGTAGTTAAGGAAAATGCTTCAATAAAAGTAGGAGACTACACTGTAACATATGATGATGGAGCTGCAAAAGCCGATCAAATTATTGTATTGTGTAAAGCTATTGCTCCAATACAACAAGAACTATATGATGCAACTACGAAAACAATGGTTCCAACAACCGTTGGAATACAAGCTACTTCATCAGCACCATACGCAGCGGGAGCAGTATATAGTTGTAATTTAGGTGATGGAGATAGAACATTTTATGTATTAAGTTCAACTAAAGACACAGTGTCGTTATTAATGGAGGAAAATATGGAAAGTCCAGCTACATGGTGTGCGACTGGCGATGATAATTCATGTAATGGAGATGGAGCAATCGCAAGTTTGAATTCGCAAACAAGTGGATGGTCAAAACTATTTAGTGTAAATGGTAAAGTTAGTTTACCGTCATACGATGATATGTATGGAGTTATAGGTGATGACTGGACTGCAATTAATTTGACTAATGTTGTTGCTAACAACGGATATTGGACATCTACGCTATGTGATTTTGAAATTACTGAGGCATGGATTGTAGAAAAAACTGATGTTACGACTACTGCTAGTGTTAACGCAGAATTCGGTATCCGTCCAGTAATCACAATTTCCACAGAATATATATCACTTTAAGAATATCTTCGGATATTCTTTTTTCTATCGTTGATATTTTTAATGATGCTATGATATAATTATAAAGATGATAGTTATGGAAAATATAGATTTGTATAAATATGAAAAAGAGTTATATAGTAATAATGTTAAGTATATAGGTGGTGTAGATGAAGTGGGACGAGGCCCACTTATTGGACCGGTTGTTGCTGCTTGTGTAGTATTACCACAAGAGTTTAAATTAAATGGCTTAACAGATTCTAAGAAATTAAGTGAGAAAAAAAGAGATAGTTTTTTTAAATATATTAAAGAACATGCATTATCTATAGGTATTGGTAGTGTTTCACCTCAAGAAATAGATAAGATAAATATTTATGAGGCCAGCAAAAAGGCAATGATGATGGCTATTGCAGAGGTTAGAAAAAATATTTCGTTAGAACATGTACTAATTGATGCAATGCCTTTAGAATTAGATATACCATCTACTTCTATTATAAAAGGAGATGCTAAAAGTATTAGTATTGCAGCAGCAAGTGTCATTGCTAAAGTAACCCGTGATAAAATGATGTATGAGCTTGATCAAAAATATCCTGAATATGGGTTTGCTAGTCACAAAGGATATCCAACTAAAAAACATGTTGAGGCTATAAATCAATATGGCCTTATAGATGGATACAGAAAAAGCTATGGCCCAGTTAAAGATGTAATAGAAAAGAGAGATAAATATGAGTCCAAATAATTTTCAAAAAAATCCTTTTGTGAGCAATAATGCCACATCTTCTTACAAACCTAAACATTTTAGCAACTATGATAAATTAGGAAGAAGAACAGTTGAAGAGGTAAAGCAAGACATGGTTGATGTTAAATATAATAACTTTAAAGAAAGACAAGAACGTAATACAGAAATTGTTAGCACACCACAACCAAAACACACACCGGATTTTAAAGATAGAGTAAATAATTTGCGCAATATTAATAGAGGTTAATATATGAATGTAAAAAAAGTTGTGGTTGGATTATTAGAAACAAATTGTTATATATTAGAAAAAGGTAAGGAATGTTTGATAATTGATCCTGGGGATGAGCCACACAAAATAGAACAACAAATAAATAAAACAGTTAAAGCAATAATCGTTACTCATAATCATTTTGATCATGTTGGTGGAGTGTCATATTTTAAAGAAAAATATGGTGTAGAAGTATATGATTATGACAACTTAAAAGAAGGAATAAATAATATAAGTGAATTCATGTTTGAAGTATTATATATGCCGGGACATACAGTAGATTCTATAGTTATTTATTTTAAAGAAGAACAGATTATGTTTGTGGGAGATTTTATCTTTTATCACACAATCGGTCGGACAGACTTAGAGGGTGGTAATTTTGTTGATATGAAAAAAAGCATTAGCCGTTTAAAAGAATATAGAGATATTACTTTATATCCTGGACATGGATGTAAGACTACATTAGAGGAAGAAAGAATAAATAATAGTTATTTTAGATAAGGGGTGTTTAAAATGGGATTATTTTTTAAAGGGAAAGCTAAATTGATGAGAGGAATTACTCCATATATGGAGGATCAAAAGGCTGTTTTTGATACCAAAGGTGATAAGGAGAAAACAAAACAACAAGAAAATTATGATCAATACGTGATGAGAAAAAAAGATTATTCGAATGTTCCTAAATATAAAGCATTTGATGAAAAAAGTGTGGGAGTCGTTATAGATAAGGACCAACTGGGATATCAACAACTAAACGAATGTGTCCAAACTGTTGAAATAGAAAAAGAAAATTTATATTCAGATTTGCAAGAAATAGTATCTAATCCTCCTATTGAATCTAGTCATGAATTGCAACACAAGTCTATTGATGATAAGACTTTAGAAACTGAACTTCCGCATAATTCAGAAGTTGATGTGATAGAAGTTGAAAATAATGAGATTGTTATTTCTGATATTTCCGAAGAACGCATAGAAAAAGATAAGAAATTATCTATTTTTGGAAATTCGGATGAGCCAATTAAAGCAAAGGTTTATGACATAAAGGAAACGCCAATCACAGAAAATGTGGATATTATAGATATAGAATTTAAGAAGGAAGAACTCAAACCAGAGGTTAAATTAAATGAACAAGGTCAGAAAATATGCCCTAAATGTGGAGCACCACTTGATCCTAGGGCTCCTGTATGTTTCTTGTGTGGCCATAAATTTTAATCAAATATATATTATGAAGAAATGATTATGGCAATCATTTCTTTTCTTGTGTTTTTATATGATATATAATATAATAAAAATGGTGATAGTATGAAACGTGGATTTACATTAATTGAGTTGTTAGCTATTATGGTAGTTTTAGGGATGATTGCTGTAATTGCGATTCCAAACATTCAAACGGCCTTTTCAAAATCGAAACAAAATCTATTAGAAAATCAAATTAAATCTATAGAAAATGTTGCGCGTTCGTGGGGGGTTAAAAATACTAACAAACTAGATGATTGTTATGTTTTAACTTTAGACGAATTAAAAAGATTAGGGTATTTAGAGAATCAAGATGTTATTAATCCAGAAACTAAAGAGGAGTTAGATGGTTGCATAAAAATTACTTTTGATGAAAGTATAAATCAATATAAATATACCTATACTGAAAGTACTTTATGTAGCTGCAATAATTAATTATGAAAAAGGTTGAACTTTTAGCGCCCGTTGGGTCATTGGCGTCATTATATGCTGCCATTAATGCAGGATGTGATGCAGTATATTTAAGCGGATATATGTTTGGGGCACGTCAGTTTGCTCCAAATTTTTCAGATGAAGAAATTGTAGAAGCGATAAAAACTTGCCATATTTATGGAGTAAAAGTTTATATTACTGTAAATACTTTAATCAAAGATTCAGAGGTTGAAACGCTTTTAGAGTATGTAGAGTTCTTGCACAAAAATAATGTAGATGCAGTAATTATGCAAGATTTAGGAATGATTGATTTAGTTAGAAAAACGTTTCCACAGTTAGAAATTCATGCTTCTACACAGCTACACATTCATAATTTAGAAGGTGTTAAGTTGTGTGAAAAGTTAGGGATTAAAAGAGTAGTACTAGCTAGAGAAACAGATATTAATACGGTTAAAAACATTAAATCAAACACTAACGTTGAGTTAGAGGTATTTGTTCACGGGGCACTATGCGTTAGTTACTCTGGACAATGCTTGATGAGTAGCTTAATTGGTGGTAGAAGTGGAAATAGAGGCTCGTGTGCGGGAACATGTCGTCTTCCGTATACTCTTTTAAATAAGGAGGGCAAAAGAATAAATAAAGAAGACTATATCTTGAGCATGAAAGATTTATACACTTTAGAACATATCGATGAACTTATCGAAAGTGGAATAGAAAGTTTTAAGATAGAAGGTAGAATGAAAAGACCAGAGTATGTTTACTTAGTTGTTTCTCTATACCGTAAAGCAATAGATTCATATTATGAAACAGGACATGTAATTATTGATGAAAATTATCTTGATGATTTAAAGAAGATCTTTAATCGTAAATTTACTAAGGGTTTTTTATTTAATGAGCACAATAATAATATTACTAATAGTTATAGGCCAAATCACTTGGGAGTCGAAGTTGGTAAAATAGTAGATTTTAATAATAAAAGCATTACTATAAAACTTTTAGATGATTTAAGAGTTGGAGATGGAATTAGAATTATTGGTGATGATTTTGGTTTTATGGTGACTAGTATTTATAAAAATAAAAACAGAGTTGACTGCGCTAGTAAGAGTGACATAGTTACTATATTTATGCCAGAAAAAGGTTGTAAGGTTAGTATAAGTAAAAATAATCTGATAGTAAAAACTACCGATTCTAAGCAGATTGAAGAATTAAAATCACAAGTTAATTCTATTAATAAAAAAATAATTCTTGAAGGAACTATTGTATTAACTAAAGGAAAGCCTCTTTGTTTAGAACTTAGTGACGGATTAAACTGTGTGAGGGTAGAGGGTGAAATGGTTGAAGAAGCTAAAAATGCACCTTTGGATATTTCTCAAATAGAAAAACAAATTAAGAAATTGGGTAGTACTCCATTTGTATTAGGGAAACTATCAGTAGAAAAAGATGAAAAAATATATATTAATAATAAATATATTAATGATCTGAGAAGAAAAGCGACTGATGAATTAGCAGCTTTGAGAAATTATAAAACTGATTTTGTAAAGGGAAAATATACTATTTCAGTTCCTAGCTTTGAGCGTAAACAAGAAACAAATATTTTGTTAGAAGATAGTAAGTTTTATTCAAAAATTAAAGATTTGAATTTGAATTATATTTATACTGATGATTATAATTTGTTTTCTAATAATGATAGCAGATTGATTTTAAAACTGCCTAGAGTTATGCATAAATTTGAAGAATATAATAAACCGTTACTAGTGGGAGAGGTAGGAAGCTTACAACTGTGTAACAAAGTTGCTGGGGATTTTTCTCTAAATGCATTTAATTCGTATACAGTAGCATTCCTTCATTCTATTGGTGTAGAAAAAATTTTACTATCCTATGAACTTAGTATTGAAGATATTAAAGAACTTATTATGGCGTATGAGAAAAGATATACTAAAATGCCAAATGTGGAGGTCCTGATTTATGGAAGAGAAGAGATGATGATCAGTAAATTCAGTTTAAATAAATTATATAGAGGGGACAACCTTTATTTATGTGATAGATTTAATAATAGTTATCCTGTGAGAGAAAAAGATGATTTAATGTATATATATAACCATAAGCCAAGAGTTTGGGATTTAGCAATTAAAGATTATTATGATTTAGGAGTTAATGCAGTTAGAATAAATATTTTTGATAATAAAGACCTAGAGTGGGTTTTGTCAAAAATAGAAAGCTAACTCCTTTTTTTTTAAATTAAAATAATATATAATTAACATAGGAGGTAGTAGGATGATAGTAGGAAAAAAGATAGAAGATGGAAAAGAATTAACCAAAACAAAAAAACTAGGCTTTTTTACTAGACCCAAATACGTATATATACCTTTAATCTGTCAAAGTGATAGAGATATTACTACGATTGTAAAAAAGGGTGAATATGTGTATAAAGGCTCTATTGTAGGTAAACGAAAAGGTGCCTATAGACTACCGATTTATTCTAGCGTTAGTGGAACTGTTGTTGATTTTGTAGAGAAAAAACATATAGATGGTTCCTTAGTTAAATGTGTTGTTATTGAAAATGATTTTAAAGAAAAATTGGAAGAAAAACAAGCGGTTCGAAAAAGCATTAATGATTATTCTAAGCAAGAATTCATAAAGAGATTACAAGAATGTGGAATAGTAGGTATGGGAGGTTCTGGTTTCCCTACTTACTTAAAATATAATACGAGTAAGAAACTAAGAACATTAATTGTTGATGCTGTGGAATGTGAGCCATATATTACTGCAGATGTTAGTCTAATAAAAGAAAAATGTGAAGAAATTTTGGAAGCCATTGATGCTATTATGGAGATTAATGGTATCAAAGAATGTTTTATAGGAATAAAAAAGGATAGTAAAATAATTGAATTATTAGAAAATTATTTAGGTACTTATCCTAAAATAAAAATAGCTATTGTTCCTAATATTTATCCCATGGGGTGGGAAAGATATTTAGTTAAATATGTTAAAAAAACAAATTATAAATTATTACCCTTAGAAAAAGGAATTGTAGTTAATAATATTAGTACTATTTATGCAATTTATGAAGCGTTAAAGTATAATAAACCAATAATAGAAAGGATTGTGACTTTTACAGGCGAAATGTTAAAAAGTCCTCAAAATGTGTATGTTAAAGTAGGGACTTCTGTACGAGATGTAATTGAATTTATTGGCGGTTATAAAAGAAATAAAGATGTTGTTATTATTGCTGGAGGTCCAATGATGGGTAAAAGCATAGATGATGATGACTTTGTAGTTACTGCCAATTTAAATTGTGTTGTTGTCATGAAAGAACAAAAAAAAGAAGAGGTGTTAAATTGTTTTAGATGTGGCAAATGTGTTTCGATTTGCCCTAGCAGATTATCACCAGTTCTTATTAAGGATAGTTTGAAAAATATTGATAATTTAAAAGAACTTCGCCCTGAAAAGTGTATTGAGTGTGGTTTGTGTTCGTTTGTTTGTCCTTCTAAAATTAACATTAGAGGATGCGTTATAGAAGGAAAAAGAAAAGTTTTTAAAGAAAGGGGCGACACTAAGTGAAAGATTTTCATGTAAAGATAGGTCCTTTTAAAAAAAGTGATAATTCCACCAGAAGAACAATGGTTCATCTTTTAATTGCATTATCACCAATTATAGTTTTTGCGTTTTACAAAAACGGGATTATACCATATCAAAAGGGATATAGTAATTTCTTAGAAATGTTTTTTCCAATACTATTTATATTACTGCCAACATTAACTTCGTTTATAACAGAATTATTATATTCTATTATCTTTTTGAAAAAGAAAAATGATGCATTGAAAGAATATTTAAGTGAATCATTTAGTATTTTCCCAGGATTATTTTTAGGACTTATTCTTCCAATTAATACCCCGATTTCAATTGTAATTTTGGGTGCTTTTTTAGCTACATTTGTTGGAAAGTTACTGTTTGGCGGGTTTGGCAATAATATATTTAATCCAGCATTGATTGGAAGGTTACTTGTAGTATCATCATATGCACTTGTTATGAGTGAAAGTGGTGGATATTTAAATGCTTATGAGATAGATACTATTGCTTCAGTAACACCTTTATCTAATGCTGTATCCGGTATTGGATCATATGAAACGTTAATTTCTCCGTATGGTAGTTTATGGGATTTCTTTTTAGGGACTATTCCTGGTTCTTTAGGTGAAACTAGTTCCGCACTTTGCATTTTAGGTTTTATTTACTTAACTATTACGAAAGTTATCAAGTGGAAAATACCTACAACGTATATTTTAACTGTTTTTATGATGACTTATATGATTGGAAGTATTAACGAGCTTGGGGTTTGGTATCCTTTATTTCAAGTATTTAGTGGAGGCTTGATGTTTGGGGCTATTTTTATGGCAACAGATCCTGTTACCAGCCCGACAACACCGATAGGCCAAATTTTATATGGTATAGGTCTTGGAATATTAACTGTGATATTTAGATATTTAACACCTTTCCCAGAGGGTGTATTGACAAGTATTCTTACTATGAACATGTTAGTATTTATTATTGATAAGATAGGGGCCAAAGCTAGATTTAATTTTAAACAAGCGTTACTACCGTTTTTAATCATGTGGTTTTTAATTATTGGAATAGGTGGTTTTATAGGTAATCATTATCAAAATCAAGAGCCTAATGTAGATCCTGATTTTAATATTATCTCTAAAGAAATAAGGGATAATCAAACCACTTATGTAGTAACTCAAAAAGGATATTCTGGTATACTAAAAGCAAGTATTTTATTTGATAAGGGAGTTATTGCGTCAATTGACATTATAAGCCAAAATGATTCTTTTTTTCAAAAAATAGAAGATAATAATTACATTAATAAGTTGATTGAAGATGCACAAAGATTAGAAAACATAGATGCGGTAAGTGGAGCCACAATTACTTCAAATGCATTAAAACAAATGGTAATAAACACCTTAAATGATTATAATAGGGATATGGCTAACGAACAAAATTTTTCGGTATTAGATCACTATATAGAGGGTGATAACACTATTTATGAAGTGTCTCAAAAAAGCTTTCAAGGGAACTTGCAATTGAGAATTGTATTTCAAGATAATATAATTTCTTCCATTACAGTTATTAAGTGTGAAGATTCATATTTTAACTTGATAATAAATGATGACTATATCCAAAAAATAATAACTAATCAACAAAAATTAGATGAGTTAGATGTGGTTAGCGGAGCTACTATAAGTTCAAATAGCTTGAAGCAAGCTATAACTAATACCAAAAAGGAGTATCAAAAAGATTATGCAAAATAAAAAAATACAAGGTGTTTTAGTTTTAACTTTGACTGCTTTAGTTTGTTCAACATTACTTTACATAGTGGTAACAATGACGAGGTGATATATGAAAACAATTTTGAATGGAATAATTAAAGAAAATCCTGTATTTGTACTCTTATTAGGGCTTTGTCCTGCTTTAGCTGTTACTACTACAATAGAAAATGCATTTATGATGGGATTTTGCGTGTTAGTAGTTTTGTTCTTTAGTAATTTGATTGTTTCAATAATAAAGAAACTGGTTCCAGAAAACGTAAAGATACCTGTATATATTTTAATCATTGGAACTTTTGTTACAATTGTTGAACTGCTATTAAAAAAGTTTATTCCTGGTTTATATAATTCTTTAAGCATTTATTTGCCGCTAATAGTAGTAAATTGTATTGTACTAGGTAGGGCGCTATCAGTTGCCTCTAAGGAAAGAGTAAGTAGGAGCTTACTAGATGCAATAGGAGTAGGGTTAGGATATACCTTATCACTTATTGTAATTGCTAGTTTTAGAGAAATATTAGGAGGAGGGACTATCACCTTAATCGATGGATTAAGTTCATTAACTGGATTTAAATTAATTTTAACTCTTCCAATATCAAACTTGTTTCCATTTAGTGTTTTATTAACTCCTGCCGGTGCATTTCTTACTTTAGGTCTTATTTTAGGAGTTATTAATTATGTAAGGAGGGATAAGCATGAATCTAATTAGTTTGTTCATCGCCAGTTTTCTTACAGAAAATATTGTATTGGCTAAATTTTTAGGGGTTTGTCCATTTATTGGAACTTCGAATAAAGAAAAAAATGCATTTATGATGGGCCTTGCGGTTACGGGAGTAGTTACTATTTCTAGTTTACTTACTTATTGTTTATACTATTATGTACTTCTTCCTACCAATACAGGGTATTTAAAAACTATCGTTTTTATTCTCGTAATAGCATCAATGGTTCAAATAGTTGAAATAATTATACGAAACAAATTTAAAAAAATACATGAATCTCTAGGAATTTACCTACCTTTAATTACAACTAACTGTGCAGTTTTAGGAACAGTATTATTAAATATTAATAATAATTTTACTTTACTAGAAACATTAGTGTTTAGCTTTGGTAGTGGTGCCGGGTTTACTTTGGTTATTTATATCTTTTCTACAATTAGGGCTAGATTAGAAACTAGTAATGTTCCTAAATCATTTCGAGGGACGCCTATTGCATTAATTACAGCTGCAATAATGGCTCTAATATTTGGAAGGTATGTAGGTGGATAATATGGGATTTATATTATTAATGTTGTTATTTGGGTTAAGTTTATTTTTATATAGTAAAAGTAAATGTCACCATAATTGCTCTAATTGTAAGAGGTGTATGAAATGATTGGAATATTAATTTTAAGTATATTAGCCTTTATATTAAGTCTTATTCTGGTGACATTAGAATACAAACTAAATAAAAAAGATATTAGACAAGAAAAGTATTGTGAGTTGTTACCGGGATATAATTGTGGTGCCTGCGGTTTTGGAAGCTGCGAGGGTATGGCAAAAGCTATGCTAGAAGATATTGATAATTATAAAAAGTGTAAGCCACTAAGGGGAGAGCCTTTAGAAAAATTAAAAGTTTATATTGAAAAAATAAATTAGTGAAATTATCGTGTGAAACACAAACAATAAAGTATAATTTGTATTTAAAAATAAAAGAAAGAATGAAATCATTCTTTTTTTTAAAATATAAATATGTTATAATTGTTATAGGTGATAGAGTGAGATTAAGAAACGTAAAGAATGCAAAAGCGCAAATTGAGTCATCTAGTTATATCTTACTAGAACCAAAACAATATTGTGGAAAATTTCAAAAATTGTTTGGTAATAATAATCCAATTTATATTGAAATTGGTATGGGGAAAGGTCAATTTATAATAAATAATGCACTTCAATATCCAAATATTAATTTTATTGGTATTGAGAAGTATGATAGTGTCATAGTAAGGGCTATTCAAAAACTTGAAGATAAGGAACTGTCAAATTTAAAGTTAATTAGAATGGATGCCTTAGAAATTAATGAGGTATTTAATAAAGAAATAGATAAAATTTACTTAAATTTTTCAGACCCTTGGCCAAAAGATAAACATGAACACAGGAGACTTACTAGCAAACAGTTTTTGCAAAAGTATGATTTTATTTTTAAATCTGAAAAAAACATAGTGATGAAAACAGACAATAGAAAACTATTTGAGTTTTCTATCAAGTCATTTAATAATTACGGATATAAAATAAAAAATCTATCTTTAGATTTATATAATGATGACCATGAAACAAATATTTCGACAGAATATGAAGATAAGTTTGTATCTTGTGGTCAAGTTATTTATATGACAGATGTTTACAAATAGACGTTTTATTTACATTTGTTTTATAAAAATAAAGCAATTATAATTAAAATTTGATATAATTTAGTTAAGTAGGTGAAGCATGAAGAAAATCGTGGTACTACTATTAGTGACATTTATCCTAACTGGATGTACAATAGTTAGAATAGACACAGACAGTATTGATAATACTATAAATGTTGTCTTATCTAAAAATAATGAATTATTTAATCGGGTTGGGAAAGGGTATAAATATTATGTTCCAAGAGGAGTAGGTTATATTGATACGGTAGAATTTAATGACAAACTATATTCTGATGGAAATTTCTATTACCTATATATCGATGCGATTAGTTATTATTATAATATTGAGAGTGAATATAAAGAAAAAACAGATATTTATTATTCTCGAAAATTTAATTTAAACAACAAAAATGGATATTTAGAAATTGAACAGGTAGGAGATAAATATTTAATTAATTTCTTTTATAATTATGCAAGAATTCAAGCAATAGTAAAAGAGGAAGAAATTAATGATGTAATTTTAAATTCATCATATATATTGTCTACTGTAAAGTTTAACAATGAAGTAATTAAGTTAATGCTAGATGAAGAGTTCTTTACTAATAAGGAAGAAAATTATGATATTTTTGATTCCAAAGAGGAAAGTAATGACAATTTCTTGGAAATTGTGGAAGATGAACAAACCAGTTCGTAGGAGGGTGACCATATGGGATTTTTAGATAAGATGAAAAATTTATTTACGGAGGAAGTAGAAGAAACTCCAATTAAAAAGGATGTTATTCAAGTAGAAATACCAGCACCAGTAGCGCCAGAAAAAAAAGAAGAAATGGTAACTGAAAGTGAAGTATTAGTGAAAGAAGATAAACCTCAAGCTCCAGTATTTTTTGATGATAATGATTTTGCAACTTTAGAAAGACGAGAAGAACCAAAACCAAGAAAATTAGAAGAAAAATATAGAGGCAAAGAGGAAGAAAAGAAAATCTTTAAACCTACGCCAATAATTTCTCCAGTATATGGTGTTTTAGATAAAAATTATCATAAGGAAGATATTACACCTAAGAAAAAAACAGTTACAACAAATTTTTATGATAGAGGAACAGTAACAATTGATGATGTAAGAAAAAAAGCATTTGGAACATTAGAGGATGAATTGGAAACAATTATTCCTGGTGATGATTACGAAATCGTTGAAGAAAAAGAAGTAACAATTGAAATGGATGCTCATGATGGAATGTTAGAGGATTTGTTGGATCCAAATTATGAACCACGATTTGCGGCCAAAGCAAATGAGACGGATGAAACAGAAGAAAATACAACCGATATGTTTGAAGAATTACATCAGGAATTTGAAGAAGCAAAAGAAGATTTAAGCGAAAGTGATTTATTTAATTTGATAGATTCAATGTACGATAAGAAAGATGAGGGATAATTATGGATATTCTTTTAAAACTTTTACCAATCATATTATATATTTTATTAAGTATATTATTAGTAGTACTTATAGTATTAATATTTAAAGCTATGAAAACATTAAATAAAGTTGATAAGACTATTGATGATGTTAATGATAAAATGGGAAAGTTAAATGGAGTTTTCTCATTAGTGGATCGTGGTGCAGATGCGATTAACATGTTAACTAATAAAATAGTCGGTACAGTAGCAACAGGGATTATGTCTCTGTTCCAAAAAAAAAATAAAGATAAGGAGAATGAAGATGAGTAAGAAAAAAGGATTTTGGAAGTTTTTAACTGGAGCTGCGATAGGTGCAGGATTAGGAATTTTATTTGCTCCAAAAGAAGGAAGTCAAACACGTAAGGAACTAAAGCAAAAACTTGATGACATGATTGCAAAAGTAAAAGAAATTGATGTAGATGAAGTAAAAGAAAATATTGAAACCAAAATTGCAGAAATCAAAGTTTCTTTAGAAGAGTTAGATCAAGAGACAGTTTTAAAAGTTGCAAAAAAGAAAGTTAAGGAAGTAGAGGAAGCAACTAAAAAATTAGTACAATATGCAGTAGAAAAAGGAACTCCTGTTTTAGAGGACGCTGCTAATGCAGTACGTGAAAAAGCAATTGATGTTACAAGAGAAGTTTTAAACAAATTAGAAGCAAAAGAAAAATAGGACACGTTTTTTAGTGTCTTTTTTATTACACAGTAAATAAATTTGAAAAAATACGATAAATATAGTATAATTAAAAAGCTAGTTAAAATGATTGGAGTGAGAAAATGAATATTATTAAAAAACATAAGTTTTTAGTATTGTTTATAAGCATTTTTATTGTTTTAATGATTATTGTTATTTTTGGAGTGATACAGTCAAACTCTTCTTCTGATAGTAACAGCAAGTACGGGAACAGATTAGTTGGAATAGAAAACATGCAAATTACTGATTCTAGGTTACAAACTGTTAAGGGAAACGTTTTAAGTGATAAAAGTGTGAATGATTTATCACATGATATAACAGGTAGAATAATTAAAATCTTTATTCAGGTCAAACCGGAAACAGATGAAATAAAAATACAGTCATTAATGAATATAATTTTAGAAAATTTCACTGATGATGAGAAAAAATTTTATGATTTTCAGGTATTTATAACTAATGAGGTAGAAGAGACTGAGTTATATCCAATGATTGCATATAAACATCGTAATAATGTAGCTTTTACGATAACAAAGAAGGTAGGAGAAAAGAATGAAAAATAAGAAATTATGGATTCCTATTATTGTAGGTTTGTTAATATTAGTAGTGGGAACTATTGTGTATTTTGTCGCTTTTAAAGAAGACAAAGATACTACGTTAACACTAATTGAAAAACAATGGATAGAAAAAAACAAAAGCAAATTAATTGATTTGTCTATTGTGAACAATATCCCAATGATAACTTATAATGGTGATGGAATATTTTTTGATTTCTTAAGTGATTTAGAAGATGATACTAAGTTGGAATTTAATAAGGTAGCATATAAGCAAGGTGAAGAACCAAAAAGTGAGTATGCTTTGAAGATTGTTGAAAAGGCTTTAGAAAATCAAATACTTTTATATAGAGATAATTATGTATTAGTTACAAATGGTAATACTAAATATAATAAGTTAACAGAAATTAAAGATTTAACAATTGGAGTTTTAAATTCGGATATTGAAAAGGTAAATACATATTTAAATGCTGAATCAAATCTTTTATTAAAATCATTTGATAATTATACGACAATGATTAGTGATTTAACAAATTCTGAAGCATCAAGTAAAACAGTAGATGCAATTGTATTACCTAGATTAATATATTTTAAAGATATAGTAGAAAATTCAGATTTAAATATCGCTTATCATATTTCAGAAATCACACAAGATTATGTATTACAATTAGGTAATACCGATAAATTAAATGGTATTTTAGTAAAGTATTATACTAAATGGGAGAAAGAGTCATATAATGATTCTTATCAGAATCAATTTTTAAATAATTATTTATCATTTTCAAATGTAGATGATATTACAAAAGTCGAATTTAAAAGCAAAAGATATTCTTATGGATTTGTTCAAAATAGTCCATATGATTTAATCTATGATGGTAGATACGTAGGAATAAATCATATCTTTATGGCAAAATTTTCTGACTTTGCGGATATAGAAATAAGCTATAAAAAATATGATGATATTGATTCACTAGTTCATGATTTTAATGAAAACAAATTGGATATTATATTTAACAATGCAACATATTCAACATTTAATATGGATGTTTTAAATACGGTTTCTGCATATGATGAAAAAATAGCTGTTATAACCCATCTAGGAAATAATTTAGTCGTTAATTCGATTAATTCATTAAAAAATCATGAGGTTATGGCGGTAGCCTCAAGTAAGATTGCAGATATATTAATTAAAAAGGGAATAAACGTGAAGTCATATGAAAATGTAGATACTTTATTAAGAAATGCAAATAAGAACAGCGTCATTGTTTTAGATTCTGCAGCATATGATTATTATTCTAATAATAGTTTAAAAAATTATACTACTGCTTATATTTCTGATTTGGGAGAAGATTATACTTTTACAATTAGAAAAACAGCGGATAATGATCTTTTTGCTAATTTATTAAATTTCTATTTATCTTTCAATAATGAACAAGAATTAACAAAAGAGGGATATTATGAAGTTATGGAATTAGCAAGACACCCATTCTCACTAAAGAGCTTAGTATTATTCATTATTGGTGTTTTAAGCGCCGGAGTATTAACGTTCTTAGGTTTCTTATTGTTGAAGCCAAAGAAAAAGGTAAAGAAAGTTAATTTATCAAAGGAAGACAAGTTAAAGTATATTGATATGTTAACGTCATTGAAAAATCGTAATTACTTAAATGATAATATTGAAAAGTGGGACGCTAGTGAAGTGTATCCGCAAACTATTGTTATCATGGATTTAAATAATGTCGCCTACATTAATGATAATTATGGTCATGCTGAAGGAGATAAAGTTATTGGAGAGGCTGCTAATATACTAATTACTACTCAGATGCCAAATAGTGATATAATTCGTACTAATGGTAATGAATTCTTAATATATATGGTTGGATATGATGAAAAACAAGTTGTAAGTTATGTTCGCAAACTAAATAAAGAATTTAAATCATTATCACATGGATTTGGGGCTGCGATTGGTTATAGTATGATCACAGATGCTATTAAAACGATCGATGATGCAATTAATGAAGCCACTGCTTCAATGCGCGAAATTAAAGAAGAAATTAACTATTAATTTCTTCTTTTTTTATGATTTGCCTTTTTTCTACTTTTTTGATATTCTTAATTAGGTGATATAGTGAAAAAGTTTAAAACCTTTATTAATAATATTTATGAAATGATTACTAGACCAGAAATGAAAATATTACCTGGGCAATTAGCGTATTTTTTAGTGTTATCTGTAATTCCTATTACAGTATTGATAGGTTTTATATGTTCTATTATAAATATATCTTTAGATGGATTTATTAACGCAATTAATAACGTGCTGCCTGTAGGGATTGCAGAAATTTTAGTACCATTTATTAATGGAGAAGGTTTGAATATAACTGTCGGAATTTCAATGATAGTGGGATTTATATTAGCCTCAAATGGGCCGCATTCGATTATAATTACTTCTAATACATTATATGGAATTAAACATTCCAGTTATCTGTCGCGTCACATAAAAGCGTTCTTATTGACCATATTAATAGTAAACCTATTTATATTTACAATGATAGTATTAGCTTTTGGAAATCATATAGTTCATTTTATTTTTGATGCACGAATATTTGAAACGATAAGTCCATATATATATCAAGGATTTGTATATCTTAAGTGGCCAATTGGACTTTTAATAGTGTTTGTTACTGTTAAGCTAATTTATACAATTGCCCCAGATGCAAGAATTCCAAGCAAATATAATACTACTGGTTCTATATTGACTACAGTACTGTGGAGTATAGTCACCATTATTTATTCTTATTATGTTTCAAATTTTAATAACTATGACGTTATTTATGGAAGTCTAGCTAATATAGCTATATTAATGTTATGGGTATATATATTATCGTATATTTTAGTTTTAGGCATGGCAATAAACGTTCATGAATATGAAATATCAGAAGATTATAATAAAATTTCATAAAGTGAACATAATAACAATGGTACATATATTATTACCTATATGTATTAAAACACAGACTAGTAAATACTCAATCTAGTTTTACTGTGAACTAACAAGTATTTGTTTATGATGGTAATACTTTCTCCTTTTTAGTAAGACAAGCAAATGCTTGTCTTTTTTTGAAAATTGAAAAAATAGATAAAAAGTGGTATACTTATCACAGTAATTTGAGGTGATATAGTGAAAAAGTTGTTTGATAGAATAAAAAACAAATCTCGTTTTAACTATAAGCAATATTTTAAAACAAACATATTGTTTTTCACTTTTGTAATTAGTTCTGTGATAAATGCGACTATGTTACGTTATTTAACGGTTCGCAATTACTTTGATTTTAGGCCAATAATTGCGGATTTAGCAATTGTATTATTAATTGGTGCGTTTGGATATTTTTTTAAGCCCAAGCATCAATTTAAATACTTTTTTTCAATTAGTATCTTATTTACAGCGGTGTGTGTTATAAATTCTATGTATTATACGAATTATTTATCATATGCTTCTGTTTCCTTATTAGCAACGTCTATGCAAATTGTAGATGTGGGAGATGCCATTGTAGAAAATGTTATGGAACTAAAAGATTTTAGTTATATATGGCAAATATTTGTTATGTATTTTGTGCATGTGACTTTAAAATCTAAATCATATTATGTAGAGGTTACAAAAACAGAAAATGGTAAGAAGAATTTTAAAGGAACTATTTTAAGCGGTTTAATTTTTGCGTTAGTTTTTATAGTAACATTAACCGCAACAGATATAGGTCGTTTAGGCAAACAGTGGAATAGAGAGTATATTGTGATGCGCTATGGTATCTACGTATATCAAATTAATGATATAATTGGTAATTTATCACCAACAATTAATAGTATGTTTGGTTATGATAGAAATGCGAAAATATTTAGAGAATATTATGAAGAAAATCCGCTAGAGGTAACTAATAATCAATATACAGATATATTTAAAGGTAAAAACGTTATTGCCATTCATGCGGAAAGTATTCAACAGTTCACATTGGGTTTAAGTTTTAATGATAAAGAATTAACGCCAACATTAAATAAGCTAGCTAGTGAAGGTATTTATTTTTCTAACTTTTATGCACAAGAAAGTGTTGGAACAAGTAGTGATAGTGAGTTTATCTTTAATACAGGTTTAATGCCAGCTTCTAGTGGTACTGTTGCTATTAATTATTTTGACCGTGAATACATTACTATTCAAAAATTGTTGAAAAATCAAGGATATTACACATTTAGTATGCATGGAAATAATGGGACATTTTGGAATCGAAATTTATTACATGAAAGCTTTGGATATGATAATTTTTATTATCATACAAAAGATTATGTGATTGATGAAACCATAGGATTAGGTCTTTCTGACAAATCATTCTTCTTACAATCGATTCCTAAAATTAAAACAATTAGTGAATCAAATAAAAATTTTTATGGAACATTAATTATGCTTACAAATCACACCCCGTTTTCTTATATAGAGCCATATAGTGATTATAGTGTTGATTTAGAAATTGAGACAGTTAATCCTAAAACAGGTAAGAAAAAGGTTGAGATTAAACCATATTTAGAAGGAACTGTTTTGGGTAATTATTTGAAATCAGTTCATTATGCAGATGAAGCGATTGGAGAATTGATTGAAGGCTTAGATGAAGAAGGAATTTTAGATAATACCGTTATTATTATATACGGTGATCATGATGCTAAAATTAAACCAAGTGAGTATGAATATTTTTATAATTACAACCCAGAAACAGGAGAAATGTTAGATAAAAATGACCCTAATTATCATGAGGTAGATGCGTATGAGTATGAATTAAATCGTAAAGTTCCGTTTATTATTTGGGCAAAAGATCAAGAATTTTCTACAGAAGTAACAGAAGTGATGGGAATGTATGATGTTTTACCAACGCTTGGAAATATGATGGGATTCCATAGTGAATATTCATTAGGTCATGACATCTTTAGTGTAGAGGAAAATTTGGTTGTTTTTCCTGAAGGCAACTGGTTAACTAATAAAATGTATTATAATAGTCAAAGACAAGAGGGACTACTATTAGATTTGGATATTCCTGTCAGTGTAGATTATATTGAAAAGAATTGCGAAATAGCAGAAGAATATATTTCTGTTTCTAACGCAATTATTACATATGATTTAATACGAAAAACTAAAGAGTCAAGTCATCTTTTAAAGACATATAAATAAAATTATATGTCTTTTTTTGTTAAAACGATATGACTTATTGTTTGCAATTTGTGATATAATGTTTTAAGAAAAGTATACGAGGTGTACAATTATGCTGCCTAAATTAAAAAAAGATGATTATTTAAATCAAGGTTATGACTTTTGGAAAAACTATCGAGAAAGTTTAACAAAATTGTTAGAAGAATCTGATATAGTAGAAAATAAATATGAAAAGAGTGCTGAGAATATAGTAGCTATGGCAAAAGAAACTGGTATTAAGCCAACCGCGAGATATTTTAATATTACCCCGGCATCAGTTAGATATTACATCAAAAAAGCACACCAAAAAAAAGATATTGATTAAATATATTTATCAATATCCTTTTTGTTTTAGGCATCGTATTGCCCTTATACTATTTTAGGATAATTCCAATATAATGGATGATTTATTATAATGTTTATGATATAATTAAATTGTATGTAATAGTTTGGAGGAAATTATGAAATTAAAAATTGCTAGTTATAATATTAGCGGCGGATTTTATGAAGGCGATCAAAGTGTAGATTTTTTTGATAAAGAAAAATCTAATGATATTGATTTAAGACTTTTAAATGACATTGTTAAAATTATTAATGACGAAGATATAGATATTATTTGTTTTCAGGAAATTATTACAACTAAAAGTATTAATTATATAAACATGATTATAGAAAAAACAAATTTAAAATATGAAGAACATTTTGAATTAAGCCCATGCCACATTATAGAAAATACAGAATGTGGTGTTGCAATTTTATCAAAATACCAAATGGATAATATTATTAAAAAAATGTTTATAAACCCAATGCTTTCAAAAACTACAAGTAGTGGTAAAACGTATTATACTTTTGATAAGGGATTGTTAATATCCAGAATTAATATTGATAATAATTATATAAATATTTTAACGCATCATGGATTTCCATTTAGAAGATTTAATTCAACGCCTGAAGATAACATCAAGACTTTTATAGAATTTGATAATTATATTAAAGAATATAATCCAGATGTTATCACAGGAGATTTTAATAGCGAGAATTTTATTAATATGATGCCTTATACAAAAGATAATTATATTAAAACAATTAATGAAGCAACTACAGATGACGGAATGAAATTTGATAATATTTTATTAAAACACTATTGCATATATTCATCAAAAATTATTCAATCATTATCTGATCATTTTATGATTATAAATGAAATAGAATTTTAGGGAGTGACAGAATGGAAGAGAAATTTTTAAAATTAATTAATATGTGTAAAACCGGTATCGATATAACAAATGAAAATGTTGGAGAGGGAATGTTTTTGGTAGATAGAGGAACATTTCAACTTGTAATCCCTTCAGATAATACTGATAGTCATGGTGACTTCTTTGTTTATTCAATTAAAGGACATGATTGTTATTCTTATAATAGTGAAAGTACTCACGTTTATCATATTATTGATGGTACAGGGAAATTTATTATAGATGATGAAACGGTTGAGGTTAATCCCGGGGATACAATTACGATTGAACCCAATAAAGTATTTACATATGAAGGGAATATGATTATAACTTTTGAAATGACTCCTAACTTTAAGGAAGAAAACGATCATTTCGTAAAACAAGTAGATTATGATGTTGATTTAAAAAAGCAAGGGAGAAAGGCAAAATGAGAAATATTATTATTACAGGGGCAGCTAGTGGAGTGGGTAAAGCAGTTGTTAAAGAACTTAAAAATGAAAATTTAATTTTATTAGATATTGATAAAGAAAACTTACATCAAACGGCTAATGAATTTAGCAAAGATTTCTATGTATGCAATTTAACCGATTGTGACAGCATTAAAAGCGTAATTGCCTCAATTAAAGAAAAATATAATAAAATTGATTGCCTTATAAACTGTGCAGGAATGTGGATTTCTGGTGACATGTCAAAATTAGAAGAACCATTGTTTGATAGTATGAACTCGTTAGAGAGAATCAAATCAGTTATAGATACGAATGTTTTTGGAACTATTGCAATGGTAAAAAGTATATTCCCAATTATGAAAAACCAAGGTTATGGGCAAATAATAAATATTAACTCTCAAAGTGGAGTTATGTGTGAACCACCATTTCCTATTTATAATGCGACTAAACGTGGAACTTATGCCTTTAGAAAAGCAGTTCAAGATGATCTGGCAAGAAATAATATAAAGATTACCGATGTATGTCCAGGATTAATTCAAACTGAATTTTACAAAAGAGCCAGTAATGAACTACCTCAAAATATAATGGATTGCGGATTAACTCCAGAAGATGTCGCTAAAACAGTTAAATATGTTTTTGAATTACCACATGAAATAACAATACCTAGTATTGAAGTTAGACATATCAAAAATTATTAAACGATGACTTATAATAACAAGCCATCGTCTTTTTATTTTTCTACAAGTAGTGTATCTACTTTATTAAGCCGGGATAGCTATTTTTCATTTTGTTTTGAATAATGATTTTTCAATAACTATTTCGTGTTTAATAATATTTGCAATAGAACTCATTACTTCTCCTTAAGGTAGTATTTGTATCACCTCAAACTAAAAAACTAATTCATTTCTGAATTGGCTGTATTTGAGTTTAATGAGTTTGAGCCAATTTATTTATGAAGTTGCCTTTGATGGAATTACAAAAAAAGAATGGCCTCAATTTATTATAATTCTACTATTATTTTTCATAGTAATCACCTTACTATTTAAATAATAAAAACATCTGATTTCAACAAGAGTTGATTTCAGATGCAATCCATTAAGGGAATGCATTTGATTCTCGCAATCAAATGTATCCTTTTTTATTTTATGAAGTTTCCCTCATCTGTATTCATTTTAACATAAAATTAACCTAAAAGCAAATTTTAATATTAAATTTTATTATAATAATATATGAACTAAATGTTCGGATCATCTTTATATTTTTATAATTTTTTTACTTTTCCATTTTTTAATTTTATTTTTTTAGAAATATGATCAATTATAAACATATAACAAGATTCATTTGGATGTAGGCCATCTTCTGTGTAAATATGGTTAATAATTCCATCATCACCAAGTAATTCATTATATAAATCTAAATAATCTATTTCATTTTCTTCACAATATTTTCTTAATTTTTCATTTAATATAACCACTTTAGCATTTGTATTAATATATTTAGTTGGATATAATAGTTGAACTAAAATATCTTTACCACTACTAATGATATCTTGAATAAATAATTTTATTTTTTCAAAAGTATCATCTAAAGACTCTTTCCCATCATAATCACAATCAGGTCTTAATAAATTGTTTATTCCAATCAGCAAAACAAAACAATCTATTTCATCTTTTTCAACATCTTTCCAACAATAATTATGATAACTACCAACTCCTATATTAGAAACTCCACAAATATTAAAAATTATATCATTATCAGGTAATTTATCTGAAACCATTGGAACATTAAAACCTCGTCTCATTTCTTTATCTATTACATAAGGCATATATTCAGTTATTGAATCACCTAACAAAGCTACTTTTTTCATATTCCCTCCTTTAGTAAATTATACTTTACATATTGCCTTAAAAAAAGTCAATTGTTGATTTGTTATAATTTATATATCTTTACCACAAAACAAGACCAATTACAAAAACAAAATTATTTAAATATAAAAAAACCTTGAATTTCAAGGATAAAAATTCTTATGGAGGGCCTAGTCGGATTTGAACCAACGATCAGGGAGTTGCAGTCCCACGCCTTACCACTTGGCTATAGACCCGTATTGCACATTTAATTTTACACTAATAGTTTTTTTTTGTCAATTATTAAATAAATATCATTTTATATATTTTTAAATAATTGATTGATATCCATATTTAATTTTATGCATAACAGCATAATTGTTGACTAACAAAAACAAACGTGTTAAAATTAATACATAAATCGTTGACAGAAATTAGTAATAAATAGTTCATTTGTAAGAGAGTTCGTGGTTGGTGTAAACGAATAATGGATGTTTATGAATCTCTTCTGGAGAGGTGAGGTAATGTTCGCCCGGCTAGTCCGTTAAAAGAAATTAAGACTGTTAGTAGGATGGTACCGTGGATTTCACTCCTATATGATGGTCTTTTATTATTATAAGGAGGAAAATATGATAGATATTAATTTAATTAGAGAAAATAAGGATTTAGTAAAAGAAAATATTAAAAAGAAATTTCAAGATAACAAATTACCTTTAGTAGATGAAATATTGGAATTAGATAAACAATATCGTGAAGCAAAACAAAAGGGAGATAATTTGCGTGCGTTAAAAAATAACAAAAGTGCGGAAATTGGGCTTTTAATGCGTGAAGGAAAAAAAGAAGAGGCAGAAAAAGTAAAATCAGAAATTGCTGGGTATGCCAACGAAATGAATGAATTAGAATTAGTAGAAGAAAAGTTAAGCACACAAATCAAGGAAAAGATGATGGTGATACCAAATATTATTGATGATTCTGTTCCTATTGGAAAAGATGACAACGAAAATGTTGAAATCGAAAAATTTGGAGATCCTGTAGTGCCTAATTATGAAATACCATACCATGCCGATATTTTAGAAAAACTAAATGGTTTAGATAAGGTAAGCGCGGGAAGAACAAGTGGAAATGGATTCTATTATTTAATGGGAGATATCGCTAGACTTCATTCTGCAATGATAAGTTATGCTAGAGACTTTATGATTGATAAAGGTTTTACTTACTGCGTTCCACCTTTTATGATTAGAAGTGATGTTGTTACTGGAGTTATGTCATTTGAGGAAATGGATGCGATGATGTATAAAATCGAAAATGAAGATTTATATTTAATTGGTACGAGTGAACATTCAATGATAGGAAAGTTTAAAGATCAAATTATTAAAGAAAGCGAATTACCACTAAATTTAACTTCATATTCGCCTTGTTTTAGAAAAGAAGTAGGTGCTCATGGTATTGAAGAAAGAGGAATATATCGTGTTCACCAATTCGAAAAACAGGAAATGGTTGTACTTTGTAAACCAGAAGATAGTATGGATTGGTATCACAAAATGTGGAGTTATACTGTGGAATTTTTTAGAAGTTTAGATGTTCCAGTACGAACATTAGAATGTTGTAGTGGAGATTTGGCTGATTTAAAGGTTAAATCTTGCGATATAGAAGCATGGAGCCCAAGACAACAAAAATACTTTGAAGTAGGTTCTTGTTCTACATTAGGGGATGCTCAAGCAAGACGGCTAGGAATACGTGCTAAGGGTGATATAGGTAACTACTATTTACATACTTTAAATAATACAGTGTTAGCAACTCCTCGTGGAATGATTGCAGTAATTGAAAATAATTATAATGAAGATGGAAGTATTAATGTTCCACAAGCTTTAAGACCATATATGGGTGGAAAAGAAATTATCGAACCCCAAAAATAAAGAATTTGTGTAAGGAGTGAAAGTATGAATAAAAAAGAATTTTTAACAGAAGAAAATTATGAAAAAAGTAAAAAGAAAATAAGTAAGATGGCTTTAATTATATTAATCATAGGTATTTTACTTGGTGGGAGCTTAATTGTAGCTGGTTTAGTTAAACGATCTCAAACTAATAATAAATATTCAGAGGAGAGTAAAAATGCTAAAATAGAACAATTAACTGCTCAAAAAGAGCAAATCTCAGATGAAGTAGATTCAGAAAAACAAAACCTTATTACTGCTAAAACAACATTAGAAAATAAAATTAAACCTGTTGAAGATCAAATTAAAAAATTAGAAAGAGAGCCTTTTACAGGATTTAATGATGCATATTATGAAAGAGAAGATAAAATAGACGCATTAGAAGAAAGTATTAAAGCCGATAAAAAAAATATTGGAGTTATTGATGATGCGTTAGACGAAAGTTTTAATCATTGTAATTTTTATGAAGCTAAAAATAATGTATATACATCTAAATATTGTTCTTTAAAAAAACAATTAGAACAAAAAACATCAGAAATATATAATGTAGAAAATGATTTTTCTGATTTTAAGAAAGAGTTTGAGTCTCATGATGCAGTACCATTTTTTATGTTTGGAACATTTATAATAATTGCAAGTGGAATGATTGCTTTTGCAATATTTATGTTTACAAAGCGAAGAGAAATGCTTGCTTTTACAGCTCAACAAATTATGCCTGTTGCTCAAGAAGGAATTGAAAAGATGGCACCAACTATCGGTAGTGCCATGGGTACAGTTGGTAAAGAACTTGCTAAGGGCATGAAAGATGGACTGGAAACGATGACTCCGGCTATTGGTAATGCAATGGGAACTATGGGAAAAGAAATTGCGAAAGGAATTAAAGAAGGTCTTAACGAGGCTGAGAATAATAAAGAGTAGTTTCAAAACTTTTGATTAAACAGGTAGATAAGGTACAACTTGTCTACTTTTTTAATATAAAACATTATAAACTATAAAGATATGATATAATAGTTGGGAAGGTGAAATTATGCGAATAGGTGTATTTGATTCTGGTATTGGTGGATTAACGGTTCTAAAGGAACTTAGAAAGTATCATAAGGACCAAGAATATATATATTTTGGTGATACTAAAAATCTACCATATGGAACTAAGAGTAAGGAAGAATTATTTGAAGTAGTTTGTAAAGTAATAGATTTTTTAATATCAAAAGATGTAAAAATAATATTTATAGCATGCGGAACTGTTAGTTCTACAATATATCAAGAATTGTGCAATAAATATTCAGTTCCAATTGTAAGCATTATTGATGCTACTATTGCGGAACTAAAAAGACAAGAGATTAAGGATGTCGCTATTTTAGCAACCCCTGCTACTATAAATAGTCATGTGTTTAAAAAGAAATTGGCAGATGTAAATGTTTTAGAAATATCTTGTTCGAAGTTTGTACCAATTATTGAGAATAAAATAGATTCGAAATTCAAGAAATTATATGTAGAGCAATATTTAAAAGATGTAAAAAAAGAAAGAATTAAGCATGTTGTTTTAGGATGTACTCATTATCCTTTATTAGAAACAGATATAAAAGCGTATCTGGGTGAGGTTAATTGTTATAATATGGGAACCATTTTGGCTTATAGCACCTATCTAAAACCAGCTAAAGAAGGCCTTGAAGTTTATTTTAGCCATAATTATGAAGGGTTAAATGAAAAAGCCAATACTATTTTAGAAGAGAAAATTAATATATTAGAACAAGAAATATAGGGGTGATTTTATGCCAGAACTACCAGAAGTAGAAACCGTAAAGAATGCATTAAAAAGATTAGTACTAAATAAGAAAATATTAAGTGTAGATGTATACCACAATAATATTATTGCTTATCCCTCAGTAGAGGAGTTTAAAGAAAAATTACAAAATCAAACTATAAACGATATAACTAGACGAGGGAAATGGTTAATATTTGCTTTAGACGATTATTTTTTAGTTAGTCATTTAAGAATGGAAGGAAAATATTTTCTAAAAGAAAAAAACGAAGAACTTATTAAACATGAGCACGTTGTCTTTAAATTTAATGATAATGAGTTAAGATATCATGATACCCGCAAATTCGGAAAAATGTATTTAATAGATAAAGATAAGCTTGAAACATCTAAACCAATTAATGAACTTGGATTAGAACCCTGGGACAGCAATTTAACTAGTTCTTATTTACAGGAAAAGTATTCTAATAAAAATATTCCAATCAAGACAATTTTGTTAGATCAATCCATTATCACGGGAATTGGAAATATCTATGCAGATGAAATTTTATTTAAGAGTAAGTTAAACCCATTAGCTAAGCCCAAAGATTTAAAAGATAATGAACTAAATGATATTATTAAATATACTAGGGAAACACTAGAGGAAGCTATTAAAATGGGTGGAACTACAATTAAAAGCTATCAATCTGAAAATGGCGTTCACGGGTTGTTTCAAACAAAATTATTAGTTCATTCTCATGCAGGTGAAGAATGCCTTATATGTGGGACTGAAATAATTAAAATCGTGGTGAATGGAAGAGGAACATATTACTGTAAGAAATGTCAAAAATAAAAGAAGATTATTGGCTTTAATCTTCTTTTATTATTGGTTTTTCTAATTTATCTTTAAAATTATTGTCAGTAATTAAATCATATATATTGCTTATTTTGTGCTCCAAATTTAACATTGGATTATCAAATGATTTACAGTTAGTTATAACAGGAATGGAAAAGTTGTTTTTGTTTTTATTTAAATAATTTTGCCCATTTTTATTAAAACCCAACACACGAATATATTCAATTTCTTTCATTCTAGCCGCATCTGCTTTAGTAAATGAACACAAGATATGAATAAGCATTCTTGAAATTTTATTATATGTGTATCGTTTAGTTTTAATTGATAATATTAATTCTTCTAATGAAGAGCACTTATCAATATTTTTAAGAATCCTATTTTCAATACCTTCATCTACTGTTTGATAGATACTTAAGTTATTATCACTTATAATTTTATATTTTAATAATTCTAAAAGTTTACCTTGATAATTATTTTTATTTACATATTTACTTACATAATTAGGAATAAAATTATCAATATTTTCATTATGATTAATTAGGTTTCTAATTGCTGAGGCACTGATAATGTTGGAATTTATATTTAAATTATGATAACTATTTGTTCTTTTTATAGTGATAGGTTTAATATTGAAGTTATTTTTTTTAATTTCTCTTACATAACTTAAACCTAATAGGTCATTAGGCTCACTGATTGTAATCTGGGATATTTGATGAAGTGCTTTGGATAAAGCAGTGGGGTAATTAACTCCATCTTGTAAATACATATTTACTAAAGTGTTATACTCACTGTTATTTAACTGAATATTGGCTAACTCATTTAAAATTTCTATATTATTCGATTCACTTCCAAATACTAAGTACTCACATTTCATGTGTTCAAGTAGTTGAACTGCACCCTTAGCAAACATATCAGCAGATTGAGTAGCAAAAGGAAATGGCAATTCTATAACCAAATCTATTCCTGCTTCTAATGCAATTTGAGTTTTATCCCATTTATTAATAACGCTGATTTCACCACGTTCTGTAAAAGAGGGGCTTACAACCAAAATAATTAGATGCTTAGGGAACATTTCTTTTATCTTCTGCAAATGAAATAGATGACCATTATGAAATGGATTATATTCACAAATTATTCCAACACTTTTCATCATCACGCCTCCGTTTGATATATAATAACATATTTTTTAAATATTTACTATAAATAAACATTTGCAAAATTATTATATCTTATGTATAATGTACATGTTGGTGATATACTATGGAATTTAATTTGTTAAGACTTAAAAACAATTTGGAGAAATATATTAATATTGATTTAACACATTCTTTTACTGAAGATGAGTTGGAAGGAACAGGGCTTCTTAGTTTAAATAATGTGATGATTAAAGGTGAAATCACAAAAAACGCAATGGATGATATAATGCTTCATTTAGTTGTTGAAGGTGTTATGGACCTTCCTTGCGCAATAACATTAGTGCCTGTAAGTCATGCTTTTAAGGTCGAAATTGATGGAAGTAGAGATGAATTAATGGATGAACAGGCGGAAAATGTAAAAAAAGATGAAAATATACTTGATATTTTACCAATAATATGGGAAAATATATTAATGGAAATTCCCATGAGAGTTGTGAGCCCGGGAGCAGAAGAGAAACTTACCAATTTACAAGGTGAAGGTTGGAAGGTTATCACTGAGGAAGAAAAAGACATCAATCCTGAATTGGCTAAGTTAAAAGATTTATTGTAAGAAAGAGGTGGAATCATGGCTGTACCATTTAGAAAAGTAAGTAAAACTAGAGGAAGAATGAGAAGAACTCATTATAAAATAAGTGCTAATGAAACAACTAAATGTCCAAAATGTGGTGCTGATGTAAGACCACATCGTGTATGTCCAGAATGTGGATCATATAAGGGAAAAGAAGTTGTAAAGACTACTGAAGAAACAACTAAATAGTTGTTTTTTTTGTTGTATGTTGTTATAATTATGATGGTGATAGTATGAAAAATAAAGGCTTTACTTTAGTAGAACTACTTGCAGTTTTAGTTCTTATTTCTGCAATAATATTAATTGTTGTTCCAAGTATTATTAATTATGTAAATGAAAGTAAGGATAATATTAGTGAAGCGACAGCACAAATACTTTATTCTGGTGCGCAGTTATATGTAGATGCTAATCCAGACAAGTTTTCAAAAGTTGAAGGAAGACAAATTTGTGTAACGCTAGAAGAAATAGTTGCTTTAAACTATTTGACAGAACCAATAGTTGATAGTATAAGTGGTGAGGAGATAGATTTAGAAACTGCAATAACGATTACTTATACATATGACAAAAATTTGCAGTATTTAAAACCAGAATATGATGTTTCTGATTCTTGTAAACTTTGTACATTAGTAAATGGCGCGTTTAATGAAGTTGGTTCAAAATATACTTGCGACTTAGGAGATGGAGATAGAACATTTTATGTATTAGAAGCAGGAACAAGTAGTAAATCAGCAACATTAATACTATATGGGAATTATGATACAATGACTTTGGCGTGGTGTGACCAGAATGGAGATAATCCGAAAAACAATTCGTGTCATGCAGATGGCTTAGAACTAAAATTAGATGAAATAGCA
This sequence comes from Bacillota bacterium, assembly GCA_015059195.1. Lineage (GTDB taxonomy): Bacteria > Bacillota_I > Bacilli_A > RF39 > UBA660 > SIG204. The sequence goes on from SVAW01000001.1 coordinate 115,456, forward strand.
TTAGCTTGGAACAAATTAGGTAGAAGCCAAATAGGATTACCAAGCATGGAGCAAATTATGGTGGCAGATGGAAGAGGCGAAAATGATTATGAAGGAGGGCAACTGCAGCTAAGTAACAAATTTTTATATAGTGGTTATCCGACAACCGATACAACAACACAGGGTTATTGGACATCTACAGGCAGTCCCACTAATGCCTATTATGCACTGCTTTTAAATCGCTATGGCAAAACTGCCTCAAATTATGTATATGCAAATCATCTTTATGGCATTCGCCCAGTAATTTATTTAGATTTAAAACAAATATAACGAATGCAGTAGCATTCGTTTTTTAGTTAGTAAATCTAATTAATTCATTTGATATATTAAAAACTATGCCAAGCATGATCATATAGCTAATCAAGCTAGAACCACCATAGCTAATAAATGGTAGAGTAATGCCCGTAATCGGCATTAATCCTATAGTCATTCCAATATTTTGGAACTGTTGATAGATTAGCATCCCCACAATACCACTGATAATATATTTATTTCTGTTGGAATTAGTTTTAATAGCCAAAAATATTAATTTGATATCAAAATATGCGATTAATATGAGTAATATAATTGAACCTAGAAATCCAGTATTGTTGCTATAGACTGCAAAGATAAAATCTGTCTGTGGTTCAGGAAAGTATATTGGTGTATTAGTAAAACCCAAACCCAATATTCCTCCAGAACCAATAGAGGCCATTCCGTGTTCTAATTGATATCCGGAAGCACTTGACCAATCTAGAATGCGGTCTATTCTTAAAAAAAAGCTTGTGCCAAATATTTTAACAAATAATTCCTCATTTAAAAAATATATTATTAATATGCCTCCAATTAAAATAAAAGCTAGAGAAAAACAAATAATAAACCACCTATATCTGATACCTGAAACAAAAAGCATTGTTAGTGTTGTTAGCAGATAGATTAAAACTACACCAGTATCCGGTTGTAGGAAAGTTAATAAGCTTGGTATTAGTACTACTATCATTACTTTAAATAAAAAAAGGAATTCTTGTTTAATACTCGGATTTGGGTCTTTTTCATGAAACTTTTGGATTAATGATCCTAATGTGATTATTAAAATGATTTTCATAAATTCACTGGGCTGGAAAGCACCAATTCCAGGAATTGTAAACCAACATTTCGCTTCATTAATTGGTTCTGCAAAAATTAGTAATCCAATTAATGATAATATACCAATAATATATAATATCCATATATGTTTGTATATATATTCATTACCTATATACATAATAAAGAAAATTGTTAAAAAACCAATTCCATACCACATAATTTGTTTCAATACTAAATTATTCATGTAACTTGGCAATAAATTTTGGGCACTATAAATACTTAAAACACTGATTAAGAAAAACGATATTATACAAAAAAGTAATTCTCCATTTATTTTATATTTTGATATTTTTTTCATTAATATCACCCGTTATTATCTTGTACTAAAGTTTTGATTATATAATAAATGTTAATTTATTATATAAAGTAATAGTAAAATGTTTCTATTTATAGTATAATATTGGTAGGTGATAAAAATGCAATATATAGAGTATTTAATAATAATTGTTATTTTACTTATCGTGGCTCTTTCTATTACAAAAACAAAAAAGAAAGATTACAAGATTGAAGTAAATAAATTAGTGGATTATTTAGGTGGCAAGAAAAACATTATTGATTATGAGTTTAATAAATCCAGATTTGTTGTAAGATTGGAAAATGTAGAATTAGTCAATAAAGAAGCAATACAAAAGATGGGTGCTCAAGGAATTGTTGAAATTGATAATCAGCTAAAAATTATTTTAGGACCAGACGCTAAACAAATAAAAAAATATATAAACGATTTAAAGTGAAAAAATTCACTTTTTTTCTTTTTTCGACAAAATACGACATGCGAATTTGGTATATTATTGTCGAAAGGGGAGGAAATATGAATTTTTTTGAAACATTAATATTAAATACGATCTATATATTGTTCCCATTAATACTGTATTTATTTTATTTCGCACATAATAAAGCATTTGAAAAAGATGTGCAGAATATTGTGCTTGATTTTTGCTTATTAACATCTTTTTATTTAGTAAGTAGGTTTGGATGTTTATCTGATATACAAATGTCAGTTTTAATTTTTAATATCCCATTATTAATTGCCTATTTATACAAAAGAGATTTGAGTATTATAATTCTATCACTATGTATTGTGGTTTATTATCACAAATTTAATCCTAGCTTTTATATATACACTTTAATTGAATATTTTATTTATTATTTGATTTATCTAAAAACTTTTAAAAAAAATAGCAATTATAATTTATTCACACTTTTATTTATTATTTTAAAAGTTATTTCAACCGCCATATTCATTTTTTTACTAAAAGTAGATAATCTATATTTAGAAATAGGGATATCACAAGTATTAATTTACCTAGTTTTATATGTTTTTTTAAATATATTAGTTATTTTTATTTTAAAAAAGGGCGAACAAATAGTTAAACTAGAAATGACCTTAAAAGAACTTCAAAAAGAAAAGCAGGTGAGGATGTCGTTATTTAAAATCACGCATGAAATAAAAAATCCTATTGCGGTGTGCAAAGGCTATTTAGATATGTTTGACATTAACAATGAGAAACACAGTAGAAAGTATATTCCTATTATTAGATCAGAAATCAATAGGACGTTACTATTATTACAAGATTTTCTCGACTACAATCATTTAAAGATTAATAAAGAAATTTTAGATATTAATCTTTTATTACAAGATGTAGAGGATGAATGCACACCATTATTAGAAAATAAAAAAATTAATTATATTTCTAATATAGATGAAGAAGAATTATACATAGAGGGAGATTATGAAAGACTAAAGCAAGTTTTTATTAATATCGTAAAAAATAGTGTAGAAGCTATAGTCCCTAAAGATGATAGTTATATTGAAATTACTACATTTGTAGATAAAAGTTATATTCATATTATTATAGAGGATAATGGTTCAGGAATATCTAAGGAAGATTTGAATAAAATAAAAGAACCATTCTATACCACTAAACAAAATGGCACAGGATTAGGAATAACTTTATCAACAGAAATAATTGAAGCACATAACGGAAAAATCATTTATTCATCAGAGTATGAGAGTTGGACTAAAGTAGAGGTAATATTACCATTAAAAAACAGCTAAATTAGTTAGCCGTTTTTGTTTCCAAATAATAATTTTTATTAAATGTGTGTTTGCTTGTATTGATTTTTTCTAGTTGGTCTGTATTAATTAAAAAGAAATCATATATTAACATATCATTGCCCTCAACTAAAGGATCATCCCAAGTTAAGTCTAAATGATACCATTTACCGTCAACAAAAGCATAGTTCCATACGTGTCCTTCATCTGGATTGTCGGATAAAACATTAGAAATCTTATAATTTTTAATCCCAATCTTATCTAAAAAAATTGCCATCACATCACTATAACCGCTGCAAACTGCCATTCCTTCGACTAAAGGTCCATAAGCACTATATGGATGGTAGGGGTAGGCCTCTTTATCTGTTGCAGCCGTAAAGTTTTTATCATATTTAGTTTGATTTATGATCCAGTCGTGAAATAATTTAATTTTCTTGCGATCATTCATATCATCTGTAATGCTCTGCTTTATAAAATTATCTATAATTTGATTAATGATTAGCTCGTGTTCTGTTGAATATAATTTTTCTATTTTAATCGTTATCTTGTTAAAATTATTTGGAGTTACAACAATTTTATCAAACGAATTAAATGGATGTACATAATTATTAATAACCTCTACATAATCACTTGTTGTAATATACTGTGTAAAGTCATTGATACAGTCAGTATATTTAAAATCACAGAAAAAGGAAAAGGAAGTCCATCCACTGTTCAAAATAGTATATAAAAAATTATTAAAATCATCTTTGTTTTTTACCGTTAATTCCTTCTGATTTTCAAACAATAAAAATTCTTCCGTCTTATAATAATTATTTGGTGTCTCTAACTCAAATTTATCTTTAAAAATGACTTTTTGTACAATAAATTGTGAAACTTCGTCTTTTTTCCAAACGATTATTCCGGCACTAATTATAAGTAATAATACAAATATTTTTTTCACCTTATCACCTAGATTAATTATATCAAAAAGCAAATAAAAAAAGAAGTATAACAATTACTTCATTTCATTTACTTTTTTTGTTAAACGAGATTTGTTACGAGCACAAGTGTTCTTTGCGGTAACACCTTTAGAAGCGGCTTTATCAATTCTTTTGATTGCGATTTTTAAAGCGCCTTCAGCTTTTTCTTTATCTTTAGCTACAACTGCTTTTTCTACGTTTTTAATTGCAGTACGCATACTAGCTTTATATTCATTATTACTTACATTTTTCTTACCGATTACTTTAACAGCTTTTTTTGCATTTTTCATATTTGGCATAATCTCACCTCCAAGTCATTTCAACACATAATATTTTAACAAACATTTAAGTAAAATGCAACGTTTTTATTAAATAATCATAATATTTCAATAATTGATAACACTATTATTGGTGAAATGTTATGAATCATGAAATAGATTTATCTAAATATGGAATTAGAACAGATTTAGCAATAGAATTACTTAATGAAAATACAGGAATTGAAGGAATAGTTTGTGCAAAGTCATCTTATGAGAAAGTAAATATTACAGATGTAGAAGTAAATCCTTTAGGAAGCAAGGCGATCGGGAAAAAGCCGGGTTTATATATCACTATAGAATTTGAGGATGTGACTGATAAAAATAATCAAAATCAAGTCTTAGAAGTTTTTCAAATAAAACTAAAAGAAATGTTACAAAAATTAAATATTGAAGCAGAAGATAGTTGTTTAGTTATAGGACTTGGCAATGATCGATCTACCCCAGATTCCTTAGGGCCGCTTTCTATAGATAATATATTAGTTACAAATCATTTATTTGAATTGGGCGAATTATCTTCTGATTTTAGAAGAGTAAGTGCTATAAACCCAGGAGTAATGGGGACAACGGGAATTGAAACAAGTGATATCATAGTAAGTGTTGTTAAAAAAATTAAACCTGACTTTGTTATTGTGATTGATGCTCTAGCTAGTCAATCTGTTGAAAGAGTAAATAAAACAATTCAGATGACTGATACGGGAATACACCCAGGAAGTGGAGTAGGCAATAGTAGAAAAGAAATTAGTAGAGAAGTACTAGGTGTTCCTGTTATTGCAATAGGTGTCCCAACCACAGTTGACGCAGTAACAATTGTAAGTGATACAATAAATTATATGTATAAACATTTTTCATATACGAAAGATAATATTAATAATCCAAGCCACAAACTAATGGTATCAACACCTAACTATTTAAAAAAGAGTTTTAAGGTTGATAAAGAAGACAAGCATAAATTGCTAGGAATGATTGGCGATTTAAATGAACAGGAAATAAGACAGTTAATCTTTGAAGTACTCACTCCAGTTGGTTATAACTTAATGGTTACTCCAAAAGAAATAGATTTTTTAATAGATAAATTAAGCTACATAATTGGAGAAGGAATCAATATGTCATTACATAATAATCTTGACGACTTTTGTTAAAAAGTGTATACTGAATACAGTAGAGGTGATTGTCTTATGAATCAAAAATATTGCGTTTTGAAGATGAAACACTCTGTAAAGAATATAGGCAAGTTTATGGGCATTTTTATTTTTGTATGTGTTTTTTTTCACGGAAAAATTAATGTTCAAGCGCAAGTTTTTCCACCGTTTGACGGGTGGGCATGTCAAATCACTAATAATGCTATGAATCCACTTCAATGTTATATGTCTGGAACGCAAAACGCAGATATTACGTATAAAGGTGGTACAACGCATTGTGGTCCAAATGACGAATGGTGTTGGCAATATGATACGGGGTTATTTTGGTCTAAATCGGGTTCATGTCAGTTACATTTTACGCAGGAGGCAACTCCCACTTTAGAGGATCAAAAAAATGAAAACTGTGATCTACAGTTGAGCGACGTAGGGTCAGGATATTATAAATATCCAGCATCCTACTATGAATCAAATTGGGAATTGCAGGTTTCATCTACTAATCCAATTGTTGGTATTTGGGACTTAGAAAAGAATGCTGGTAGTAATGGTTCATGTCCTATTGTTGATGGAAATATCGGTGTTTATGATGAAGAGGAAAATAAGTGTTATTACAGTATGTATGTTCAAGAACCGACAGGTGGATCTTGCGGAACTATAGCTGGTGTTACAGGTAGATTGCAAACGTTTATGACGGCACAGTACTGTATTTATACATTATATGGTTATGAAGAAAGCGATTGTGTTAATGCTGAATTGGATGTTTCTGGGAAGTATTTACCTAACTATGAGGGTTGTATTGTTGGATCTGTAGATAATAACGAAGAAGTGGATCCTTATGATGGGGACATTTATTGTTTTGATGGTGCTTCAAAGTTTGAACCGATTGAACATTATGATGGAGCTTATGAAAATAAGAAACATTATTACTATTTTTGCCCAGCTACGCAAGAAATTATGGGAGATTATGAAACTGTGTGTAATATGGGATACAACTTTATGGATGAAGCTGCTGTTGTAGGGAAATTTGGGACAGCCAATTCTGGACATATTGCGCTTTATTGTGAAAAAAGTATAGAACAAGCCCCACCCCCTCCACTACCTGAGCCAGAACCTGAACCTGAACCTAACCCTGGGGATCCAGTGACTGGTTGTGAAGTAATTCCTGCTTCTATTAGAATATGGATAAAGGATACATTAAATTTAGTAAAATATGTTGTACTAGTTGTAGTAATAGTACTAGGCATATTAGACTTCTTAAAAGCAGCAGGAAGTGGAGAAGCAGAAGCCATGAAAAAGGCTGGAACAGACTTTTTGAAACGAGTTATAGCGGTAATAGTATTATTCTTGCTTCCATTAATAGTAGATTTAATATTAAATTTAATTGAAATCTATGGGGCAGATTCAACTTGCCTTTAATAAATTAATTTAATTGAAATTATAAGAGAAGATTGCTGATAAAATTCAACAATCTTTTTTTTCATATTGTGATATTATTTGAATAATATAGATTGGGTGATAATGTGGCAAAAAAATTTAAAGGTAAAAAGAGTAAAATTAAAATTTTAAAATATGCCGTTATATTAATCGTTATATATTTAATATATTCATTATTTTCGTTTTTACTTTTGAATATTAAGTTAGTAGATAATAATGAAGATTTTATTAGAAACTTGTTAGGGGATTCTAATTATCATATGTTTTATGAAAAAAGAAGTCAAAATGTGATTTATCGTATTGCTAGCATTTTAACTAATTTCAATCTTAAAGAGCCATTATCAATTTTGGAAAATAGTTTTGGCTATGAAAGCGTAGATAATTCTAACTCCAATTTAGTTTATAATGGGGATTATGAAGTTGATAATTCAATACAGTCTATAATAGATTATATGAGTAAGGATGAAGATATTAAAGAACCTCTAGTATATATTTATAATTCACATCAAACGGAAGGATATAGTAAAGAATATTTAAAAAATGAAAATATTACACCAAATGTGTTAATGGCAGGATATCTTTTGAAGGAAAAGTTGGATAAATTAGGGGTCCCTACAATAATAGAAGAATCAAACATTTCAGAGTTTTTAAGAATCAATAATTGGAATTATAATGCTAGCTATAAAGCGAGCAGATTTTATTTGTTAGATGTAATGGAAAAGTATCCTAGTATTAAATTATTTATAGATTTGCATAGGGATGCACTTTCTAAAAATAGTTCTACAGTAACTCTTAATAATAAAAAGTATGCGAAAGTGTTATTTGTGGTTGGAAAGGAACACAAAGATTATCAACAAAATCTAAATCTTGCTAATCAATTAAATGATCTGATTAAGGCTAAATATCCAACGCTAACAAGAGGTGTTTTACAAAAAGAGGGTTCTAACGTAAATGGAATATATAATCAGGACTTAAGTTCCAATATTATCTTATTAGAACTAGGTGGTCATGAAAACACGATAACAGAAGTATTAAATACTATAGAAATTATATCTATAATTATAAAGGAGCATATAAATGAAAACTGAAACTAAAATTAAACGCAGAAATAAAATATTTAGGTGGACAATGTTTTTCCTTTTTCTTCTTTTTTTAACATTGTATCTATCTCAAGCTACTGGATATTATGAATATGAACAAAGTAGAAAAACAGCTTTTACAGAAGAGCAAATAAAACAATTTGAACAAGATGTAAAAGATGGGAAAGAAATAGATGTCAACTCATATTTAGAAAATACGAATAAAAATTATCAAAACAATATATCGAAAGCTACGCTTAGTATATCTGAGGCCATATCAAAATATATGAAATTAGGAATCGAAAAAATGTTTGAAGGTATAGCCAAAATAATTGAGGAGTAATGGATGATTACCAAAACATGAAAGAATTTTAGAGATTACGTTATTCTAAAATTTGTTTTCATGTTTTTTTTGATTGTTTAATATGTTATAATTATTTTAGAAAAGAGGTTAGTTATGGAATTAATTATAGGTTCACATGTGTCATTTAAACATAAAGATCAATTAGTAGGAAGTGTAGCTGAAGCGTTATCTTATGGGGCTAATACATTTATGTTTTATACTGGGGCACCTCAAAATACTAATAGAGCAGAGATAAATGAAGATTTAACTAAGGAAGCATTTAGTCTTATGCAAAAAAATAACATTAATCCACTTAATGTTATTGTTCATGCACCATATATAATTAATCTAGCCAATAACGGAATAAATTTTGACTTTGCCATCAAATTTTTAAAAGAAGAAATTAGACGAGTTGAAAAATTAGGAATGAAATATTTAGTTCTTCATCCAGGAAGTCATGTGGGGCTTGGTGTAGATGCTGGTATTAAAAATATTATTGAAGCTTTAAACTTTGTACTTACAGAAGATACTAATGTAGTTATTTGTTTGGAAACTATGGCTGGAAAAGGTAGTGAAATTGGCTCTACTTTTAATGAGCTAAAAAGAATAATTGATGGAGTTAAATTTAATGATAAATTAATGGTTTGTATGGATACATGCCATATGCATGATGCCGGATATAACGTAGAAGATTTTGATTCGTTATTAGAAGATTTTGATAAAATTATTGGTATTGATAAAATTGCTTGTATCCATATAAATGACAGTAAAAATGTAATAGGTGCACATAAAGATCGCCACGATAACTTTGGTATTGGAAAAATTGGCTTTGATAATCTTATTAAAATCATTTATAACGAAAGACTAGATGGTGTGCCTAAAATTTTAGAAACTCCATATATTGGGGAGGTTGATGACTCCAAAGAGCGACTTTATCCACCGTATAAATTTGAAATTGAAATGATTAGAAATAAAAAGTTTGACCCTGAGGTTTTAAAGAATATTAGAAAATACTACAAGTAAGAAGAATATTTATTTTTAAATTCAATATATAAATTTTCAATTTTTTGATATGTTAAGCCATCTACTTTAGACCTTAAGTCTTCTAAGATTGGTTTAGGATTGCCATAAACAATTGTTCTCCAATTGTTTTTTATGTGGTAAAAAACAAGTTCTAATTCATCATTGTTTAAAACAATTCCATTTTTTCTTGCGAATGAATCAATATCATTTAGATTCATTCTGTTTATATATTGAATAATTAATTTTTCAATCATTTTTTCACCTCACAATAATATATGAAAGTAACTCTGAATAATGTAATTTAAATGTAATAAACTATAATAAGGAGGTATTTTATGTATAAGTTAGAATCATTACCTTATGATTATAATGCGTTAGAACCATTCATTAGTGGTACTACGGTAAATATTCATTATAATAAACATCACAAACATTATTTAGAACGACTAAATAATCTTTTGAATAGTATTAACTATCAATATAATAAGCCTATTGAAGATATTATTATAAATATAGATAAATTCCCAATCAGTGCTAGAGGCGATATTTTATTTAATGCTGGAGGAGCGCTTAATCACGATTTATATTGGAAAAGCATGAATCCAGTTTCCAAAATGCCTATAGGATTATTATTAGAGCAAATAACAAATACCTATGGAAGTTTTCAAAATTTTAAACAAGAATTTATTGAATCAACTAAGAAGTTAGTAGGGTCTGGATATACATTTTTGGTTATGGACAAAAATAAAAATTTAAAGATAATAAATACAAGTAACCAAGAAAGCCCGTATAGTTATGGATTTATTCCGTTATTAACCATAGACTTATGGGAACATGCCTATTATTTAGATTACCAAAACAGAAAAGAAGATTATGTTAATAGTTTTTTTTCAATTATAAACTTTGAATACGCAGAACAAATATATGAAAAAAACCTATAGAAAAAAAGTTTCAAAAAGATATAATAAATATAAACAGGATCAAACAATCAAAGAGAAAATTGAAAAAAGATATAAAGTATTAATTACAATAATATGTGTTATTTTGAGTTTTTTAATGTGCACATTATTTTATATTCAAATTATTAAGAATTCATTTTATAAAGAACGGGTCGCATTTTTAACACAAAATATAGTTTATGGTAACAGCGTGCCAAGAGGAAGAATATATGATAGAAATGGCAAAGTATTAGTTGATAATGTTGCAGTCAAGGTTATTTCTTATAAAAAAAATAGTGGAATATCTACATCAGAGGAAATCAACATGGCTTATAAGATTGCTTCTTTAATTGAAATGAATACAAATCTGTTAAACAATTCAGATCTAAAGAAGTTTTGGATAGTTAACAATGCTGATTTAGCTAAAATAAAAATCACATCAGAAGAATGGCGATTATTAGAGGAAAGAAAAATTACTCAGAAGGAAATAGAAAAACTTAAATTAGAACGAATAACAGAAGAGGATTTGAAACAATATACTGAAATTGATCAAGAAGCTGCTTTAGTATATACTTTGATGAATAAAGGTTATTCTTATAGTGAAAAAGAAATTAAGAAAAATGTTACTGACGTTGAGTATGCGCTGGTTGCTGAAAATATAGAAGATTTACCGGGCTTTAGTACGAAGTTGGACTGGGATAGAATTTACCCATATGGAAGCACTTTTAGAAGCATTTTAGGTAATGTTTCCACAAGAGAATCAGGTATTCCATATGAATTAAAAAACCACTATTTAGCCTTAGGATATAGTTTAAATGATAGAGTAGGAACTAGCTACTTGGAATATCAATATGAACATCTCTTAAAAGGAGAAAAAGCATTATATAAGATATCTAATATTGGTGATAATATTCTATTAGAAGAAGGTAAGCGAGGAAATGATATCGTTTTAACCATTGATATTGATTTACAAATAGAAGTCGAAAAGATTTTAGAACAGGAACTTGTTAAAGCGAAAAAAGAGGCTAATACAGAATACTATAATAAGTCGTTTGTTGTGATTACTAATCCAAAAACAGGCGAAATATTAGCTATGTCAGGTAAACAAATAATACAAAGTGGAGAAAGCTATAAGATGTATGATTATACCCCAGGTGTTTTAACATCATCAGTGGTTGCTGGTTCTATAGTAAAGGGTGCTTCGCAAATTGTAGGATATAATACCGGAGCTTTAGAAATAGGAGAAGTAAGAAGTGATGATTGTATTAAAATTGCCGCAACTCCATTAAAATGTTCTTGGAAATATTTAGATAATATAGATGATATAGAAGCGCTTAAATATTCATCAAATACTTACCAATTTAATACCGCTATTAATGTAGGAAAAGGAGTGTATCGTTATGATAAACCGTTAATTTTAGATCAAGAAGCATTTTCAATTTATCGTAATACATTTGCTGAATTCGGATTAGGAGTAAAAACAGGAATTGATTTACCTAATGAAAGTTTAGGTTATATGGGAACTAGTACTTTATCAGGACACCTATTTGATTTTTCAATTGGCCAATATGATACATATACTCCAATTCAACTTGCGCAATATATTAACACTATTGCAAATGGCGGCATGAGACTTTCCCCATATTTACTAAAGGCTGTTTATGAGCCGACTAGTGACCCACTAACCAATTTAATAACTGAAACTAAGCCTAATATATTAAACGAGTTAAATACTAATATAGAATATTTAAATAGGGTCAAATTAGGATTTCAGGCTGTTATGGAAAAAGGTGGAACTGGGAGTGGGTATATAAATCTTGAATATAAACCTGCAGGGAAAACTGGCACTAGTCAAAGTTTTATAGACTCTGATGGCGATGGCAAAGTTGATAAAGAAACCATTAGTGCGACTTTTGCGGCCTATGCTCCTTATGATAATCCTATAGTATCCTTTACCGTAGTTTCTCCTGATATATATCATTATGGCAATAATAGTTCTTTAAGAACCAATGTAAATATGCGTATTAGTAAAGAAGTTTCAAAAAAGTTCTTTGAAATTTATCAATAATTTGTTATAATATTAGCGTATTTAGTAAAAAGGAGGGAAATTATGGCAAAAAAAGGAGAAGCAAGAGAAAGAATTACGCTTGCATGTACTGTTTGTAAAGAAGAAAATTACCGTACTGAAAAAAATAAAAAGAATACTACAGATCGTTTAGAATTAAATAAATTCTGTCCTAAATGTAAAACAACAACAACACATAAAGAAAAGAAGTAGGTGAATTATGGCAACAAGTAAAAATGGCCCAATTATATCTGTTGAAAATTTCGTCGACAATAGAGGTATGAGACCATTAATTGAATCTCAAGCAAATATCCAAACGGGTACAGTTAATAGTAGTGAAGTTAATGGTAAAAATGCTCCAAAGGTTAAAAGAAAAGATTACATAAGAATAAATCAACCTAAAAAAACAAAATAATGGAGGTGTTCTATGATAAATGTTAATGATATAAAAAACGGAATGACTATTATATTTGAAGATAACCTATATATGATTTTAGAATTTTTACACGTAAAACCTGGAAAAGGAGCTGCTTTTGTTAAAACTAAACTTCGTAATTTAAGAACAGGTTCTATTGTGGAAAAAACATTTAATTCTAGTATTAAATTAGAAAAAGCTATGATTTCTAAAACAAACATGCAATATTTATATGGTTCCGGAGATGTTTATAATTTTATGAACATGGAAACATATGAACAAATAGAACTTACAAGAGACCAAATTGGTGAAGATGCTAAGTTTTTAAAAGATGGAATAAATGTAGATATTACTTTCTATGAAGGCGAAATGTTAGGAATTTCTCTTCCTGACAAAATAGAATATACCATTACGCATACAGAACCAGCTGTTAAAGGAAACACTACTAATAACGCATTAAAAGACGCTGAGTTAGAAAATGGATTAATGATTAGAGTTCCTTTATTTATCCAAGAAGGAGAGCACGTTCTAGTAACTACAAGTGATGGTAAATATGATTCAAGAGCATAATTAACTTTATGCTTTTTTGTTATAATTATGGCACAAAAAAAAGCAATTAACTTGCTTTTTTTAATGTTTTTAATTCTTTAGCAGTCATGCGAATAGTTTCACCATTATCTAAAGTAACTTTTTGTAGATTTGGTTTTTGTGCATGTCTAGTAGCACGACAAGAGTGTGATCTTCTATTTCCAAATAAAGGTTTAGTTGCTGTAACTTTCTTAGCCATAATAATCCTCCTTTTATAATTAAACTTTTTTCCCTATGCCTTATAACTTTACCATAATATTCTTTTTAAGTCAAATAATTTTGGTAAAAATATTTAAAAATAGTACAAAATATAGTAGAATAATGTTAGGGAGGTTAAAGTATGAATTATGTTCCTTTATATGTAAAAACACACAATTCCTTATTGTCTAGCTTCATTAAAGAAAATGATTTAATTGAATATGCGAAGAAGAATGATTTAACCTCACTTACTATAACAGATAATAATATGTATGGTGTATTAGATTTTTATCATTTATGTCTAAAAAATAATATTAAGCCAATTGTTGGTTTAGAAGTTAATTATTTAGATAAAAAAATAGTTTTGTATTGTAAAAACTATGAAGGCTATCAAAATTTAATATATTTAAGTACTAAAATGTCTGAAGGAAATATCACTTTAGATATAATTAAAGAAAAAAGCAGTAATTTAATATGCATTGTACCTTTTAATAGTAGAGATTTGTATTATATCTTGTTAGATATTTATGTTGATATATTTCAGGGATACAGCACAATTGCAGAAAGAAAAGAGTTAGACGGGGATAATTTAATTTATCTAAGTGAGACATTATGCCTTGATGAGAAAGATTCTAAATATCTAAACTATTTAGAATGTATTAAAACTGGACGTCCAATAGATGAAATAAATTTTGATAAAAAAAACAGCTTTATGCATGAGGTAAAAACAATACTAATTGAATTTAAAGAGGATTTAAAAAATAATGAATATATTTTTAAAAATTGTAATTTAGAAATAAAAACCAATCAACAATTACTGCCTATTTATCAGTGCCCTAATAATTTAGATAGTTATTCATATTTGAAAAAACTATGTATAGGGGGCTTAAAGAAGATATTTGGTGAAAAAGTTAGCGTTATATATCAAGAAAGATTAAAGTACGAATTAGAAGTTATAAACAAAATGGGTTTCTGCAACTATTTTTTAGTAGTATGGGATTATGTAAAATATGCGAAAGAACACGATATTTTAGTAGGACCAGGAAGAGGGAGTGCGGCAGGTTCATTAGTGTCTTACTTGTTAAATATTACTACAATAGATCCGATTAAATATAAGTTATTATTTGAAAGATTTTTAAACCCTGAAAGAATAACTATGCCTGATATTGATATTGATTTTGAGTATACAAGAAGAGAAGAAGTAGTAAATTATTGTATAGAAAAATATGGGTTAAAAAAGGTTGCGCCAATTATAACCTTTGGAACACTAGGAGCAAAACAAGCTATTCGTGATGTAGGAAGAGCAATGAATATTAGTTTAAAGTCGGTAGATCATTTATGCAGTTTAGTTGATTCTAGGCTATCCTTAAAAGAAAATTATAATAAAAATAAGAAAATACAAGATTATTTAGAAATAAATCAAAACTTTAAACAGTTATTTAAAATTGCTAGTAAATTAGAGGGGTTAAAAAGACACACCAGTATCCATGCTGCTGGCATTGTTATGAGTAATATAGATTTAGATTTAGTGATACCATTGGATAAAAATCACGACAATTTTTATACCACAGCCTATTCTATGGATTATTTAGAAGAGTTAGGGCTTTTAAAAATGGATTTTTTGGCCCTTCGTAATCTTACATTAATAAAAGAGGTATTGGATGAAATACCTGATTTAACATTTGATTTAGTGCCTTCTAATGATCCTAAGGCAATTAATATATTTACAACTGTGAATACTTCAGGAATTTTTCAATTTGAATCTAGTGGAATGATTAATTTTTTACGGAAATTTAAACCAAATTCTTTTGAAGATATAGTGGCTTCAATTGCGCTTTTTAGACCAGGACCTATGAATAATATTGATTCCTATATAAAAAGGAAAAAGGGACAAGAAAAAATTGATTATATTGATGATAGTTTGGTAGATATTTTAAAACCTACTTATGGAATAATAGTTTATCAAGAACAAATTATGCAGATAGCCAATGTACTAGCTGGTTATTCATTTGGTGAAGCAGACGTTTTAAGACGTGCCATGAGTAAGAAAAAAGAAGATATATTGCTTGCTGAAAAAGAAAAATTTATAAAACGCAGTATTAATAAAGGATATAAAGAAGAAGTAGCAACTAAAGTTTATAATCTTATCTTAAAGTTTGCTTCATATGGATTTAATAGGGCCCATTCGGTCGCGTATTCGATGATCTCTTATCGAATGGCTTATTTAAAAGCACACTATCCATACTTATTTATGAAAAATCTGCTTACTATGAATATTGGTAGTGAATTAAAAATAAAAGAATATATTTATGAGTGTAAAATGAATAATATAAATATTTTACCCCCTAATATTAATTTAAGTAGTAATAGATTTGAGGTAGAAGGGGAAGCAATTAGATATCCATTAACTGGTATTAAGAGTGTGGGTGTAAACTCAATTAACGCTATTTTAGAGGAACGCAAGAAAGGACAATTTAAAGATATATATGATTTCATCAAGAGGTGTTATGGAAAGAGCATTAACAAAAAAACAATTGAGAGTTTAATTTTTGCAGGTTGTTTTGATGATTTAGGATTTAATAGAAAAACACTTTTTGCTAATTTAGATATGTTGATTAATTATGGGGAAATAGGAGATATTTTAGCAGAAGAAGAATCATTAAAACCGGTTTTACAAGAATGTCCTGAATTCTTAGAAAAAGAAATTCTTTTAAATGAATTATCCGTGTTTGGGTTTTATTTAAGCAGCCATCCAATTATTAACTATAAAAACAAATATCCGGAAACGGTATTTATATGTGATTTGGGTAATTATTTTGATAAACATATAGATATAATTGTTTACGTGGATAAATTAAAAGAAATAAGCACAAAAAAAGATGATAAAATGTTATTTATTACTGGTAGTGATGAGCTAAATACAGTGGATATTGTTTTGTTCCCAAGGGTGTATGAAAATATTTCAGATGTTAATATAGGGGATATAATTAAAATTAGTGGCAAAGTTGAAAAACGCTTTGATAAGCTGCAAATCATTGCGAGTGAGCTTAATAAGTTAGATTGACAAAATCCGTAATTTAACTTATACTGAAAAAGTAGGTGATTGTATGAATAAAAGAGGATTTACACTTGTAGAGTTAGTGGCAATAATTACACTCCTTGCGGTAATATTAATGATAGTTGTTCCAACAGTCGGGACATCCATTAAAAATGCTCGTGAAAACTCATATCTGAAGCAAATTGATTTGATAGAAAAGGCGGCTAAAAATTTTGGAGTAGAGAATGACCACCTTCTTCCTGAATTTAATTCAAATCAAATTATAACGATAGATTTTAATACATTATATACTTCGGGTTATTTAAAAGATAAAGCACCTATGAATCCCAAAACAGAAGAGGGGTTAACTGGTTGTGTGAAAGTTTCATATAATTCTGATTATAACCAATATGAGTATAAATATATTGATAATTTAGTAGAGTGTGATAACTATAATATAAATAACAAGTAGGTGATAAAATGAAAAAAGGCTTTACACTAGTAGAACTGCTTGCGGTTTTGTCAATTTTGGGGATATTAGCGGTGATTATAATTCCATCCGTAGCTACTACTATAAAAAATTCAAGAGTTGCTGCCTATGATAAACAGCTTTATGTTTTAGCTACGGCCACAGAAAAATGGGGAACTCAGCACCTAAACGAACTTCCTGAGACAACATCTAACAACATAGTTGCAGTTGATTTTGAAACACTATATCAAGCTGGGGAAATTGCTTCTTATCCTGTACAAAACCCAATTACTGGGAACGACTTAGAAGGCTGTATCTTAATTTCGTATAACTTGCAATATAAACAATATGAGTACAAATATTCTGATAATTTAGCAGTATGCGATGATAACCATTATAATAATGATTGACAAAATGAACAAGGCATAATAAAATTAAAATAGACAAGGGAGTAAGATAGTATGGTTAGAGTAAGTACAAAATTTAATTCAACAAACCACCTGGGGGGGGGTATTTAAGTAACCATACTATAACTAGAAAAATAAATAAACACGAAAGAATTTTAGAAAATCCATCGTTCTAAAATTTGTTTTCGTGTTTTTTTGTGTACCTTGTTAAGAATAGGAGGAGAATTTTATGAAAAAGAAAGGATTTACATTAATTGAGTTACTAGCGGTAATAGTAGTACTAGCAATAATAGCGTTAATCGCAACACCAATAGTAATGAATGTAATTAGTAATGCTTCTAAGGGAGCAGCAGAAAGAAGTGCAGATAATTATATTAAAGCAGTAGAAACATTAATCGCAACAAAAAGATTAGATGGAGAACCAGTAGAAGATGGTGTATACACAATAAGGGCAGATGGGAACCTTAAATTTGGTAATGTTGTGTTAAATGGAACAAAACCAAGTGGAGGAAGTATTGAAATTAAAGATGGACAAGTAGTTAAAAATGAAAGTTCAATCCAGGTGGGCGACTACGTAGTAAGTTATAAAGATGGAAAAGCAGAAGCAAAAGGATTAGCGAAACTAGACGATGTATGTCAATTAACAGATGGAGAAAAAAATGAAGTAGGAGCAGAGTACAATTGTAACCTAGGAGATGGAGATAGAACATTCTATGTATTAGAAGCAGGAACAAGTAGTAAACCAGTAACATTAATATTAGAAGAAAACTATGATGTGGAAACTCTAGCATGGTGCGATCCTGATGTAGAACATTCTGAAGAAGAGGGTTGTAATGCAGATGGATTAACAGAAAAATTTAATTCGATTAGAGGAGCATGGTCGAAATTGGATAAAAAACAAATAGCTTTACCAACTTATGAGCAAATTTATGCGGTTAATGATGATGAATCATTCAAAAACGTTGGTTGGTTATATGATAACTTGGAGGAATCATCAGCACCATACGGTTATTGGCTTTCTGATTCATTGAATTGGGATGAAACATGGTTTGTTGACTATACAGGAATTATGAATTTTGATTCAACATCGATAGCTAATAGGTATGGTGTTCGCCCAGTAGTAATGCTTCATATTTAGTTTTGATTGCAATTTAAAATAGGAAAATAGAAAAAGAGGAGTATATCCTCTTTTAATTTAGACCCTTTTTTAATGTATTTAAAATATATTCTTGACTAGATGAATCACTATATTCCCAAAGTATTTCAAAAAATACCCCCATACCTGGTAATGTTATCTCATCATGCTCTGTAATTGAAGATTCAATTGAAGCTTTAATTTCATCTGGTTCTGCATCTTTAAAATTATTTTTAATATGATTTCTAATATCAATGTTCATAAAATCATCCTTTCTTTTGTTATAGTGAGAAAAAATAGAATAATTATTCAAAATTTATTGTAAAAAGCTGTATTTTAATATATACTTATATTAGAATGGAGAGGATAAATATGGATTGGATTTGGATAATTATAATTGTGACAATCGTTTTAATTACAGTTTGGGTAATAGGAAGTTATAACTCACTAGTTCAATTAAGAAATGCAGTAAAAGATCAATGGAGTCAAATTGATGTACATTTAAAACGTCGTGCAGACTTAATTCCTAATATTGTGGAAACTGTAAAAGGATATGCCGGACATGAAAAAGAAACACTAGAAGCGGTTATTAATGCCCGCAATAAAGCAGTAAGTGCTGGAACTAAAGAAGAAGAAATGAAAGCAAACGGAGAATTAACCAATGCTTTAAGTCGTTTATTTGCTTTAACTGAAGCTTATCCTGAATTAAAAGCAAATACTAACTTTATGGATTTGCAATCCACATTGAAAGAAACAGAAGATAAAATTGCGTTCGCAAGACAATTTTATAATGATACTGTTTTAAAGTATAAAAATAAATTAGAAATGTTTCCAACAAACTTAGTAGCTTCATTATTTGGATTTAAACCAGAACTATTTTTTGAAGCAACAGCTGCAGAAAAAGAAGCTCCAAAAGTACAATTCTAGGCTTACTAAGGTAAGTCTTTTTTAGGAGGAATTATGAAAAAAATATATATAATTATTACATTAGTTCTACTGATGATGTTTATTCCTGTAAAAATTAGTGCATATGAAGAGGGAATTAGTAAATATTATATTGATATGACTATTTTGGATAATGGAGATTTGCATGTTAAAGAACTGATTATCTTAAATGGCGATTTTAATGGATTTCAAAGAATCATTAATTATAGTAACAATAGACTCCAAAAGTTTGATGGCAGCTTGAATTCGTTTCGTGGCAGCGATATTTATAATGGAACAGGAATTGAGTTAATAAGTATTAAAAATATTAAAGCTGATAGTAATTCAGATTTTAATGTGTTATATAATAGTGGTGATATATTTGAAGAAGTTTCATCGGCTTCAAAGGGTGATTATGGAGTTTTTGTTAGGGATATTAATGCTAATGGTGAGGAATATTTAATTTATAATCCTGATAAGGGTAGCGAAAAAGGATTTTATTTAGAATATACACTAGAAAATGTTGGAGTAGTACATAATGATGTTTCTGAAGTTGCAGTAAATTTATTTGATGAACTTACAGAGTATGTAGATATCTTGGAAATGAAAATTCATGTCCCAAATAATGAAAATTTATTAAGAGGATGGGCGCATGGACCATTAACAGGAGAAATTACTCTTGTTAATAATAATTTAATAGAGGTCAGAGCAACTAAAATAGAACCTAACAATCCAATAGATGTTAGATTTGCCTTTGATAAAGCGGTATTAAATAATTCTACTAAATTTAGTAACGTAGAAGCACTGGATAAGATTGTGGAAGTTGAAACGGAGTTAGCTAATATAGCAAATTCCGAAAGAGAACAATATAAAAAGTATTTAGAAGCAGAAGCAAAAAGTTTGGTGGCTTATGCAAAAGAAAACCCAACAAGGGAAAACTATGAAGCAGCACTAACAAGCGTTAACTATTTATCTAATGGAATAGTAAAAACTGATTTAGAAGATCAATTAAAAGACATTTTATTAATTGTAGAGACAAAGGAAAAATATGTTAAAATCTTATTTGTTTCTATTCTTGCAGTATGGTCTTTAGGGCTTATTTTAATTATCAGACATGTTTATAAAAGATACGATAAAGAATATGAAGCCCAATTTAAGGGTGATTATTATCGTGAAATACCCGCTAATTATGGCCCTGAAGTTTTAGGATACTTATTAAATAAAAAGGTTGGCTCGAATGAATTATCTGCGTCACTTATGAATCTAGTCTATAAGAAGGTTGTAATAGCAGAAAAGGTGCCGAATGTTAAAAAGGAAGACTATATTTTTAAACGACAAGAGTCTAGCATTAAAATAACAGCGCCAGAACAAAAAGCTTTGCAACTGCTATTTAATGATAGAACAGAAGTAAAATTAAGCGTATTTAAAAAGGAAGCTAAAACCTTATATACTAGCTTTTTAGATACTTATAATGACTGGGTGTTACAAGCTACAGCATTATCTGAGGCTGAGGAGTTTTATGAAGAAAATAACAAAAAGTATGTTTGGATTCTATATTCTGTTTTGGGGTTTATATTAACGTTTATGCTATATCGTAATTATATAAATATGTTTATTTACATAATAATGTTCTGTTTAAGTTTAGGATCTTTGATTTATTTTGCAAGCATTACTAAACGAAGTAAAAAGGGTAATGAAGATTATGCCAAGTGGAAGGGACTACAAAGATTTTTAAATGACTTTAGCACCATGGATACTAAGTCTTTGCCAGAAATTGTTTTATGGGAAAAATATTTAGTATATTCTATAACATTAGGGTGTGCTAAGAAACTTGCTAAAGATATGCAAATAAAAGTTCAAGAAATGAATGTTTATGATTCAACAATGCTAGATATGTATGACATAGGTTATATGTTAAATTTGAATAGAGTGATTAACTCCACTATTATTAGTTCCGTACAAGCAGCCCAAGCTGAGCTTACAAGAGAAAAAATGTCTGAAATATCTAGTTCTTCTTCATCTTCAGGTGGTGGATTTGGGGGAGGTTTTTCATCAGGAGGAGGTTCCTTTGGTGGTGGAGGTGGTGGAGGCCGCTTCTAAGCTAGAAAACATACAAATTTTAGTAATTTGTGATATAATATTTCTATATGCTAAAGAGGTGTAACTATGAGAGAATCTATGTGGGGTGTATTTGTCATTACAGTAGGAGTGTTTTTAATAATACTTATATATTTATTTCAAGGGATAACAAACACTGATGAACATAATTATTATTTATTAAAAGAAGTGACAGAAGCTTCAATGATTGATGCTTTAGATGTTGCGGATTATAGAGTTACGGGTAATGTATCTATAAACCGTGAGAAGTTTGTTGAGGTTTTTGTAAGAAGATTTGCAGAAAGTGCGAATCTAGCTAATACTTATGTGATAGAAATATATGATATTAATGAAACTCCTCCTAAGGTGAGTTTAATGGTAAAAGCAAAGACTCAAGGAAATGTAAGCAGTGAAACAATAGAGTTTGATATTTCAAATAGATTGGACGCTGTTTTAGAGTCTTTGAACTAAAATATTATAATAAAAAAATACCTAATTG
This sequence comes from Bacillota bacterium, assembly GCA_015059195.1. GTDB lineage: Bacteria > Bacillota_I > Bacilli_A > RF39 > UBA660 > SIG204. Next base: position 137,742 of record SVAW01000001.1, read on the forward strand.
AAATTGATTTTCAATTAGGTATTTTATATTGTTTTCAAACCTACATTACTTGATAGTTTGAATTGTTATATTTGGAATTAGGACTCCCCACTAGTGATTCTAATGACATTATTCTTCTTTCTAAAGAGTTTACTTGATTAGTTAAATTAGAAAGTTGTTGCTCGATGATGCCGGACATGTTATTCATGTCGGGCGTGTAATTAGGTGTTGTATTAAACATATTAGGCATCATGTTGTTCATAGGCATATTTTGAATAGGCATTACACCTGGATAAGCAGGATAAATAGGGTATGGCATACCACCACCACAATTGCGATCTTTTTTCATAAACACACTCCTTTAACATTTCTAATTAATTATATGAGTTATGTTTTGAATTGTGCTTATATTTCTAAATTTTTGCCTTGATAACTATCTCTTCTTTTCATCTCTTTATCTATTTCATTTAGCACACAGAATTTTTTTACTAACCAATCGGGTTCAATTAAGTCACTAGCTTTTGGATCTCCTGTGATACGATTAATGACTATTTCTGGTCTTAGATATTCTAGTTGATCACAAACGATATCTACATATTCTTCTTTGGTTAAGACATGAAACTTTGTTTTAGTATATAAATTTGCTAAAGCAGTATTTTTTAATATACTAAGCATATGAATTTTTATACCCTGAATATCTAATTGGTTTAAAAATTTAATTGTTTCTATCATCATCTCTTTTGTTTCATATGGAAGACCATTGATTATATGAACTACCACGTTAATATTTCTTTTTCTCAAACTTAATACCATTTTAGTAAAGCAATCCAATGAATGACAACGGTTAATCAATTTAGAAGTGCTTTCGTGAATGGTTTGCAATCCTAATTCTATAGTTAGATAAGTTTTTTGAGATAATTCCTCTAAATAGTTTAAACATTCATCGCTAATAGCATCTGGCCTAGTTGCAATATTAAGACCAACCACATTTTCTAAATTTAAAATACTTTCATATTTTTCTTTTAATATTTCTACTGGCGCATATGTATTGGTGTTTGCTTGAAAATAACCTATATACAAACTATTTGGCCACTTTTTAGATATAATATTCTTTATTTCGTTGAATTGAGTGATTAAATTATCCTCCTTGTTACCTGCATACTCTCCACTACCAAGTTTAGAACAATAAATACAACCTCCGAAACCCACAGTGCCATCTATATTTGGACAAGAAAATCCTGCATTTAGACTAACTTTAAAAACCTTACTATTGAATTTGTGCTTATAAAAATAATCTAGAGTATGATATCTTTTATTTGAATCACTGTATTTAAAACTCATAATTTCACTTCCATATTTATTATATCGTAAATTAGGATAAATTTGGTTGGCAAAATGAACAAAGCGTAATAAAATTAAAATAGACGAGGAGTAAGATAGTATGGTTAGAATAAATGTAAAAAAACAAATAACAAAAAAGCTCCTGGGGGGGGGGAGGTATTTAAGTAATCATACTATAACTAGAAAAATAAATAAACACGAAATAATTTTAGAAAATCCATCGTTCTAAAGTTTGTTTTCGTGTTTTTTGTATGCCTTGTTAAGAATAGGAGGAAAGAAAGATGAAGAAAAAAGGATTTACACTAATTGAATTACTAGCGGTAATAGTAGTACTAGCAATAATAGCATTAATAGCATTAATAGCATTAATAGCAACAGAAAGATTAGATGGGGAACCAGTAGAAGCTGGTACAAACAGCAAACCAGTAACGTTATTACTATCAGGACTCTATGATGGAACACCTATAAACTGGGTAGATGCTCACACTACCAAATTAGATGAAATGGCACGTGCTTGGACAAAATTAGATAGAAGTCATATAGGATTACCAAGCTTGGAACAACTTCTAGTAGCAGATGGTCAATCAGCAGATGATTATATTCTTGGTGATACCATGTTAGGCAGACAATGGTTAACTCAATGTGATCATGAGGAGTGGACTAATACAATACACGCATATTGGACATCTACTTCTATCAATGATAATACTGCAGTTGATATTCCTGTTGGTGGTATGTTGGAGAGCTCTAGTATTACAGTCGTTGGTGATGTAGGTATTCGCCCAGTTATAACATTATCTATAAATTAGGATTTAAAATCCCAATTTTTTTTGTATAAAAATGTTGTTTGTTACCATAATACTTTTAGGAGGTAATATATGGAAAAAAGTAGATATAAGCAAATTGTGGATAAACATACTCCTAAAGAAAATAGGCTTATCAATGTGTTAGTCTGTTTTTTTACTGGGGGAATTATGGGAGTAATTGGACAAGCTTTAATAGACACATACTCCAATTGTTTAAATATTCCGACAAAAGATGCATCTGTTTTTATGATAGTTACATTAATTTTTGTAGGGTGTTTATTAACATGTTTAGGTTGGTTTGATAAAATTGTTAATTTTTGCAAATGTGGACTTATAGTTCCAATTACAGGATTCGCTCATGCGATGATGAGTGCTGCTTTAGAATATCGTAAAGAAGGAATGGTTACAGGAATAGGGGCAAATATGTTAAAACTTGCGGGCAGTGTTATTATTTTTGGAGTTGTTAGTGCCTGGTTTTTTGGCCTAATTAGAATTTTTATTATGGGTGCTTAATGACGACAAAATATAATAATGTATATTTAAATGAAACTAGTACTGTAACCGGTCCGTACGAATCAAAAGGACCCTTTAGTAAACTTTACGATAAAAGCTATGATGAATTTTATTTTAATACAAAAACTTGGGAACAAGCCGAAAGCAAGCTTATCGATGATAGTGTAGATATTTTACTGGCAAAAATAGGTAAAACTAAGTTTGATATTGATTTATTTATTTCGGGTGATTTATTAAATCAAATCACCGCTTCTAATTATGCAGCTTCGCGTTTAAAAATACCTTATTTAGGAATTTATAATGCTTGCGCCAGTAGTGTAGAAGGATTAATAATTGGAGCGAATTTCGTGGAACAAGGTCAAGCGAATAGCGTCATTACATCTGTGTCTTCGCATAATAATAGTGCAGAAAAACAATTTCGCTATCCAGTTGAATATGGTGGGCCTAAAAGAAAAACAACAACCTTTACAACTACGGGGGGAGCTAGCGCATATTTATCACAAGAAAAATCTGATATAAGAATTGAAAGTAGCACTATTGGGGTAGTAGAAGATTTAGGTATTACAGATGTTTATAGTATGGGTGCAGTAATGGCGCCAGCAGCAGCAAGTACTATTTATAAACATTTAAGTGATCTAAAACGAGAAGTTGGTTATTATGATTTGATTCTGACTGGGGACTTAGGCATATATGGTAAAAAGATATTAAAGGAATATATGAAAGTTGAATATAATATAGATTTAAATAATTATGATGATGCTGCTTCGATGATTTTCGATATAGAAAAGGAGCCGGTTTATTCTGGTGGAAGTGGGCCTGCATGCCTACCATTAGTTACTTATAGTTATATTTTATCCGAAATGAAAAAAGGAAATTTGAAAAGAGTTTTGTTGGTAGCAACTGGAGCGTTAATGTCGCCGACAACAGTAAACCAGAAACTAAGTATCCCAAGTATTGCGCATGCTATTAGTTTGGAGGTAGTATCATGATATATATAAATTCATTTATATTCTGCGGTTTAGTATGTGTTTTAGGGCAAGTGATTTTAGATAATACAAAACTAACTCCGGGACATGTTACGACATTATTTGTAGTTATTGGAGCACTTTTAGATACATTTAATATTTATGACAAGATTATTTTATGGGCAGGTGGGGGAGCTTTAGTGCCAATTACTAGCTTTGGGCATTTATTAATTCACGGAGCAATGGCTGGTGCATATGATTATGGCATAATGGGATTATTTATGGGGATATTTGATTTGACTGCTTCTGGTATTGCTTCTGCTATTATATTCTCATTTGTATTAAGTTTACTTTTTACGCCGAAAGATTAAAAAACTTCAGCAATAATGCTGAAGTTTTTATGATGGAAATTTCTTTGACTTTTGAAATGATATCTCTGATATAGAGGATTCTGGGATAGATGTTTCTATATGTTGTTGTGATATTGTTTTCGTTGTCGGAACTCTTTCACTGCACATTTGTTGCTCTATTTCACTAATCAGCTTTTCTAAATCTCTTAATTCTTTGTTTTTTAAGATGATTTTGTCGACTATAGCATCCAGCTCTTTTTTGCTGTTTTCTAATTTTATTTGTAATTCTTCTGGATTTTCGTGAACTAGGCTTTTGTTGTAGCTGGTATATGCATAAAATGATAATCCAGATAAGGATACTGTTGAAATTGCAGATGAAGCAATTAATGCGGTAATAATTTCATTTATTTTAAAACCGGTTTCTAAATTATAACCCCTACAAGCAACGATAGAAGTTATAAAAAAGGTAAATAATAATATTGTCAAAATATTATATTTTATTAAATCTTTTCGTTTTTTCTTTAAATAGAGCGGTGTCATTCTTGCTTCTAATGCTAATGATGTTAATTTGACGACTGATTCCTCTAGTTCTAGTTCTTTTGAATTGAGTTTTCTTAGTTCTTTGTGTATGCTACCATATTGAGCTGTTAATCTTGCATGTTGTTGTTTTAATGTTAGGATATCATCCATAAAACATCTCCTTTACGCACTAGACATTATAGACTAATAATAGTTCCTAGTCAAGACATCAATTGCATTTGCCAAGTAAATGTGCTATTATCATTACGGAAGTGATTTTATGAATTTACCAAATTTAAAAGAAGCGCAAAAAAGAACTAAAAAAGAGGTATTAGTAAAAACAAATGAATATATAGTAAGCGAAAATTTTAAAAACTTAGGTTTAGGTAAAAAGTATTTTGTAAAGACTTATGGCTGTCAAATGAATGAACATGACAGCGAAAATATTAAAGCTATTTTGGAAGATATGAATTTTACTGAAGCTAGTTCGATGGAACAAGCAGATTTAATTCTTTTAAATACTTGTGCGATTAGAGAAAACGCGCACAATAAGGTATTTGGGATGGTAGGAAGAATTAAACATTTGAAAGAGTCTAAGCCTAATTTAATTGCGGGTATTTGTGGGTGTATGGCACAGGAAGAACACATCGTTGAAGAAATTTTAAATAAATATAGATGGTTAGATATAGTGTTTGGAACTCACAATATTCATGAATTACCAAAAATACTAAATGAATCATTACAAAAACAAAAGCTAGAAATAGATGTTCAAAGTATCGAAGGTGATGTTATTGAAAATGTTCCTGTTAAAAGAGATAGTAAATATAAAGCGTGGGTTAATATTATGTATGGGTGCGATAAATTCTGCACTTATTGTATAGTTCCCTATACACGCGGAAAACAAAGAAGTAGGACGCCGGAATTTATTATTAATGAGGTTAAACAATTAGTAATAGATGGTTATAAAGAAGTAACTTTGCTAGGACAAAATGTTAATGCATATGGTAAAGATTTAAATATTAATTATGGTATGGCTAATTTACTTAGAGATGTTGCGGAAACAGGGATAGAAAGGGTAAGATTTGTTACTAGTCATCCATGGGATTTTACTGATGATATGATTGATGCAATTGCCAAATATGAAAATATAATGCCTTATATTCATCTTCCATTACAATCTGGTTCTTCTAGTATTTTAAAGAAAATGGGAAGACGCTATACTAAGGAAGAATATTTAGGTTTATTTAATAAAATTAAAGAAAGAATTCCGGGATGTGCGATTACCACCGATATTATTGTTGGTTTCCCTAATGAAACAAATGAGGATTTTTTAGAAACACTAGATGTGGTAAACAAATGTAAATATGATTCTGCCTTTACATTTATCTTTTCTCCAAGGATTGGGACTCCTGCTATGCGTATGGAAGATAGAATTTCTTTAGAAGTAAAAGAGTCTCGTCTTCAAGAATTAAATCAATTAATTAACAAATACTCTAAAGAAGCAAACGATAAATATTTGGGTCAAGTTGTTCCTGTTTTACTTGAAGGCTATAGTGAAAAGGGAGAAGATATGCTAATGGGATATACTGATACAATGAAACTGGTTAATGTTAAGGGTAATAAAACAATGATAGGTAAAATTGTAGATGTTAAAATAACAGATGTCAAAACCTGGAGTATGGACGGGGAAATTATTTAATAGAGTCTATACTCTTTTTTGTGCACTTTTCCCAAACTTTATCATACATTAAAGTGAGGGGTGATTATATGGCTTCATTCAAAGAAATAGTTACAAAAGCTATCATTGGCAAAGGGAAAAAGTATTTTAAAAACAATTATAGTATTGGCGTTACTGATAATCCTACTACAGTATTAGGGTGCTGGGTTATAAATCATAAATTTAAAGGATATAAATCAGGAGAAAAGATTGGTGTAGACGGGTCTTATGATGTAAATATTTGGTATTCTTATGATAATGACTCTAAGACTACTGTTGTTAACAAGAAGGTTGATTACAACGATATATTTAATGTTAGAGTCAGAGAAAATGCGGATTTAACAGGGGATACTGATATTATTGTAAGAACGTTAAAACAACCAACTTGCTCTAAAGTAAATATTGAAGAAGATGGAAGTATTAGTTTCGATATAGAAAAAGAACTTGGCGTTGAAATAGTAGGGGAAACAAAAATGAAAATTTCGATAGAGGAAGATGAGGAACCTTGGGATGAAATTGATGATGATATAACTGAAGAGGAACTTCAAAATATTGATGCGACTGTAACGGCTGATTATATAGAATAAGCACTAATAAGTGCTTTTTGTTTTTTTGAAACAAAAAATAAAAAAATAAAAAAATGAGTTGAAAGAAAAAACAAAAAGTTTTCAAAAAAAACATTGACTTTAGACTCGGTGTTTGTTATGATGATGTTAACCTAAGATAGGAGGTAGAACATGATTGACAAAAAGATACTAGATAATCTTATTGTGGTTAAAAGAAGTGGTCAACGTGTAGAGTTTAATAGTACCAAAATAGTTGTTGCTATCAAGAAAGCTTTTGATCATGTTATGCCTTTTAATAGTGAAAAAGAAATAAATAAAACATATGAAGACGTTTTAAATTATATTAATGATAATTATGCTGAACGTAAGACCATACATGTAGAAGATATTCAGGATATTATAGAAACTAAATTAAAAGAAAATGGTTTTGTTGATGTTTATTTGGCATTTAGTGGATACAGAATTAGAAGGGCTAACTCTAGAAAAATGTTTGAATTAAAACAGCAACATAAATTTGCACGTGCAATTGAAAGAATTGCTGCGCGTAGTAAAGACAACGCTAATTTAACTCCAAACGAAATAATGCTTGATTTTGGTAAAACAATATCGTGTGAATATACAAAAGCTTTTGTATTAGATAATAAGTTTGTAAGAGCCCATGAGGAAGGGAATTTATATATTCATAACTTAGATTATTTTAATTTAGGAAAGCTTTCTTCTACACATCTTATTTTTGATAAAAATATAGATGATACTTTTCCTAGCGACTTAATTTGTGAAGCAATTAATGCGAAGTGTGAGATAGATGGGGAAGTTTGTATCGATTCAATTGACGAGTTAGTTATTCCTTTCTTACATAAAAAAACAAAAGAAAAGTTTAAAGAAAATTTATCTAATTATCTAGCTGTTGCGGGTTTGTTAGAATATATAAATTTAAAAAAAGTTGAAGAAATAGTAGAGAGGCAATCAAGTATTTATTTTGGTGAGTATTTGTTTGAATCTTTTATACTAAACAAACAGGTGGGGGAAATTTTTTCGTTAGCATATCAAAATAGTATTGATTATATTTCTGAATTTATGGTACAAGCGTTTGAAACATTATTATTAAATTTGGAAAATAACTATCAAGAAAACAAAAAGTATTCAATAAGTATTGGATCTAATAATAGTGAAGATGGCAAATTGGTGATGGGATGTTTTCTAAATGTTATTGGTAATTTGGATAGACTTAATAACGTAGTAACTATTTTTAAAGTTGGTGCCTTTACCAATGAAGAAATATTAAATAAGGTGTCTACTTTGATTTCTGAAAATAAAAATATCGCAATATCTTTCATTGATTCTAGCTATAATAAAGATGATAAATATGATGTAGAATATTTCAGTAATGGAAAGCGAGTATTTGAAAATTATGTTTACGAAGAAAAGACTTCTCGCGGAAGAATGATAGTGGCATCTGTTTCTATAAATATGGGAAGGCTAGGGTTTAAATACGGGGGAAAACCAATCGCAGAATTTTACACAGAATTAGACGAGTGGCTAGATACAGCCAAAAGTTGTTTAATTACAATTTTTGAAATTATTGGCGATAAAAATAAGGAAAATTATAAAGTTTTATTCAATCACAACATTCAAGATGATGACAAGTTGGAAAGTGGTCAAAAGGTAAGGAAAATCATTAAAAAGGGAGTATTAAATCTAGAACTTGCAGGGTTGTCAGAATGTGTCTTAAATTTGGAAAACGATTCTGATAAGCAAAAAGAGTTATTATATGAAATCATTCAATATGTTAATAATAAGTGCCAAAAGTATACAAAAGAGGCAAAAATGAATTTTGTAGTTAGTGAAACAAGTAAATTAAGACCATTGCAAAAACTAATGCAAATCGATAAATCTATTTATGGAATTAGAAAAAATGTTACAGATAAAGAATATTACTCTAGAATTGATAGTATGTTTGAGTTTAAAAATTCTATAAAAGAAGATTTAAGTTATATTGGAAAATATCAAAAGATACTAACTGGTGGCAATTACTTTAAGTTTATGCTATCTGCGGACACAAAACCAAAAGACATTGTAGATATTATTAATGAGGCAAAGATACATGATGTTGGATTTATGAAATTTGGAGTAAAAAAATAAAATGATAATCAGTGGTTTTCAGAAACTAACATTAGTAGATTATCCAGAACACATGGCTTGTTTAGTTTTTACTCAAGGCTGCAACTTTAGATGTCCATTTTGCCATAATAAGGAGTTAATTGAAGGTTTTGATAGTAAAAATGAAATAAGTGAAGATGAGATTTTTCAGTATTTAGATAAAAGAAAGGGTTTAATAGATGGTGTGTGTATCACTGGTGGAGAACCATTATTACAAAAAGATATCGCATTATTTATGAAATGTGTTAAAGATAAAGGGTACAAAATTAAACTAGATACTAATGGAAGTAAACCAGAAGTGTTAAAAAAAATAATTGACGCAGGATTAGTTGATTATGTTGCGATGGATATCAAAAATTCATTTGACGGTTATGGCATTACTTCAGGAATAGACAATTTAGATATTAGTAATATTAAAAAAAGTATTGAGGTTTTAAAGAATTCAAACATTGATTATGAATTTAGAACAACAATAGTAAAAGAGTTACACAACTTTGATAAAATTCATGAGATTATTTCATATTTGGGGTCAGATGTTAAATATTATCTTCAAAATTATCGAGATTGTGAAACTGTATTAGTTAGGGGATTCCACGGTTTTGAAAGAAAAGAACTATTGGATATAAAAAATCAATTAAATAAAGATTATCCTAATGTAAAGGTTAGAGGTATATAGTAGAAAGAGGTAGAATTATGTATAAAGTAAGAAAAAGAGAAGGTAAAATAGTTCCTTTTGATTTAAAGAAAATCACAGAAGCTATCACTAAGGCTTTTGAAGCAGAAAACAAAAAATATGATGAAGATGTAATCGATTTTTTAGGCTTAAAGGTTACTGCTGATTTTGAGCCAAAAGTTGTAGACAACATTATCAACGTTGAAGATATTCAAGATAGCGTTGAACAAGTATTAATTAAAGCTGGCTATGCAGAGGTTGCTAAAGCATATATCTTATATCGTCGCTTGCATGACAAAATGAGAAATATGAAATCAACTGTATTGGACTATAAAGATGTGGTTAATAGTTATGTTAATGTAACAGATTGGAGAGTAAAAGAAAACTCGACTGTAACCTATTCAGTTGGAGGACTTATTTTAAGTAACTCCGGAGCAATTACTGCTAATTATTGGCTAAGTGAAGTTTATGATGATGAAATTGCTGATGCACATCGTAATTGTGATTTACACTTGCACGATTTATCGATGCTGACAGGATATTGTGCGGGATGGAGTTTAAAGCAATTAATTCAAGATGGACTAGGCGGAATACCAGGAAAAATCACATCATCTCCAGCAAAACATTTATCAACATTGTGTAATCAAATGGTAAATTTCCTAGGAATTATGCAAAATGAATGGGCCGGAGCACAAGCATTCTCATCATTTGATACTTATTTGGCTCCGTTTGTCAGAATTGATAATTTAGATTATAAACAAACAAAACAATGTATTCAATCTTTTGTCTATGGGGTTAATACTCCAAGTCGCTGGGGAACACAAGCACCTTTCACAAACATTACCCTAGATTGGACAGTGCCAAATGATCTTGCAGAACTTAACTGTATTGTTGGTGGAAAAGAAGTAGATTTTAAATATAAAGACTGCCAAAAAGAAATGGATATGATTAATAAAGCATTTATTGAAACGATGATTGAGGGAGATGCAAATGGACGTGGTTTCCAATATCCAATTCCAACATATTCAATTACTAAAGATTTTGATTGGTCTGATAATGAAAATAATAAGTTATTATTTGAAATGACTGCCAAATATGGAACACCATATTTCTCAAATTATATTAATAGCGATATGGAACCAAGTGATGTTCGTAGTATGTGCTGTCGTTTAAGATTAGACTTAAGAGAATTAAGAAAAAAATCTGGAGGATTCTTTGGCAGCGGTGAATCAACAGGTTCAATTGGTGTTGTAACAATCAACATTCCAAGAATCGCATATTTAGCTAAAAATGAAAAAGAATTCTATACTATGCTAGAACAAAAAATGAATATTGCAGCTCGCAGTTTAAAAATTAAGAGAAATGTAATTACTAAGTTATTAGAAGAAGGATTATATCCATATACAAGAAGATATTTAGGTACATTTAACAATCATTTTTCTACAATTGGATTAGTAGGTATGAATGAGGCTTGCTTAAATGCAAATTGGATAGGAAAAGACTTAACTAATGAAGAAGCTCAAGAATTTACTAAAAATGTCTTAAACTTTATGCGAGAAAAATTATCTGACTATCAAGAAGAGTATGGAGATTTATATAACTTAGAAGCTACCCCTGCTGAATCTACCACATATCGCTTTGCTAAAAAAGACAAGAGTCTATATCCAAACATTATTACGGCTGCTGAAAATGACGAGACTCCATTCTATACAAACAGTTCTCACTTGCCAGTAGGGTATACAGAAGATATTTTTGAGGCACTAGACATTCAAGATGAATTACAAACTCTATATACTTCTGGAACTGTATTCCATGCATTCTTAGGGGAAAGATTAGAAGATTGGAAAGCGGCTGCTAATTTAGTGAAAAAAATCGCCACAAACTATCGCCTTCCATATTATACACTGTCACCAATTTATTCTGTTTGTAAAAATCATGGATATATTAATGGTGAGGTTTCTAAGTGCCCAAAATGTAATGAAGAAACAGAAATTTATAGTAGAATAACTGGATACTATCGTCCTGTTAAGAATTGGAATGATGGAAAAGCCCAAGAATATAAAAAGAGAAAAGCTTATGATTTAAATTGTTCTAAGGGGAAGGAAGAAAAACATGAAGATGGTATTATGCTGTTTGGAACTAAAACTTGCCCAAACTGTAAAGCAGCAAGCAAATTATTAGAAAAAGAAGAAATCGTATATACATTTGTAGATGCAGAGGAACAACAAGAATTAACGAAAAAATATTCAGTAAGACAAGCACCAACATTAGTAGTGGTTAAAGATGGTGAAGCTACTAACATTGTCAATCTATCAAACATTAAAAAATTTATAGAAGAAGTTAAGAAATAGGTAATATTTATGTATGATGTTATTGTAATTGGGTGTGGGCCTGCAGGAATGACTTCCGCAATATATGCTGCACGTGCTAATAAAAAAGTATTAATATTAGAAAAAGAAACGATAGGAGGGCAGATGGCATCTGCCCCTTTAATTGAAAATTACCCAGGATATAGTAGTATTAGTGGTAGTGAGCTTGCTAGCAAGATGTTTGACCAGATTATGGAATTAGATGTAGACTTTGAATTAGAAGAAGTAACTGTGATAATAGACGGCAAAGTAAAAAAAGTCGTTACTGATTCAAATACATATGATACTAAAACCATAATTGTTGCTACAGGCTCTAAATATCGTTTATTAGGTTTAGAAAATGAAGAAGATTTGATAGGTAAAGGAATTCATTTTTGTACTTCTTGTGATGGAATATTTTTTAAAGATAAAACAGTTGCGGTCATTGGTGGAGGTAACAGTGCTGTTATTAATGCTATTACTATGTCAGATATTTGTAAAAAAGTATATGTTATTCAAAACCTTGAAAAGTTAACTGCTGAGAATATTTTAATAGATAAACTCAATCGAAAAGATAATGTAGAAATTATTACAAGCGCCACAGTAAAAAAGATAAACGGGGAAGATATTCTAACAGGTATTGTTATTGAGATTCTAAAAGAAGAAAAAGAAATTTTATTGGATGGTATGTTTATTTCAATCGGATTAGTTCCACAAAGTGAATTAGTAAAAAATGTTTTAAATATTAATCAGTACGGTTATATTGAATCAAATAATTGTAAAACAGATATCCAAGGAATCTTTGTTGCAGGTGATTGCCGCGATAAGGCATTTAGACAAATTACTATTTCAACAAGTGATGGGACAGTTGCCGCAACAGAAGCCATTAATTATCTAAATAATAATTGATAAGCTGAACAAGAAATAGTAGAATTAAAATAGACAAGGGAGTAAGATAGTATGGTTAGAGTAATTACAAAAAACAAGTTAACAAAAATAACCACCTGGGGGGGGGATTTAAGTAACCATACTATAACTAGCAAAATAAATAAACACGAAAGAATTTTAGAAAATCCATCGTTCTAAAATTTGTTTTCGTGTTTTTTGTATGCCTTGTTAAGAATAGGAGGAGAAAAAAAGAAGTAGGAGCAGAGTACAATTGTAACTTAGGAGATAGAGATAGAACATTCTATGTATTAGAAGCAGGAACAAGTAGCAAACCAGCAACATTAATACTAGAAGGAAATTATGATATAACAGCTCAAAGCTGGACAAATGCCAACACAGTAAAATTAGATGAAATAGCTGAAGTATGGACAGAGCTAGATAGAAGTCAACTAGGACTTCCAAGTGCTGGTCAACTTGCAGCAGCATCTAATATTTCTTTGGAGGATTTCACAAAAGGCTCACAAATTAGTAGCTGGCTATATAGTTATCCTGGCCATGAAGATTGGGTAGCTATTGGACCGGTATATGGATACTGGACATCTACTCTTGATGCAGAGAGCTCTGGCCAGGCGTATCGTGTGTATGCTGATGGGACCCCTGGTTTTGCTAATGTGGATGATGATTATATTGGGGTTCGCCCAGTAATTTTATTAGGAGTTTAAAAATGAAATGGGATTCCCCATTTTATTTTTGTTTAAAATATCAAATAGATGTGATAGAATGTTAATAGGGTGGTTTGAAGTGGTAGCAAACAAATTAGGAATTATAAATTATGAAAGATTAGAACAAATCGAAAATAAAATTGTTTCTGTGAAGATAGAACTATTAGATGAAAATAGTAATTTTAATATGACTGATTTAAATTTGGAGTTTTTAATTAGGATTCATAAATTTTTGTTTGGAGATATATACTATGATGATTATCTGGCACCGCGCACACTAAATCCTGATGAATTTGAAAAAGTCCATTCAATATTTGAATTGCTAGTTCAAATAGGTGCTTTTAGACAGAATTTAGAATTAATACCGGAGCTATTTATAAGACTATGGGAAATGCAAATATTTAGAGATGGTAACACTAGAACTCTATATGCATTTTTAAAAATCTATGTTGCTGGATATCAATTGCCAATAGAATATAAAAAAGATTTAAATATATCATCAGGTAAAAGCTTTGTATTAAATATGTGTCAACAAAAAATAGTTGACAACATATAATGGTTGTGGTATTATGTATAAGGAAAACGGAGGTGCTTTATGGCAGTTAAATTAAGATTAAAAAGAATGGGAGCTAAAAAAAGACCTTTCTACCGTGTTGTAGCAGCTGATTCAAGAGGACCAAGAGATGGAAAATTTATTGAATTGATTGGTACTTATAATCCAATTACAGAACCAGCGGAAATCAAAATAGATGAAGAAAAAGCTATGAAATGGTTAAGAAATGGAGCTGAACCAACTGATACAGTTAGAGATCTTTTAAAACGTCAAGGAATTATTGAAAAATTCCATAATGAAAGAATGGCTAAAAAAGAAGGTAAATAATTATGAAATTAGTTGAGTTAACAGAATTTCTAGTTAAAAATTTAGTACGTGATCCAGAATCGGTTTCAGTAAGAGAAATTAGTGATGATGAAGAAATAATTATTGAAGTATTAGTTTCAGAAGATGAGATAGGTGCTGTAATCGGTAAGGGTGGAAGTATTGCTAATGCTATTAGAACTTTAGTATATGCATCATCCTATGTAAATGGAGGAAAGAAAGTAAGAATTAATATTGATTCTATTTAAGAATATTAATTCTTTTTTTGTTTTTGTATTGTTTTTGATTAAAAAAATGACTATTATGATATAATTAAAATGTAGTATATAAACAATTTGGAGGTAAGTATGAAAAAAAGATTTATTAGCGCTATTATAATGTTAGTTGTTTTTATTCCTTTATTGATATTAGGGGGTTCACTTTTTAATTTTGGTGTTTATATTGTTTCACTTTTGGCGTTACGTGAGTTTATAAATATAAAAAATGATAAGAAATATATTCCTTCTTTTATTAAACTTATTTCATATATCATTTTAACTTTATTAATTCTTACTAATTCGCAGTTAAAAGAATTAACTTTCTCGATTGATTATCGTGTATTAGCAGCTTTATTTATTTCATATTTATTACCTACTGTTCTATATCATGATAGAGAAAAATATAGTGTTAATGATGCTTTTTATTTAATTGGTGGAGTATTGTTTTTAGGTATTTCGATGTCATTATTAATTTTAATTAGAAGTACTAATTTGGCTCTTTTAGTATATTTATTTTTAATTGCAATAATTACAGATACATATGCTTATATCGTAGGAAATTTAATTGGAAAACACAAAATGCTTGAGGTGATTTCTCCTAAGAAAACATGGGAAGGAATGATTGGTGGTACAGTATTTGCGATTATCTTTGGAACAGTATTTTTTCATTTATTTGTTTCCAATACTATGCCAGTCTTTGCAGTCATGATCATAACTTTATTCCTATCTATTTTGGCTCAATTTGGAGATTTAGTATTTTCCGCAATAAAAAGATATTTTGGTAAAAAAGATTTTTCTAATTTAATTAGTGGTCATGGTGGAGTACTAGATAGATTAGATAGTGTGATTTTTGTGCTATTGGGTTTTATATTTTTTATGTTTTTAATATAGGAGGAACATATGACAATTATATATTTTATTTTAATTTTAGGTATTATAGTTTTTGTTCATGAGTTGGGTCACTTTTTGTTTGCTAAAAGAGCAGGTGTTTATGTTTATGAATTTTCGATAGGAATGGGGCCAAGAATTTTTAATTGGAAAAGAAAAAACGACGAAACAGAGTATTCGATAAGATTATTTCCTATTGGTGGTTTTGTCCAAATGGCTGGTGAATCTGTAGAGGTTGACGAAAATATTCCTACAGAAAAAAGATTGCAGTCAAAAACCTGGCTTCAAAGATTTATGACCGTGATTGCTGGAATTATGTTTAATTTTATTTTAGCAATTGTTACTTTATTTATTGTTGGCTTGATTAATGGAGCACCAGAGAATAAAGCAATTGTAAGTTATGTAGATCCAGAAGGAAATGCTTATAAGGCAGGGCTAATGGAAGGAAGTATTATTACAAAAATAGATGGGGTAAAAGTAAATACTTATGATAGACTATTACTAGAATATCAAGTGAGACTTGGTGACGATATCACTTTTGAAATTGTTAATAGTGATGGAAATACAAAAGTAATAACTATTACTCCACAAGAGATTAAAGAAAATGATATAGTTAGCTACAGATATGGATTTAATTTGTCTGATAATGTTGAAAAGGGTTTTTTAAAAGCTTTAAAATATGCATTCACAAAGACATGGTCTTTGATTGAACAAATGTTTTTTACAATTGTGTATTTATGCACAGGAAAGCTTAGTTTAAGTAGTTTATCTGGCCCTGTAGGAATATTTACAGTAGTAGGTGATGCTGCTGAAACTGGGTTTATTAATTTAATATATTTATTAGGTTTTATTAGTATTAATGTCGGGTTTATCAATTTACTTCCTCTTCCAGCATTTGATGGGGGACATATACTATTTTTAATCATTGAAAAGATCAAGGGGTCTCCAATTAACCCAAAGGTAGAAAACGTAATTCATTCGGTTGGCTTCTTTTTACTAATGTTATTAATGATTGTGATAACATATAACGATATTATTAGATTGTTTTAGAAGGTGATTTTATTGAAGACTGCGCATTTAGATGAAGTATTAAATAATTGTCCATATTATGATGATATTATTAATTATACACCGGAAAAAGGAGACGACATTACCAAAGATATGATCCGTTATTATCAGGATTATGTTTTCTTTAATTGGAATCAATTTGAAAAACTGAAAAAGATAGATATGATTTTAAATGAGTATATAAAAAATATTCGATTTCAAAAATATATCAGGCGTCATTTTCAAGAAGTTGGTGATGCTTTACCAGTTTATGACATACTAGAAAGTCTTTACACTGATTATCAGTCCGAAACAATGAAAAAAGTAGATAATACAAGATGGATTTAGGAAGTGAAATGAATGCTTAAAATAGAGAATGTAACAAAATATTATGGGGATTTTAAAGCGGTAGATAATTTATCTTTTGTGGTTGAACCGGGGGAAATTTTTGGATTATTAGGTGTAAATGGCGCAGGTAAAACAACAACATTTAGAATGATTATGGGGTTATTAGAACCGACCGAAGGAACAATTACTTTAGATGGGAAGCCCATTGATTATTCTGTTACTGATCATATTGGGTTTTTAACCGAGGAGAGAAGTCTTCTTACTAAATTGACTGTATTAGAACAATGTGAGTTTTATGGGACGTTAAAAGGAATGAGTAATGAAAAAATTCATGAAAGATTAAATTATTTATTAGAAAAATTTGGAGTACTTGAATATAAGAATAAAAAAATAAAAGAATTATCTAAAGGGAACCAACAAAAAATACAGTTTATAACTGCAATATTAAATGAACCCAAATTGCTTATTTTAGATGAACCATTTTCTGGATTAGATCCGTTTAACGTAGAATTATTCAAAAACGAGATAGTGGAAATGTCTAAAAGGGGAAGTATGATTATATTTTCATCTCATAGAATGGAGCACGTAGAATTATTTTGTAAAAAGATTGTGGTAATTATGCGTGGTTCATCAGTTTTAGAAGGATACTTAACTGATATTAAAGATAAGTATCGCAAAAAGAATATTTTAATTAAAGGAAATCTTGATGTTGATGCAATCTCTAAAATAAAGGGCGTAATTAGTATAGAAGCATTAGCTGATGAGTATCTTGTTAAAATTGAACATAATAATGTTTCTAATGAGGTGTTTAAAGCAATTAAAAACACGAATATAACAAAATTTGTAGTGGAAGAACCATCTTTAAATGAAATTTTTGTATCAAAAGTAGGTGAGTCTTATGAAAAGTAAATTAAATTACTTGATTAATATTAGTTTAAAACGTAAGATTAAGACTAAATGGTTTTTAATTGCTAATATTTTGATTGCTGTAGTAATAGCCGGAATTATTAACATCGATAATATTATTAATGTATTTGGTGGTGATTTTAATAATCAGACTAAGCTTTATATTATAGATGAGACAGATTTAACTTATGAAATTTTTAAATCTGAACTAGAAGAAACTGGTTCGTTTTTGGATGATGGCGGCAAAATGAATTATGAGATTATCAAAACTGATAAGACACATGATGAATTAAAAGAGATATTAGTTAATGTTAAAGAAGAGGAAACCAGTATTGTTATAACCTTTACGCATTCAGAGGAAAATGTATTAGATGTTTCAATTCTAACCAAATCATATATCGATTTAATGGATACTCAAGTGTTAACTAGTGCAATAAATAATACAAAAACGACCATTGCTATTGCAAACTCTAATATTTCAGAGGATGTGCTTGCATCTATTTATAACCCAGTTAACATCGAAAGGATTTTTCTAGAAGAAGAAAAAAACAGTGAAGACGAAAATATGGAAATGATTATGACAACAGTATTTCCAATTGTAATTTTACCATTCTTTATGCTTACTATATTTTTGGTTCAAATGATCGGTGCAGAAGTAAATGATGAAAAGACAACACGTGGAATGGAAATAATTATTTCTAATGTTTCGCCAAAGACACACTTTTTTGCAAAAGTGGTTGCAGGTAATTTATTTGTAATTATTCAAGGCCTACTATTATTTCTTTATGCAGGGGTTGGGATAATTATTAGAAATGTTATTGGTGGTGATAGTCAAACTGCTGGAATTATTACAGAAATTGGTTCTATGGCATCATCAGTTATTTCTTCCAATATAGGTTCTTCGTTAATTTATATTGTTCCACTGACATTAGTGTTAATGTTATTGACGTTTGTTGCATATTCTTTATTAGCTGGAATACTTGCATCTATGACAACTAATACAGAAGATTTTCAACAGCTTCAAACTCCAATTATGATTATCTCATTAGTTGGTTATTATCTTGCAATGATGGCAGGGGTATTTAAGGGAGCAATATTTATAAAAGTATTATCATTTGTGCCATTTATCTCTGCAATTTTATCACCATCATTGATGGTGTTGGGGCAAATAGGGGTTATTGAAATTATTATTTCAATAATCTTAACAATTATAACAATTTGGATTTTGATAAAATATGGGCTTAGAATATATAAAGTAGGAATTTTAAACTATTCTGCTAAAGATTTATGGAAAAAAATGTTTAAAGCGTTAAAAAAATAGTGGACATTGGAATAATATATGTTATAATATCAAGAAAAGGAAGTGATTATATGGGCAAAAAAATGATGTTTCATCCTAAAAACATTTATTTTGGGAGTCTAACATTTAATGCATATCCTAAAGGTTATTATTACCAATCAGCGGAGGCTTATGAACAGATTATGGGGCCAAATGATAGTGCATCATATAGAAAGTTAGATGGGTCAACTTCTTTGTATCAAGAATTCTATAATGGAACAAAGGATTATTTATCTATTAGTCACCTTATACCAATGACTGAAGTAATGCCAGAAGAAAAACGAGAACAATTGGTTAGTAAAAGAACAATTCATTTATATTTGTTAAAATATAAATTTATGGGTGAACACAAGAGCAAACAATATGTGAAAATTAATGGTAATTTTCCACAATATAAGTAAATATCAGCTTAAGCTGATATTTTTTGCATATTGATAAATATAATGTTACAAAAAACAATAAAATTTTATTGTTTCTAGGCAGCAATTCACAAATTTAAATTTTAACAAAAAAGTTACAAAAAAGATTGTATTTGAATATAATTGTGTTATAATAATTATGGCTTTTCAAAACACACGCGAATGGATTACTGTGTCTAGTGCCTAATGGTGATACATGTAAGAAGATATTTGCGGAGGAAAAAACAAAAGGAGGAATATTATGACAGTTGTGTCTATGAATTATTTATTAGAAGCCGGAGTTCACTTTGGTCATCAAACTAAAAGATGGAATCCAAAAATGAAGGAATATATTTTTACTTCAAGAGATGATATTTATATTATCGATTTACAAAAAACTGCAAAGAAAATTGAAGAAGCATATGCTGCTTTAAAGGTTATTGCAGAAAATGGTGGAAAGGTTTTATTTGTTGGTACTAGAAAACAAGCTAGTGATGCAGTAAAAGAAGAAGCTCTTCGCAGTAATTCTTATTATGTATCAGAAAGATGGTTAGGTGGTACATTAACAAACTTCAGAACAATCCGTAGAAGAGTTAAACGTCTTGAACAAATTGAAGAAATGGAAAAAAATGGAACTTTTGATTTACTTCCTAAAAAAGAAGTGATTGGATTAAAGAAAGAATATGAAAAATTAAATAAAGTGTTATGCGGTATTAGAGAAATGGCTAAATTACCAAATGCTTTATTTATAGTAGATCCATCAAAAGAATATATTGCTATTAGAGAAGCAAGAAAATTAAGAATCCCAGTATTTGGAATAGTTGATACTAACTGTGATCCAGACATGGTAGATTATGTTATTCCAGGAAATGATGACGCTATTCGTGCAGTTAAATTAATCACTGGTGTTATGGCTAACGCTATTGTTGAAGCACAAGGTGGAGAATTAGTTGACTATGTAAGTAGCGATGACAAAGGTAAAGACGCTAACGAAATCATGCAAAGAGCAGTTGATTCTGTAAAGAAAAGAGAACCAAGAAGACCAGAAGGAAATCGTAATTTTAATAAAAAATTTAATGATAAGAAAAAATTTGATAATAAATCATCTGAAAAAGTAGAAACTGTAAAATCTGAAAAAGAAGAAAATGCTGTTAAAGAAGAAGTTAAAACTGTTAAAGAAGAGAAAAGTGAAAAGCCAGTAGTTGATTTATCGACTAAAACAGTGGCAGAGCTTCGTGAAATGGCTAAGGATAAAGAAATTAAAGGCTATTCTACAATGAAAAAGGCTGAACTTGTAGAAGCTTTACAATAAAACTACAAAAGATGATTAGCAATAATCATCTTTTATTTATAAAAGGAGGATATTTATGATAAGTGCTAGTTTAGTAAAAGAATTAAGAGAAAAAACCGGAGCAGGAATGTTAGACTGCAAAAAAGCCTTAGAGGAAAACAACGGAAATATTGAAGCTGCTATTGATTGGTTAAGAGAAAAAGGCATTTCAAAAGCTGCTAAAAAAGCTGAAAGAATTGCTGCTGAAGGATTAGCTGCAATTTACACAGAAGGTAATGTTGCTGCAATCGTTGAAGTGAACTCAGAAACTGACTTTGTTGCTAAAAACGTTGAGTTTACTAGTATGGTTGATTCTATTTTAAAGGCAATTGTAGATAATAACCCAGAAACTACTGAAGATGTTTTAAACCTAGAAGTAGATGGACAAACAATCAACGATTTAATTGTTGATAAAACAGCTAAAATTGGCGAAAAATTAAGCTTTAGAAGATTTACTAAAGTAACTAAAACAGATTCTGAAAACTTTGGTACATATATCCATATGGGGGGGAAAATTGCTGTTCTTACTATTGTGGATGGAGCAAGCGAAGAAGTTGCAAAAGAAGTTGCTATGCATGCTGCTGCAATGCGCCCTATGTATACTAAATCAAGTGAAGTTCCTACAGAAGTATTAGAGAAAGAAAAAGCTATCATTAGAGAACAACTTTTAAATGAAGGAAAACCAGCTGATAGAATTGATAATATTTTAGTTGGAAAAGTTAATAAATATTATGAAGATGTATGTTTAGAAAATCAAATTTTCGTTAAGGCAGAAAACAAAGAAACTGTTGCTACATATGTTAAGAATAATGGTGGAGTTATTTCTTCAATGATTCGTTATGAAGTTGGAGAAGGAATGGAAAAACGTTCTGAAAACTTTGCTGAAGAAGTTGCTAAACAAATCGAAGGTAAATAAAAATAAAAGAACAATTACAAAGTTATTAGTAATTGTTCTTTTATTTTTAGTTCAATAATTAAATTATTAAGTTTTTCTGTTATATTGGATAGTTGATCATTTGAAATTAACAATTCATAAGTGATGATATTATCGAAATTTTTATTTGCTATTGTAATCTCTTTTAGTACGTAATTAATTTGATCTATATTATGATAATTAAAACTAATTTCTATCTTATATCCTTCTACCAAATCTTTAACTTCTACAGTTTTTAAACATTCTGAAATAGAATTTGAATAAGCTCTAACTAGACCACCAGCCCCTAATTTTATCCCGCCAAAATAGCGAATCACAACTGCCAAAATATAATTTAAATTGTTGTTTTCTAAAACATTTAGAATAGGCATTCCTGCAGTGCCACCGGGTTCGCCATCGTCGTTAAATCTTTTAATGTTTCCAATGATGTAAGAATAGCAAATATGTGTGGCATCATTATATTGTTTGTTAAGATCATTTAAAATGTTTTTTGCTTCTTCTTCAGTTTGAATTTTAAATAATTTAGTAATAAATTTAGAACGTTCAATAACTATTTCATTTTGTACATCATATTCAATTGATTTCATAAAATCACCATTAATATTATAGCACATTTAAAAAAATATAAAAAACATACATATGGTATAATAAATGTGGGTGAATGTTGTATGAAAGATGAAGTTTTAGAGTCTGCCGGGTTAGTCTATTTTTATATTTGTGGCGTGATAGAAAACAAAGAAGTTCAAATGGTTACAATTGATAGTTATCGCTGTTTGGCTAATACTTTTTATGACAAAGTAAAAGAAATCTCTTTAGAAGTAGAAGAAGATGCTTATCACATTTTTGGAGTGATTGGCGATTGTAAAAAGATAGATTATATACGAAACAAGATATGTGATGGATTAAATTATAATGTTGAAAGAATAATTAATGATGAAAGAATACAAACTTCATTACCCGAATTTGATGAGTATGGTAATAGCTTTTTTAGAGTAGTCCAAGAGTTTTTCTGCGATTATCCTGGTCATTTTCCCAGAACATTACAATTAGAACAAGAAAATATGAGGGTATTTACCATATATATGGGAAACCCAGAGAATACTAAAAATGCTAAAGAGATAGAAACAATATTAAAATATTGGCTCTCAGGGGAAGAGATAACAATGTTTGGAAGACAATTAATGATTCGGTCATTTTTTCTGCGCGATTTGGTCGGACGCAAAATTATAGATTGCATTCCTAATCAGATGTTATCATCTTGGAATTTATTGATAGAAGGTGGTATGAGGTTGCCTCTTGGTGAATATAACTCGTATACTAAAGAATGCGCAAATTTTAAAGAGTTAGGATGTTTCTCAATATCTGGCATTAATGGTATGTTGATTGATCCAATTTATGGATTAGGGATTTATTTAATGCCAACAGAAATATGCATAGAATGGCACAAAGTATTTCTATTCGCGTGTTCTATTAGTAAACAGAAGTGGACTGAAGAATTGATAGAAAAAACATATTACAAGTTTTTAAGTTTTTTATGTGCTAATATTTGTATTGATTCAAGAGAAATTGATATTACCATAGATAGTAAAATCATAATCCCTAAAGACAAATATTTTGAAGTATTATTAAAACAAATTGAAACAATTAGAGGATTTTTAAAAGGAAAAGATGAATTGGTTATTTCAAAAGACTTACTACAAGTCATGAATTCAAGATATGTATATTTGCCATATATATATAGTATTGTAAATTTACATAATTTAGATAATAAAATATTTAATAAAATTGAATTCTCTAGTATGATTGAAAAGGCAGTAGTAGAAAAAGATAGTTTTCAAAAAGGTCTTCTTTGGGAAGGGGTTGCCGATTATTTTATAGAATGTGTTGATGGGTTAGAAATAAGCGCAAAAAGAATTAAAGCGGGTTTTCAAGAAATCGACTGTAGTATTGTAAATGTATCGCTTAATGATTCCTTGTGGCAACTGGGAGCGTATATTTTAGTAGAGTGTAAAAACTGGAATAGAAAGGTAGGGCTTGCCCAAATTAGAAATACTGCTTATATTTCTAATATGAAGGGTAATAAAACTGCAATATTTATTACATCAAACGGTATTACAAAAAAAGCAAGAGAGGAAATAGAACGTTTGGTTCAAACAGGCTTATATATTATATGCATTAATAAAAGAGACTTAAATCGTATTAGCAATAACAACGATTGCTTGGAACTTCTGTTAGATAAGTGGAGCGAATTAGACAACATAAAAAAAGAATACTTAATGATATAGAAAAGTGCATAAATATAATGCATTTTTTGTGTTTTTGACATAATCAAACAATTCTAAATATTGTTTATGTGAATAAATTATAGTATAATGAAAATAGGATGTGAAAAGTATGAAAGTAATCATAAGTGCGGGTGGGACAGGAGGACACATTTATCCTGCTCTAGCAATTATCAACAAAATTAAGGAAAAAGAACCGAATAGTGAGTTTTTATATATAGGTACTCATAATAGAATGGAAAAGGATATTGTTCCAAAACATAATATTCCATTTAAAACTATCGAAATATATGGATTTTATCGAAAAAGAATATATCGTAATGTTAAAACGATTAAATGTTTTATCAATGGATATAGAGAATGTAAAAAAATAATAAAAGGGTTTAATCCTGATATAGTGATAGGTGTAGGGGGATATGTAACTGGGCCAGTAATATATGCTGCTAGCAAATTGGGATATCCTACATTCATTCATGAACAAAACAGTATTCCAGGTAAGTGTAATAAATTTTTAAGCAAGCATGCTAGTTTAATAGGAGTCTCTTTTGAGTCTAGTGCCAAAGATTTTCCACAGGGAAAAACAATCTTTACTGGAAATCCTTGTAGTGAAGATGCCCTTAAAAAACCTGAGATAGCTAAAAGTGAGTTTGGACTTAGTGATTCTAAAAAGTTGATATTAATTGTTATGGGTTCATTAGGCTCATCTAAAATTAATAACTTTTTTAAAGAATCCATTTCTATGTTCAAAAATAAAGATTATGAAGTTTTGTATGTTACGGGTAAGGATTCCTATGATTCATTTAAAAAGTTGAAAGCACCAAATAATGTTAAAATTGTTCCATATATTGAAAATATGACTAGAATTATGAAAAAAACAGATATAATAGTAAGTCGCGCCGGGGCTTCTACTTTAAGTGAAATTACCGCTCTTAACATTCCATCTATTTTAATACCGAGTCCATATGTTCCAGATAATCATCAGTTTAAGAATGCGATGGATTTAGTAAATAACGGTAGTGCAGTGATGCTAGAAGAAACAGAGTTAAAAGGTGATGCGTTAGTTAGAACTATTGACGCATTAATAAATGATTCTGGCAAAATCAAAAAGATACGTAGTAATTTAAAGAAGATGAGTGTTCCTAATAGTGCGACATTAATTTATGATAATATTAGAAGGCTTATAGATAGGAAGTAAATAATGAATATATTAAAAGAGTTAAAAAAATTAAAATGCGGGAAAGTGGATACAATTAAGTTAAAAGATTATACTACCTATAAAGTGGGGGGAACGGCTACACTAATTTCTCCAAAAGATGTGAATAGCTTAATTAATGTATTAAAATTTCTCCAAGAAAATAATATAAAATATAAAATATTAGGGAACGGTTCTAATCTAATTTTTAATAATAGTGGATATGATGGTGTAGTAATTAGATTAGATGAATTTAATGCTTTAGATGTAAAAGGGAATACCATAAAGGTAGAAGCAGGTTATAGTTTGATGAAGCTAGCTCTTAAAATGTGCCGTTTAGGTTACACCGGAATGGAATTTGCAACGGGCATTCCTGGAACTATTGGTGGGGCTGTTTATATGAATGCCGGTGCCTATAAAAGCGACATGGGCTATATTGTTAAAAGTGTTAAAGTTTTAACTCCTGATTATAAAATTAAAACAATCTTAAATAAGGACTTAGATTTTCATTATCGTACATCTTTCTTTCAAAAAAATCCAGGCTATATATGTCTAGAAGCAACTATAGTGTTGCGTAAGGGTGACAAAGATGTAATTATGGAAATTGTAGATGAAAGAAAGAAACGTAGATTAGAAACACAGCCATTAGAATATCCTTCTGCTGGTAGTGTCTTTAGAAATCCAGAAGGAGACTTTGCTGGAAGATTAATAGAAGAAATTGGCTATAAGGGTAAAAGTATTGGTGGAGCCCAAGTCAGTCAAAAACATGCTAATTTTATTATTAACAGTGGTAATGCAACAGGTGAAGATATTAAAAAATTAATCTTTGAAATACAGGAAAAAGTAAAAGATGCTTATAATATCGAATTAAAAGTAGAACAAGAATTTGTAGAATAAAAAGGTGATTTCATGGCAACTTCAAGTAGAGGCAAGAAATATGTTCAAAAACAAACTAAAATGCTTCCTAAGAAAAAAAGAAGATTAAAAATAGGAGCAATATTAATATGCTTAACGTTTTTAATTCTTTTTGGTAGCATTGTTTTTGGAATATTATCCCCAAAAATTACAAACATATATATTAGTGGGAATAGCTATTTAAGTGACCAAGAAATTATTGAAATTGCAAAACTTGAAGATTACCCATCATCTATTGGGAATTTATCAATCATTATTAAGAAAAGATTAGAGCAACACGACTTAATTGTTAGTGCTAAAGTTAAGAAAAAATTTGCTAAAGTTTATATAGAAGTTATAGAAAATAAACCATTATTTTTTGACAGTAACACAAGCGAGACCGTCTTTAGCGACGATATAAGATTAAAAGAAAAGATTTCCAGCCCTATACTAGTAAATTATGTTCCAGATACTATTTATAATGAATTTGTTGATGTAATGAGGCGGGTTAACTATGATGTATTAGAAAGAACATCCGAAATAATTTATAATCCTAATGAGGTAGATGAGGAAAGGTTTTTATTTGTAATGAATGATAATAATTATGTTTACCTAACTTTAAACAAATTTACTAGTATTAATAACTATATAAGTATCATTAAAAAGTTTGAAGGGAAAAAAGGGATACTTTATTTAGATTCGGGAGAATATTTTAAGGTTTTAGATAATTAGGAAGAAATTTCTAATTTTTTCTTTTACTTTTTTTATAAATTATAGTATAATTATGTTAGGATTGTAGGAGATGATATAGTGAAGCATATTTTTAGTAGCGTTGATATTGGTTCCGATACAATTAAAGTAGTAGTATGTGAACTATATAAGGGTAAATTAAATTTATTGGCTGCATCATCTGTGAAATCAAAGGGAATAAAAAAAGGGCTTATTACTGATTTTGAAGCTGCTTCAGTTTCAATGAGGAAAGCAATTACTGAGGTTGAAGGAATGCTTGGGATAAAAATAAAAAAAGTTATTATTTCAGTACCTTCTTATTTTGCTGACTTTTTGGTTGTTAAAGGGGAAACAAAGGTAACAGGAGAAGAACATATTGTGACTGGCGATGATATAATTGAGGTTTTACAAAATGCGATGAAAGATAAGCTAATGCCTGGTAAAGAAATGGTTACAATGTTACCTATTGATTTTAAACTAGACGACAAAGAAGGTATTAAGGATCCTAAGGGATTAGTTGGAAACACATTATCGGCGAGAGCTGTTATGGCAACAACTCCTAAGAAAAATATTTATTCAGTAGTTAGTTTAATGGATAATATAGGAATAGAAATTGTGGACATCTCTTTAAACCCTATAGGAAATAGTTATGCATTTCGTTCAAAAGAAATGGACGCACAAGTAGGTGCTATTGTTGATGTTGGCGCAGAAACTACAACAGTTGCCTTATATAATAAGGGAATTATAGTTAAAAGTTCTATTATTGCAATGGGAAGTAGAAACATCGATAATGATTTAGCATATATCTACAAAGTAGACTTAAATCAAGCAAGAAAAATTAAAGAAAAATTTGCTTTAGCGCATAAAAAATACGCAAGTACTAGTGAGACATATGAAGTTAAAATGGAAGAAGAAACTATTAGAATTAATCAATTTGAAACTTCGGAAATTGTTATGTCTAGAATTGAAGAAATTTTAACACTTGCGCGCAAAGAAATTAATATTTTAACAAATCGTAAAGTAGATTATGTGATTGTTACTGGTGGCACTAGTAATATGGCTCATTTTGATTATATTGCTGAAGATATTTTTGGCAAAGATGTTATCATTGGTGATGTCAAGTTAGTAGGAATCAGACATAACAAATTTTCAGCATGTGTTGGGAACATAGTTTATTTTATAAATAAATTAAAATTAAAAGGTAAAAATTTTACAATGATAAGTTCTTCTGATATGGAGGAATTAGAAACACCTAAAAAGGGTATAATAAATAATATTTCAAATGAATCAATGTTGGGAAAAGTATTTGGCTACTTTTTTGGCGAATAGAGGAGGATAAGCATGTTTGGTGGATTAGAAATGGATCAATTAGCTAAAATCAAGGTAATTGGAGTAGGTGGCGGAGGAAATAACGCTGTTAATAGAATGATTGAATCAGGAGTAAAAGGAGTAGACTTTATTGTTGCAAATACAGATTTGCAAGTACTAAATAACTCTAAAGCTCCAGTAAAAATACAGATTGGAACAGAACTTACTAATGGTTTAGGTGCAGGAGCAAACCCACAAATTGGGCGTGAGGCTGCCTTAGAATCAAAAGCTGAAATTGAAGCTGCATTAGAAGGAGCTGATATGGTTTTTGTTACTTGTGGAATGGGTGGAGGAACTGGTACAGGAGCTGCCCCAGTAGTTGCATCAATCGCACAAGAAATGGGAGCTTTAACTGTAGGTATTGTTACAAAACCTTTCTCATTTGAAGGGAAAAAACGTATGGAACAAGCATTAAGTGGTTTAGATGAATTAAAGAAACACGTAGACACACTAATTGTTATTCCGAATGACCGTTTAAGAGATATCATTGATAAATCTACACCATTATTAGATTCATTCAAAGAAGTAGATAATGTATTAAGACGTGGTGTACAATCAATTTCAGACTTAATTGCGGTAGCTGGGTTAATCAACTTAGACTTTGCTGACGTAAAAGCAGTTATGGAAAAACGTGGTAATGCCTTAATTGGAATCGGAATTGGTATGGGAGAAAATAGAGCTGCAGAAGCTGCAAAACAAGCTGTAGAAAGTCCACTTCTAGAAACAAGCATTAGTGGTGCAACAGATGCAATCATTAACGTTACTGGTGGTTCTAATTTAACACTTTTCGAAGTAGAAGAAGCTGCAGAGGTTATTAGAACAAGCGCTAATACAGATATTAATACAATATTTGGTGCAGTTATTAATGAAAACTTGAATGATGAAATCATTGTTACAGTAATTGCAACTGGTTTTGAAGATAAAACAGATCCACTATATCACTCTTATTCCACTACAGCTCGTGAAGAATTAAGAAAAACTGCAGAGGATGCTGGAGATAATTCAGATGATGAAGCTTCAATTCCTTCGTTCTTAAGAAAAAGAGGATTTTAAAATAAACGAAACGTCATAAATGGCGTTTTTTTGATTGCCATATTTAAATTAAATGTATTACCTATAAAACGACACAATAATCAGTGTTGTTTTTTTATAATATATTTGGTGATGCAATGAAAATATATGTAGACCTAGTATTATTTATAAACTTTGCATTTGATTTTTTGCTATTATTATCTGTCTCGATATTATTAAGAAGAAAAACAAGCATTAATAAAATTTTATTTGGTGCATTTTTAGGTAGTCTTAGTGTGCTTTTGCTATTTATCGAAATTAATTCTATAGAATTATTTTGTTTTAAAATAGTTATCAGCGTTCTAATGATTTTAGCTTCGTTTGGTTTTAAAAGTATTAAATATTTTTTAAAAAATATAGGATATTTTTATATGTCTAGTATTGTTTTAGGTGGTTTTTTATATTTTTTAAATATAGAGTTTTCTTACAAACAGGAAGGTCTTGTATTTTTTCACAAGGGTTTAAGTATAAATTTTATATTTTTAATCATATTTTCACCAATAATTATATACATTTATGTAAAGCAAGGATTGCGTCTTAAAAACAACTATAGTAAATATCACAAAGTAAAAGTTAAAGTTGGTGGTAAAAGAATTGAATGTGTTGGCTATGTAGATACAGGAAATAAAGTTGTAGATCCATATTTTAATAGAAGTATCATTTTTATGAATAAACATCTGGAGTTAAACGGTAATTTTATAATGGTTCCTTATCAAACAATTGATAAGGGGGGAGTTATAAAATGTTACAAAGTAGATAGTGTTAAGATAGATAATAAAGAAGTTGGTAATAATTATTTGGTTAGTTTTATCAATCAAAAAATAGGCATTGATGGAGTAGATTGCATATTGCCAGAGATTATGGAGGAATAAAAATGTTAAGAAAAATCATTAATTCAATTATTAGAATTTTTAAAAGTGAAGAATCAATTTTTTTTGTAGGGAGTGCTGATAAGCTTCCAGAACCACTTTCTAAGGAAGATGAAATATATTATGTAACACTGTCTAATGCAGGGGATGAAGCAGCTCGCTCAAAACTAATCGAACATAATCTGCGATTAGTCGTATTTTTATCAAAAAAATATGAAAATACCGGAGTAGATTTGGAGGATTTAGTTAGCATTGGAACTATCGGTTTGATAAAGGGAGTAAATACTTATAAATTGGATAAAAATATAAAATTGGCTACTTATGCATCAAGATGCATAGATAATGAAATACTAATGTTTCTAAGAAAAAACAAAAAGAGAAGAGGTGAGGTTAGCTTTGAAGACAGCCTAAGTTATGATTCAGAAGGAAATGAACTTCATTTAGAAGATATTTTAGGAACAGAACCTGATGTAGTAACAAAGGGAATAGAAGAAGAAAATGATAAAAAGGAGCTCTACTGTGAAATTGAAAAATTAAACGAAAGAGATAAGGAAATCATGGTGTTAAGATATGGTCTTTTTAATCATGAAGAAATGACACAAAAAGATGTTGCGGAAAAGTTAGGTATTAGCCAATCATATATTTCTAGAATCGAAAAGAAGGTAATTAGAAAGCTTAGAGCGCTTTCAAAATATTAAATATCTGTTGACAAACCAAACAGAAAACTATAAAATTAAAATAGACAAGGGAGTAAGATAGTATGGTTAGAGTAATTACAAAAATTAAATTAACAAAAATAACCACCTGGGGGTGGGGTATTTAAGTAACCATACTATAACTAGCAAAATAAATAAACACGAAAGAATTTTAGAAAATCCATCGTTCTAAAATTTGTTTTCGTGTTTTTTTGTGTACCTTGTTAAAAATAGGAGGAGAAAAAGATGAAGAAAAAAGGATTTACACTAATTGAATTACTAGCGGTAATAGTAGTACTCGCAATAATAGCGTTAATCGCAACACTAATAGTAATGAATGTAATTAGTAATGCTTCTAAGGGAGCAGCAGAAAGAAGTGCGGATAATTATATTAAAGCAGTAGAAACATTAATCGCAACAGAAAGGTTAGAAGGAAACAAAATAGCAGATGGTACTTATACAATCGGGACAGATGGAAATCTTCAATTTGAAACTGTGGAGTTGAGCGGAATAAAACCAAGTGGAGGAACAATCACAATTAAAGATGGACAAGTAGTTAAAGAAAAGACCTCAATTATCGTGGGAAATTATACTGTTACTTTTGAAAACGGAAATGCAAAAGCTAAAGAGTTAGCTAAACTAGATGATTTATGTAATTTGGAAGTTGTAACACATGAGGTAGGGGCAGAATACACCTGTGACTTAGGAGACGGACATAATAGAATATTCTACGTATTAGAAGCAGGAACAAGCAGTAGACCGGCAACATTAATATTAGAAAATAACTTTGATACTGGGGGATCTCATGGTTGGACAGGAGTGGAACAAACGCTATATGACATATCGATGGCTTGGCCAAAATTAGATAGAAGCCAAATAGGAGTGCCAAGTGTTGAGCAAATAATGGTAGCGGATGGAAAAGCTGCAGATGCTTATTTAAACAACGAGTCCGAAGATGTGCATTTAGAGAATGATTGGCTATATGATTTTCAAGAAAGAGTAGGCTATTGGACATCTAGCCTTGATGGTTATGATGGTGCTTGGCTTATCTTTTCAAATGGTGAAGTTGGTACGGCTCCATTGACAGATAAGCATGAGGTTAGACCAGTAATTAGGTTGGCTCTTTAAGAATATCTTTTTAGATATTCTTTTTGTTAGTTTTAAACATATTGCCAAACAAAATATAATATGTTAAACTAATACATAGTGAAGGAGGAATCACTTGTGCAAATAGTTTTAATGATTGTATCAATTTTATTAATCGCTTTAGCGTTACTTCAAAGTGGTAAAGCAGAAAGTGCTTCTAATGCCATTACTGGAGGAAATGATAGTTTATTTGCTAATCGTAAAGAAAGAGGCGGAGAATTAGTTATTAGTCGTATTACTTTAGGATTAGGGATTGTATTCTTTATTATTTGTTTAATTATAGGATTTTAAGTGTAAAGATATTTACACTTTTCTTTTTGTAAAATTTACTTAATATATGGTGAAAATTAGCATTCAACTCAATTTTCTGTTATAATATTTTATAGGGTGTATATTATGAAAAGCATATATAATTATACATTAGAAGAATTAGAAAGTTATTTTTTAAACATTGGTGAAAAAAAGTTTAAAGCTACTCAAGTTTTTGAATGGCTTTATCGTAAACGAGTACAATCTTTTGATGAAATGAGTAATATAAAAAAAGATGTGATAGATAGATTAAAAGAAGACTTTGAATTAAATACTTTAGAATTATTAGAGCATAAGAGTGATATTGACGTTCATAAGTTTTTATTTCGTTTAACTGATAATGAAAAAATAGAAGCAGTGCTAATGAATCACGATTATGGAAATAGTATATGCGTATCTACTCAAGTAGGATGTAATATGGGGTGTTCTTTTTGTGAAAGTGGACGTTTAAAAAAAATCAGAAATTTAGAAACTAGTGAGATAGTTTTACAATTCTTATTAGTAGAAAAGCTATTGGGGATAAAAATCACACATGTAGTAATAATGGGTATAGGAGAGCCATTTGACAATTATGATAATGTCATGAATTTTATAGATATCTTAAATACTGGAAAAGGCATAGATTTAGGTGCGCGTCATATTACTTTATCTACTTGTGGTATCGTTCCAAAGATTAAAGAGTTTGCTGAATTTGGTAAACAAGTAAATCTAGCCATTTCACTTCATGCACCAAATAATACTTTACGTAATAAGCTAATGAATATTAATAAGGCTTATCCTATAGAACAAGTAATAGATGCAATTAAAGAATATATAAATAAGACTAATCGCAGAGTTACTTTTGAATATATTTTATTAAAAGGAGTTAATGATACAAAAGAATGTGCTTTAGAACTTTCTAAGTTACTAAAAGGTATGAACTGTTATGTAAATTTAATTCCTTACAATGAAACAAGTCATATTGAATATAAAAAAAGTAGTCAAGAAGACATTATGAATTTTTACGATATTTTAAAGAAAAATAATATAGGAGTTACGATTAGAAGAGAGTTTGGTTCTAAGGTAAATGCGGCTTGTGGACAACTTAGATCTAAATACGAGGAGGTCAAATGATGGATTATGGATATTTAACTGATCCAGGTAAAGTTAGGGATCATAATGAAGACAGTGTTATAGTTACTAAAAATATATCTAACGAATGTTTGTTAGCAGTAGCTGATGGAATGGGCGGACATCGTGGCGGAGAAATTGCTTCAAGTATTGCAATATCTCATATAGGAAAACGTTTCTCTGAAATCAGCAGTATTGGTAATAAAGAAGATGCGATTAATTGGATTAAGGATGTAGTAAGTGAAGCAAACGTGCAAATTTATAAATATACTAGTGAGAATCCTGAAAGCACCGGTATGGGGACTACCTTAGTTATGGCAGTATTAACTCGTGATTTTCTATTGTTTGGTAATATTGGTGATTCATCTGGTTATGTATTGAAAAATGAAAAGTTACATAAAATTACTTCTGATCATACACTAGTAAATCTGCTAGTTAAATCAGGTGAGTTAACTGAAGAAGAAGCTAAGGATCATCCACGAAAGAATGTACTAATGAGAGCTTTAGGAGCAACTACGAAAGTAGAAATGGATGTTTTTGACGTAGAAACAGATGTAGATGGAATCATGTTATGTAGTGATGGACTTACAAATATGTTAGATGATGAGCAAATTGCCAAAGTGTTAAGTGAAAAAAGCTCTATAGATGAGAGACTTAATAAATTGATTGTAAAAAGCAACAATCGAGGTGGAACGGATAATATATCAGTAACATTCTTAGAAATGAAGGAAGGTGAGTAATATGGTTATCAAGGGACAAAAAATAAACGATCGTTATCAAATTATTAGAACCATTGGTGAAGGTGGGATGGCTAATGTTTATTTAGCCCATGATACGATTTTAGATCGTGAAGTTGCAGTAAAACTTTTACGTGGAGACTTAGCGGATGATGAAAAGTTTGTTAGACGTTTCCAAAGAGAAGCTATATCGGCTTCATCATTATCACATCCGAACATTGTTGAAATGTATGATGTAGGAGAAGATGACGGAAAATATTATATTGTAATGGAATATGTCGATGGTAAAACATTAAAAAGTTTAGTAAAACGTCGCGGGAGTTTAACTTTGACTGAAGTAGTAGATATCATGTTGCAACTAACATCTGCTGTTGCCTGTGCTCATGATAGCTATATCATTCACAGAGACATAAAACCACAGAATGTTTTGATTAAAGAAGACGGTACAGTTAAAATTACTGACTTTGGAATTGCAATGGCATTAAATAGTAATGAACTAACACAAACAAATTCAGTAATGGGTTCAGTTCACTATCTTCCTCCAGAACAAGCAAATGGTAGTGGTTCAACGATTAAAAGCGATATTTATTCATTAGGAATTTTAATGTTTGAATTGTTAACAGGTAAGCTTCCGTTTAAGGGTGAGAATGCTGTTGAAATCGCAATCAAGCAAATGAAAGATCAAATACCTAGTGTATGTTCTATAAACCCTGAAATCCCGCAAGCTATTGAAAATATTATTTTAAAGGCTTGTGCTAAAAATCCAAAGAATAGATATGAAAATGTGTTGGAGATGCATGACGATATTAAGAATGCATTAATGGAAGAAAGAAAAAATGAACAAAGAATTACTTATCGTTATTCTGAACACGACCTAGAAGAAACAAAAGTAATGCCAGCTTTAAATAAAGCGAGTAAAGCGGAAACAAAACAAGATGATTTAAAAGAAATCACAAAAAGTGACAAGAGAATGAACGGTATTATTATTGGTTTGGTGGTAACTGCAATTTCTTTAATTACTATTATTTCACTAGTAATACTAATTCCTGCGCTTTCTAAAGAGAAAGAAATTATTGTACCAGATGTTTCTAACATGAGTGTTGTAGATGCTGAAAAGAAATTAAAAGATTTAGGATTTACAATTAATATTGAAAACACTTATAAACCATCAGATACAGTTAAAGAAGGCGATGTTTTGGGAACAAGTCCTGTGAGTGGAGTATCTAGAAAAGAGGGTACTGAAATAACCTTAATTATATCAAGTGGTGAAGAGGGCATTATAGTTGAAAATTATATAGGTAAAAACTATTACGAAGTAAAGGGAAGGCTAGAAGCTAATGGTATTGTTGTTACTGTTGAGAAAAAAGAAGTAGAAGATAAAACTCTAACTGAAAATACTATTATTGAGCAATATCCTGAAGTAGGAACTAAAGTTATTCAAGGTGGAACAGTTAAACTTGTAGTACCAGATGTTATTACAAAATATCCTAACTTTGTTAGTGAAGGATGGACTGTAGAAGATATTCAAATTTTTTGTGATGAATATGGATTAACTTTAACTGTAGTAGAAGAAGAGACAGAACTTTATCCTGCTGGAAGAGTTATTAAGCAAAGTAGAAATGCGGATTCTCGTGTTATAGCTGGAGTTAGTTTAAAAATTACAATAGCAAAAGAACCAACCATAGAAGAACCAATAATTCCAATTATTCCACATGAAGAACCAGAAGGAAGTAATTAATGGAAGGTATTATTATAAAAAATATTAGTAATGATTATACTGTACGATGCGATAAAAACCATTACACATGTAAGCCTAGGGGGAAATTTCGTAAAGATAAAATTTCTCCTGTTGTAGGTGATTATGTAGAAATAGATGAAAAAAACAACTATATATTAGAAATAAAGCCAAGAAAAAATGAACTGATTAGACCTACTGTTTCTAATATAGATCAAGCAGTCATAATTATGAGTATTGCTTATCCTGATTTCTCAGATAATTTATTAGATAAATTACTAGTAATATTGGAGTTTAATAATATAAAACCAATTATCTGCTTCACTAAATTAGATTTATTAAAAAGCGATGAAAGAGAAGAGGCAAATAATTTTATGAACTATTATAAACATATTGGTTATGAGGTTTATAATAATACAGAATTAGAAAAAATTAAAAATATATTTAAAGATAAAGTAACTGTGTTTACTGGCCAAAGTGGTGCGGGAAAATCCACACTAATAAATAAACTTAATCCAGAATTAAATTTAAAAACTGATGAAATATCTATGGCATTAGGTCGAGGTAAACATACCACTCGTCATGTTGAATTAATTGACTTATATGGTGGCCTAGTTGCAGATACCCCAGGATTTTCCAATGTGTCATTTATAGGGATGGAATTATCTGATATTAGAGATAATTTCATTGAATTTAATGAATATCGTGATAAATGCGAATATAAGGACTGCATGCATAATAACGAAGCTAATTGTGCGATAAAAGAGGCATTAGAGCAAGGCAATATTTTAATGAGTCGTTATAAAAATTATTTGAAATTTACGGATAGAAGGTGAGTTATGAAAGTATCCGCATCGTTTTTATCTATTAATGATGATTTAGAAAAAAATATTATTAAATTAGATAAAACAACTATCGATTATTTGCACCTGGATATTATGGATGGAAAATTTGTTAAAAATAAAACATGGGATATAAAAAATATTAAAAAGTTATTAAAAAATACACAAAAACCGAAAGATGTACATTTAATGGTTAGTAATATTAAAAAATATGTTAAACAATTTAGAAAATTAAAGCCTGAATATATTACTTTTCATTATGAAGCTACTAAAAATTGTTTTGCAATGATGGGATTAATCAAAAAATATGGTATTAAGGTAGGGATTTCGATAAAACCCAATACACCGGTAGAAAAATTAAACCCATATTTCAAATATTTAAATTTAATTTTAGTTATGAGTGTAGAACCGGGTGAGGGCGGTCAAGAATTTATCCCTGAAACTATAGATAAAATAAAACAATTAGACGTTATAAGAAAAGCAAATAAATATCAATATTTAATAGAAGTTGATGGTGGAATTAATAACCAGAATATTAATTTATTAAGAGAAAACAATGTTGATATTGTAGTTGCCGGAAGTTATATTACTAGTATCAAAGGATACCAAAGAAGAGTGGATAAATTAAAAGCTGATATAACGAAGCAGTAGTAATTAGATTAGAAATTGATTAATTAGAGAAACATACAAAGTTAGTTTGTATGTTTTAATTTGTATATTTTTAAGTTATGTGATAATATATACGGCACTGGTGATGTTATGATTACTTTTAATGAAATTAATAAACATGGAATTATTGAACTAGTTAGGGAACATAAGTTTGAATTACATAAAACAATAGGGTTAGATAGCAAATATACTTTTGGTATTGAAATAGAATTTGAAAAGGCTCCGCTAGATAGCCTAAAAAATACTGGGCATTGGAAATTAGAAGATGAGACGGTTATTTCAAAAAACACAGTCAGTCAAACCTGTGGAGGAGAACTTGTTAGTCCCATTTTAACCGACAATCCAAATAGTTGGTTAGAAATTCAAGCAATGTGTAGTGAGTTAGTTAACAATGGTGCAGTAACCTCTGAGTATACTGGTGGGCATATACATATTGGTTCACAAATAATAGGGTCAAACCCAGACAATATTAGAATATTTTTAAAAATGTGGGAATTATTTGAAAGAGAGATTTATTATTTTTCTTATGGATATGATGATAGAGCGAGATTAGGCGTTGATAGGTATGCAAAGCCAGTAGGGAAACAATTAAATCGATTGAGAACTAGCAAAACCGGATATAATCGTTTTACAACCTTTTACTGTTGGATGAATTATTTCAGAACTCATTATACGGCCAAGTTTGAAGGAGTTAGCTTTAAAAACTTTCGTGGATGTGAAATGGATGAGGGTAATACAATAGAAATAAGATGCCCTAATGGCACCTTAAATCCTATAATATGGCAAAACAATGTAAACTTTTTTACTCGTTTAATGTTAAGTTGCCGGGCAGACAAGGTTGATGAACAATTGCTAGATTACTTATTGTTTAAAAAGAAATCCAGTGATCTTTGTTTTGAAAATTTTAATATCCCAGATATTGGTCAAGCAGTTTTATTTAGCAATATGATATATGATGATGAAATAGAACAATTAACGTTTTTAAAGCAATGTTTAAAATTATTTACAGAAGATGAAAAAAACAAGAATTATTCACTATGATTCTTGTTTTTTATAAACTCTCTTAGAAGTTTGGTTAAAGCTCTTTTTTCAATTCTAGAAACATAACTTCTGGAAATTCCTAAATCATTCGCAATATCTTTTTGGGTTGCTTCATCTTGATTGTCTAGTCCATATCTTTTTATAATAATCTTTTTTTCTTGTTCTGTTAACACGTTAAAATAGTTCTTTAATAAAGAAATATTATCTTTTGTATGAATGTCCATCGCAAAATCTGGCTTAGGAGTTTTTAAAATATCTAAAAAAGTTATTTCATTACCGTCTTTATCAAAACCAATTGATTCGTTAATACTCACATTCTTATTATTTTTTTTGTTATTTCGATAATACATTAATATTTCATTTTCAATACATCTTGCACAATAGGTAGTTATTCTAGTTCCATGTTTATATGAATATGAATCAATACCTTTGATAAGACCGATAGTTCCAATACTTATTAAATCATCTGTATCATCTTTTTTAGTATCATATTTTTTTACAATATGAGCAACTAGTCTCAAGTTGTGTTCAATTAATTTAGCTCGCGCATCTTTATCCCCAACTTTAGCTAGTTCAATATATCTATCTTCTTCTTCTTTGGAAAGGGGATCAGGAAACAAATTATTCGAGTAAGCAGCACTAAAAATGTAAAAGTCTTTAAACAAAAATTTTAAAATTTTTTTAAACATAAATCACTCCTTAATAAAGTGTATGCTTTTAGTAATTTAATTGAATTTGTCCGATTAACATTGATGGGTTATTGACAAAATGAACTAATAATTATAAAATTAAAATAGACAAGGAGTAAGATAGTATGGTTAGAGTAATTACAAAAAACAAGTTAACAAAAATAACCAGCTGGGGGGGGGTATTTAAGTAACCATACTATAACTAGAAAAATAAATAAACACGAAAGAATTTTAGAAAATCCATCGTTCTAAAATTTGTTTTCGTGTTTTTTTGTGTACCTTGTTAAAAATAGGAGGAAAGAAAGATGAAAAAAAGAGGATTTACACTAATTGAATTACTAGCGGTAATAGTAGTACTAGCAATAATAGCGTTAATCGCAACACCAATAGTAATGAATGTAATTAGTAATGCACAAAAAGGAGCAGCAGAAAGAAGTGCAGATAACTACGTAAAAGCAGTAGAAACATTAATTGCAACAGAAAGATTAGATGGAGAACCAGTAGAGGATGGGACATATGAAATTGATGAAAACGGAAATCTTAAATCTGGTGATATTGAACTTACAGTTGAGTTAAATGGAACAAAACCAAGTGGAGGAAGTATTGAAATTAAAGATGGACAAGTAGTTAAAAATGAAAGTTCAATTAAGGTAGGAGATTATACAGTAGTCTATAAAGATGGAGCAGCATCTATTAAAGAATTAGCCAAACTATTAGATGTATGTGAGTTAACAGATGGAGAAGACAATGAAGTAGGAGCAGAGTACAATTGTAACTTAGGAGATAGAGATAGAACATTCTATGTATTAGAAGCAGGAACAAGTAGTAAACCAGCAACATTAATATTAGAAGGTAACTATGATACAGAAACGTTAGTGTGGTGTGTAAGCAAATTTGACAATTCTTGCCAAGCAGAGGGGCCAAATGCTAAACTAGATGCTATAGCCAAAAATTCATGGACTAAACTAGATAGAAGTCAAATAGGAATACCAAGTGCAAGTCAAATTGTAGTAGCAGATGGAAAAGAGGCCGATGCTTATTTAGAGGCTCCTGATTTAGATAACGAGTGGCTATATGGTGATGATTATTGGACATCTACACCTTATACTGGTGACTTAGATAACGTGTGGTATGTTGATTTTAACGGTAGTATGAATTTAGGCATAATTGTTGATGACAGCACGTGTGGTGTTCGACCAGTAATTTTATTAGACGTCTAAGAAAAACTGATAAATTTTATCAGTTTTTTTGTGCTTAAAAAAGGATATTAAGTTTTATTGTTGAATATTAGGTATGAGGAGGTAAAATGAAAAAAATAGTTTTTAGTGTTTTTGTGTTTTTAGGACTGATCTATAATATTTCTGCTCAAGAGGTTTATTATTCCAATTATAGTGAATCAAGAATCTGTTCTACTGAAAATCAAGAATCGTCGGAATTGATAAATGTAGAAGCAGAAAGAAGATATAGATTTTATAGTAATCACGAGAAAGGAGAATATCATAGTTTATTAGAAGAGAATTCGGGATTTCAATTTGTAGATTTGGATAAAAAAATAGATAGTGAGTATAGCTCTTGGAGTACAGAAATTCCATTAAATGTAGAAAAACGTGTTATTGAGACTAAAGTTATATATAGTGTAAAACGTCCCAAGCCAATTAAAAATTTTTATATTACAAATACCGGAGATACTAATATAATTCTAGATAATATAGAAATTTATTTCGACGGGAAAAGTGTTGCTTATAAATCTTCAACAGATTTGGTAGGAGAGCAATATATTATTCAGAGTGGAGATTATCTAAAATTGAGTTTAAATAGTTATTACGACTTACAAAAAATTATAATTAAAATTGATGAAGCTAATTTTTCACAAGATAATGAACTTCATATTTCTGCAACAGTTCCTTCTAGCGACGGAACATATTATATCAGCTATTTTAGAGTTAATTTAGATAATACTAATAATAAAAATATTGTGATTTCTGCGCGCGATTGGATTAGAACGAATGCTCAATATGATGATGAAATCATTTTGGAATATAATCCGGATGAGCCACTATCCATTCTTTCAGAGACAAAATATTATCGTTACCAGGATCCAGCATTTTACTTTTATAATATTTATAAAGATTATATAGATGGATATTTTAATGAATATTCGGAATTTATTAAAGATGAAAACGATTTTTTAGATTTTTATTGTATTAGAACGAGAGAAAAATTCGAAATAGCAAAAGAAGTAGAAATCGTCGATTATAATCAGAAAATATCAGATTTTATAAACTCTACAGTAAATTATACAGTAAAAGGTGATTTTAATATGTATAAAAATGGTATATATTCATTAGAATTTATTACAGATTTTATAACTCTAAAGAAGAATGTTGTTGTAAATATTAAAGAAAATCTATTACACAATTGTGATAACCAATGTGAAGATATGCGAAAAAATTTAGACGAAACTAACGGAAAATATGAGCAAAGTATTGAAAAACTAGAAAAATTAAAAATTGAAAATAATAAATTAATTCAAGATATCAACAATTTGTCACAAGTTAATGATATTTTAAGACAAGAACTGAGGTGTAAAATATGTAGTCTTAACTTAAAAAGTGAAAATCTAAAAACTGATGATGTTAATGCAATAGATAAAGCAAATATAGTATGTTTAGCCCTGATAGTTTTAGTATTGATAGTATTACTGCTAATTTTTTTGAAAAATTTGTCTAATAAAAATAAGTTCTAATTTTGTCGAACATGTATAAAATTAAAATTTCCTGTGCTAAATTATAATAGCGAGGTGATAATTTGCTAAATATAGGCTATGAATTTCGAAAAGGAATACTATTTATTCGTCTTAGCGGTGTTTTAACTAAGAACACTGTTGATAAACTCCAAAATGAGGTCACTGATATGATAAAAGATAATGGTATTCGCAATGTTGTATTCAATATTAGTGATTTAAATGTTATTGATATTAAGGGAATTAATAGTTTGCTCTATAATTATGAACTTTGTAAAAATAATCAAGGTCAAAGCTTACTGTGTGGTCTTAAAAATTCTTTAGTAAGACATAGAATTGAAAATAGTAGATTATTAAAATATATGAATGAAACGAGTGATGAATTAAGTGCATTTAATATAATAAATTTATAAGGAGAAAAATATGGACGAAGAATTAGCTAGACTAATTAAGGAAAATGAAAAATTAATTCACAAAATCACACACTTATTTAGTAATTATTCTAGCAAAGAAGATTTGTTTCAAGTTGGATGCATTGGTTTAATTAAAGCTTATAATAATTATAGAGAAGGATTTAATACTAGGTTTTCTACATATGCATATTCATATATTTTAGGGGAGATTAAAAAATATATTAGAGAAGATAAAGGTATAAAAATAAGTAGAGATATTACAAAGCTTAATCTAAAAATTGAAAAGGCCTATTTAGTATTAGCACAAAGATTAATGCGAGAACCAAGTAAGCAAGAGCTAGCAGAATATTTGGGAATAGCAGAATATTATATAAATGAGGCTATGTGTGCTAACCATGTTTTACAAAGTTTAGATGAACCGATTGCAAGTGATTCTAAGGAGTTAACTCTTTATGATACTGTATCACGAGTAGAGTCTATGGACATGGATACTTTAATAGCTTTAAAAAGGGAGCTTGCTTTATTAGACAAATCGGATTATCAAATTATTAGCGAACATTACTTACAAGATAAAAGTCAAAGTGAAATTGCAGAAAACATGGGACTAAATCAAGTACAAATATCACGTCGAGAGCAAAAGATTTTATCAAAACTAAAAAATAGACTAGCAGCTTAATTGTTGTTTAGTCTATTTTTTAATTCTCTTTCTAATGCAGGTAAACCATATTCTTTATTATAATAGTTTGGATATTCGTTTAAATGTGCTAACGCTATTTTTGCGGTCATTATGGGATCATTATTAGTTACATTAGTACGTTCATTTACTATTCCATGCTCTAGTTCAATATTATATCCTGTTATAAAGTCTTGGATTGAGAACTTATCTAAGTGAATATTTAACTTGTTGATTAAGACAACCGCATTTTCAATATCTAACCTAAAACCACCTAATATATTGTATAAATTTATTTTCAAATTGATAAAAATAATATATAATTGTTTTAGGAGATGATTATATGACACCACATATTGAGGCAAAAAAAGAAGATATTGCTAAAGTAGTATTAATGCCTGGAGATCCACTTCGTGCAAAAATGATTGCTGAAACTTTTTTAGAAAATCCAAGACTTGTAAATCAGGTGCGTAATATTTATGCATATACTGGGACATATAAAGGCAAAGAGGTAACAGTAATGGCATCAGGGATGGGCATGCCAAGCATGGGAATTTATTCGTATGAACTTTTTAAATTCTATGATGTAGATAGTATTATTCGTGTTGGTTCTGCTGGAGCTTATACTAAAGATTTAAATTTATATGACGTAATTTTAGTTAATGCATCTTACTCAGATT
The DNA here is from genome assembly GCA_015059195.1 of Bacillota bacterium. GTDB lineage: Bacteria > Bacillota_I > Bacilli_A > RF39 > UBA660 > SIG204. The sequence continues at coordinate 181,500 of SVAW01000001.1, forward strand.
CGAGTTATGCTAAAGTACAGAGTGGTAATGAAGATGTAATTTTACATGCTTCAAGTAATTTAAATTTTTATTTACAAGATGCAGCTAATAATCTAAATATTCCACTTACTATTGCAAATATCTATAGTACTGATGTTTTTTATAAAAAAGAAGATAATTATAAAGAGTTATATAATAAATATGGATGTTTAGCGGTAGATATGGAATCCTTTGCTTTATTTCAAAATGCCAATCTTTTAAATAAAAAAGCAGCATGTTTACTGACTATTTCTGATAATCTAGAAACAAAAGAGGAAACTACTTCGTTAGAACGTCAGAATTCATTTAAAAAAATGATTGAAATTGCTTTAGAATCGATATTATAAAATATCGATTTTAACGTATAATAAGAAAGAGGTGAACCTATGAATTATAAAAAATATGACTTACTTTCATATCAACTTCATTGTGTGAAAATAGATAAATTTAGAAAATCACAAATAACTATTAATTTTAAGCGAAAGGTGCGAAAAGAAGAAATTACTTTGCGTACTCTGTTATCAAAAGTTTTAACAGAATCTAGCAAAACCTATCCTAATAGTAGAAAAATTGCTATCGAGACCGAAAACTTATATAATGCTTCATTTGGTGCTGGCTCGTATATTTCGGGTAATTATTCGGTTATTAGCTTTGACTGCATGTTTTTAAATGATGAGTGGATAGAGGATAATTTGTTTGAAAAAAGTGTAGGTTTCTTGTTGGAACTTATAATGAATCCACATGTTGAAGATGGGAAGTTCTTTGAAAAAAGTTTTAACCTAGCTAAGGCATCATTAGAACAAGAAATTAAGTCTATTAAAGATAATCCAAACCAATATGGAGCAATCAGATTATATGAAGAAATTGACGCTAACTCTGTAGCTTCGTATAATGGAATCGGTTACTTAGAAGATTTAGAAAAGATTACTGCAAGAGATTTATACGAGTATTATAAAACAATGCTTACAAATGATTTAGTAGATGTCTTTATTATTTCACCGAAAGAACCCGAAGACGTTAAAGAAATGTTTGGTTCTAAATTTAAACTAAATGTATTAAAAAAACAAGGTGAAAGCCATTTCGTTTTATATAACAAATATCGCAAGAGAAACAAGATTGTTCATGAACAAAGTAATTTTAAACAAAGCCAGATTTTGGTAGCTTGTAAATTTGATGAATTAACTGATTTTGAAAGAAAATATGTTAGTACTATTTATTCATATATATTAGGTGGAGGCCCTTCATCTAAATTATTTGCAACTGTAAGAGAGGAAAATTCTCTTTGTTATTCAATTTCTAGCTCTTTTAAAGGGATATACCAGTTTTTAATTATATCTGCAGGAATTGATGCAAAAGATTTTAAAAAGTGTTTAAGACTTATCAAGCAGGAATTAAAAAATATGGCTCAAGGAAAATTTGAAGCAGAAAAAATTGATGAAGCTAAAATCACTTATCTTAATAGTTTTAAAGAACTAAAAGATTCGCCGTCTAGAATATTAGGCACTTATGTGAGTCATGAATATTTAAATTCAGACTTAATTGATGAAAGAGAAGAAAAAATTAAACAAGTTACTAAAGACATGATTATAGAATTTGCTAAAAAATTACATGTTGATACAGTTTATGTATTAGAGGGAAGTGATGATGATGAATAAGATTGAACTTAGTCACTTAGGATATACTGTTTATCATGAAAAATTAGAAAACGGACTAAATGTATATGTTCTTCCTAAAAATGATGTTAACAACATATATACTACATTCACTACTAATTACGGTTCGAATGAAGTAGAGTTTATTCCTATAGGGGAAAAGAAGATGATAAAGGTGCCATTAGGGATTGCGCACTTTTTAGAACACAAAATGTTTGAACAAGAAAACGGGGAAGATCCTTTCAAGTTTTTTGGTGAACGTGGTAGTGATGCTAATGCAAATACTAATTATTTTAAAACCACATATTTATTCTCTGGGCCAGAGTTTTTTGATGATAACATGAATTTTTTATTAGATTATGTTCAATCGCCTCATTTTACTGATCAGAATGTTGAAAAAGAAAAAGGTATTATAGAACAAGAAATTAAAATGTATCAAGATAATCCTTATTCAAGAATGTATGAAGCTATTCTGGCTAACTCTCTAACAAATAATCCTATGAAAAATCCGGTTATCGGCAATATTAAAAGTATAAAACAAATAACAAAGGAAGATCTATACGCTTGTTACAACACTTTTTATCATCCATCAAATATGTTTGTAGTTGTTACTGGTAATGTTGAACCTACCCAAGTTTTTGACTTAATTAAAGAAAATCAAGCAAAAAAAGAGTTCCCTAAGGAACAGTCAATAGTTATAAAAGATTTTAAAGAACCTGATACCGTGAAGAAAAAAGAAGAAGTAATAAATATGTCGGTAACTATTCCTAAAGTTGCGATTGCCTATAAAATAAACTGTAATAAGATTAAAGGATATGAACCAAGGCGGGTACGTCAATATTTATCATTATTTTTTGATATAAAATTTGGTGCAACATCAATAATAAACGAAGAGTTGCGAGAAACAGAAGTTGTTACAGATTCTATAAACGGATTTACTATAGATGCTATTTCGCATAGTATCGGAGGCGTAATTGCTGAAACAAAGCATTCAGAAGAGTTTTTAAAATCAGTAAAACAGGAAATAACTAAAAGGAATGTTTCCGAAGAGGATTTTGAAAGAAAGAAGAAGACAATGATTAGCTCACTATTATTTATGAGTGATAATATATTTGGCTTAAATAATAATCTAGTTCATTATTTAAATAGGTATCAGGAAATTATTGATAATATTTATGATGAAATTAAGAGTCTGAATATAAAAGAATTTAATGATATTATTGAACAGTTAGATTTCAATAACTATAATACAGTTATCATAAAATCAAAGGATGCTTAAAGCATCCTTTTTAAAATTATAAATTTGTAAAAACGTATTTAAAATTTAATTGATATGGTTTATAATAAGTTTGTTGGTGAGACTATGGAAGACAGATACAAGGATATAGAAAAGAGTATAATTAAAAAATATCGTAAGCAAATATGGGCAAGATTTGTAAAAGCGATTAATGAATACCAATTGATTAGTGAAAATGATAGAATCGCTGTGTGTATTTCTGGTGGCAAAGACTCATTTTTAATGGCAAAATGTTTTCAAGAAATTCAAAGACATGGCAAAATGAATTTCGATTTAGTTTTTTTGGTAATGAATCCCGGATATAATGAGAAAAATTTAAATAAAATAAAAGAAAATGCAGAACTTATGAATATTCCAATTGAAATGTTTGATAGCGGTATATTTGAATATGTGAATACTTTGGAAGAAGGTTCGCCTTGTTACTTGTGTGCGAGGATGAGAAGGGGTAACTTATATAGTAAAGCTAAAGAATTAGGGTGCAACAAAATAGCTTTAGGACACCATTATGATGATGTGTTAGAAACTATTCTTTTGAATATATTTTATGGCGGAGAGATAAAAACCATGCTTCCTAAATTACATAGTACTAATTTTGATGGTATGGAATTAATTAGACCCATGTATTTAGTAAAAGAAAAAGATATTAAAGCCTGGGTAAATTTTAATGATTTGGAGTTTTTAAATTGTGCTTGTAAGTTTACTGAAGAAAACTATCAACAAATAGAAACTAATTCTAAGCGATTAGAAATGAAAAGGCTTATTGAAGGTTTACGAAAAACAAGTCCTTATATTGAGGATAGTTTGTTTAAAAGCGTCGATAATATTAACTTAAATGCAGTAATGGGCTATAAAAAAGACGGACAAAAATATAGTTTTTTAGATGATTATGAATCGAAAAAATAAGGCCTAATTTTTAAAATTAGGTTTTGGTTTTGTAGCTAGCCTTGTTTGTTGCGTTATAATATGAATTATGATATCCTATAAAATAGGAGGTATATGCAATGAATCTTATAACAATAATTTTATTTATATTAATAGTTTTGTTTTTTATAGTATGCAATCTTAATAAAAATCACAAAATAAACAGTAGCGATAATATAAAAACAGGCAAAGAAGGTTTTGATGTCAAAAAGTTATTATATGGAATAATTCTTTTTATACCTATATTTATAGCATACTATTTTTTAATAGCATTTGTATCACTTATTCCATTATTTTATATAGCAGGACCTGAAAGTGGTGCTTGGGCTTACGCAATAGTATTGGGATTTGCAGGTTCACTTATACTTACCATTATAACTTTAATAAAAATATTGTCTAAAAAATAGGAAGAAGCTAGTTAAACTAGTTTTTCTTTTGTAAAAATTTTGGCCTTATTGGGTATTAAAACTATCATCTAAAATAATATTAAGAAAATTTTCAAAGGCAACCGCGTTTGACGTTTAAAAATAATAATTTCTGACCATGATAAAATGGAAGGAGGCCAAAATGGCACGTCATAAAGTTGAGATTTGTGGCGTGAATACTGCGAATATAAAGGTTTTGACAAATGAAGAAATGGTTGCTTTGTTTAGAAAATTTCAAGATGGAGATTTAATGGCAAAAGAAGAGTTAGTCAATGGTAATTTGAAATTGGTTTTATCCATTCTTCGTAAATATAACAATAGAACAGACAATATGGATGATTTATTTCAAGTAGGATGCATTGGTCTTATAAAGGCTATAGATAATTTTGATTTAAATCATGAAGTAAAATTTTCTACATATGCAGTTCCTATGATTTTAGGTGAAGTAAAGAGATACTTGCGTGATAATAGTAGTGTAAGAATTGCAAGAAGTATCAAAGATACCGCATATCAAGCGATGAAAATCAAAGAGGAATTAACCAATAAATATGGGCGGGAACCGAAGATTTCGGATATCGCAAAAGAGTTGAATATTACAGAGTTTGAAGTAGTTAATGCTCTTGAAGCTATGCGGGAAACAATTAGTATGTATGAACCTATTTATAATGATGGCGGGGATACCATTTATCTAGCAGATCAACTTCAAGATAAAAGCGATACTTTATATGATAAAGAAACAAAAATATCTTTAAAAGATGCTATAAATAAATTAAAAGATAAAGAAAAAGATATTATATTAGAGCGTTATATTATTGGCAAAACCCAGATGGAACTAGCTGAAGAAATTGGAATTTCTCAGGCTCAAATTTCTAGGCTAGAAAAAAGTGGTTTAGAAAGTTTGAAGAAAATGATATTGTGAATATCATTTTTTGTTATACATAAGTTTAAATAGGTGGTGTTAGTGAGACTTTCTGATTTACAACACAAAGATGTTATAAATATTATTGATGGTAGTAAGGTTGGTAATATAATTGATATTAAAATTGATTCAAATGGCAATATGGAAGGGCTGGTTGTAGAAAAAAGTAAATTTTTTATTTCTATGTTTTCAACTAAAGATGAATTAGAAATAAAATGGAATCAAATTGAAAAGATAGGGGAGGATGTTATTCTTGTTAACGTAAAGCTTTGATGGTATAATATAATTAGGAGTTGAAGTTATGAAGAAAATAAAAATCAATATGCTATCTATGGCGGATAAAGTTGATGGGCAAGGTGTAGGAAGTGCTTATTTGGAACAAGTGGAATTAGTAAAATCTTCTCCCAAATTTGAAGTTCTAATTAATAGTAAGGAAAAAACGGATATTGTTCATTCACACACAATAGAACCAAAAAATTATTTGAAGATGAAATTTAATAAGGGTGTTAATGTTGCTTATTGTCACTTTTTGCCAGAAACGCTGGATGGAAGTATTAAATTACCAAGGTTATTTTTTAATATTTTTAAAAAATATGTAGTGAGTTTTTATAAACAAGCGGATTATTTGGTAGTAGTAAATCCAATCTTTATTGATGATTTAGCTCGTCATGGCGTTAAACGTGAAAAAATCAAATATATTCCTAATTATGTTTCAAAAGAACAGTTTTTTAAGAAAAGTAAAAAAGAAGTTAAAGAAATTCGTCAAAGATATGAGATAGATAATGATAAATTTGTAGTACTAGGGGTTGGACAAGTACAAACTCGTAAAGGTGTATTAGATTTTATAGAGGTGGCTAAAAAATTGCCTGATATGCAATTTGTTTGGTGTGGTGGATTTTCATTTGGTGCAATTACCGATGGATACGAAGAATTAAAAAAGGTATATGAGAACCCTCCTAAAAATGTTAAATTTTTAGGTATTATTCCAAGGGAACAAATGAATGATATGTATAATATGGCTGATGTATTATTTATGCCTTCTTATAATGAGCTATTTCCAATGTCTATATTGGAGGCGGTAAATAGTGAAAAGCCACTATTGTTAAGAGATTTAGATTTGTATAAAGATATTCTTTTTAAAAAGTATATTAGTGGAAAGAATAATAAACAATTTGTGACGCAACTAAAAAAATTAGAAGATGATAAAGCTTTCTATAAAGAAGAGAGTATTCATTCTAAAGAAATTAATCAATTTTATAGTAAAGAAAATGTATTAAAAATTTGGGAAGAATTTTATACTGGGATTGTTGGAAATAAGATTCAAGATTAAAGACGCCGCAAGGTGTCTTTTTATGTTAATTTATGTTATAATTAATTGGGTGATATTATGTCAGACCAAAAAGGAAGTTTGAAAGATAGATTGCGTTCTTGGAATATATTTTTAAGATATCGCTTAAACGTAGCTAAGAAAAAACAACAAGAAAAAAATAGAAAAAAAGCTATTAAAAGAGAAGAACAGAAAAGAGTACAAATGGTTGCAAGTGGCAAATACTATAGTAAACCTAAAATATTTGGAATAACTCTTGTTGGACTATTTTTTGGAATCTTTGAGAGCAAGATAGATAAACATGCTAAGATAGAACAACTGGAATCTGAAATTAATGATTTGGATCAAAATATTAATAAAATAAATAGTGATAAAGAATTCAGAGACCTAGAGAAAAGAATAGTAATTATAAAATCTAAAAACAGATTCAATGATTCTATTATCCAACGATTAAATGCCTGTGGAATAAAATTAGAGAATATTAAAAGAAAACAAGTTCCCACAAATAAACGTGAACGTGAATTAGGTCAGATGGATAAAAATGCTTTAAGCGCAGTATATACTCCTGTTTTAGAAATCAAAGTAATGAATAAGGAATTAAAGGGGTATAATAAAAAGCTTAAGGAAATAAACGCTAAAATTAAGGCTACTACAGCATATAACAGTTTATACGAGTTGGAATTTGAAATAAAACAATTAAAGATTAAAATTAATGATTTATTGAATAAATATCATAACCTTAAAGAATTACCTGGATTTGATAATTTACAGAATGTTTTAGATATTTCAGAAATAGATTTGTTAGAATTAAGGTTTAATGCCAACTCGATTAATGCCCAAATAAAAATGTGTAATGAGTCCTTAGACGATATAGAGCAGAGGCGAAAACAGTTATTAGAACCAAAAATTAAAACTAAAGGTGCGCCTGAAAAGGATAAAAAGAAGGAAAAACACGAAAAAAAGAAAAACGAAGAAAAAAAGCAAGAATCCAAAAATGATGATAAATTATTGGAAGTTAAACTTGCTCAAAAAATTGTTTTAGATAGATTGATAATTGAGCAAAAGAATATCGAAAGGTTTCAAAAAAACTTGGTAAAGATGACTGTAAAAAAAAGAAGAAAGAGTATTCTTTCTTATGCTGGAGGAATTTTATCATCTATTATAAATTTTGGGTTAAGTTTATTTCCGATATCGTTGTTTAAAAATAAATTGATTGGTGGGCTTGTTAGTGGAATCATGGTTAATAATTCATTAAAGAGTATTAGAAAGGTATTGACACCAGAAACGGATACTGTTTATATTTTATTTAGTGATTTCGAAAAAGAATTATATAAAACTGAGGACTATCTAAACAGTATGGGATATATATGCAGTGATTCACTAAATCAAATAAACGAAATTAGATCTACCCTTGATCATCAATATGGAAATGATATAGAATATAGTGATTTAATATCAAAATATTTACGAGATTTAGATCAAGTAGAAGCACAAATCCTAGCTGAACAAGAGATGATTATGAATATGCAAGAGCAAATAACAGAGACAAAAGTAAGTAATAAACAAAAAATAAAAGATTTATATAATTAGTGTTAATTGTTTTAATGCAAAAGATAATAAGGGGATATAAATGGATTATAGATATCAGACAAAGGATGAAGCAACAATTTCATTATCAAGAAATTTAAAAGAACTAACAGAATTAAGAACAAAAGTAGGTGAATAACATGAACGAAAATAAAACAAATATAAATTGGTATCCTGGCCATATGGCAAAAACCAAGAGATTGATTAGAGAAAATATAGACAAAATAGATATAGTTTACGAGGTGGTGGATGCTAGAATTCCATATTCAACAAGAGTAAGGGAATTAGATGAGGCAATTCTAAATAAACCAAGAATAGTTATTTTTACTAAGATGGACTTATGTGATAAGTTAGAAACCGCAAAATGGGTTAGACATTATGAAAAACAAGGTGATTGTGTTATTACTTTAGATTTAGAACATAATCCTAATTTAAAGTCATTGTTTGTAAAAACCAAGGAATTGATGGAAATAAAGAACCACAAACTAGTAGCTAAGGGAATGAAAGAAAGAAAGCCTAGAGTTTTAATTATTGGGGTTCCTAATGCGGGCAAATCCACACTTATCAATCGTTTAGTTGGTAAAAAAGCTGTTAATGTCGGAAATAAACCAGGGGTAACAAAAGATCTAAATTGGATCAGAATTAATGAAGAAATTGAATTATTAGATACTCCAGGAATTTTGTGGCCAAAACTATCCCAAGATGTGGTTGCATTTAATCTAGCTTGTTTTACTGCTATTCGTGAAGAAATTTTACCAATCTATGAAGTTATTGAATATTTCCTTATTAATCTGTACAAATATTACCCTGAAAAATTACAAAGTCGTTATGGACTAACAGAAATTGATGAAGATATTATTAATACTCTAGATTTAATTGGTAAAAGAAGAGGATGCCTTATTAAGGGTGGAGAGGTTGATTACGATAAGGTAATTCAAATTATTATGAGTGATATTAAAGATGGATTAATTAATAATATTACATTTGACAGGTTTGAGGAACTAGTATGATAGGAGAAATTAATTCACTTGCTCTAGCTTATATAGGGGATGCAGTTTATGAACTTTGTGTGCGTGAATATTTAATATCTAAAGGTTTGTGTAAGGTAAAAGAATTGCAACAAGAATCCATTAAATATGTGAGCGCGAAAGGACAATACCAAATATTAAGTAAAATGATAGACGAACGCTTTTTTAACGATGAAGAATTAAATATGATTTTTAGAGCCAGAAATCATAAAATAGAACATCGGCCAAAAAGTTGTGATATAGCTACGTATAAATATGCGACAGGATTTGAAGCTATTATTGGGTATTTATACTTAAATAAAAATTATAATCGTATTAATGAAATAATGGATTACATAAGAGGTGAGTAACATGTATGTATATGGTAAAAATGTAGCGAATGAAATTTTAAAAAATAGAAAAAAAATAAAAAAAGCATTTTTATATAAAGACTTTTCTGATAATAAAATTATAGAGAGTTTAAAATGTCAAAATGTTAGCACCAAATTTCTTTCAAAACTAGAATTAGATAAAATGGTGGATGGAAATCATCAAGGCATAATTATAGAAATTGAAGATTATCAATATTCAGATATTGAAGAATTATTGGTTAAAGAAGACCCGTTGTTAGTAATATTAGATCATTTGGAAGACCCACATAATTTTGGTGCAATTATTCGTACTTGTGAAGCTGCTGGTGTTGACGGAATCATAATTCCTAAAAATAGAAGTGTAGATGTTAATAGTACGGTAATGCGTACTAGTGTGGGAGCACTAGATAATGTAAAAGTAGCTCAAGTTACTAATTTAAAAAATACAATTAATTATTTAAAAAATAAAGGATTTTGGATTGTTGGAACAGATATGGATGGAACTAATTATCAAAAGATTGATTACAAAGGAAAAATTGCAATTGTCACTGGCAGTGAGGGCTTTGGAATGAGTAGAATTGTAAAAGAAGCATGTGATTTTATTGCAACAATTCCTATGAAAGGAAGTATTAATAGTTTAAATGCTAGCGTTGCAACTGCATTAGTGGTATATGAAGCTGTTAATCAAAGAGCAAATGAACTATAGAGATTATAATGATTTTGAACTTCTTTCATATGTAAGTGATGATAATGAAGAAGCCGGTGAAGTCTTATTTGAAAAATATCGCCCTTTAATTAGTGCAACAGCCAATAGATTATATTATTATTGTAAAAATACAGGATTAGAAATAAATGATTTAATTCAAGAAGGAATGCTAGGATTAAATTTAGCTATGAATTCTTTTAATGAGGAAAAAGAAACTAGTTTTTACACATATGCTAAAAAATGTATTGAACGAAGAATTATTAGTTTGGTTGTAAGCTCCCGTAGGCTGAAACACAAATTTTTAAATGAATCATTGTCTTTTGAGATTAATGATGAAGTTTCACAGTCGTTTATTTACGAAAAAAATTTAGGTGATAATAGCTATAATCCTGAAGAAATATTAGTAAATAGTGAGTCTTTTGAAGAATTTATACAAGAAGTTAATAGTCATTTAACCGAATTTGAAGTACAAGTTTTTGAATTAAAATTAAATGGATTTGATTATAAAGAGATCGCTGAAATACTAGACAAAGATACTAAGTCAATTGATAACGCATTACAAAGAATAAAAGTTAAAATTAAAAGAATTAGAGGATAGTATATGAAAAGAATAAAAGAGTTTTTAAGGGTGTTGTTGTATCCGGGGTTATTGTTACTAGCTCAATATGTGTCTATTTTCATATTTACATTTATTTTTAATATTAGTAATACATATGAGGTAGGAAGTAATGAGTATGTAGAAAGTTTAGCCTACTTTTTTTCAGATTATAGAGTGATAATAGTAATACTTAGTGTTTTACTTTTAATACCACTATTTAAGAAAAAATGTAATTTCAATAAATTAAGCACAAATAAATATAGTATTATGTTGCTGGTGTTAAATGGAATTAGTTTTGCACTTGTTTATAATTTAACATTGCTTCATTTGAATAAACATCTAAATTTTACTAATATATTTGATTCAAGTAATACTAATTTATTTCTTGCATTGATTGCTTCTGGCATAATAGGTCCAATTATGGAAGAACTAATTTTCAGAAACATTGTTTATGAACGATTTAAAAAATCGTATAAACCAATTATTGCGATAGCATTAACAGGGTTATTATTTGGCTTGTTTCATGGAAATATTATTCAATTTTTGTATGCGTTTTTGCTTAATTTTATACTTATATTTGTATATGAAAAATTTCAAAGCATATATGCCCCTATAGTTGTTCATGTGTCGGCTAATTGTGGATTACAGTTGTTTTTAACATTTATAAATTATAACAATATATATATTAGTAGTATGTTTTTAATAATTAATATAATGATTTTAATAACTTCTTATAAATTATTAAATCTTAACACTGAGAAAAATGAGTAATCTCAGTGTTTTTGTTAATTGACATAACATATTATTAATTGTAGAATAAAATCTTAATGAGGAGTGATCTTAGTGGGACGAATAGAAAGTGTTTTTGATAATTATACTTCTAGATTTTTATCTGAAAATGATAATAAAGCGGGTTATGCAGATAAATATAATCATTCTTATTTTGTCATGCAGGAATCTTTGTTGGTAGATCAAACTTTTACTCAATATAATACAAGCTTTCAAGAACTTTTAAAAATACAAAGTTTATATCATGATATTGGAAGATTTCTTCAGTTAAAGTTGGTGGGGAGCTTTTCTGATTACGCTTTGTCACAGCGGTTAACTGGTATTTGTGATCATGGAGATTTGGGTTCAACCATTATGCATGATGAGCTGTTAAGAGAACTATTTCCTAAAGATAATATTTTTGATGAAGAAATTGCTAAAGTTATAAGATTACATACTAAAGATAATAAAGGTCTTTTAAAATTTATAAAAAGAGAGCTTATTGAACGATTTAAAAATTATGATTTAAGGGATCTATTTGTTTCGCAAAAATCTGGTCAAGAAAGGACAGCTTTAACCGCAGTAAATACTGCAATTATTCAAGACGCTGACAGATTAGATATTTTTAGAAAAATAGTAAATAGAATTTGGGTTCCCAATGTTAGTCATGAAAATATCCATGAGCAGGTGTGGAGCTGGTTTTATGAAGGGAACCTACCATCTATTAACGAGCTAAAGAAAATGGGATATTGGAATGCGAATGTGGGACATTTGATTAGAATGAACTTTATCAATCAGATGTACTTAGTTCCGGAATTGCAAAAAATTCGCGATGAACAATTAATTCAGAGAGTTTATACTGTGAGTGGCAATGAAATAGTAAAACCTGCATATGATTTTGCCATTGAAAAACTAGATAGTTTAATTGATGAAAGTGAAGATAAAATATTAGTCAAAAAAAGGTATACTGGTGAATCAATCGGTTAATAAATTTCGTGTTCATAAAACGTTTTTATTAGAAATATAATAAAAGCGTTTTTTAATGGATTATTAGAAGTTTTAATTTACATTTCTATGTAAAATTGTTTTTATTATAAACAATAATTGTGGTAAAATATATGTAGGTGATATGATGTTAAAGACTATAAGAGGAGTAAATGTCAATTATATAAATTATGGTACTGGAAAAGATACAATAGTTTTACTTCATGGTTGGGGTCAAAATATTGAAATGATGCAGCCAATAGGGAATGGTTTAAGTAAGAATTACAGTATTGTTATTATAGATCTTCCTGGGTTTGGGTTAAGTGAGGAACCTAAAGGTATATGGACACTATATGATTATGTAGAATGTGTCCATGAATTGTTAGAAGGTTTAAAAGTATCTAATCCGATTTTAATGGGCCATTCTTTTGGTGGAAAAATAAGTTTATTATATGCTAGCAAATATGGGGTTAAAAAGTTAGTAGTATTTGGGAGCCCATTTAAAAGGGAAATAACAAAATTATCATTAAAAACAAAAATACTAAAAGAATTAAAAAAGATTCCTGGAATCAACAAACTTGAATTATTTGCAAAAAAACACATGGGTTCTACAGATTATAGAAATGCTAGTGAAGTAATGAGAAAAATATTAGTAGAACATGTTAACCTAGATATTACTGAAGAGGTCAAAAAAATAAAGTGCTCAACTTTAATTATATGGGGGACCAATGATGAAGCAGTATCAATTAATGATGCTTATGAATTAGAAAAGTTAATTAAAGATGCAGGAGTTGTTTCCTATGAGGGATGCACTCACTATGCATATTTGGAAAGATTGGGTCAAACCATTAATGTTTTAAATAGTTTCTTAGGAGGTAAATAGATGGGCTGGTTTTTATTAAGTTTAATTCCATTTCTATTTTATGGAATATTAAAAACAAAAAAGATTTTACACATTTTACAACAAAATTGGTATAACGACGGTAATCGCTATATTAATTGGATTAAAAATAATGTTAAAAAGGTATTTTATTCTTTTGATGCTTTATTTGTAATTTTTGTTTTAGGGTTAATTTTACCATATAAATATCTATTAATATTATTTATAGCATTTTATGTAGTTTCGTTTGTCCTACTACATAAAAAGAGCAAATTAGAGCAAGTGAAAAAACCACTGGTAGTAACAGCTAGAATAAAGAGATTAATTATGACATCTTTAGTTTTTTATGCTATTGCAATAACTGTTATGTGTTTAACATTTGATGAAAAATATGTGTGGCTTTATTATTTAGGTTTAGGGTTGACTATGTATCTACAATATATTTATTTATATTTGGTTAATATTGTAAATAAGCCAATTGAAAAGCAAGTGTTTTATCATTTTAGAAGACAAGCTGTAAAAAAGTTAAAAAGTATGAGTAATATGAGTGTCGTTGGAATTACTGGAAGTTATGGTAAAACAAGTAGTAAAAATATTTTAAGTGATATTTTAAATATTAAATTTAACGCGTTTCCAACTCCTAAAAATTTCAACACTACTTATGGAATGATTAATACTATCAACAATTATTTAGATAAGTTTAATGATATATTTATCGCAGAAATGGGAGCGTTTAAAGTTGGGGAGATTCAAGAAATTTGTGATTTAGTTCGACCAAAATATGGAATATTAACCACTATAGGTACTGCTCATTTAGAAAGTTTTGGAAATAGAGAAAATATTCAAAAAGGAAAATTTGAACTAATCGAATCATTACCTAGTGATGGAGTAGGCGTTCTTAATGGTGATGATCCATATCAATTAAATTATCAACTTAAGAACAACTGTAAAATATTATGGATTGGAATTGACAATAAAGATGTTGATTTTTATGCAGAAAATATCAAATTGTCAAATAAAGGCATGGAGTTTGATGTAAAAATCAAGGGTGATAAAACAAAATATCATTTTGCAACAAGATTGCTAGGACGCGCGAATATATATAATATTTTATCAGGGATTGCCTTAGGATATTATCTTGGTATAAGTATGGAAGATTTATATCGTGGTGTTAAAAAAGTAAACTCGATTGAACATAGACTAGAGCTAAAGAAAATGGGGAATATTAATATTATTGATGACGCTTATAATTCAAATCCTGTAGGTTCAAAAATGGCACTAGATGTTTTAAATCTTATGCCTGGTAAAAAGATTATTGTTACTCCAGGAATGATAGAATTAGGAGCTGAGCAATATAATTTGAATTTTGAATTTGGTACTTATATTGCAGATATTTGCGATGAAGTAATTTTAATTGGTAGAGAGCAAACTAAACCAATCTTTGATGGATTAGAAAGTAAAAAATATAATAAGAAGCATATTCACATTTTACAAGATGTAAGAAAGGCATTTCCATTAATGAGAAGTTTAGGCGATGATGAAACTTATGTTTTATTGGAAAATGATTTGCCAGATATTTTTAATGAGTGATAATATAAATATGTTTTGATAGAGTTGATTTGTTGGTTACTAAAAGCTATAATATATTTATGTATTAAAAAATACTTGGTGGAATGATTTAAATAGGAGAGTGAAGTTATGAAGATAAAAATAGGAGTCATATTTGGTGGTGAAACAGTAGAACATGAAGTTAGTATTATCACTGCAGTTCAAGCTATGAATAGTATGGATGAAGACAAATATGAAATTATTCCGATATATATTGCGAAAGACCGTACTTGGTATACCGGTGCTATGCTAAAGGAAATAGAGGTTTATAAAAATTTTGATGATTTAAAAAAATATGCTAAGAAGGTTAGTTTATGCAAAAGAGACGGTGGATTTTACTTAGTAAATACTAAGGGCTTAATTCGTCGTGATGTATGTGAACTAGATATTGCATTTCCAATAGTACATGGGAACAATGCAGAAGATGGTACTTTGCAAGGACATCTAGATACAGTGGGAATTCCATACGTTGGAAGTAGAGTATTGGGTTCTGCTTTAGGTCAAGATAAAGTAATTATGAAACAAATCTTTGAAAGTTGTAATTTACCAATTGCTCCATATACTTGGTTTTATGATTGTGAGTATCTAGATGATTCTGATAGAATAAAAAAAGGAATTGACAAATTAGGATATCCGGTAATAGTAAAACCAGCATCTTTAGGTAGTAGTGTTGGAATTATGGTTGCTAAAAATGAGACAGAATTAGAAGAGGCAATTAATGATGCATTAAAGTATGATACTAAAATAGTAGTGGAAAAAGTAATTGAAAACATGATAGAAGTAAACTGTAGCGTTCTTGGAAACTACGAACATCAAACAACTAGCGAATTAGAAGAAGTAATGGGTTCTGAGGAGTTCCTTACTTATAAAGATAAATATTTGGGTAATGCTAAAGGCGGCAAATCTAAGGGTATGGCTTCAACCAACCGGATAATACCAGCAAGAATTAGTAAAGAACTTAGAGAAGAAATAGAGAGTTTATCTAAAAAGGTATTTAGATGCTTAAATTTAAGTGGGGTATGTAGAATTGATTATTTGGTGGATCAAAAAGCGCATAAAGCATATATTAATGAACCAAATACAATTCCAGGTTCTCTAGCATTCTATTTATGGGAACCAACAGGTAAAAAATATTCTGAATTATTGGATGAGATGATTACTTTAGCTATTAAAGATTATAAAAATAGAAGCAAAAAAATATACTCATTTGATACTAATATTTTAAGTAACTTTAGTGGAAGTAAAGGATTAAAAGGTCTTAAAGGAAAACTAAAATAGTAGAACTCTACTATTTTTTAATAATTATCATTAAAAATTATGATATAGTAATACTGGTGATTAAATTGAGGAAAACAGAATTTGATTTAGAATGTTATAAAAAAACAATTAAAGTAATACGAACTGTATTTAATACATTATATTGCCCTAACATTGAAGGGTTAGAAAATTTACAGTGCGAATCCGGTTTTATTTTGGCGGGTAATCACAAGTCCCTATTAGATGTGCCACTGCTTGCGAGCGCAGTAGAACCGCATGTTCATTTTATGGGGAAAAAAGAGCTGTTTGACAAACGATTACTCAACTATATATTTACTAAATTAGGCGCCTTCCCAGTAGATCGTGATGGTATAGATATAAATGCGATTAAAATAGCAATGAAGTTATTAAGAGAAGATGAAGTATTAGGGATATTTCCGGAAGGCACCAGAAACAAGGGAATCGAACTATTACCTTTTAAAGAAGGAACTACTAGAATTGCCGCAAAGACTAAAAAGCCTATCATTCCGTTTGGGATAAGTGGAGAATATAAATTGCGAGGCGGTATAACGATTAGGTTTGGTGAAGCTATTGATTTCAATATAATATCTGTAGATAGCGAAAATGAATATCTTCGAGCTAAGGTAAAAGAATTGATTATCAAATAAATAAAAAATATTTTGATGCAATAACAAATGAACTGATAAATTAAATATTTATCGGTTTTTTATTTTAAATTTATAGAAAAAGCCTTTAGTTTTTGATATACTTAATAATAGGTGATAATATGAAAATTTTAGTAATTGGTCACGCAGCTTATGATATGACTTTTCCGTTAGATAAATTCCCAGAAGAAAACACAAAAAATAGAGTTTCTAAAAGAGTAGAATGCGGAGGGGGGCCTTCTTATAATGCAGCCTATTTATTAGGTAAGTGGGGAATGGATGTACATTTTGCTGGTGTAGTTGGTAATGATAATTTTGGAAGAAGAGTTGCTCATCAACTACAAACTGTGGGTATTAAAACTAAGTATCTACAAATGAGTGATAAATTTCCAACTACCAACAGTATTATTATTGCTAATACTAGTATTGGAAGTAGAACAGTGTTTACATACCGTCCAGAAAATATGCAAATGGAGGATTTTGAACTTGATTTTGAACCAGACATCATACTTATGGATGGGCAAGAATATGATTTATCAATGAAGTTTATCAAAAAGTATCCTAATTCAGTTACAATAATTGATGCCGGAAGACCTAAAGAAAAAATCATAGAGTTAGCTAAAATGGTTAATTACGTAGTATGTTCTAAAGAGTTTGCAGAAACAGTAACTGGTATAAAAATGCAAGAAAATAGTTCTGTCATTAATTTATATAAAAAGATGGAGAGTATTTTCCCGGGTAAAATAATTGTTACATTAGAATCTAAAGGGGCTTTGTATAAATATAATAATCAGATTAAGATAATGCCGTCATTAAGGGTTAAGGCAATTGATTCAACGGGTGCAGGTGATATATTTCATGGGGCCTTTACTTATGCGATTTCCCACAACTATGATTTAGAAAAAGCAATCATGATTTCTAACGTAGCGGGGGCTTTATCAGTGACTAAGATAGGAAGCCTAGCATCCATGCCAGAAAAAGTAGATATAAAGGAATATATTCATGACTTTAAATAGTGTTATATATGTAGATTCACTTCCTAAATTAGATTTACATGGTTTAGATAGAGAAACTGCGCGAGTATTAATTAATGATTTTATTCGTGATAATAAGATTATGAAAAATGAAATTATTAATATTGTACATGGACGTGGTAGTGGGGTTTTGAGAGAAACAACTTATCAAACTTTGAAAGCTAATAAAAACATAGTGGAGTTTAAATCTTTTTATAACAATGATGGCTGTACAATTGCTAAAATAAAGATTTGACAAACTCGAAAAAAATGATACAATATATACCGACAACGAGATACTGACCATAAAATGGCGGAAATTTGACAAAAATTAATATTTATGTTAGTATAGACGCCAACAAATCAAAAGGGGGATTTAATATGTACGAAGAAAGAGAAAGATTTTCAGTTAGAGACGTAATATTACAAATTATTTTAGTAGTATTATTTGTATTCTTATTATTGTGGTTGTTTCCAACCAAAAGTTATGTAGATAACAAAGTGGGAAACACTTTAAACCCAATAAATCAACAGTTGTTCTCACAAAACATTAATACAATGAAAGAAGCTGCAACTAGTTATTTTACAACATCTAGATTACCAAAAAATATTGGTGATAAAGAAACATTAACACTAGGAGATATGTTAGATAAGAAATTATTAATACCATTCTTAGATAGTAATAATAATCAATGTAGTTTGACAGAATCTTATGTAGAAATTACTAAGATGGATGACGAATACATTTTAAAGGTAAATCTAAGTTGTAGTGATAATAGTGACTATATTTTAGTTCATCTAGGATGCTATAGTTACTGTGAAAATGGATTATGTGAGAAACAAGAGGAGACCAAACCAGTAGTAAAACCAACAATTACTCAAAAATACAAATATGAATATGAATTAGTAACTAATGGTAAATGGGGAGAATGGTCAAGTTGGTCAAATTGGTCTAAAGTTAAAGTAGACAAAACTGATTATCGTAATGTTAAAACTAAAAATGAAAAAGTAATAACTGGTACAGAAACTATTAAAGTTGGTACAGAAACAATTACAAAAGATGCTAAGGAAAATGTTAATTACTATTGTCCTAAAGGATACACGAGAGAAGGAACACGTTGTACTCGTCCAGTTACAAAAACTGAGACAATTGACGCTACAAAAAATGCAAAAGATAATTGTCCAAGTGGATATACTTTGAATGGCAATGAATGTAGTAAAGAAGTTACTTATTTATCTTCTTATAAAAAAGGTGACTATGTAAAAACAGTTTATAATGCATCTAGTGTTCCAAAAGATACAAACAAATATTTTTATAAAGAAGTTGGGGCTGACTACGTTTATGCTTGTGAAGGAAGTTGTGCTTTCAAATGGGTATACACATATGAAGTTTATAAATCAACTCCAGTTTACAAAACAAAAGTTGAAACAGTTGCAAAAAACACAACAACAACATACAGTTGTCCAAGTGGATATACATTAAGTGGAACAAAATGTAATAAACAAGTTACAACAACTCAAACAATAAATGCATCAAAAAATGTTACATATAGTTGTGATGCTGGTGAATTATCTGGTAAAAGCTGTATAACATATAAAGATAAATATGAAACAATTAATATATATGAAACAGTGACATACTATAGCTATCAAGAAAGAAAATATATTTCTGGAGAGCGCAAAATAGTATGGAGTACTACCAAAAACGATACAAAATTAATTGAGCAAGGTTACAAGTTGACTGGCAAAACACAAAAAATATAAAAACGTAAAAGAAGTGCTGAAAAGCACTTCTTTGTTTGACAAAGCACATCTTTTTGTGATATCCTTAGTATAGGATAGAGGCGAGTTGAATAGAGGAGGTGGATAATATGAAAGAAAGCTTTGTATTTGATTATATAAATGAAAATGAATTTAAAAAGTTAGAACGTTCACTAAAAAAATATAACATGTTAGCCTATAAAAAATTATATTTCGAATATTATCCATCATTAAAAGAGGGTAATTTTTTAGGCGAATTGGTTTCTACCAATCAAAATAATGGTTCTAGAACCTATGAACTTAAGTTACCAACCGATATTATGTTTTCTAAAGTGCATGGAGATATTAAACTACATTATCACGTATATGAGAAAGATAATACGGTAATGCTTGATACAATCACCCCGGAAGATATATTAACAGAGGGGCATCAGTCAGAGTTAGTCACTTATAAAGGAGTTATGGTTTCTAAACAACATTCTGAAAAAGATTTATTTAAAATAAACTTATTAAATATGATACAAAAATAACGCTTATGTTAGGTTAAGCGTTATTTTTATTTATCAATTGGACATATGAATCATACACTTCTTTTATAGCGTCATCCCAATGTTTATATAAGTCCAGATATGCATTTTTACTAACAGACTCTAATAGTTTTCTGTTTTCTAAAACTTCAATAATTTTATCTGAGTATGCTCCAACAGTATGTTCTGATAAAAATCCATTTACATTATCTGTAATGGTTCCTGCAGTAGCGGCACCTTTTAAAAAGATACCAGGAGTTTCTTGAGATGCTGCTTCAATCTGTACTATAGATGATGCATCATAGATAGATGGAAATAGGAACAAATCGGCTCTTTTATAATATTTTGCTAGTTCCTCTCGATCTGTGATTTTTCCACACATAACAACCTCGTTTTCCAACTGCAACTTTTGGATATGATTTCTTAATATTTCTTCATCTTGCCCACATCCCACATAAAGCATTTTAAACTTCAACTTTGGCCTTTTTTCTTTAACTGCTTTTAAGGAATCGGCAATGAACAATATATTTTTTAAAATGTTAATTCTACCTACAAATAAAAATACTTTTTCATTAGCCTTTATTTGATGTTTTTTGTTGATATATTTTATTGCATTTTTACTTTCTTTTATTGGCAACATTTCTGTTGCATTATTCATGGTTTTCGGTAGGCATTTATACCCATAATCTTTATAAAATATATTTGCAACTTCTTGATTTACCGCCCAACACTGATCACATTTATTAAAAATATTTATTAATTTACTATTTAATTTAGTCGCAATTGTATCCGATTTTATGATTCTCAAAATATCTTGTTTAAACTGGCTATGCATGGTTGCAACGCATGGGATATTGTGTTTTTTGGAATATTTTATACCTAGGCTTCCTAAGGTAAATGGAGAATGTATGTGTACAATATCTAAGTTATAATTTTTTAGTTTTTTGCTAAAATCCCTGCTAAAAAATGGAATAGGAAGAGAATAGTCCATAAATGGGACTTTTATTGAATTGCATCTAACTACTGTATATGGTAATACAGAATCATCGTAGTATTCATTAGTTTTAGGGACAAATACAATTACATTTCCATATTTCATTAGCCTTCTGGCGTAGTTATCTACAACCATAATAACCCCATCCGTCATTGGAAAAAAAGCATCGCAGAATATTCCTATTGTTATTTCTTTTTTCATAATAACTCCTTTATTAATAATATATTAAAACTCGAACTTTTAAAAGTTCGAGTTTCTTATCAATCTGGTGCGAGTGAAGGGACTTGAACCCCCATGCCGTAAGGCGCTAGATCCTAAGTCTAGTGCGTCTGCCAATTTCGCCACACTCGCAATAAAATAAAGTGGTGGACCCTGTAGGACTCGAACCTACGACCGCCCGGTTATGAGCCGGATGCTCTAACCAACTGAGCTAAGGGTCCAGAATCATCACTGCTTTTATATAATATCATATTAGTAAACTTTATGCAATATTTTTTTGAAAAATATCATGAAAATCAATTAATTTATCAAATTTGACAAATGATAAAAATAGTATATAATATATACCAACAACGAGGATATATTATATATATAAAGAAAAATTTGACAAAACAAGTGTTTCATGATAGAATAAGGCACAATTATTACAAAAGGGGGATGTAATTATGGAAAAAGAGACAGTAAAAGTAAAAGGTGGAAAAGTAACGAAGTTTGCAAGTGATGAAAAGCTAGCTAAGTTAAAAGCTGGTTGGCAAAAACACAAAGCAAGAATTATTGCTATTGGATTAACAATTATTGTGTTGATAGGTTCAGTAATTTTATTCTTTGTTAATAAGAGTAAAAATAATAACAAAACAAACACTATAGGCACAAGCCAACACAATCCTGATACAGGCAATAAGAAAGAAAAATACAGTAGAGAATTACTAGCTGATAGAATTAATAGTTTTGGAGAAACTGCTAAAACAAATGGATTAGAGCTAACACCTGAAGAAGTTAGAACTTTAGCTACACTAATTAATATTGATCAAATAGTTAGTGAAGATTCTGAATTAGCTAAAGAATTATATGATGGTAAAAATGCTCAAGATATTTTATCAAATGCAGGACATGTAATTGGTAAATTAATGACTAGTTCATTATCAAATAATTTCAAAACTCCAATGAACTTAAGCTTGTTAGTTGTTGGCAATGATTATGATAAAAGTGTATTAACTAAATTAGAAAGTTATCGTGATGAATTAACTGCATTGAGAGCTGAGGAACCAGGAGAACATAGAGTAGAATTTGGAACTAAAGAAGAAAAAGAAAGATTCGACCAAATTATTAGCGATGTATTAATGTTCTATGGTATGACTGCGGACGGTTTATCAATTAATGGAGAAAATGGTGTTATCCAATCAATGGGTGATGGAGCGCGTTTTGCTTCAGTATTAGTTATGAATGAAATTCTGTTAGGTAATAGAAATTTATTAACTACAGAACAAATTCAAGCATTTGAAGCTTTAATGTCAAATGAGCCAGCTACTGCAAATCTTCATAGAATTATTGAAGGTTGTCAAACAACAGAAGTTGAACCTGATAAAGTAAAAACAAAATAGTCCTTTGTGACTATTTTTTTTATGCTTCATAATATAAATTAGGTGATATTATGGATGAATTAATTGGGAATACACCGCTTATTAAAATTAAGTATCAATATAATGGAAAGTTAAAAGAAGTATATATAAAATTAGAACAATATAACTTAAGTGGAAGCATTAAAGATAGAATGGCGCATTATATTATAAAAAAAGCATACGAAAGTATGAGGCTAAAATCAGGACAGACTATAATAGAGGCAACTAGTGGAAATACTGGAATTTCATTTTGTGCATTAGGCAATTATTTTAATAATCCAGTTGTTATTTTTATGCCGGATTGGGTAAGTATAGAGAGAAAACAAATAATGGAAATGTATGGCGCGAAAGTTTACTTAGTTAGTAAGGAAGCTGGCGGATTTAAAAAGTGTATTGAGCTTGCAGATGAATTGAGTTTAAAAATAGATGGGTTTAGGCCTAATCAATTTAGTAATCAAGATAATGTCGCAGCGCATTATATTACTACTGGGCAAGAAATAGTAGATAAAATTCATGATGTTGGTGGATTTGTAAGTGGCATAGGTACTGGTGGAACTTTGATGGGTATTGGTCAAAAGTTAAAAGAAGTTAATCCTAACGTTATTTTGTGTGCGGTAGAACCAGATAAAATGCCGTTGCTTACTAAAAATGAAGTTATTTCTAATCACAAAATTGATGGAATCGGGGATGCCTTCATTCCGAAATTAGTAAACGTTGATGTGATTGATCGGGTATTGGATATTAACGATGATGACGCCATAAATATGGCAAAATTATTGTGTCAAAAGCTGGGACTCGGCGTCGGGATATCAAGCGGTGCCAATTTTTTAGGCAGTGTTCTTTTAAATGAAGAGGACATAGGAAAAGTGGTCAGTGTTTTTTCTGACGATAACAAAAAATATTTAAGTACAGACTTAAGTAAGGATATCCAATATAATTCACAATTTCTTTCAAATAAAATTGAATTAATCTCGTATGAGATTATTTAAATATATGATATAATTAAATTGGAGTTGATTATATGAAAATATATAATACATTAACTAAACAAATTGAAGAGTTTATTCCAAATGAAGAAGGTAAAGTTTCAATGTATACATGTGGACCTACAGTATATCATTTTGCTCATATCGGGAATCTTCGTACATATATATTTGAAGATGTTTTAGAGCGTACTTTAAATTACTTAGGGTATGAAGTTACTCGTGTTATGAATATAACAGATGTCGGACATTTAAGTAGTGACTCTGATACTGGTGAAGATAAAATGTTGAAGGGCGCGAAGAGGGAAAAAAAGACTGTGTTAGAAATAGCAGATTTTTATACCGAAGCATTTAAAAAGGATTGTGTTAAATTAAATATCAATTGGCCTAACATTGTATCAAAAGCAACCGATAATATTGATTATTATATAAAAATTATAAGTAAACTACTTAGTAATGGTAAGGCATATATTGCTGGTGGCAATGTTTATTTTGATACATCGACTTTAGAAGATTATTATAAATTAACTAATCATAAAGAAGATGAACTAGTTGTTGGTGTACGTGATGGAGTAGAACATGATAATAACAAAAGAAATCAAGCGGACTTTGTTTTATGGTTTACTAAATCTAAGTTTGATGATCAAGAGTTAAAATGGGATAGCCCTTGGGGTTATGGTTATCCTGGATGGCATATTGAGTGTTCTGGTATATCAATGCGTTATTTAGGGGAATACTTAGATATTCACTGTGGTGGGGTGGATAATATATTCCCACACCATACTAATGAGATAGCTCAATCTGAAAGTTTCTTAGGACATAAGTGGTGTAATTATTGGGTGCATGGGGAACATTTAAATGATCAATCAGGAAAGATGAGTAAATCTAACGGGGAATTTTTAACGATTTCGTTATTAGAAAGTAAAGGATATAACCCTATTTGGTATAGATTTATGTGTCTGGGCTCTCATTATCGAAAAGTTTTAGTATTTAGTTATGATGCACTTGAAAATGCCAAACAAGCATATATTAAATTAAAAAACAAAATATCTAATTTAAAAGATAACGGGGAAGTGGACTTAGAAAAATTAGAAGTATACTCAATAGAGTTTAAAGAGGCATTAGAAAGTGATTTAAATACTTCTGGTGCAATTACAACGCTTCATAATGTTTTAAAAAGTGATTTGAATGATGCATCTAAAATCTATTTAATAAATGAATTTGATAAAGTTTTAGGGTTAAATTTATTAGAAAATGATAATAATAAATTAGATAGTGGATTAGAACAATATATAAATGATAAAATCATAGAAAGAAATTTAGCTAAACAAAATAGAGATTATTTATTAGCAGATGCTATTCGTGATGAATTAAAAGAAAAAGGGATTATCATTAAAGATACTAGAGAAGGTACAACGTTTGAGATAATTTAAGAGGTGATAAAATGAATTATATGTTATGGGGTTATGAAACTTGGTTTACTGTGGTATTATCAATTGTTGGGTTTATAATAATATTATGGGCACAAACAACAGTTAATAGTTCATATAAAAAATATAAGAAAATTAAGACTACTAAAGGATTAAGTGGGCAAGAAGTAGCTCGTGCTATATTAGATAGGAATGGATTAAAAGATATTTATGTTGTAGAAACTAGGGGTGAGTTATCTGATCATTATGATCCTTCTAGAAAGGTAATTCGTTTATCTAAAGAAATTTTTCATGGGGATACCATTGCTGCAGCAGCAGTGGCAGCGCATGAATGCGGCCACGCTATTCAAGATAAAGATGGATATATTTTTATGAAGATTAGATCATTTTTAGTTCCGGTAGTAAATCTAGTTACATATATCGGATATATAGTTGCATTTATTTCGATTTTTGCTGGAGCTACGGGATATTTGAAAATAAGTATATTGATGATTTTAGCTGCATTGTTATTTCAACTAGTAACTTTGCCTGTTGAATTTGATGCATCTAAAAGAGCGAATGAGGAATTATTAAAATTAAATTTAGTTAGCCATGATGAAGTAATTCAAACTAAAAGTATGTTGAAATCAGCAGCGCTAACTTATGTAGCTAGTTTTATTTCTTCACTTCTTAACTTGTTGAGATTGGTGATTATGCTAAACGATAGAGATTAATCTATTGTTTTTAAATAGCTAGATTTATAAAGTATAAACCACTTTATCTTTTAGATAATTTATTGGCGTGGTATAATAAGTGTGGTGGTATTATGAATGGGGTTTTACTTATAAATAAAGAAAAAGGTTATACTAGTAGAGATGTAGTAAATAAAGTTAGTAAAATATTAGGAATTAAACAGATAGGCCATACAGGCACCTTAGATCCTATGGCAACCGGAGTTTTAGTTTTATGTGTTGGGGAAGCTACTAAATTAAATGAAATTTTAACTGCAAATTATAAAGAATATGAAGCTGAAATTACTTTAGGGGTTCTTACTGACACACTAGATGTGACGGGTACCATATTAAAAGAAGAATGTGTAAATTTTAGTTTAGAACAAATATTAGAAGCTTTAAAATGTATTAAGGGGAAATATATACAGGAAACTCCTATTTATTCCGCAGTAAAAGTTAACGGAAAAAAGTTATATGAATATGCTAGAAACAATGAAGAAGTTACTTTACCAAAAAGAGAAGTTGACATTAAAGAAATTGAATTAATTAGCGATATAAAGAGAATAGATGATAAAGTAATATTTAGTATAAAATGTTTAGTTAGTAAAGGCACATATATTAGGACTCTTGCTTATGATATCGCTAAAATCTTGGGAACAGTTGGTGTTATGAGTAAATTAAACAGAACTAAACAAGGTAGATTTGGTATTAACGCATGTGTTACATTAGATGATATAGCCAATGGCAATTATCAATTAATTACAATAGAAGATGCATTAATAGATTATAAGAAGGTACAAGTAGATACTTATTTAGAAGAAAGAATTAGGAATGGTAGTATTTTACAAAACAGGTATGGATGCCCAGTTTTGTTTGTAAATAGTCAAAATAAAGCATTAGCGTTGTACCAGCCATACGATAAAGATAACACTAAAATTAAACCTTGGAAGATGTTTGTAAATTAAAAATTGCTTTTTTAAGCAATTTTATTTAGTTAAATTATGCTTGCATAAAATAAAAAATTATTGTATATTATTAGTGTACTTATTCTTGGATTTGGGAAACTCCAACCCAATCTCGGTATAAGCGAATATAGAGTAAAGGAGAGATAATATGGCTTTAAGTAAAGAAAGAAAATCAGAAATCGTTAAAAAATATGGTAAAACTGCTACTGACACAGGTTCAGCAGAAGTACAAATTGCGGTTTTAACTGAAGAAATTAACGCATTAACTGAACACTTAAAAGAACATAAACATGATTTCCATTCTAGAAGAGGAATGCTTAAAAAAGTAGGACAAAGAAGAAGCTTGTTAAACTACTTAGTTAAGAATGACGTTACTAGATACCGTGAAATTGTTAAGAGTTTAGGTTTAAGAAAATAATATATAAATAGTAGGCACTTTTTTAAGTGTCTTTATTTTTAATCAAAAGGAGGAGTAGAAATGAAAAAAATATTCGAATTAGATTTTAGAGGGAAAAAAATTGTTGTTGAAAATGGTGAAATGGCTAAACAAGCAAATGGAGCGGTTTTAGTTAGATATGGTGATACTGTAGTATTATCAACAGCTGTAGTAAAAAAGGAAGCTAATGTATTATCAGATTTTTTTCCATTAATGGTAATTTATCAAGAAAAATTATATTCTGTTGGTAAAATTCCAGGAGGATTTATTAAAAGGGAAGGACGTCCTACTGATGCTGCTACACTTGCTGCACGTATGATTGATCGCCCGATGAGACCAATGTTCAAAGAAAACTTTAAAAATGAAGTGCAGGTTGTTAACACAGTTTTATCAGTTGATACAGATAACTCTCCAGAATTAACAGCAATGTTCGGTACATCTTTAGCAGTTGGAATTAGTGAAATACCTTTTGATGGACCAATTGCAGGAGTAAAAGTTGGACATGTTAACGGAGAATTTATTATTAACCCAACACCAGCTGAATTAGAAATTTCTGATATTGATTTAACTGTTGCGGGGACTAAAGATGCTATTAATATGGTTGAAGCAGGAGCAAAAGAGGTTTCTGAAGATTTAATGTTAGAAGCATTAATGTTCGGACATGAAGCAATTAAAGAACTTGTGGCTTTCCAAGAAAGCATCATTGCAGAAATTGGAAAACCAGATATGGAATATGAAGTGTTAGAAATCACAGATGAATTCAAAAACGAAATTAGAGCACTTGCAGAAGAAGATTTAAATAAAGCAATGCGTATTTCAGGTAAATTAGAAAAATATGCAGCAATAGATGCAGTAAAAGAATCGGTTGTAAATAAATATACTGCTGAATTTGAAAACCAATTAAAAGATAAAGAATTGGTAGAGTTGATAACTAAAGTAAAATTAGTATTAGAAGAAATAGAATATGAAATATTTAGATGTATAGTAGTAAAAGAACATACTCGTGCTGATGGTAGAGCAATGACTGAAATAAGACCACTTTCTACAGATATTGATATTCTACCTCGTACTCATGGATCAGCGTTATTTACTCGTGGTGAAACACAAGCTTTAGCAGTAACTACTTTAGGAGCATTAGGTGAACATCAAATTTTAGACGGTCTTAGCTTAGAGGCTGAAAAAAGATTTATGTTACACTATAACTTTCCTGCATTCTCAGTAGGTGAAACAGGTAGATACGGCGCTCCTGGGCGAAGAGAAATTGGACATGGTGCTTTAGGAGAAAGAGCATTGCTTCAAGTTATGCCAAGTGAGGATGAGTTCCCATACACAGTGCGTGTAGTATCTGAAGTATTAGAAAGTAATGGTTCATCTAGTCAAGCTACTATCTGTGCCGGGTGCATGAGTTTAATGGCGGCAGGGGTACCTATTAAAGCTCCAGTAGCTGGAATAGCAATGGGATTAATTACTGCTGGGGATGATTATACAATTCTAACAGATATTCAAGGTATGGAAGATCATCTAGGAGATATGGACTTTAAAGTTGCAGGAACTCGTGATGGGATTTGTGCTTTACAAATGGATATAAAGATCAAAGGAATCACAAAACAAATTTTAAAAGAAGCTTTAGCACAAGCTAAACAAGCTCGTATGGAAATTTTGGATGTAATCACAGCCCAAATTAAAGAACCACGTCCAGAAGTTAGTCAGTATGCGCCAAAAACTTGTGTATTTATGATTGATCCAAATAAGATTAAAGAAGTTATTGGTAAGGGTGGAGAAATGATTACTAAGATCATTTTAGAAGCTAGTAATGTAGAAGCAGTAACTGACATTAATGCGGTTAAAGTAGATTTAGAAGATGATGGAAGAGTAGTTATTTATCATTCTAATAAAGAAGTTATTGAAAGAACTGCTAATATGATTAAAGATATCGTACGTGAAGTAGAAGAAGGTCATGTTTACACAGGTAAAGTAGTTAAAGTAGAAGACTTTGGATGCTTTGTTGAACTATGGCCAGGTTGTGAAGGGTTAGTTCACGTTTCACAATTAGCAGATGAAAGAGTAGAAAAACCGAGTGATATGGTTAAAGTAGGAGACGAAATAATTGTTAAATCACTAGGATATGATAAACGAGGCCGCTTAAACCTGTCAAGAAAAGAAGCATTAAAATAATGCTTCTTTTGTTTAAAGATTATGTGGATTTAAACATTTTTAGTCTTATTCATAAAATAAAAATAAGCCAATTTAAGGCTTATTTTAGTTTTTTATATATTTCTTTAGGGTCACTTATAAGTTCATGGTGTTTAATTGTTTCAATACTATTTTTATCTTTATAACAAGGTTTTAAATGTAGATGATAGTGTTTGACTTCTTGAACCAATCCATTATTTTGAAGAAGTGAAATACCATCACAACCTAATTTTTCTTCTAATAACTTTTTTAACTTCTTAGATACTTCGTTAATTGCGGTTAATGTATTTAAATCAATGTCATCTAAATCTGTAAAATGTTTTTTAGGTATTATTAAGGTGTGCCCATTAGTATCTGGATTAATATCTAAAAACGCTAGAACTAAATCATCCTCATATACCTTTAAGGCTGGAATATCACCGTTTATAATTTTACAAAAAATACAATCCATATTATCATCTCCAATTTAATTTTATCAAAAAAAATAAAAGAGTTAAACTCTTTTTTGTGAATACTGCGAATATTCATTTTATTATTGGTAAAATTTAATAAAAATATACAAAACAAGGCTATTTTAAGGTATAATATCTTCGGGAGATGATTTTATGGACACATTAAAGATATCAAATTTAAGTGTGGAAGTTAAAAATAAGATAATTTTAGATGAATTCAGTTTAGAAATTCATAGTGGTGAAATTCATGCGATTATGGGACCAAATGGTACTGGTAAATCTACTTTAACAAAAGTTATCATGGGTGATTCATCTTATAAAGTTACTAATGGAACTATTGAATTTAATAGAACCGAACTTAATGGTTTAACTGTTGATGAAAGAGCTAGACTAGGGATTTTTTTGGGACTCCAAATGCCTTTAGAAATAGAGGGGGTTACGAATGCTGACTTTTTAAGAACGGCTTTACATATCAAAGAGGGTAGCGATTTCAAACTTTTTCCTTTTATAAAAAAAATGGATAAATATATAGAACAGTTGCACATGAATCCTGAAATGATTCATCGTGGTGTTAATCAAGGTTTTTCGGGTGGGGAAAGAAAGAAAAATGAGATACTGCAAATGTATTTATTAGAACCAAAAATGGTTTTATTAGATGAAATTGATTCTGGGTTAGATGTTGATAGTCTAAAATTAGTTGGGGAAAATGTTATGGAGTATTATAAACAAAATAATCCTGGAATTTTAGTGATAACTCATTATCAAAGATTATTAAATTATATTAAGCCAACACATGTTCATATTATGAAAAATGGTAGAATAGTAAAAAGTGGTGGAGAAGAACTTGTTAAGTATGTTGAAGAACATGGATATGAAAAGTTGGATAAAAAAGAAATATCTGGGTCTTGTATCGTGAAGGAAATTGTAAGTCATGAATAAAATAAAAATAGTTAGTGGTAAATTAGAAAAAAATATAGATAGTACCATTGAATGTGATTTTTATTTACAAAATGACAAGTTTTCGGTAGACTTATTAAAAATTAAAATAAAAGAAGATACAAACTTAGAATTAGAAATTGATAGCACGGATAAATTAGATATTTTTATAAATATATTAGAAGGTGTTCATGTAAATATTTTTGAATACACATTTTCGTCTCACGTTAAGATACAATATAAATATTATTTAGAACAGAATAGCAATGTTGAAATCAAAAAAATCAATAATGTAGATGCAATAAAAGAATATGATATTGTAAATTTGAATGGTGAAAATGCGAGATTTAGAAGGGTATTAAAAACGATAAGTAAATCTTTAGAAAAATATGATATGTTGATATATCATAATGCAAAGAATACTAGTAGTGATTTAGTTAATCATGGAGTTAATATTGAAAATGGTAATTTAATATTTAACGTATCAACGTTTGTGCCAGAAAGAATCAGTGGGTGCTATGCCAATCAAAGTAATAGAATTATCAATTTAACAAATAGTGAGTGCAAGATTAGTCCGAATATGTATATAGATTGCTTTGATGTAATAGCTAACCATAGCGCTTTTATAGGTTCATTTAGTGATGAGGAGTTATTCTATTTACAAAGCAGAGGTATTCCTCGTAATGATGCCACTGAGTTATTAATTAAAGGCTTCTTAACCAGTGAATTAGATGAAAGTCAAAAAGAAAAATATGATGAATTTATTAAACAGTATTGGGGGTGAATTGATGAACCGCGAAGATTTTCCAATTTTAACAAAAAAAATTATTTATTTTGATAATGGCGCTACCACATTAAAACCCAAGGTATTATGTGATGCTATTAGTGATTACTACATGAATTATAGTGCCAACGCTCATAGAGGTGACTACGATATAAGCTTAAAAGTAGATCAAATGTATGAAGGCTCAAGGGCGCTAGTTAAAGAGTTTATTAATGCTAAAAGCATTAGAGAAATAGTGTTTACCAGTGGTGCGACTGATTCATTAAATAAAATAATATTTGGATATTTTAAGTATTATTTAACTGAAGGCGACGAGGTGTTAGTTACTAAGGCGGAGCATGCTTCAAATTTGCTTCCTTGGTATGAACTGGCAGCAGAAAAAAGTTTGAATGTTAATTATATTAGGTTAGATGAAAGTTATTCTGTGACATTAGAAAATGTAAAAAAAAGTATAACGAGTAAAACTAAAGTTATTTCTTTAGCACACATTACTAACGTAGTAGGAGATATTAGACCCATAAAAGATATTGTTGAGTATGCTCACTCTTTAGGTATTTTAGTTGTTGTAGATGGGGCGCAGAGTGTCCCACACATAAAAATTGATGTCCAAGATTTAGATTGTGATTTTTTGGCGTTTTCAGCTCATAAAATGTGTGGCCCTACAGGGCTTGGTATTCTTTATGGGAAGGAAGAATATTTAAATAACACCCACCCAATAATATTTGGTGGTGGGATGAATGCTTCATTTGATGAAGAAGGGGTGCGTGTTTATAAAGAAATACCTCAAATATTAGAAGCAGGTACTCCTAATATAGCCGATGTTATTGGCCTGGGAGCAGTTATTAAATATATTTCAAATATAGGAATGGATAATATAAACAAATACGAACGCGAGCTAAAAAAATATGCAGTAGATAAGCTAAAACAAATAAAAGATATTATTCTTTATAATGAGGACACAGAATCTGGGATTGTGACATTTAATATGAAAGATGTTTTTGCGCAGGATTTAGCCATCTATCTGAATAAATATGGTATTTGTGTAAGGGCGGGTAATCATTGTGCTAAAATATTAAAAGACGAGTTAAATATTAAAAATACTTGTCGTGTCAGCTTCTATTTTTATAACACCAAAGAAGAAGTCGATAAGTTGATAGAAGCGTTATCAAATTCTAATCTAAAACAAGAAATTATATAAAGAAATTATTGTGTTACGTAATATAAACTTTTTGTTTCCATACTCGATCAAACGTGTTATAATAATGACGAATAAAGAAATTTATTCAAAAAAAGGAACACTTAATTGCCCAATTGAGTGCTCAGTAATATACGCACCTTTTTAGGTGCTATTTTTGTAATATTGTGACTGCAAGAAGTGATAATAAAAATAAAACAAAAATAAGTAAAAAAGTAATTAATATGTCTTTTTTCGCCATCTTACCAGACTCCCTTCTATAGAGTTTAGTAAGCCCTCAAATAATTAAATGTTCCTCATATAAATATTAACATATAATTAACTATTTGTAAACAGCAAATTTCAAATAGACGAAATAATTTTTTTTTGGTATAATGAATTGGGTTGAAAAGAAAGGAGAAATTATGAGTAAAATTAAAATATTTAGTCTTGGCGGATTGAATGAGATCGGTAAAAATATGTATATAGTAGAAGTAGACCAAGACATTTTTGTATTCGATGCCGGGTTAAAATATCCGGATGATAATAATTTGGGTGTAGATTATATTATACCTAATTATGATTATTTAAAACAAAATAAGGCTAGAGTTAAAGGATTGTTTATTACCCACGGTCATGATCAACATATGGGGGCAATTGCTGACATTTTATTAGATATTCCGGAATTAAAGATATATGGTACAACATTTACACTCCAAACACTAAAAGAAGAATTGGAAAATGATAATATACCAACGAATAATTTGGTTGAGATTAAACCACACAAAAAACTCGAGTTTGGGAGCAATAGTATTTTCCCAATTAGTTTAACTCATGCTGTTCCGGATGCAGTTGGCTATGTATTATATACTACGGATGGAGCCATATTCTATACTGGGAACTTCGTATTTGATCCAACGATGTCAGATTTTTATAAAACGGATGTGGGTAAACTAGCATACGTAGGTAAACAAGGCGTGTTATGTTTGTTAAGCGAATCAATGTACGCTGATAAGAAAGGATTTACATCTCCCAATCATCGCACATCAACTCTAATTCGCGAAATTTTATATAAGCACAATAATGAACGTATATTATTTAATATTTTTAAAGCCCAATTATACCGAATTCAAGAATTATTTACCGAAGTTATGAAAACTAATAGAAGAGTAGTAATTATGGGGAAGGGGTTAGAAAAGTCAATTCTAACTGCTATTGATATGAAATATATTGATTTTGATAAATCAAGAATAGGTACTCTAAAAGAAGTAGAAGATAAAAATGTAATTGTGCTTATTTCTGATGAACGTGAAAAACCATTTTCCAATATTAAAAGAATTATCAGAGGATATGATAAGTTCATAAAAATTAATCAGGACGACACTGTTGTATTTGCGTCGCCTGTATATGATGGCATGGAAAAAAGCTTTACTAAGGTACTAGATGATATTGCAGCTATGGGAGCTAATTTAGAAACATTCCCTACAAAAAAATATCTTTCACTGCATGCTTCTAGTGAAGACTTGATGCTGATGCTTGATTTAATGAAGCCAACATATTATTTTCCTGTTGATGGAGAGTATCGCAATCAAGTTGCTAATAAAGAAGTAGCGTTACAGTTTGGGATGAAAGAAGAAAACATAATATTAAATTTAAATGGACAAGTGGCTACTTTTGTTAATGGTAAATTATTAGATACAAAAGAAATAGTTAAAACAGATGATATATTAATTGATGGTAAAACTCCTGGTGATATTGGCGAACTGGTATTAAAAGATCGTGAAATGTTAAGTGATAATGGGATAGTTATAGTCACTGCAACTTTAGATAAATTAACTAAGCAAGTATTAGCAGGCCCAGAAATTCTTACTCGCGGATTTATATATGTTAAAGAAAATATTGATTTGATTAAGGAAGCTGAAAGATTATCAGGGGAAATCATTGAAAATAATATAAGACCACATTACGTAGATTTTAACAAAATAAAGTCTGAAATTCGCGATAGAGTGGGTAAGTATTTTTACGACCAAACAGAATGCAAACCGATGATTTTAATAGTCATCCAGGAAGTCTAGATTAAGCAACTTTTGTTGCTTTTTT
Source organism: Bacillota bacterium (assembly GCA_015059195.1). GTDB lineage: Bacteria > Bacillota_I > Bacilli_A > RF39 > UBA660 > SIG204. The sequence continues at coordinate 216,567 of SVAW01000001.1, forward strand.
TAATTTGTTATATTATACTAATAATAGGTGATAGTATGAAACGTGGATTTACATTAATTGAAATTATGGCAGTTATTACAATTTTAGGAATAATAGGCGTGATAGCGGTAGTAGCTGTAGATAAGACGGTAAAAGATAATAATGAACGCTTATATAAGGCACAATTATCTAATATAGAAGATGCTGCTCGTACATGGGGGCACAAAAATATAAAATATTTGCCAGATAATTTAGATGAAGCGATATCTATTCCCTTGGTGCTTTTAAAAAAGGAGGGACTGATAGATAAAAATATTAAGAACTCTAAAACGGGTGAATTGTTTTTTGACGATATGTATATAGATATTACTTATCAAAATGGTATATATAGTTATACTGTGGCCGATAATAGTGGTTCTAAAAATCTAGATAGCTTAGATACTCCAGTAATTATTTTTAAAAATGTTTTAAATCCGGCATTAACTTTAGATGAAGAGTTTGAAGATGGGGCGTTACTGATACTAAGAGATGGTACTGTAGTTGATATTGAAACTGATGACTCTTATGTTAATATTGATTCTAAGGTTGTTCCTAATAGAACAGGTGAATATGATTATACTATTACTGTTACGGACGGGAAAAGTTTTACAGTTAATAGAAAAATAACCATTAAATAGGTATTTTATATACCTTTTTTTTATGTTAAAATAACATTGGAGGAGATAATATGGTTTATACATCAGTTGACAATCAATATGTGAAAAGCTTGAAGAAGTTAACTATTAAAAAACATCGTGATAATGAAAATTTGTTTTTAATAGAAGGAGAACATTTAATTTTAGAGGCTTATAAATGCGGACTTTTAGAAGCTGTCATTGTACCAGAAAATATGGATTTTAAAATAGATGTGAAGACCATATATGTATCTAATAACGTTTTAAAATATTTAAGTGAATTAGAAACACCAACAATTATTGGTGTATGCAAAAAAATGAAAGAAAAAGAATTGGGAGATAGAATTTTATTTTTAGACGATATTCAAGATCCTGGCAATTTAGGCACAATTATTAGAAGTGCAGCGGCTTTTAATGTTGATACTATTGTTTTAAGTTCCAACACCGTAGATTTATATAATTCTAAAGTTCTTAGAGCTACTCAAGGAATGGTTTTTAATATTAATGTTATTAAGCGAGAACTATTATATTTCGCACGTGAACTTAAAGAAAAAGGATATTTAGTATATGCTACTAAGGTAAATGGTGGAAAAAGTTTAAAAGATATTGAAAAAGCAAAAAAGTTTGTTATAATAATGGGTAACGAAGGCGCAGGAGTTAAAGAAGAACTTTTGAATCTGGCAGATCAATATCTATATATTGATATGAGCAAAAAGTGCGAGAGCTTGAATGTTGGGGTTGCAACAAGTATTATTTTATATGAGTTTAGTAAGTAGGTGCTTATATGAACGAAATCTATTTAGGTAAAATAGTAAATACTCACGGGATTAAGGGTGAGGTTAGAATAATTTCTGATTTTGAGTTAAAAAACCAAGTGTTTAAAAAAGATTTTAATTTATATGTGGGAAGAGATAGGGTAAAATTACCTATAAATAGTTATAGACCTCATAAGAATTATGATATGGTAACTTTTGTTGGAATTACTGATATTAATGAGGTTCTAGTTTACAAGGGAGAACCTGTTTATATAAATAGAGAAGACTTAGAGATTTCAGATTATATTTTAAAAGATTTAATAGGGTTAGAAGTATATAATAAGGAACATTTAGTTGGCACAATTGATGAGATAATTAATAATGGAGCTCATAAAATTTTAGTGGTGAAATCAGGGAAAAGAAAAAATTTAATTCCTTTCGTTGATGATTTTATAAGTGATGTTGATATTAATGGAAAAAAAGTTTTCATTAATGAAATAGAGGGGTTAATAAATGAAGATTGATATATTAACGCTTTTTCCAAACATGTTTGAAGGATTTATAAATGAATCAATAATAAAAAGAGCAATTAATAATAATTATGTAGAAATAAATGTTCATAATATTAGGGATTATACAGATGACCCACATAACAAAGTAGACGATTATCAATTTGGTGGCGGAGAAGGTATGGTTTTAATGCCACAACCAATATTTACGGCTGTAAGAAGTCTTAAACAAGAACATAGCTTAGTGGTGCTAATGACCCCACAAGGCCAAAAATATAATCAAGAATATGCACATCAATTACTGAATTACAATCATATAATTATAATATGTGGACACTACGAAGGATTCGATGAAAGAATAAGAAGTTTAGTGGATATGGAAATCAGTATTGGAGATTTTGTATTAACAGGCGGAGAATTACCTAGTATGGTAATATGTGATAGTGTAATAAGACTGTTAGATGGAGTTATAAAGAAAGAGTCATACCAAAACGATTCGTTTGAAAATAATTTATTAGATTATCCGGTATATACAAAACCTGTTGATTTTGAAGGAATGCAAGTTCCGGAGGTATTACTTTCTGGTCATCATGAAAATATTCGCAAATGGAGACTAGAAGAACAAATCAAAAGGACTAAAGAGAGAAGACCTGATTTACTAGAAAAGAGATGATTTTATGGTAAATGCAAGAAAATATTTATTAAGTAAAGATTCTAGTACAAAAACCATTGTGGTATTAGATTATAATAAATTACGTGGATATGAATTTAATCCTAAAAATAGCAGTGAATATATTGGGGTTAGTGTTAATAAGATGGTTGTAATTAAACCGAGTTTTGTTGAAAAAGTCTTAAAGAAAAAAGTAAAACGAAAACTTGATTTGTATTTACAATTCATTGTTAGCATTTTGGATTCAGAAGATACAGATCCAACGGGGTTGAGAGTAGTACTAGATGATGTTGAAAGATATAGACGTACTATTATTAATAAATATCAGTTGTATTTGGATGAAAAATATGTAAATCTGTTACTAAAAAAAATAGATTTATTAAGCCATGAAATTAAAATGAAATTAATTTATATTCAACAGCCCGTAGAGTATGAAGATGAAATTGAAAGAAGAAGGGGAAGATAAACGCCATTATGGCGTTTTTTTGATAACGACTTATTATTAATGTCAAAAAATGTATATCGTGCCATGAATACGTAGAAAAAGTGTTAAGTATATGATACAATAAAACATAGGAGAGTGGGCATTATGAAAAGAAAAGGATTTACACTAATTGAATTACTAGCAGTAATAGTAGTGTTAACAATCATCGCATTAATCGCAACACCGATAGTAAGGGATATTATAGATAAAAATAACAAGAAATCAGCAGAAATTAGCATGACCAACATGGAAAAAGCAGCGGAATTATATTTTTACAATAATCAATTGCTTGGAGAGTTTAAAACAGCTCGCTTTGTTTGCAAAAATGGTGTATGTAAGGATGGCTCTAAACAGTTAGATATAACTGGTCAGAATCCGGATTTTGGTATTATTACCATTGATAAGAATGGAAATATTGTAATGGACTCCTTCATTGTCGATGGACATTCTTGCACAAAATTAGAAAATGGATATTCTTGTGATAAAGCAAAAAAACAAGAAGTTTTTGAGAATAGTAGCAATATAGTTTTGAATGATAGACTAAATACATCACTTTATAACTACACAATATATGGCAATAGCATACAGGATGGGACTCCAAACCTAAGTGAAAATGTTAGCGTTGAAAGCCTTGGAGAATATGATGCAGCAAGTGGCAAATATAAGATACCGGTAAAAGTAAGCGGAAAGAATTTGTTTAAAGAATCCGGTTCAAGTTTGACGTTAAAAAATCAAGGAACGTTGAGAACTAGCACAATTGCTCCAGATAATGAAATTATTTTAAAACCTGGCACTTATAAATTAACTATTTTTACATCTAATGCAATGAATTTGAAATATCGCTTTATGTACTCACTACTTGTGACTCAAGAAGGTACAAATAAAGAATTTTATCTAGAGTCTAGCACGGTATCTACAGGTGGAGTTTTCACAGTTGATAAAGAAACGAAAATAAGAGGCGTATATGTATACCTGTCAGGTTCGGATAATGCTAGCGCACAAATTACTATTAATAATATCCAGTTAGAAAAGGGAAATGTAGCAACCGAATACGAACCTTATATAGAACCACTGACAACAAATATATATTTAGATGAACCATTGAGAAAAATTGGTGACTATGCTGATTATATTGACTTTTCAAGCGGTAAAATAGTTAGAAAAGTTGGTATTCAATATTTTGACGGTACAGAAAATTGGGTGCGCACTGGAAGTAATGGAGACGGCGGAAGTATTTTTTATTTAGACAATGCTGTTACGAATCAACCGTATTATAAAAATATAATGAGTAATCATTTTAAAAATAGTGATGATACAGGAAGCAATGCAACTTGGCTTAGCGGCGGTGGTAGATTTGAGTCTAGTGATAATATTCTTGCAAGTTCAAAAAGATTATATTTATCAACTACCGCAACAACATTAACTCAGTTTAAAAGCTGGTTAGGTAGTAATGATGTATATGTCTTATATTCTCTAAAAAAACCGTTAGAAAAAGAGTTAGAACTACCAAACATAAAGTTGTTTGAAGACTATAGTAGACTTGAAATTGATGCAGGGATCAAACCTTCTGGCTTCGGAATATCTTACTATAAAAAGATATCTTAAAATTATTGACAAAAACACAGATGAGTGCTAATATTTAAGTAGACACGAAATGTGTTTTTATTTTAGATAAAAATACATAATATGAAATGAAGGTGGAGTTGTGAAAAAAATAGCTAAGTTTTTTAACAATGTTAAAAAAGAAATGCAAAAGGTTAAATGGCCAAATAAAAAAGATATGATTACTTATAGTTTGGCTACTATTTCTATCATGATTATATTTGGGGTATTTTTTACAGTAATTGATTTAGCAAGTGCTGGTATAAAAGTATTAATAGGTGCTTAATGGAAAAAGAATGGTATGTAGTTAATACTTATTCTGGGCACGAGAATAAGGTAAAAGAAAAATTAGAGATGCGTGCTAGTACAATGGGGATGGAAGACTACATTTTTCGTGTTGTAGTTCCAGAACAAACAGAAGTAGAATACAAAGATGGAGAAAAAAAAGAAAAAGTTAAAAAGATGTTTCCGGGATACATTTTAGTTGAAATGGTAATGACTGATGAGGCATGGTTTATAGTTCGTAATACTCCAGGAGTTACAGGATTTATCGGTTCTAGTGGTAAGGGAGCAAAACCTTTTCCATTAACTCCAGCAGAAGTAGATAAGATTTTAGGTTCAATGGGAATCAGTCGTCTAGAAATTGGAAATGAATTGAATATAGATGACATGGTTAAAGTTATAGAAGGACCATTCAATGGTATGTTTGGTAAGGTTAAAACTATTGACCCATCAACTGGTTCATTAGAAGTAGCACTAGACTTATTCGGTCAAGAAACTATCGTTGAATTACAAATTTCACAAATTAGCAAAGCATAGTTTACAAATATAGAAATTTGTGTTATTATTAATAGGCTATATTTTATTTGATATAGATTGCAAGTGGGAGATTTAATATGATTCTTTAACATTCAATTGTTAAGCGGAGTTAATAGTTAATAGATCATTTGAACCACTCATGGAAAGCTAAAATTTATAGGAGGTGTTTTTCGTGGCAAAACAAGTAACAAGAATGATTAAATTACAGATACCTGCAGGAAAAGCTACACCAGCTCCACCAGTTGGAACTGTATTAGGGCCAGCAGGAATTAACTTACAAGAATTCTGTACAAAATATAATGATGCAACTAAAGATAAAATGGGAGATATTTTACCAGTAGAAATTTCTGTTTATGAAGATAGAACTTTCAGCTTTGTAATTAAAACTCCACCAGCAGCTTTCTTAATAAAGAAAGTTGCTAAGATCCAAAAAGGTGGTACTAAAGGATCTAAAGACACAGTTGCGACAATTACTCGTGATCAATTAAAAGAAATTGCTGAAATTAAATTACCAGATTTAAATGCATACACTGCAGAAGAAGCTATGAAAATAGTTGAAGGTACTGCTTTAAATATGGGTGTTAAAGTTTCAGAATAATACATAGGACTACTATGTGGGAGGGGGAACCCGCTATCCGCTTTATAAATTATTTATAAACAAAAACCACAAGGAGGTAAAGTTATGAAAAAAGGTAAAAAGTATGTAGAAGCTGCGGCTAAATTAGAAAAAGGGCGTGCTTATACAAAAGAAGAAGCTGTAAAATTAGTAAAAGAAACTTCAACAACAAAATTTGATGCTTCTGTTGAATTGGCAATAAGATTAAACCTAGATACTAAAAAAGCTGACCAACAATTAAGAGGAGCAATCGTTTTACCAAATGGAACAGGAAAAACTAAAAGAGTATTAGTTTTAGCTAAAGGCCCTTTAGCAACAAGTGCTAAAGAAGCTGGTGCTGATTATGTTGGAGATATGGATATGATTGAAAAAATCGAAAAAGAAAACTGGTTCGATTTTGACGTTATTGTAGCAACTCCAGATATGATGCCAGCTTTAGGTAAAATTGGTAAGGTATTAGGACCTAAAGGATTAATGCCAAACCCTAAAACTGGAACAGTTACTATGGATGTTGGGAAGGCTGTTGAAGATATTAAAAAGGGACGTGTTGAATACCGTACAGATACTTATGGTAATGTTCAAGTTATCATTGGTAAAGTAAGTTTTACAGAAGAACAATTATTAGAAAATATGAATGCCTTTGTATCATTAATTTTAAAAACAAAACCATCAGTTGTTAAAGGAACATATGTTAAAAACATTGCAATTTCTTCAACTATGGGTCCAGGAATTAAAGTTGATACAAATAGTTTTGACAAATAAAAATTGATATGTTATAATGGATTCGTCCAGGAAAATAATATATAGTACCGTAGACAGTAGGAGCTTTAAAGCTTAATATTTCCTACCGAGGAACTTAATTAAATTTAAGTCTTTCGGCCTTACTGTTTATGTAAGGCCTTTTTATACGGTTAAAAGAAAAACAAGGAGGTGTCAGATGGCAAACGTAAAAATCTTAGAAAAGAAACAAACTATCATTGATGAAATTAGTTCTAAGGTAGGTGAATCTTCAGCAGTTGTACTATTTGAATACCAAGGTTTAACTGTTGCAGAAACAAATGAACTTAGAAGAAAACTAAGAGAAACTGGATCTGATTTTAAAGTATACAAAAATACTTTAACAAAAAGAGCGTTAGATAGTTTAAATATTGATTTAGGAGAACTAGGTGGACCTAAGGCAATCGCTTTTGGAACAGATGCAGTTGCTCCGATCAAAGTGTTAAGTGATTATGCTAAAAATCATCCAGCATTAGAATTAAAAGTAGGATACGTTGATGGTTCAGTTGCTGATGAAGCAATGTTAAAATCACTAGCAGCAATCCCATCAAGAGATGGATTACTTACTATGTTAGCTGGAGGATTGTTAGAACATGTTAAAAATTTAGCAATCGCTCTTGATTTGCATAGCAAAAATTTAGAAGAAAATGAATAATAATAAAATATAGGAGGAAAATAAAATGGCAAAATTAAGTACAAGTGAAATTATTGAAGCAATCAAAGAAATGAAAATTTTAGAAGTTAAAGAATTAGTAGATGCAATGAAAGAAGAATTTGGAGTAGACCCAAGTGCTGTAGCTGTAGCTGCTGCTCCAGTTGCTGCAGAAGCAAACGAAGGACCAAGCACAGTTGATGTTGTTTTAGCAAGTGCTGGTGCTAACAAAATCGCAGTTATCAAATTAGTTCGTGATATTACTGGTTTAGGATTAAAAGAAGCTAAAGATATCGCTGATAACGGTGGAGTTATTAAAGAAAAAGTATCTACTGACGAAGCTAATGAAATGAAAGCTAAATTCGAAGAAGCTGGCGCTACAATCGAATTAAAATAAGTAAATTTTGGTTATAAGCCTGTGCATAAAATGTGTACGGGCTTTCGCCGTATAATAAAGGGAGTTAAATTATGATAAAATCAAATGTATTTAACTTTAAAGAAAACAAAAACATTCAAACTTACCATGTATCTGATAATGTTGGATGGAAATTTTGGTTATATAAGATGAGTAAAGAACAACAATATTTACAAAATGAATTAAAAGGAAATTTGATAAATGAGTTATTATTTTGATAAACATACGGATGTAAAAAGTAAAGAGGTTATAACTAGAACTGATATTAGTGGTAGAACCTACATATTTAAGACTGATAACAATGTATTTTCAAAAAAAGGTTTGGATTTTGGCACCAGGACACTATTAGATAATTTGCCGTTAGAAAAGATAAACGGAGATGTGTTGGATTTTGGATGCGGATATGGGCCTATTGGAATATTCGTTAAATCTAATACTGAGGCCAGAGTTGATATGGTAGATATAAATGAACGAGCATTAAACCTTGCAAGAGTTAATGCCAAATTAAATGGTGTAGACGTGAGTGTTTTCGAAAGCAATATTTATGAAAATATAGACAAAAAATATGACTACATTATTAGTAATCCACCAATTAGGGTAGGGAAAGAAATATTATATAAAATATTATTTGGCGCGAAAGGATATCTAAAACAGTTTGGAGAGCTTTGGATTGTTGTGAATAAGGACCAAGGGGCCAAAACTGTGGCTAAAGAATTAGAAAAAGAGTATGAAGTAAGTATTGTTGAAAAAAATAAAGGTTTTTATGTAATTTGTGCCAGAAACAATTGACAATTTGAATTGTTTACTGTAAAATTATAAATTGGCGACATATACTTGGCATTGGTATATGGTACTTGAAAAAATATAGTTTATAGGGGTGAAATTAGTGGCTTATACAGTTAAAAAATTTGGTGATCACCGAGAAAGACGAAGCTATGCAAAAACAAAAAATGCAATTGAATTAGGGAATTTGTTAGAAATTCAAAAGAAGTCATATGATTGGTTTATGACTGAAGGAATCAAAGAGGTGTTTGATGATATTTTTCCTGTGGAAAGTTTCACGGGGAATTTGACGTTAGAATTTGGAGAATATTCGTTTGATACTCCAAGGTATTCTATTAAAGAGTGTAAGGAAAGATACGCTACCTTTGCTGCACCTTTAAAAGTGGAAGCAAGATTATTTAACCAAGAAACTGGAGAGGTTAAAGAACAAGAAATTTTCTTAGGAGATATTCCAGTAATGACAGATAGTGGAACATTCATTATAAATGGAGCTGAACGTGTTATTGTGTCACAATTAGTTCGTTCACCATCTTGCTATTATGGAAAAGAAATCGATAAGAAAAATGGTAAAGTTGTAGTAACTTCTCAAATTATTCCAACACGCGGAACATGGTTAGAATATGAAACAGATGCGCGTGATGTAATCTACGTGCGTATTGATCGTACTAGAAAAGTTCCTATTACAACATTACTTCGCGCATTAGGATTATCTAGTGATGAGGATATTGTAGATTTATATGGAGAAGATGATTATCTAAAACGTACTATCGAAAAAGATGCTAATAAAAACACAGATGAATCTTTAATCGATATTCATTCAAAATTACGTCCAGGAGAACCATCAACTTTAGATAGTGCTAAAAACCAATTGATTAGTAGATTCTTTGATGCGTTCCGTTACGACCTTGCCAAAGTAGGACGTTATAAGTTTAATCGTAAATTAAATGTATGTGAACGTTTATTAGGATGTACTTTAGCAGAAGACATTAAAGTAGGAAGCGAAACAATCTTAGCTAAAGATACAGTTATTGGAAAAGAAGAGTTAGAAAAATTAATTCCAATAATGCAAGAAGGATATGGTGTAAAAGAAGTTTTAATTAACGAAGAACTAGATAGCTATAACTTAGTTCAAGAAGTTAAAGTTTATTCTAAATTGAATCCTGAAAAAGTAGTTAAAGTAATTGGAAATGATCAAAATATTGAAGAAAAACGTTTAACAATTTCAGATGTTTATGCTTCAGTATCATATTACTTAAATCTTTTAGAAGGAATCGGTAATTTTGATGAAATTGACAACTTATCAAATCGTCGTGTTCGTCAAGTTGGTGAGTTATTACAAAATCAATTCCGCATTGGAATTAGTCGTATTGAAAGAGTAATTCGTGACCGTATGAGTACTCAAGAAATTACTGAAGTAACTCCAAAAACATTAATTAATATTAGACCATTAACTGCCGCTATTAAAGAATTCTTTGGTAGTAGCCAGTTATCACAATTCATGGATCAAACAAATCCAGTAGCAGAGTTAACAAATAAACGTCGTTTATCAAGCTTAGGACCTGGAGGATTATCTAGAGATAGAGCGGGGATGGAAGTACGTGATGTTAACCCATCACATTATGGAAGAATTTGTCCAATCGAGTCTCCAGAAGGACCGAATATCGGACTTATCACTTCTTTAGCAAGTTATGCTCGCGTTAACGATTATGGATTTATTATGACTCCATACCGTAAAGTTGAAAATTGTAAATTAACTGACGAAATAGTATACATGACTGCTGATGAAGAATTAGATCATTATATTTCACAAGCAACAATTGAAACAAACGATAAGGGTGAAATTATTGCAGATCGTGTACCTGTTCGTTATCGTGCAGAAAATATAATGATTGAAAAAGAAAAAATCGATTATATTGACGTTTCACCACAACAAGTTGTATCTATCACAACTCAAGGTATTCCATTCCTAGAGCACGATGATGGAAAACGTGCGCTAATGGGTGCAAACATGCAACGTCAAGCAATTCCACTTCTTAAACCAGAAGCACCATTAGTTGGTACTGGAGTTGAAGCAATCGCTGCTCGCGATAGTGGTGCTGTAGTTATTTCTTCAGCAGACGGAATTGTAGATTATGTGGACGCAAAGAAAATTATCGTTAAAACCAAAGGTGGGAAAGATACATATTACTTAAATGGTTTTGAACGTAGTAATGCAGGTACTTGTTATCATCAAGTTCCAATCGTTAAGGTAGGAGATACAGTTACTAAGGGTATGGTAATTGCAGACGGACCAAGTACTGAAAAAGGAGAAATGGCATTAGGTAAAAATGTTACAGTAGCATTCATGAACTATAACGGATATAACTACGAAGATGCTGTTATCTTAAATGAAAGATTAGTAAAAGATGATGTTTATACATCAATTCACATCGAGGACTATCAAATTGAATGTCGTGATACAAAATTAGGACCAGAAGAATTTACTCGTGATATTCCAAATGTTGGAGAGGAAGCTCGTAAAAATCTGGATGAAAATGGTATTGTTCGTATTGGTACTGAGGTAAAAGATGATGACATTTTAGTAGGTAAGGTTACTCCAAAAGGAATGGCAGAACTTACTAGTGAAGAAAAATTATTACATGCAATCTTTGGAGAAAAGACTCGTGAAGTAAGAGATACATCATTACGTGTTCCACACGGTGGAGAAGGTATTGTTCATGATGTTAAAATTTTCACAAAAGAAAATTGTGATGAACTTTCTCCAGGAGTTTCAATGATGGTTCGTGTATATATAGCTCAAAAACGTAAAATTAGCGTTGGAGATAAAATGGCCGGACGTCACGGAAATAAAGGAGTTATCTCTCTTGTATTACCTGAAGAGGACATGCCATATTTAGAAAATGGACAACCAGTGGATATCTTACTTAACCCACTTGGGGTTCCATCTCGTATGAATATTGGACAAATCCTCGAAATGCATTTAGGTATGGCTGCTAAAAAATTAGGAATTCATGTTGCAACACCAGTATTTGATGGTGCAACTCGTTCAGAAATTATTGATGCTTTAAAAGAAGCAGGAGTAGATGAAGATGGTAAAGCAGTACTTTATGATGGACGTACTGGAGAACCATTTGATAACCGTATTAGTGTGGGTGTTATGTACATGATCAAATTAAACCACATGGTTGATGATAAACTACACGCCCGTTCTACTGGACCATACAGTTTAGTAACTCAACAGCCTCTTGGAGGAAAAGCACAATTTGGTGGTCAAAGATTTGGGGAAATGGAAGTTTGGGCATTATATGCATATGGAGCTGCTCATGTTCTTCAAGAAATGATTACAATTAAGTCTGATGATGTTGTTGGACGTGTTAAAGTTTATGAATCATTAGTAAAAGGAACGCCAATTCCAACTAGTGGTATTCCAGAAAGCTTTAGAGTATTAATTAAAGAATTCCAAGCTCTAGGTCTTGATATTACTGTATTAGATGAAGATGGTAATTACAATGAATTAAGAGATTTAGAGGAAGAAGATAAAGATTCCTTCTTATCAAATGATGAATTTGAAAGTAGCGTTAAAGAGGTCGATGATGAACCAGAAATGCCGGAAGAAGAATTCGAAGACGATTTTGAAGAAGAAGACGAAGATTTTGATAATGATGAAGAATTTGAAGAAGAATTAATGGAAGGGGATGAGGAATAATGGAAGTAAATCAATTTGAAGGATTAAGAATCGCCATCGCCTCTCCTGAAAAAATTCGTTCATGGTCATATGGTGAAGTAAAAAAAGCTGAAACTATAAACTATCGTACTTTAAAACCAGAACGTGACGGATTATATTGCGAGAAAATTTTCGGCCCAACTAAGGATTTTGAATGTGCTTGTGGTAAATATAAACGTTTACGTTATAAAAATATTGTTTGTGATCGTTGTGGAGTAGAAGTTACACGCGCTAAAGTTCGTCGTGAAAGAATGGGACACATTGAACTTGCTACTCCTTGTAGTCACATTTGGTTCTTTAAAGGGGTTCCATCTCGTATGGGATTAGTTCTTGACATGAGTCCAAGAGAATTAGAAGAAGTATTATATTTCGTATCTTATGTTGTCTTAGACCCAGGACCAGCACCTTTAGAGAAAAAACAAACAATTAGTGATAAAGAGTACCGTGCTTACTATGAAAAATATGGAAATAGTTTTAGAGTAGGTATGGGGGCTGAAGCCATTAAAGAGCTTTTAACTCAAGTTAATATTGAAGAAGAAGTTAACACAATTAAAGAAGAAATTGAGGAAATTAAGGATACAACTAGTCAAAAACGTATTCGTTTAATGAAACGACTAGACGTGTTAAATGCATTCTTAGAATCTGGAAATCGCCCAGAATGGATGATTTTAGACGCTCTTCCAGTAATACCTCCAGAACTTCGTCCAATGATTCAACTTGATGGTGGTAGATTTGCTACCTCAGATTTAAATGATTTATACCGTCGTGTAATTAATCGTAATAATCGTTTAAAGAAATTAATGGAATTAGGTGCGCCAAGCATTATTATTCAAAATGAAAAACGTATGCTTCAAGAAGCGGTAGATGCTTTATTCGATAATGGTCGTCGTGGACGTAACATTACTGGAGCAGGAAACCGTCCATTAAAATCTTTATCAAGTATGTTAAAAGGTAAACAAGGACGCTTCCGTCAAAACTTACTTGGAAAACGTGTTGACTATTCAGGACGTTCAGTTATCGTTGTAGGACCTAGTTTAAAAATGTATGAATGTGGTATTCCAAAAGAAATGGCTCTAGAGTTATTTAAACCACATGTTATTAACGGATTAGTTACAAAAGAAATTGCAAGTAATATTAAAGCTGCAAAAAGAATGATTGAAAATCAAGACCCTCGTGTTTGGGACATTGTTGAAGAAAAAATTAAAGAACATCCAGTTCTGCTTAACCGTGCGCCAACACTACATAGACTTGGTATTCAAGCTTTCGAACCTAAATTAATTGAAGGACGTGCAATTCGTTTACATCCACTTGTTTGTACAGCGTTCAATGCTGACTTCGATGGAGACCAAATGGCTGTTCACGTTCCAATTACAGAGGAAGCTCAAGCTGAAGCCCGTATCCTTATGTTGGGTGCTAACAACATCCTTTCACCAAAAGATGGGAAACCAATCGTTACACCTAGCCAGGATATGGTTCTTGGAAATTACTATATAACTATTGAAAAAGCAGGACTTCCCGGAGAAGGAAGAGTGTTTAAAAACACTAATGAAGCATTAATGGCATATGAAAGAAGAGAAATTACTCTTCATACTCGTATTGCTGTTCCTGTAAACTCTTTTAAATATAAACTTTTTCCAGATTCTTATTTAGATAAATATTTAGTAACGACTCCAGGGAAAATTATATTTAATGAAATATTCCCAGATACTTTCCAATATGTTAATGATGGGAGTGCTGAAAATATTGAAAAAATTACTCCTAAAAAATATTTCATCAATAGAGGAGAAAATATACCTGAGGTAATTAAAGAAATGCCTTTAGTAGATGCTTTAAATAAAGGGGCATTAGGAAAATTAATTGCTCAAATCTATAAACGTTATCAAACAACTGAAACATCAGTTATGCTTGATAAATTAAAAGATTTAGGATTTAAATATTCTACATTATCTGGTATCTCAATTGCTATTTCAGATATTAAAGAGTCAGTTATTAAACCAGAAGTATTAAGAGAAAGCCAAGAAATGGTTGATACTGTTAATAAACAATTTAAACGTGGTTTGATTACTGATGATGAAAGATATAACAAAGTAATTGAAATTTGGAATAATGCTAAAAAGACAATTCAAAAAGAATTAGAAGTTATGGTTAAAGAAGATTCTGAAAACCCAATTTCAATTATGATGCAAAGTAAAGCACGTGGAGATATAAACTCTCATACTCAATTAGTTGGTATGCGTGGATTATTCTCTAAACCAAGTGGTGGACAAGTAGAAATCCCAGTTAAATCTTCATTTAGTGAAGGAGTTACAATTAGTGAGTTCTTCTTATCTACCCATGGTGCTCGTAAAGGTGCCGTTGATACAGCATTAAAAACTGCGGATGCTGGATACTTAACTCGTCGTTTAGTAGATGTGGCACAAGATATTATCGTTAAAGAAGATGATTGTGGCACTGAACAAGGCGTAGTAGTAGAAGCATTCATTAATGAAAAAGACGGTACTGTAATTGAAAGCTTATACAATCGTATTGTTGGTCGTTATACTAACAAGAAGATTATTAATCCAGAAACTAAAGAAGTTATGTATGATAGAAATACTTATATAACTGAGCAAATTGCTGATAAGATTATTGCAGCTGGTATTACAAAAGTACCAATTCGTACAGTCCTTACTTGTAAGACTGAACATGGTGTATGTCAAAAATGTTATGGACGCAATCTAGCAACTGGTTCTATTGTTGAAACTGGAGAAGCTGTTGGTATTATGGCTGCTCAATCAATCGGTGAACCAGGAACTCAGTTAACCATGAGAAACTTCAACACAGGTGGAGTTGCTGGTGGAGACGATATTACTCAAGGTTTACCTCGTGTTCAAGAGTTATTTGAAGCTCGTAATCCAAAAGGTAAAGCTACTATTTCTGAAATCAATGGTGTTGTTACAGACATTACAGAAGATGGTGGCAAATTAATCATCAGTGTAACTAATGATGTTGAAACTAAAAAACACACAACTAACTATGGCGCTAAAGCTGCAGTTGAAGTAAATGAAGAGGTTACTTCGGGACAACAATTAACTTTTGGTGCAATTAGTCCAAAAGAATTGTTAGTAGTAACTGATCCAATTACAGTTCAACAATATATTCTATTAGAAATCCAAAAAGTTTATGGTTCTCAAGGTGTTGATATTTCAGATAAGCACGTTGAAATTATTGCTAAACGTATGATTTCTAAGATTAAGATTGTAAATAGTGGAGATTCTATGTTCTTACCAGGGACATTAGTAAACATTAATCATTTCGCAGATGCTAATAAAGCTTTAATTATTGAAGGTAAACGTCCAGCTACTGGTAAACCAGTATTGTTAGGTATTACTAAGGCATCTTTAGAAACTGATTCATTCTTATCTGCTGCTTCATTCCAAGAAACAACAAGAATTTTAACAGATGCTGCTATTCACGGAAAAGTTGACCACTTAAACGGATTAAAAGAAAACGTTATTATTGGTAAACTAATTCCTGCAGGAACAGGAGCAAAAAAATACAAAAAGACTGATTACAGTTTAGAAGTAGATATGTTAAAAGATGAACCATTAGAAGCTTTAGAACAAGAATTAATGGATTAAAATTAAACGCACTTGATAAAAGTGCGTTTTTATGTTATTATGTATATAGATGAAGTTATCTTCATAAAATAAAAATGGGACATTCAATATTTGCATGTTGAGTGTAGCCAATTAAATCAGTTCCACCTAAATCATTGCTGAGTTAGGTGGATTTCTTTTATATTAATACTATAAATAGTAAGAACAGTAAAAGGAAGATAGTAATTACTTGAGAAAAGATTAAAAAATCTTTCTTGTTCATATTATCGCCTCCCTTCGATTGGAAGTTTGGCTCCACCCAACTATTAAATGTCCCAAGACAATTATGCCGAATATTTGTTCTGCATACAATATTTTTTTAGTTGAAATAAATATTTAATTTACCAAAAAGCAAATATCAATCATTTTCTTTTTTTGTTATTAGTCAATATTTGTAACTTTATGAATTCATGATATAATATATAAGGTGATTAGATGAAAAAGATGTTGCCTATAATATCCATAATTATTTTACTAGATCAAATAATAAAATTTTTAGTAATAGCTAATATGAACTTGTTTGATTCAATAAATGTAGTAGAAAACTTTTTTAATATAACATACGTTAGAAATAATGGTGCTGCTTGGAGTATCTTAAGTGGAAACACATTATTACTAATAGTTATATCTATAATTGCTCTAATACTAATTTACTTTTATTTTATTAAGAATCAAAAATTAAATAATTTAGAAAATATAAGTTATAGTTTATTAATAGGTGGCACAGTAGGAAACTTAATAGATAGAGTATTCCTCGGATATGTAGTAGATTATTTGGATTTTAAAATATTTAGTTATAATTTTCCAGTATTTAATTTAGCGGATATCTGTATAGTAATTGGAATATTTCTAATATGTATTACTTTAATTGGTGGTGAAATTAATGATCGAAATAAAAATTGATGAAAATATAGATGTTCGCTTAGATCAATATTTAAGTGAACAAACTGAATATAGTCGTAGTCAAATAAAAAATTTAATTAACGATAAAAAAATTACCGTAAATGGTAGTGTTGCTAAAAGTAGTATGAACTTAAAAGCTGGTGATGTAGTAAAACTAGAAGAAATGGTTTTAGATGAATTAAGCGCAGAACCAGAAGAGATGGCTTTAGATATTGTATATGAAGATAACGATGTAATCGTTGTAAATAAGGGAAATGGAGTAGTGGTACATCCTGCAGTAGGAAACAACCATGGCACTCTAGTTAATGGACTTATGTACCATTCCAAAAATTTAAGTGATATTAATGGCGAATTTCGTCCAGGGATAGTACATAGAATTGATGCATATACAACAGGATTATTAGTTGTTGCAAAAAATAATCAAGCACATGAATTTTTAGCTCAACAATTAGAAAATAAAACTACTCATCGTAAGTATATAGCTCTTGTTTGGGGAGCAATTAATAATCAAACGGGAACAATTGATGCTCCAATCGGAAGGGATGAGGCTGACCGCAAAAAAATGGCTGTTACTGCTAATAACAGTAAGAATGCTGTAACACATTTTAAAGTTCTAGAAAGATTTAACAATGCTACTTTAATAGAAGTAAAATTGGAAACTGGTAGAACTCATCAAATAAGAGTTCATATGAATTATATTGGACATCCGGTAGTTAATGATCCAGTTTACGGAAATAAAAAATTGATTGATGAATCTGGGCAATGTTTGCACGCTAAAGAATTAGGTTTTGTTCACCCTAAAACGAAAGAATATGTAGAGTTTAATAGTGAACTTCCAGAATGCTTTATGAATATTCTAAATCAATTTAAAGAGGAGGAATAACATGAATGGTGCTATAGTTAATAAATCTGATGAATTAGTTATGAAATTACTTCACTATTTTATTACTGAAAAAGGTTATAACCCAATTGTTTTACATGGCGCTAAAAATGAAATTTGGCTAGAAAACCTTGATCAAGAATATAAAATAGTAAGAATAGTAAGTGACTATATTCATAATAATGAACAATTAGATTTTGATATGTTTAAGACTAAGCAAATAATGAAAAAGATAAGAAAGAAAACACTTTCATTTCACATGAATGCTTTAAGTATTTTTATTAATTTAGGGGATAATGTATCTTTAGAAAAAGAAACAGTAGTTGATAATTTAACTATTGCAAATGTAAAAGAAATTGAAGATTTGCATGATTATCCAACTATTATAAAAATTTTCCCAGATATATGCGATAATACTGAGTTTAAAGAAGAAGGTTTAAACTTATTTATGAAGCTAACGAAAGAAATCAACAAAAAAAACGAAGAAGAGTCTATGAAAGCAGAAGAAATTTTTAAAGCCAAAAGACCTGTTATCACATATACTTTAATTATTATCAATATATTAGTTTTTATTGCAATGTATTTATTTGGTAATGGTAGCGAAGATGCATATACACTTTTAAATTTTGGAGCAAATTACCCACTACTTATTAAAGCCGGACAATATTATAGGTTAATTACATCTGCATTTTTACACATTGGTTTTTTACATTTAATCTTTAATAATTATGCGTTATATGTTATTGGTAGTCAATTAGAAAGTTTTTTAGGTAGAACTAAATTTTTCGTTGTATACCTAGCTAGCGCATTATGTGGAAGTCTTATGTCTATGATTTTCTCGGATGGAATAAGTGCCGGGGCTAGTGGTGCAATATTTGGACTTTTAGGCTCACTACTTTATTTTGGATATAATTATCGTGTATATCTTGGCGGTGTTATTAAGTCTCAAATTATACCCCTTATTGCAGTAAATCTAATCATAGGTTTTATTACACCAGGAATAGATAATGCTGCACATATTGGTGGACTTCTTGGAGGTCTTGGAATTACAATGGCATTAGGACTGAAACACAAAACAACTAATTTTGAAAAAGGTAATGGCTGGATTACAATGCTTATATATGTTGGTTTCTTAATATATATGGCATTCTTTAGATAAAGTGTAAACTTTGTCTTTTTTCATTAAATTGAATCAAATAAAAATTTTGTTGTCATTTGAGACTTGACTAAAAGATGTGGTTATAATATAATTGATGCGTATAATAAACACAAAGGAGAATAGAAAATGAATGAAATAGACCAATATAAAATGCTTGTAGAAAGTATAATTAATATATTTACAGTAGAAAAGGGTAATTTGAAAGTTTTGTTGATGAAAAAAACAACGGAACCATATAGGGGATATTGGATATTACCTAACAACATTGTTAGTAACGAAGAAACTATTGAAGAAAATGTTTCAAATACTGTAGCAGGTAAATTAAATTTAGCAGATATTTATTTAGAACAAAATCATGTATTTAGTAAGCTTGATCGTGATCAGGAAGAAAGAGTAGTAGGGATTTCATATATTGGGTTAGTAGATTATACTACTGCAAATTTAAAACTGGAAGATATCCCGGGAGTTGAATTAGCGTGGTTTAATATTAGTGATATACCTAAAATGGGATATGATCATGAAGAGATTGTTAAAGCTTCAATCAAATATTTAAGGAAGATTTTAGTAAATAGTAAGGTACTAAAACATTTATTTCCAAGTGATTTTACTCTTCCAGAAATTCAAAAGGTTTATGAACAAATATTAGGCCGTAAATTAGATCGTCGTAATTTTAGAAAAAAATTCATTAATTTAGGAATTGTAATAGATACAGGATATAAGAATGAAGGAAGTAATGGTAGGCCGGGTAAATTATATAGATTTAATGATGAAATAAGAGAAAGAGACCTGTTTTAAAATAATATGTAGAATAGTATAAAAAGGTGTTGACAGAAATATACTAAAAGTGGTATATTATTGATGCATTTAGTTAAGGTTTACTTACGTAAGCCTTTAATTAAGGTTAAAAACAAAACGCCTGGCTATGTGTAATGAAAGGAGGAAGAATATGCCAACAATAAATCAATTAGTTAGAAAGAATAGAACTGACAAAGTTAGAAAGAGAAAAGCTCCAGTATTAGGTATTGGATTTAACAGCAAAGATAAAAAGAGAACTAAATTAGATTCTCCTCAAAAACGTGGAGTATGTACTCGTGTTGGAACAATGGCACCAAAGAAACCAAACTCAGCTCTTCGTAAATATGCTCGTGTTAGATTATCTAACGGAATGGAAGTAACTGCTTATATTCCAGGAGAAGGACACAATTTACAAGAACACAGCGTTGTATTAATTCGTGGTGGACGTGTTAAAGACTTAATCGGTGTTCGTTATCACATTATTCGTGGTACTATGGATACTGCAGGTATTGAAAAACGTCGTCAAGGTCGTTCTAAATACGGAACTAAAAAACCAAAAACTAAATAATAAAATAATATTATATAACTGAGAGGAGGATATATATGCGTAAAAGACGTGCAGTTAAAAGAGATGTTTTAGCGGATCCAATATATAATTCTAAATTAGTTACAAAATTAATTAATACTGTAATGTTAGATGGTAAAAAAGGAACTGCTCAAAAAATTATATATGAAGCTTTTGATATGATTAAAGAAAAAACTGGTAGTGAACCAAACGAAGTTTTTGAGAAAGCTATGGAAAACATTCAACCTGCGTTAGAAGTTAAGTCACGTCGTGTTGGTGGAGCTAACTATCAAGTACCAATTGAAGTTAAGCCTGACCGTGCTCGTGCGCTAGCTCTACGTTGGTTAACACAATACGCTAGATTAAGAGGAGGTCATTCAATGGCTGAAAATCTAGCAAACGAAATCATTGATGCATCAAACGGTGTTGGTGCAGCTGTTAAAAAACGTGAAGATACACACAGAATGGCAGAAGCTAATAAAGCATTTGCTCATTATAGATGGTAATTATTAGGAAAGGAAAAAAGTATGGCTCGTGAATATGATTTAAAATTATATCGTAATATCGGAATAATGGCTCACATCGATGCTGGTAAGACAACATTCACAGAAAGAGTTTTATTCCATACTAAAAAAATCCATAAAATTGGTGAAACACATGATGGTGCTGCACAAATGGACTGGATGGAACAAGAGCAAGAACGTGGTATTACTATTACTTCTGCAGCTACTACTGCTTTCTGGAGGGGACATAGATTTAATATTATTGATACTCCAGGGCATGTAGACTTTACTGTTGAAGTATCTCGTAGTCTTCGTGTGCTTGATGGTGCTATTGCACTACTTGACTCACAAGCTGGAGTAGAGCCTCAAACTGAAACAGTATGGCGTCAAGCTACTGAATTTAAAGTTCCTCGTATGATCTTCTGTAACAAGATGGACAAAATGGGAGCAAACTTTGAATTCAGTTTAAAAACAATTGATGATAGATTAGGTGTAAATGCTAAACCTATTGTATGGCCAATTGGTGCTGAAAGTGAGTTTAGAGGAATTGTTGATTTATTAACAAGAAAAGCTTATGAATACGATGGTAAACCAGAAGAAGAACCAAAAGAAATTGAAATTCCAAGTGAATTAGTTGATATTGTTGAAGAAAAAAGAACAGAACTTATTGAAGCTGTTGCTGAATTTGATGATGAATTAATGACTCAATATTTAGAAGGTGAAGAGGTAAGTATTGACCTTGTTAAAAAGGCAATCAGAAAAGGAACTCTTGCAGTTGAATTCTTCCCAGTAATGTGTGGAACAGCTTTGGGAAACAAATGTGTTAAGTATGTACTTGATGCAGTAATTGACTACATGCCAAGTCCACTTGATATTGAGGCTATTAAGGGTGTAGATTTAGATGGAAATGAAATTGAAAGAAAACCATCTGATTCAGAACCATTCGCAGCTTTAGCATTTAAAGTTATGACAGATCCATTCGTTGGAAAACTTACATTCTTCCGTGTTTATTCAGGAAAATTATCTGCTGGATCTTACGTAATGAATGCTACAAAAGATTCTAAAGAAAGAGTAGGACGTATTCTACAAATGCATGCTAACAACCGTACAGAAATTACAGAAGTTCTTGCTGGTGATATAGCTGCTGCAGTAGGTTTAAAAAATACTACTACTGGAGACACTTTATGTGATGAAAAGAAAGCTTGTATTCTAGAAAGTATGGAGTTCCCAGAACCAGTTATCGAAGTTGCTGTTGAACCAAAATCAAAAGCAGATCAAGATAAAATGGGACTTGCTTTACAAAAATTAGCTGAGGAAGATCCAACATTTAGAGCAAGTACAAATCATGAAACAGGTCAAACAATCATCGCTGGTATGGGTGAGTTACACCTAGATATCATCGTTGATCGTATGAGAAGAGAATTCAATGTTGACGCCAACATTGGTAAACCTCAAGTTTCATACCGTGAAACATTAACTGCTACTGCAGAATGTGAAGGTAAATACATCAAACAATCTGGTGGTCGTGGACAATACGGTCACGTATGGATTAAGTTTGAACCAAATCCAGATAAAGGATATGAGTTTGTTGATGCAGTTGTGGGTGGAGTTGTTCCTCGCGAATACATTCCAGTAACAGACAAAGGATTACAAGATGCTATGAAGACTGGTGTTTTAGCTGGTTACCCAATGGTAGATGTTAAAGCAACACTATTTGATGGTTCTTACCATGATGTTGACTCTAGTGAAATGGCATTTAAAATTGCTGCATCTATGGCTTTAAAAGAAGCTAAAAATAAATGTAAACCAATCTTACTTGAGCCGATTATGAAAGTACAAGTAGTTGTTCCAGATGAATACTTAGGAAACGTTATGGGAGATATTACATCTCGTCGTGGACGTCCACTAGGGCAAGAATCTCGTGGTAACGCGCTTGCAATAGATGCAATGGTACCACTTTCTGAAATGTTTGGATATGCAACTAGCCTACGTTCAAATACTCAAGGACGTGGAACATTTACAATGGTATTTGATCATTATGAAGAAGTGCCAAGAAATATTGCCGAAGAAATTATAAAGAAAAATGGTGGAAACTAGGTAAAAATACTTGATATTTTTATCTGGTTGATATAAAATTAAAGAGAAAGTTAAATTAAGGAGGAAATTATAATGGCAAAACAAAAATTTGATCGTTCAAAACCACATGTTAACATTGGTACAATTGGACACGTTGATCATGGTAAAACAACT
>SVAW01000009.1 GCA_015059195.1 Bacillota bacterium
ACGATTTTTGGAGCAAAAAATACCATTTTTATGTAATAGAAAAAACTCGGTTTTTCCCTTTATTTACTTGGATTTCCGAGTTTATTTACCACAACATTGCTTGAACTTGCGACCACTCCCACATGGATTTGGGGGATTTTGGGAGCATTTGAAAGCATTTGAGCCCATTTTTTCGCCCTTTTATGCTTTTGATAGCTTCCGAGATCACTTGGGAAACCTAGCAGAAGGTATCTAAAAAGGTATCTAAAATTTAAAAATACGCATTTTTCGAATATTTTTTGTATTTCCTATTTTTTAATACCTGAGGATTTATTTTCTTCATTTAAATATGATTTACATTTATTTTTAATTTCATTAAACTTGTTTATGTTCTCATTAATTCCAATAAATTGTTGAGGATTCTTTTGCATTATCTTTAGTTTTTCTGGGGTAATCATCATTGATTCATAATTGGTTAATATATCACTTATCTCATTGACTCTATTTTCAGCTAATAATAATTCGATCTTTTTATCTAAATAATCTAAAATTGATGATTGTATATTTCCTAATATGTTTTGTTCTTCATTTATATCTCTAATATTATAATTCAGTTCAATGTTTCTAAATAAATTAAAACTCATTGTAGGATTATTAATTACTTCATTCATTTTTTCTTGTATAGGCTGTGTTCCAAGATTAGAAAAATATGATTTTAAGAACACTTCATTACCCACTATTTGAATTAACTGATTTATTAAACAAGCTTCAATATAATATCCAGAAGAAATTTCTATAGTTCCTGGTACTCCAGCCATTGAAATAATTTCTGTAAATCCCTCTGTTAATCCTCTATTTTTATCTTCCTCATTTTCGGCAGGAAATCTATCAAATCCACATAAAGATATTTTAGTATCAGAATCATATCTACTTGATGCCATATGTGCTAATTCATGTAATAATGTTTGTGAATAATGTCTCCAATAAAATTCTTGTGGATTATTATTTAATTGAGCTATTTTCCACAATTCATGCAATGATTTTTCGTTCATCACCAAACTATTACTACTTGTATTATAACCAGCTGATGTTGAATAGCCAGATGACGATGATTCAAATTTCGATAAATCTATATTAGTATTAAGCGTAGTTTTAAGCGTTTTAATATTTCTATAAAAATTATATCTACATTCTTCCGGAATTATGCTTTCTAGCCAATTTAAAAAATTCATTATATATTCCTTATTTTCCATTTCTAAGTTAGCGTTAACCAAATTAGTTAATATGATACTATCATATTCATAATTGTATTTACTATTTAATAGCTGTCTAATCATTTGTATTTCTTCATCTGATAGTATTTCAATTTTTCCATCGTTGCATTTATACACATTCATGTTTTTATCTTTATATTCAACTATGTATTTTTTTCCATTATAAACGAAATAATTATTATCCATATCTTATTCACCACAATTATATTATATCATAGTTTTAAACTCATTTATCAATATCATTTTGGCACTGGACACAATTTCATTTTTTTTTCTTTAATAAATCTCTACAAAATCTTATAAATAAAGGAAATACTGCAATTTTTAGCCATACTAATTTTTTGTATTTTAAGCCCATTTTTGGGTATCTAGATACCTTTTAGATACTCAGTGGAGGCATCTAAAATTTTTTTAAGTTTTAAGACATCAAAAAAAGCCTTATTTACAAGGCTTTTCCTATCTACCGCAACAATTTTTATACTTTTTCCCGGATCCACATGGACATGCTTCATTTCTACCTATTTTAGCTACTCTTTTCGGAGTTGCTTTTTTAGTTTTTTCTTTATTCTCATTAGTTACACCTTCAGCTACTTTTTTTCGCTCACTATTTTGTCTTACTTCTGCTTTTAATAAGTAAGTAGTAGCTTGTGCATCTATTTGAGCTAATAATTCATCAAATAAATTATATCCTTCTATTTTATATTCTCTAAGAGGATTATTTTGAGCATAACTTCTTAAATGAATTCCTTCTCTTAAATGAGACATTGTATTTATATGTTCCATCCAATGAGTATCTATTACTCTAAGCATTATTGCTTTTTCAAATTCGCTTGTTACTTCTTCTGGAACTTTACTTACTTTTTCTAAATATTCATCTAATACTCTTGAATTTAAATATTCGACCATTTCTTCTGGTGTTTTATACTCTATTTCATCAAATGATACTTTTGTTTTTATTAAATCATTAATGATTTCTAATATTTCTGATTTATCATTTCTAGTTAATTTATCATCTTCATCTAAATGAGCATATACAGTATCTTCAACAAAATTTTTAAATGTCTCTTCTGTTAACTCTCTAACTGATTCTAAATCAAGTATTTGATTTCTTTTTTCATATATTAATGTTCTTTGCTCATTTATAACATTATCGTATTCAAGTAATGTTTTTCTTATATCAAAGTTATTACCTTCAACTCTTTTTTGAGCTGATTCTATTGATCCAGATAGCATTTTATTTCTTATAGATATGTCATCGCTAAATCCAACTCTTTGAAGCATTAACTTAGCTCTATCTGTACCAAATCTAACCATTAAATCATCTTCAAAAGATACACAGAATTGACTTGCACCTATATCTCCTTGACGGCCAGAACGACCTCTTAGCTGATTATCTATACGTCTAGATTCATGTCTTTCTGTTCCTATTACAAATAATCCACCTAAGGCTTTGGTTTCTTCCGTAAGCTTAATATCTGTTCCACGACCTGCCATATTTGTTGCGATTGTAACAGCACCTTTTTCTCCTGCTTTAGCTATTATTTCAGCTTCTCTTGCATGATTTTTAGCATTTAATACTTCGTGTGGTATTTTCATTTTCTTTAATCTTTGGCTAATTAATTCACTTGTTTCAACTGCTACAGTACCTACTAAAATTGGTTGACCAGTTTTATGTCTTTCTTTAATTTCATTTACTATAGCTTTATATTTTCCTTCTTGAGTAGCAAATAATAAATCTCCAAAATCTTGACGAGCTACTGGTTTATTAGTTGGTATTGTAAGTACATACATATTATAGATTTCTCTAAATTCTTCTTCTTCTGTTTTTGCAGTACCTGTCATACCAGATAATTTATTATACATTCTAAATAAGTTTTGGAATGTTATTGTAGCAAGCGTTTTTGTTTCTTCATTAATTACTACACCTTCTTTTGCTTCTATCGCTTGATGTAATCCATCAGAATAGGAACGTCCTTGCATTAAACGACCAGTGAATGGGTCAACAATAATTATTTTTCCATCATTAACAACATAATCTACATCTATTTTCATTGCATAATTTGCTTTTAATGCTTGATTTATAGAATGTACCAAATTAGTATTTTTTATATCATATAAATTTTCTACACTAAATGCTTTTTCTGCTTTTTCTATACCTAATTGATCTAGTGAAACTGATTTTGTTTTTTCATCATATATATATCCAGAATTTTCTTTTAATGATTTAACAAATCTATCTGTTTGAATATATAAATTAGCTGATTTCATAAACCCACCAGAAATAATAAGTGGAGTTCTTGCTTCATCTATTAATACAGAGTCAACTTCATCTATGATTGCAAAGTTATATGGTCTAGCTACTCTATCTGTTGCTTTTACTACCATATTATCTCTTAAGTAGTCAAATCCTATTTCGTTATTTGTGGAATACATTATATCGCAATTATATGCATCTCTTTTTTCTTTTGGAGAAAGTTCTCTATAGTTTACTCCTACTGTTAAACCTAAGAATCTATATATTTCTCCCATCCAATTAGCATCTCTTTCAGCTAGATATTCATTTACTGTAATTATATGAACACCTTTACCAGTTAACGCATTTAAATATGTTGGAAGAGTTGATGTTAAAGTTTTTCCTTCACCAGTTTTCATTTCTGCTATATTACCATAATGAATAGCAAGTCCACCTAGTAACTGAACATAGTATGGTTTTTCTCCAATTACACGATAAGCAGCTTCTCTAACTGTTGCGAAAGCTTCTACTTTTATATCTTCTAAAGTTTCCCCATTTTCTAATCTTTTTTGAAATTCTGCTGTTTTATTTTTCAATTTTTTATCTGTTAATTTAGAATATTCTTCTTCTAATAACATTATTTCATCAGCAATCTTTTTAAACCTCTCTAATTCTTTATACTCATGATTAAATATGCTTTTAAATAATTTCATATCTCATTCTCCTTTGTATATATTTTATCAAAAATAAGAAGAAAATCCTAGTAAAAACAAAAAAAAATAGGCAAAATGCCTATTTTATTTCTAATATTCCGTAATCTCCATCTTTTCTTCTATATAAAATATTTACTTCTTTTGTCTCTTCATTTTTATAAGCAAAGAATTCATGTCCCAACAATTCCATTTGAAGAATAGCTTCTTCTTCACTCATTGGTTTGTTTTCTATAACTTTTCTCTTTACAATTACATTATCATTTTCTTCTGGTTCTTCAAAATCTAAAACAAAATCTTTAGAAACATCTTTTACTGTTCTCTTTTTTAGTCTTGTTTTATTTTTTCTTATTTGTCTTTCAATTTTATCAGAAACCTTATCTATTGAAGCATATAAATCTTTATGAGATTCTTCACCTCTTAATATAAATTTATTTGCATTTATTGTAATCTCTACAACTTGTTCATCTCTGCCTCTTAATTTTATAACGGCAGTAGCTGTAACTTCGTCAGGATTTTCAAAATATTTATCTAACCTCCCAATCTTTTCTTCTATGTAACTTTTTATTGAATCTGTTACATCAATCTTTTTTCCATGAATATTAAATTTCATATCATCAATCCTTTCCATCTATATTATAACATAAATTTATTACTCTTGAAAATATTTTTTGAAAAAAAAACTACTATACTAAAGCAGTTTTAATTTCAATTACATTTTTAGCTTGTAAACCTTTATCGGTTCTAACTAGGTCAAACTTAACATATTGGCCTTCTACTAAAGTCTTGTAACCTTCAGAAAGAATTGATGAATAATGAACAAATATATCTTCGTTTTCTTTATATTCAATGAACCCAAAGCCTTTTTCATTATTGAACCATTTAACTTTTCCTGTAATCACGACTACACATCTCCCTTCTAAATATTCTTACAACTTAAGTATAACATAAAACCAACTTCTCCACTTCTTTTATCGTTCCCAAAAATTCGACAAATATCGCGAATTACCTTTGTAGAATTTTTACGGAAAACATAAATATCTTATCATAAATAAATATATAAAAAATTAAATGTGTATGAAAGTATTATTTATATGTACGAAAAATAAAAATATGCAAAATAATATCACACAAAAATATTTATTAAACGTGATTTATTTATAATCAAACATACTACATTTTAAAATTTTAAATTTAATATTATAATTTTTTTAAGGTAGTTGATTATATGAAAAAATTTATTATAGGAAAATGTATGAATTATATAAAAAAACATACAAACTATGATTCAACCAAATTAAAAGAAATTGAATACGGGATTGTTAGTATATATTTAACACTTTCTAAATTCATTGTAATTTCTAGCATATGTTTAATATTCGGAATTTTTAAAGAAATGTTTATATTTACTATTTTTTTCAATATTTTAAGACTCCCAGCATTTGGATTACATGCATCAAAGAGTTGGATGTGTTGGGTAAGTAGTACTATAATTTTTATTATCATACCTTTATTATGTATATATTTATATTTAAATATTTATATAAAAATTATAATATGCTTAATTTGCATAGTTTTAATGCTTAAAAATGCACCCGCTGATACAAAAAAAAGACCTATTATAAATAAAAAACGCAGAAAAATTTATAAAACAATTTCTACTTTATTAGCAATTTTATTTTCCATATGTTCAATAATAATTAAGAATGATTTTATAACTAATTCTTTAATTTTTGCACTTATATTAGAAAATTGTTTAATTGCTCCAACAGTATATAAAATATTTAAATTACCTTATAATAATTATTTAACATTTTTAAAAGAACATCCAGATTTTATTAACTAATGATTTAAGCAATATTGTTTAAATAAATAAAAAAGAAAGGAGGATTATAATGTTAGCAAATTTATTAGCATGGTTAGGACTTGGAGCTGCAAACGCTGGAAGTCAAGCTTGTTTTGCATGGGTTATCGATGAAGAAGAATGCCCAGAATCATTAATAAAATAATATATTATTTTATTAAAAAATCACTTTATTAATAAAGTGATTTTTTCTATACTAATTTTTATATTTTATAATTAATATTTGACTAAAAATATTTTTACTTAGCTCTGTTTTGTTTTGTAATAAATTATTGTTAGAAACAATATCTTTCACTAAAGATAGACCATATCCATGATTTTTACCTTTAGTACTATATCCTTGATCATATATTTTTTCAACATTAATGCTTCCTTTATAATGATTAGAAACTTTTATATTTAGATTTCCTTCCACTAAATACATACTAATATCAATTTGTTTATTTTTTTTATTTTTTTCCTCGTCAATAGCATTATCAATAAATACCCCTATAATTTTACAAATATCTATAATAATATTTTCATCCATTTCTATTAAATCAATTGCACTTATTTTCTTATCTATATTTAAATAATATTTTATTTTGTTATTCTTAATTTTTAATATTTCAGAATATATAGTTGCTCTAAGTCCACCCATTGGAATAACACTTGTTTCAAACAATAATCTTTCATCATCCTCATATTTATTTTCAATAAATGAATCTATAAATTTAGGAATTTCTTTTTCTTTATTAATAATCATTGCTCTAACTGTTAATAAAATATTTTTATTTTCATGATTTGCTACTCGATATTTATTCATCATATTTTCATAATCCTTTAAACTTGTTATAGCTACATTATATTTATCTGAAACTTTATTATATTTATTTTGAGTTTTTAATGAATAAAACATGATAATAAAACAAATTATTGTCATCGATACATTAAAAATTAATAAATATTCAAATCTAATTTTATAATAAACATTCATTGATAAAACATTAGCCAAAATCATTAATAATATACTAAATAAAGATAATTGAATTTTCTTTATTCTATCTGTAAAACTCAAAATACTTAAATACAACTTTTTTATAAATTTAATTTTAACAATTATTAAAGAAATAATAGCTATTAAAATATTAGACATTAAATTAACTATTGCAAAATTTAATGTTAAATTTACATCTATTTTAAATATAGTAAGTAATAACGCAAATATTGTTTCAGATACCATTATAATAAATTGTTCATATATACAAACGACTATTGTTTCTTTTAAATTATGATTAAATAATATTTTACAACAAATAATCAAAATTACTAATAAAAAACCTAACCTAATAAAGTTATTTACAAAAAAATAATTAAATACGGAAAAGCATGCAAGAAAAATCCAGATAATATAAAATTTAACCTTTTTATAATTGATTTTCTCATCTAATAATCTACTCCAAACAAATATTATTGAATAAAAGATTATAGAACTTGCAAAAAAATTAATAAAATAATTTTTCATTAATTCAACACCTTTCTATATTTGTCAGAAAGTAAATCTGTTGATTCTCCGTTATCAAATAGTATAATTTTATTTGTTTTATCAATACTAACTTTTCTATCATTATTTATATAACATGATCTATGAGTTTGAATAAATCTATCATCTAACATTTTTACTAGCTCATTTAATGTTTTATTAACTTTAAACTCTGCATAATCAGTTTTAATAATTGTTTTTCTTTCAAAACTTTCTTTTGTTAAATATAAAATATCATTCATATCTATTGTATAAACTGTATTTCTATCTGTAAATTTAATAATACTTTTATGATTTAATAAATCTAATGCTTTTTTTAATGACTTATTTAATCTTAATTTTAAATTATCAAATTTATTTATAAATGATAGAAACATTAAATCATTTTTTAATATAACATTTCCTAATTCCTCATGAACTGTTAAAAATATAATTACACTATCAACATCTTTATTTCTAATTTTACGTGCCATATCAATTCCAGATGCAGATGGAGTTTCTATATCTAATAAATATATTTTAAATGGAAGTTTTTTATCAATTATTTCATTAAAATTTTTATTATAATCATTATATAAATGAATTTTAAATTCAATTTTATTTTTTTCCATAAAATTATTTACTACATCTAAAATATTTTTTCTATCTTTATCATTGTCATCACAAATTATAATATTTACCATTTTTTCTCATCACCAATCCACTATAATCATACCATAAAAGCCCTTATTTTTCAACGTTTTGGACTACTCGTACAAATAAAAAAGGAGATGCTTTTTTATTTAGCATCTTCCTCTACTAATTCTAAAATAACCATTAAAGCATCATCTCCACGACGTTCAGTAAGTTTTAAAATTCTTGTGTATCCACCATTACGATTTGCATAACGAGGAGCTAATTCATCAAAAACTTTTTTAACTGCTACTGTATTGTTGTGTAAGAATGCTAATGCTTTTCTTCTTGCTACTAAAGAACCATCTTTACCATAAGTAATCATTTTATCAACAAATTTGCGAACTTCTTTAGCCCTTGTATCTGTTGTTTCTATTCTACCGTTCATGATAACTTCTTTAGTTAAATTAGCAAGCATACTTCTTCTATGTTTATTTGTACGTCCTAATTTTCTATAAGCCATAATATTCCTCCTAACTATTAATCGTCTTCACGGAATCTAAGTCCCATATCTTTAATCTTATCGATTACTTCTTTTAAAGACTTTTTACCTAAGTTACGAATTTTCATCATTTCAACTTCTGATTTAGCTGTTAAATCACCAAGAGTATTAACTCCAGCTCTTTTTAAACAGTTATAAGCTCTAACTGAGAAATCTAAATCATCTATTGATGTTTCTAATTTTTTAAGTTTGCTATCTTCTTGTTTAGCATTCATTATTCCTGTAACATCAGCTATTTCACTTAAGTTAGTAACAATATTTAAATGTTCAATCATAATTTTAGCTGCAAGAGCCATAGCTTCTTCAGGTCTAATTGATCCATTAGTAAATACTTCCATGATTAATTTGTCATAACTAGCATCTTGTCCTACACGGGCATTAGCTATTTCATAACTAATTCTTTCAATTGGTGAATACAATGCATCAATTGGAATGAAACCAACTTTTTGATCTTCAATATATTTTTTATTTTCTGTTGATGGAACATATCCACGTCCATTAGCAACTATTAATTCCATATCAAGTTTTCCACCTTTAGCTATTGTTGCTATTACTTGATCTTTATTTATAATTTCTACTTCTGGATCTGTTTCGATATCTCCTGCAGTTACTACTCCTTCTTTATCAGAATATAATTTTAATATTTTTTGTTCTTCTGAATCATTTTTTACAACAATATTTTTTAAATTTAATACTATTGTAGTTACATCTTCTACTATTCCTTCTAAAGTTTGGAATTCATGCATAACTCCATCAATTTTAACTGCTACTATAGCACTTCCTGGCATACTAGATAGCATAATTCTTCTAAGTGCATTTCCTAGTGTTGTACCAAAACCTCTTTCTAAAGGTTCTAATTCAAATTTACCATAATTTTTATCTTCTATATATTCAGTTATTTTATATATTGGTTTTTCAAAATTTAACATTTAACATTCCTCCTTCTTAACCACGTGGACGTTTTGGTGGACGACATCCATTATGTGGAACCGGTGTAACATCAGATATAGATGTAATTTCTAAACCTGCTGTTTGAAGTGAACGAATTGCTGTTTCTTTACCTGATCCTAAACCTTTAACAAAAACTTCAACTTTTCTCATTCCCATATCGTAAGCTGCTTTACCTGCTGCTTCAGCACTCATACCAGCTGCGAATGGAGTTGATTTTTTACTTCCTTTGAAACCTAAAGTTCCTGCAGAAGCCCAACTTATTGCATTACCATCGTTATCACTTATTGTAACAATAGTATTGTTAAATGTTGAATGTATATAAGCTTTACCTTCTGGTACATTTTTCTTAACTTTTCTTTTTCTTGATTTATAAGCCATAATCTATCCTCCTTTAATCACAACTATTTTTTCTTATTAGCAACTACTTTACCTTTACCTTTACGAGTACGAGCATTTCTATTTGTTCTTTGTCCTCTTACAGGTAAACCTTTTTTATGACGAGTTCCTTCATATGAATTAATTTCCATTTTAGTTTTAATATTCATATTTACTTCACGACGAAGATCTCCTTCTGTCATGTATTTATTAACTTCATCACGAATAGCATTTAATTCATCATTTGTTAAGTCCCCAGCTTTTGTATTTGGGTTAACTTTTGCGTCACTCAAAATTTGATTTGAAAGACTTCTTCCAATTCCATATACATAAGTAAGTGAAATTTCAATTCTTTTATTATTTGGTATATCTACACCTTTAATACGTGCCATTAAAACACCTCCTATTAACCTTGTCTTTGCTTATGTTTAGGGTTTTCGCAAATTACCATTACTTTTCCCTTACGTTTAATAACTTTACATTTTTCACATATTGGTTTTACTGATGGTTTAACTTTCATCTTATTACCTCCTATTTTCTGTAAGTTATACGACCACGTGTTAAATCGTATGTTGATAACTCAACCATTACTGTATCACCAGCTAAAATTCGAATCATGTTCATTCGCATTTTACCCGAAACGTGCGCCGTAATTACATGTTTGTTTGCTAGTTCTACTTTAAATACGTAGCCTGGCAAAACTTCTAATACTTTACCTTCCATCTCAATAACATCATCTTTTGCCATGTTTCACCTCTTCGTTAATATTTCATACCCATCTTTGGTAATTAACACTGTATGTTCAAAGTGAGCTGATGGCTGATCGTCAGCAGTTACTACTGTCCAATCATCATCTAACAAATAAACATCTGCAGTACCTAAATTAATCATAGGTTCTACTGCAATAACCATGCCTTCTTTTAAGATAGGTCCAGTATTTTTTTTTCCGTAGTTTGGAACATCTGGCTGTTCATGTAAATGATTTCCAATTCCATGACCGACTAGTTCTTTTACTACGCCTAGGTTATGCTCTTTACAATAATTTTCAATCGCATAACCTATATCACCAATACGAGCACCAGCTTTTACCTCATTCAAGCCTTTATATAATGATTCCTCTGTATGCTTTAATAAATAATGTTTTTCTTCAGATACATTTCCAATTGGATATGACCATGCACTATCGCCGTGATATCCTTTATAGCAAGCACATATATCTAAAGTAACAATATCACCATCGCATAACTTTCTATCTCCTGGAATTCCATGTACTACTTCTTCATTAACTGAAATACATATATTTCCTGGATACCCATTATAATTATAGCAAGATGGAGTAGCTCCTCTTTTGGTGATATAATCGCGAGCTAGTGAATCTATTTCTTTTGTTGTAATTCCTGGTTTTAAGTATGGGATTAAATATTTATGCGTATCCCCTACGATTTCACCAGCTACACGCATTAATTCAATTTCTCTTGGAGTTTTGATGTTAATCATTTTATTCTCCTAATATTTTTACTACTTGTTTGTGAGTTTCTTCTGAAGAAATTCCAGAATCAACATGATATACAATACCTTTTTTATCATAATAAGAAATTAATGGTTCTGTTTTTTCTAAATATGTATTATATCTTTCCTCATATGTATCTGGATTGTCATCTGCTCTTCTTGTAAGTTCAATATTACAAATATCACATAAACCTTCATTAATTGGTTTTAAGTTTGTATTTATATTATAAACTTTACCGCATTTAGGACAAGAATATCTACCACTTATACGTGATTTTGCGATTTCCTTATCTATATCTAAAACAATAACAATACCTATATCTCTTTTAATTTCTTCAAGTATTTTATCATATGCTTCTGCTTGAGCTATATTTCTTGGAAACCCATCTAAAATATATCCATTCTCACAAGCAGGTTCTAATATTTTTTCTTTTAATAATTCTAATACAATATCATCACTAACAAACTTACCATTTGTAATAAGTTCATTAATCATATTTCCACGTTCATCACCTTTAGCAACTGCTGCTCTAAGTAAATCTCCAGTTGAAATATGTGGCATATTATATTGTTCTTTTAATATAACTGCTTCAGTTCCTTTACCAGCTGCTGGAGCAGCTATTAAAATTATACTTTTCATCTTCTTCTACCCTTTCTTCCTTTATTATATGTTCTACTAACTAATTGACTTTCAATTTGTTTAAAAACCTCAAGTGCAACACCTACTGCAATAAGTATTCCAGTTCCACTGATTGCTACTTTAGTTTGTAAATTTGAAACATTTTCAAATATTATTGGAAGAATTGATAATGCTGTTAAGAATAACGCTCCTACAATAGTTATTTTCTTAAGCACACTCTTAACATAATTAGTAGTTTCTACTCCTGGTCTTATTCCTGGAATATATCCACCATTCTTATTTAAATTATCTGATAATTCTTTTGGTTTTAATTGCATAAATGTATAGAAGTAAGCAAATGCAAAAATCAATACTATATACAATACTAAGCCAGTTCCATCTGTATAAGATAAATATTTAGTAGCAAATTTAGTAAAACCACTTTTATTTATTACAGATGCAAGTATTTGTGGAATTGACAATAGTGCCGATGCGAAAATTACTGGCATAACTCCCGCACTATTTAATTTAAATGGAATATAATTTTGCTTTCCAAGTGCACTTGTTGATTTATTCGCATATTGTATTGGAATTCTTCTTTCTGCTGTTTCAACATAAATAATTCCAATAATAATAGCGATAAATACTAGTACAAAGGCAGCAAATATAGCTATTCCAATGAAACCTTTAGCAAATAATTCAACCCATAGGTTTTTAAACATACCAGGTAATACATTAATAATACCTGCCATTATTATTAAAGAGGTTCCATTTCCAACTCCTTTTACTGTTATTTGATCACCTATCCACATTACTAGTGCAGTTCCTGCTGCTAGTATTAACGAATAAGTCATATAATCCATAGGTGTTCCATCTCCTATATATGCATAAGAATATAAATATCCTTGTGCAAAAGCAAGTGCAATACCCGTTATTCTTGTTATTTGATTTAATTTTCTTCTACCTGTACCACCTTGTTTAGATAATTCAGATAAATAAGGAACTATATCTGCACTTAATAATTGAATTACTATAGATGCAGTAATGTATGGAGAAACACCAAGTGCAAATATTGAAGCATTAGAGAAAGCTCCTCCGCTCATTGCATTAAGTATTTCCAAAAATGACATCCCAGAAACATTTGCATTAACTCCTGGAACAATTATTGCAGTTCCTAATTTAAATACGAATAAGGCCGCTAAGGTAAATAAAATACGTTTCTGTAAATCACGATTTTTTGAATTAAATATTTGCTTTATTGTTGCAAACATATTAAATCACCTCAGCTTTTCCACCTATCGCTTCTATTTTTTCTACTGCAGATGCAGAAAATTTACTAGCTTTTACAGTTAATTTTTTAGTTAAATTTCCATTTCCTAATACCTTAACACCAGCTAATTGTTTTTTTAATATCCCCATTTCTTTTAATAATTCTGGAGTAACTACTGCTCCATCTTCAAATTTTTCTAAATCACTTATATTAATTGTTGCATATTCAACTTTAAACATAGCATTAGAGAATCCTCTTTTTGGAAGACGTCTAAATAATGGTAATTGTCCACCTTCAAATCCTGGTCTTACTCCTCCGCCACTTCTAGCATTTTGTCCTTTATGTCCTTTACCACTAGTTTTACCAAGTCCAGAACCAGTTCCACGACCTAATCTTTTACTAGTTTTAAAAGCACCTTCACTTGGTCTTAATTCATGTAGTTTCATATTATCTAATCTCCTCTACTTTTTTTCCACGTAAACGAGCTACTTCTTCTATAGTTCTTTGTGATTTTAATGCTTCAAGTGTTGCATATGCCATATTTACTTTGGTATTTGATCCTAATGATTTAGATAAAATATCTCTAACTCCTGCCATTTCAAGTACAGCTCTTACTGGACCACCAGCTTTAACTCCTGTACCTTTTGCAGCAGGTTTTAACATAACTTTACTAGCTCCACATACACCTATAGCCTCATGTGGGATAGTACGATCTTCTACTACTGAAACATTAACTATGTTTTTAGCAGCAGCTTGACTTGCTTTTTTAATTGCATCTGGAACTTCATTTGATTTTCCAGTACCAAGTCCAACTTTACCTTTTCTATCCCCAACTACTACAACTGCTGAGAAGCGGAAATGACGTCCACCTTTTGTTACTTTTGTAACACGTCCAATAGAAATTACTTCTTCTTCATAAAGTTTTTGTTGTCTTTGTCTTGGTTGACGTTTTTCTTTAGATTGACGAGGTTTTCTTTCAGTTTTTTCTACTTTTTCAGTAGATTTAACTTCTTCTACTTTTTCTATTTCTTTTTCCATCATTACCCTCCTATTAGAATTCTAGTCCGTTTTCACGTGCTGCATCAGCTAATGCTTTAACACGTCCATGATAAAGGTATCCACCCCTATCAAAAACTACTTTTGATATTTTTGCTTTTTTAGCTCTCTTAGCAAGTAATTCTCCTACTTTAACAGCAGCTTCAGTATTACCACCATTTTCAAGTTTTAATTCTTTATCTATAGAAGATGCACTTACTAAAGTTTTAGAAGCTTCATCATCAATGATTTGAGCAAAAATATTACTGTTTGATCTAAACACATTTAATCTAGGAACGTTTGATGAACCTGTTATTTTATTTCTTACACGTGCATGTCTTGCAACACGTGATTTATTACGGTCTACTTTTTTGATCATAACTTATCTCCTTTACTCTTATTATTTAGAAGCTTTCTTTCCTTCTTTACGACGAATATGTTCGTCAGCATAACGAATACCTTTTCCTTTATATGGTTCAGGTTTTCTAATTTTTCTAACGTTTGCTGCAAATTCACCAACTAATTGTTTATCAATTCCTCTTACAAATAATTCTGTATTACTTGGAACTTCTAAAGTTATTCCAGCAGGAATTTCTACATTAACTGGATGTGAATAACCAGCAGTTACTACTAATTCTGCACCTTTTAATTGAAAACGATAACCAACACCTACAGATTCTAATTTTTTTTCGAATCCTTTTGTAACACCAACGATCATATTGTTAATGTTAGCATTTGCTGTTCCATGAAAATTTTTATAATTATCATTTTTTCTTGTTAAAGTTATTTCATTTTCATTAATATTAACAGTTATATTTTCATTAATTACAGTAGAAAGTTCACCTTTTGGTCCTTTTACTGTAACAACGTTACCATCAACACTTGCAGTTACACCAGTTGGTACACTTATTATTCTATTTCCAACTCGACTCATAAGATTCCTTCCTTTCTACCAAACGTAGGCTAACACTTCTCCACCTAATGAATTTTTTCTAGCTTCTTTATCAGTCATAACACCCTTTGATGTTGAGATAATAGCTATTCCTAATCCACTTAATACAGATGGAACTTCTTCAGCCCCTACATATACACGTAATCCTGGTTTAGAAATTCTTTTTAATCCAGTGATTACACGTTCCTTGTCTACATATTTAAGTGATAAAACAAGGATGTCTTGAATATTATTTTTCTTCACTTTATAATCAACTATAAATCCTTCAGATTTTAATATTCTAGCGATTTCATTTTTCATTTTTGAAGCTGGGACTTCAACTTCTTTATAACGCATTTGATTTGCATTACGAATTCTCGTAAGCATATCTGCTATTGGATCTGTTACCATAATATCCTCCTTCTCTTATCAATTACCAGCTTGATTTTTTCATTCCTGGTATTTGTCCCTTATAAGCTAATTCACGGAAACAAATTCTACAAATTCCGTATTTTTTAAGTACAGCGTGAGGTCTTCCACAACGACTGCAACGAGTATATCTACGTACTTCAAATTTAGGTTCGCGACTAGCTTTAACTTTCATACTTTTCTTAGCCATAATTTGCCTCCTATAGTTTATTTTTTAAATGGCATTCCGAAACCTTGTAAAAGATCTAACGCTTCAGCATCAGTTTTTGCACTTGTAACAAAAACTATATCCATTCCACGTACTTTAACTACATCATCATATTCGATTTCTGGGAATATTAATTGTTCTGTTAATCCCAATGTGTAATTTCCTCTACCATCAAATGCCTTATTAGATATACCTCTAAAATCTCTTACACGAGGTAATGTAATACTAATTAATTTATCTAAGAAGTTATACATATTTTCCCCACGTAAAGTTACTTTACAACCAATAGCTTGACCTTCTCTTAATTTAAAACCAGCTATTGATTTTTTTGCTTTTGTAGCAATTGGTTTTTGACCTGTAATTGTTTCTAGGTCTCTCATAGCAGCTTCTAATAATTTAGAATTACTAGTAGCATCACCACAACCAATGTTTACTACGATTTTTTCTAATTTTGGTACTTCCATAACATTTTTATAATTATGTTTACTCATTAAATCGGATACGATTGTTTTTGTATACTTTTCTTTTAGGCGGTTCATATATACCCTCCTTCCAATTAATCAAGACTTGAATTAGATTTTTTTGTAACTCTAATTTTCTTACCGTCTTTATTTATACTATGTCCTATTCTAGTAGGTTTTTTAGT
>SVAW01000010.1 GCA_015059195.1 Bacillota bacterium
AGGATTTTCAGT
Organism: Bacillota bacterium; assembly: GCA_015059195.1. Classification (GTDB taxonomy): domain Bacteria; phylum Bacillota_I; class Bacilli_A; order RF39; family UBA660; genus SIG204. Next base: position 13 of record SVAW01000010.1, read on the forward strand.
CCTTTGCTCTACCGACTGAGCTACGAAGCCAAAATAAATGGCGGTTCCGACGAGAATCGAACTCGCGATCTTCTGCGTGACAGGCAGACGTGATAACCGCTACACCACGGAACCATTTGGTTGCGGAGGATGGATTTGAACCAACGACCTTTGGGTTATGAGCCCAACGAGCTACCAAGCTGCTCCACTCCGCGATATAATAATTATTGGCGGAGAAAGAGGGATTCGAACCCCCGCGCCGTTTCCGACCTCCCGGTTTTCAAGACCGGTCCCTTCAACCAGACTTGGGTATTTCTCCACATAATATTTGACAACGAATAGATTATATCATACAAAAATTAATAAAGTCAACAAATCTATTTAATTTTTTAACTTTTTTTATGTTTATGCTTTAAAGATAAGTTATTTTACCAACATTTACTTTTCATAAAAATAAAACCCAAACTTAACGAATGGGTAAGAATCAGATTGGTGCCTAAGGCCGGACTTGAACCGGCATGAAGTATGACCTTCGCAGGATTTTAAGTCCTGTGCGTCTACCAATTCCGCCACTCAGGCATTAAATGGTGTCCCGTACAGAATTCGAATCTGTGACCCTTTGATTAAAAGTCAAATGCTCTACCTGCTGAGCTAACGGGACATAGTAATTAAAAATGGCTGCCTCGGCTAGATTCGAACTAGCGCATGCCACAGTCAAAGTGTGGTGCCTTACCGCTTGGCTACGAGGCAATACTAACCAAACAAAGTGGTGGAGGGAGATGGATTTGAACCATCGAACCCGAAGGAACAGATTTACAGTCTGCCGCGTTTGACCACTTCGCTACCCCTCCAAAAAAGTGGTGCCGGAAATAGGACTTGAACCCACAACCTACTGATTACAAGTCAGTTGCTCTACCAATTGAGCTATTCCGGCAAAATAATGGTGGGCGATATAGGACTCGAACCTATGACCCCCTGCTTGTAAGGCAGGTGCTCTAACCAACTGAGCTAATCGCCCAAAAACCTTGGACGTAATTAACTATAACATATAATGTGATAAATTGTCAATAGAATTTTATTTTTTTTTCACATTATTTAAACTTTCATCCACCCATATAGGCAATTTATATCGCAAAGTTTTAAACCCCAAGGGAGTTTCTTGTATTTTTTTTCTTTTTTTTGAACGTACCCTCTTATAATCGATATTTTTAATGCTCAATTTTAAGTGTGACAGTTCCTCATCGATTTCTAGTATTTCTACGCATATAATATCGCCTATTTTTACAAAATCATGGACATCTTTCACAAAATTATGTGATATCTCCGATATATGTACAAGGCCGCTATAATATTCGTCTAGATTCACAAATATACCATATTGTTCTATACCACTAACTGTACCCTTTACTATTCTTCCCTTCCTATATTTCGTCATAATTACACCTCTTTGTAATTATACCACACATATTCCCATTTAGAAAGGAGTTGTCTTTTTATGCAGCCTGCACTTTACTTCCAATCTATCGTAGTATATAATATTACTTGGTGATGAAAATGTATAGTGATGAAGAAAAAATAATGGAGATAATCGATAAATTGCGACCATTTTTAATAAACGACGGCGGTAATATTGAGTTTATTAAATATGAAAATAATATCGTTTATGTAAAAATGACTGGCGCATGTTCAAACTGTCAAATGCTAGATTTTACATTAAAAGAAGGTATAGAATGTGCAATTAAAGAAGAGGTGCCAGATGTGAGGGAAGTTGTTAATTTAGGGGTATGAGCCCTATTTTTTTATTATCCACTCTATTTCTATCATCAATCCTCTTTGTATTAATATCCAGTAAATTCCATTGATAATATCAAAATAACTATTATTTATATTTATTAATTTTATAATTTCTTTTTCATCTAAATTGCCCCCAAAGATTTTTTCGCAACAATCAAAATAATAGGTCGGAAACAACAAACGAGAAAATAAAAGGATATTCTCCTTATCAACAATTTGCAATTGATATGAGTCGTGATTAAATTGGTTCACGGAGTAACTGCCATAAATTACTTTTTCCTTCACGTATTCACTGAAATCTCTAATTCTATTATCAACAATAAAATTAAGAGGATTATAGAATTCTATGGTTGTATCATTTTTTCTTATTCTGTTATGACTCACCACAAGATGTTGGGTGGGAGTTGTTTTAATGTCATTTAACAAGCTAATGGCATTTTCAGACAACCCAATATAGTAATTTGAACTTTCTCTAATTAACGGATATTTTTTCCCAAATTGGGTAATCTGGTATTCAAAATAATCTACTTTATCTGTCCACATTTGATACCAGTTATTTTTGTTCAGACGTCTAAATTTATTCGGTTCAACTTTTAAGTTTGAAAACAATAAGATATCATTAATATCTATGATGCGTTTTTTTATATTAATCTTTAATAAAACATACGAAATTCCATTTATTAGTGTAATGATTTTTTGTTGGTTATTAAGTATAATTTGATGGCAAGGAATTTTTCTGTTCAAAAGTAATATATTCAATTCATATATTTCTGTCAGTTCTTGCTCACTTTTATTATATATCGTAAATAAATATTCGTCTTTTCCTATATAACATCTATAATTTTTGTTAATTTGATGAATTTCAGTGGGATTGAGATTATAATAATAACTAAGCGCATTTTTCATATCTCCACCTCACTAAATTCTACGGTCTTAATGTCGTTTTATGAATAAAAAAGCAAATAAATAATTTATTTGCTTTTATACCAAATTTTAAATGGCGTGATCAATTAGCGTTTTAATATCATTAAGACGTCCTTTATATCTTTCTATTTCTCTGGTTAATTCATCAGTTTTTCGAAGCTCATTCTCATATAAACTTTTATAATCCAAAGTATATCCTGAGCTATTCTCTATAGAATTGCCATTTTGTATCTCATTAGTTTCTGTTTCAACTGTTGCAGGCGCATTAAAAGCGTCATTAGATACCCCGTTTATTCCATTTTGAAACACATTAAATTCTGTATTTGGTAAACTATCAATCACATTGTTTTCCTCAGCTGGTGTTACTGGTACCTCAAAGGTTGTAGGTTCGCTAATGTTCGCCATTAGCAACTGTAATAATGAGTCATTCAACTTAAATATTTTTCTATCAATCACCAAAAGGTTATTAACACCATTTACGTTTAAATCTGTTATTGATAACGGTGCATTATCTTTATTTGATTTGATAATATTTTTAATTGTATCCTTAATCAAATTCCATTCAACATCATCTTCTATTGTCTGACCAACACCATCTACTATTTTAGAAACATAAAGCTTCGCATAGCCACCATCATCAACCTCATTTAAAGAAAAAATCAAGTATTCTATGCTATTCATTCTAAAATATCTAATTACATCAACATTAATTAACTTTCCTTCTGCATTTTTTATCATCACTTGTTTCATTTTCATCCCTCTTTATTCTACATATAATTATATCAAAATTTATTTTTTTTTCAATATATTAAATAAAAATATTTAATTTCAATTACCTTTAAATTTATTTTTTGTTTTATAGGTATTTAATTCACACTATTTGTCTCGTTTTGAATATGTTATATTAGAAAATAAATGAAGGGGTGGATTATATGTGTAATAACAACGAATCAAATGATTGCAGATGTATATCAGAGATTTTGACAGTAATATCTATTCTGCAAAAAAATGCAGTATGTCCAGAATCATGTCTAGATACTTGTGACCGTGGATTTTTGGGTTGTTCTGTTTCTACTGTAGGATGCAATACTAGACCAATTATGTTATATACTTGTTGTGGTAACGGAACACCATGGAGCATGCCAACCGTGAGAGACGACGTTGTTTGTGGCGAGGATGGCGTTACTTGTTCAAATGTTTTCCGTGTAGAAAAAATTGACGGATGTTGTGCAACTTTTAGAGTTTTAGCTCCAAATCCAGATACTACTCAAGTTGCCACAATTCCATATGTTGCAACAAATAGTTTCTTTACAATGAATTTAAATTGCGTTTGTAGTTTGAGATGTTTACAAGATACATTTGTAGATGTCATTTAAAAGGCTGAATAAGCCTTTTTAATTTACAAAATTGATATCTTCTATATCTGTAATAGGGATTAATTCATTATCCATGGTAATAATATGCGTCTTGTTTTGGCCTATAACCTTAGTTCTCTTTTTACCTGTTCTTGTAATTATTTCTACATCAGCTTTATATACATAACGTTCAGACACGAATATATCATTTATCTTTTGATAAATATTCTTTTCTATAATCCGATTCGTTCCTTCGTCACGTTCTTCGTTGTTTCGGATAGCCGACATATTTTTAGAATAATAAACTTTATCATTATTTGTAAACTTCTTTTCTGTTGGATTTGCAAATACTTTTGGTAATTTTTTATCCATTTTTTCACCTCCCTTAATTATATGATATGTTACTTATTTTATAACAAAAAAAGTTCATTTTTAAATGAGCTTTTTGTTATGATTTTAAGCATCTAATTTTTTTGATATAAAATACCCTGTCACTAACAGTATTAGCGATATTATGATTTCAACAATACTATATACGTTTCCAAAAGTTTTCCCTATCAATATCAATACAGAAACACAGGCAAAACCTATTATCGCATAATACGTAGTTGTTTTATAATGCGAAAATAAATAATTAATTATTTTAGAAATGAAAAATATGCCACATACCATTCCCAATGCAAAAGGAACTAACACAAACATATTGTCCCCTAAATGATTAATATTTAATATATCTCCAAATGTAGACATTATAATATTATAATATCCCAGAATCATAAGTAGCGCAGTCCCACTAATGCCGGGTATCACAGTTGCTGCGGCATCTAATATCCCACCTAGAAAAAAAATCAAAAATGAAGAAATACCTTTGACATAGCTAGATTTATCCTGACCAAAGTCTAATAAAGATACTATCAATAAAACTGTAACTACTGCAAAACTAATTATAAGATTTTTCGTTTGAACAGGTTTACCCTTGATTTCTTTAAACAAAGGTTTAATTCCGCCGATAATCATTCCGATAAAAAGTAACATCGTTGGCAAATAGAAGTTATCTAAACAATACATAACTATCTTACCTCCGATAATCAGCGCAAAAACTATACCAATTCCTAAATAAAGCAAAAATTGAAAATGCTGTTTAAATTCTTTAAAAATATTGCTAATAACTCTAAGTCCTTTTTCATATATGCCCATAGTAATTGCCAGCATAGCTCCACTAACGCCGGGTATAATCTTCCCCAAGCCTACTACAAATCCCTTTAGGATTAACTTTATATTCTCTTTCATATTCACCTCAATTTAATAGAAAAGAGAGCGAAAATTCTAATTATTATAATTTATTTTCATGCTCTCTTTAATTCTTTTCATTGTGCTTTTTGCCCTTTCCCTTGCGCATTTGGTCCCCTCTGATAAAATTTGATCTACAATTTCAGGGTGTTGTTCATAATACTGTCTTCTTTCTCGCATCGGTTCTAAAAATTCATTCATTTTTTCTATCAATTCTTTTTTGCAAGAAACGCATCCTCTTTCCCCTTTTGTACACTCTGAGCAAACAGTTTCTAGATTGTCCTTGTTAACTAACTTATGATAATAGTAAACCATGCATACATGGGGATTGGCCGGATCATCTTTCCTAATTTTATCAGGATCAGTTATCGCATTCATAATTTTTGCAGATATTTCTTCTTTTGTGTCATCTAGATTTATCGTGTTTCCAAGACTCTTTCCCATTTTTTCATTGCCGTCCAAGCCCTTGATTCGTTTATGCTCACTTAATAATGGCTCTGGTTCTATTAATGTTGGGCCATATATTGTATTAAATTTTCTCACAATTTCTCGTGCCTGTTCAATCAACGGAAGCTGATCTTCACCTACAGGAACACATTGTCCTTCAAAAATTGTAATATCTGCCGCTTGACTAATAGGATATCCTACAAATCCGTAAGTAACACTTTGTCCTTCATTACCAAATAAAGCTTTTTTCTGAGCAATCTCCGTTTTTACAGTAGGATTTCTATACAACCTTGACATGGTAACCAAATTACCATAGAAAACTGTCAACTCTGCAATCTCAGGAATCATAGACTGAATAAAAATAGTTGTTTTCTCTGGGTCAATTCCTGCAGATAATAATCCTAAAGTTAACTCTTTCACATTATTTCTAACCTTGGTTGGTTCATTGAAATTATCTGTTAAAGCTTGAACATCCGCGATTTCGACAAATGTATTGTACTCGCTTTGTAATTTTACCCAATTTTCTACTGCACCGAAATAATGTCCTAAGTGAAGTTTGCCTGTTGGTCTTATGCCCGTTAGTATATTTTTCTTCATAACAATCTCCTTCTAGCCACCAATACTAATCAAATATATTGCTGCTAAAAATTCTTTTTTAAATATTGGCATCAAAGGATAAACATCATTATACTTATCCGTGGCCTTTAAAATCTGATATATATATTTTACTATATATTTAGAACCTAGTAAACTATCAAAATCTTTTTTATTCAATTTTTCTTTGATTAAACTTTCATTAACTTCAGGAATTTTTTTAAAGGCCCTTTTTAATAAATAGTTGTATTGAGGTAAACAATAAATTTTACTATCATCAAGTTTGAAAACGTCTCCAAGAAATTCCATAGTATTAAGTATAGTGCTATCACCTTTTAATTTTTCTGAGTTTAATATCATTTTAGGTAATAGCATCTTAATCTTATCTAACATATTATTATGATTATTATTCAAATATTTATCTATATTGCTATCAAATTTAATCTCTATTCTATTAATAAATAGATGACTCAAACTCTTATAAAATGTATATTTTGTCCCTATTAGCTTGCCAAAAACCTTCATCGTATCATTATATCCGTATTTTATATTTCGTCTGGAAATATCTTTATCAAATTTTAAGAATGAACCAATATCGTTGTTAGGAGTTATATGAACAATATCCTTACTTTTATCTTTTATTTTTCTCTTAAAACCAGGCGCTTTTAAATCCACTGCAATAATTTTATCTGCACCCAAGTCAATTGCTAAGTTGATTGGCATGTTATCATAATATCCACCATCAATATACTTTTTATTATTAATTTTTTTTATTTTAAAGGCTGGATAGCAAGTGGCTGATGCTATAACATAATCTCTTATCATTTCTGGTTTTAAATCTTTCTTAGTGAAAAATTCCCCTTTACCTTGGCTTAAATTATACACTACTATTCCAAAATCTACTTCTGATGAGTAAAATCTTTCTTTATCAAAGAATAATTCTACGGCCTTTTCTAAATTAGTTATATCCATGCCACCTTCTTTAACAAACTCTTTTATATATTTCACATATATAGCTTCATCAACGCGAGCTACTTCTTTGTTAAATACAAAATTATAGTCTATATTGCTCCATATTTTAAAGGCCTGTTGATAATCGTGTTGTACCATTAATATTCCATTTAGCGCCCCAACCGAATTTCCTGTTACAATATCATAATGAATACCCAATTTTCTTAAGGCCTTCCATACTCCTATCTGATACGCTCCTCGTCCACCACCACCAGACAATACAATCGCCGTTTTCATGCCATCACCTCTTTCTACTATAAGTATAACATTTATATGCCTATTCTTATAGCAATCTAAATAAAAATTTTATTGTCTAAAACATTGTCTCTTAAATTACTGTCACTATTTATCAAAAAAGAAATCAACAACAAGATTTCTTTTATTTTGCATATACTCCAAATTTCAAGTCTTTATTGAATGATAATTCACTATCCGTTAGCAATACTCTAACCCCTGTCATATCACTATAATATCTAATTTCATCATCCAAAATATAATATATATAATTATTACAATATGCAATTCTCTCATCTTCTGTAGTCGTAAATAGATAAGTTAAGCTTTGCGGACTTTTAGCATTGCTTCTATATACTTCAACCTTAGAACCAGTCTTTTTATAAAAATAATAATATCCAGTCAAAGCCCCGCCTACTTTATCGATTTTCGTAAAATTATCGTTTTCTAATTGACTTTCATATTTTGATTGAAAAAGTATATCATTATTTTTTGCAGATATTGCACTAACTTTTGTCCAAGTGCCATCTTGATATATTTTCACTCCTGTATGATCATTACCAACTTCAATCACTTTATTAGTTTTGATATTCACCTCAAATTGCTTTTTACTACTACGATCAAATAGATATATTGAATTGTTATAGTTGCCTTGAATATATGAATCGAAAGAAATTTCACGATCACATTTTATTTCACTAACCTTGTTATTTGTTAAGTCAATAAGATAAAACTTATCAAATCTATATTTAGAATTGTAATCTGCCACAAGATAATAGTTTTGAAATATAATACTAATATCTCTCTTATACACGTCTTTTTCAAATATTAATGTTTTTTTTGGTCGACTCAGATTCATTTCATTAATAGTATATATACCTTTATATGTGTCGATACTCAAAAAATGGTTTTTTTGATAATTATCTTTATAAAAATTTAATCCTTGCACATCATCGCCAGTAGCTTTATCTTCAAATCGATTACTGTCATATCCGTAATTGTTAAGGCTTTGTACAAAAGCATCTATATTTTTACTCTGTCCTTTTATAGTATTATAATTATAAATTATATTATTTTTTAAACACATTACATCAGTGATAATTCTATTATCCTGAAAAATAGGCAAAATGCATGCATAGTCACCGTCTTTATAATATCTAATATCCTTAATTATTTGATTTGATTTATTAAAATTTTCATAAGTTTGATAAGTAAAAGTAATATTATCAACAGTAACTTCAAAGTAATAACTATCTATTTCATTATTGGTATTATTAGTAAACAATTCTTTAACCTTAATGCTATTCTCACCATTGTTCACCATATATTCATAATCATGACCACTACCAAAAAAGCGAAATCCCAGTTGAATTCCTATATATAAAATAAACAGTACTAATAGCATCATAAATATTTTTTTCATACCATCACCTACTATTATTTTATATTTTTTTGATTTATTTTTCAAGAAAAAAAGACTACAACGTAGTCTTTTCAGAACTCATGCCATATTTTTGCTTTTCACGAATCATGTACTCTGTAATTGCGGTTTCAATTTCAGGCAAAGCCTCTCTTTGAAGATTTGATAATCTAATTACTTCTTTCACTGTATCAATGTACACTTTTCCCCAAATCAATCCCATTTTAAGACTTAAATCATTAAACATATCTGGAGTAATTGCGGTATAAAAATAACCAAATAGTAATCTTTTTTGACCGATTAAAATACGCTTGTTGGTAAGAACAATTGCGGCTGTTGTAATAATATCTATTGGGTTATCATTCTTTTGTGCCACAAATGCATACTCTACTGTTTCATCTGGGTTTAAATGCATATCAATTATCTCACAATGACGTTTTAATCTCCAAGCCACTGTCATTGGATATTTGTCTTTAAATTGTCTTATTTTTTCATAAACTATACTTGCCATATTATTCACCTATAAATCCTTGTTTTTTTAAGAAAGATACATAATCTTCTAACGAATGGTAACCTTTACTGCTACCAAGCACTTTTTTATCTTTTACTACAATCATCAATGGTGTTCCCCATTCTTCTTGTTTATAAAAATCAAGTGAGGAATTAAATTTTTCAATCAACTCTGTTCCATTTTCTGCAGCTTTGATATCAGTTAAATTTAAATAATTAATCTTTATACCATATTCTGTTGTAAGAGTTAATAGCGCTGGTTTAGCCATCATACATGCGCTACAGCTTGTTTGGCCAATCACTAATACTTCTAGTTTGTCAGAAGCTATTAAATTTTCATATTCTTCATAACTCAAATAGTTCAAAGGAACTTTTGCATCCTTTGGTGCATAATCGTGTTTAATTAAAAAATTCAACAAAGTTTCTTCACTTACATATCCTGCAATTTCTGCCACCACTTTTCCACCATTTACTAATGACAAATGTGGGGTGCCAAAATCATCAGGATCAATATTCAACTTATCAATAACTTCACCTAATGCTTTACTAGTAATCTTTTGAGTGTCTATGTATAAATAATCAAATTTATACTCTTCTTTCATGTAATCTAATAACGGCTGAAACATTTGGCAATAAGGGCAAGAATCTTTGCCCAATAAAATAATCTTTTTCTCGCCGCTTTCTAAAATAGTATTGAATGTTTCTAAATACTTTTTACTATTATTTTCATTTATAAAATTAATCACAAACACTAACACCAAAAATGAAACTATAGCCGCTAAAACAACATATAATTTTTTTTGCTCGTTCATTATTATACCTCCTATATTTGATTATATCATAATTTTTGTGCAAAACACAGTTTATATTTGTTTTTTTTAATTTTTAATGTTACTAACTTCTTTTTATTACTTTGAATCATTCACCAATTCATGTCAACATTTAGGAATATTTGAAACAAAATGTTAGAATATTAAAAATACATATTTTCTATTATGCAAAAAAGAGAAGCATTTCTCTTTTTTTGTTTTTTATTGCTTATAACTATATTATTTTCCCTAAGAAGAGGGATTTATCAAAACTGTAAAAACTATTACCACATTCTCTTTCTGCTTTCTATTTCCTGCGCAGGCATATAATTTTGTAAATTTCTATATGTTTTAGTATTTATCACTATTATTGGAATATTAAAATATTCTGCATGCCTGATTGAGGCATCATTTATCTTATCATAACACAAAATAGCTGTAGGCATAACTCTTGTACCATCAGTTCTTTTTCTTCTAATTGCAATTTCATTATATGATCTATTTTGCATTGTTTTCATCATAAGTTTCCTTGGACCTACTAGCCTACCTTTAACAAATAAATCTACATTTTGTGATATTTTTGGCGGCAAGGCAACATTCTGATGACATATACTTAAAAAATCGGTTGAATCCAAATCACTAAACACATACATCACATCTGCATGAGGACCTACAAAAGTATTTATAAATTGATTATTTATCATAGAAGTGGAAATTATCTCAGAACCACCTTGTAAATCTTGACAAAAGTTGCCAGGGTCATTGATAGTTAATTTGTGCCGGGGGGCATATTCAATACAATATGAACATTTTTTTAATTGTCAATTATACTCATTGCATTTTTTTTAATACTTGTTCAATACATTTATCCAACTCATCTACTGGGTGAATCATTTCTAATATTTCCCTATAGTTTTCTAAAGCTTGTTTAGCTTTTTCATAGATATTATCATTCTCTACCACGCCTTTTGCAATACCTTTGATCAAACCATATCTACAAGTATTACTAGTAAAGCTTGGAAACACTTTTATACTATCTATTAAAATACTGTGAGTATCACGCATGATATTTTTAATATGAAACTCAACCACTTGTTCCTTTAATAACTCTGTCCCTGGCACTTGATTATGGCATACTTTATTTATACCATCTAAACACAAAAAGGCTTTAGCTAAACAGAACAAAAAATTAGGTGGACAAACTTCATATTTTAAACATACATTCATAAAATCAATAAAATAGGATGTCGCTGGCTTATTAATAACTGAATCACAGCATAACTTTATATCATTCTTAAATTGTTCTTTTGCAGATTCGTCCATTTTTCCATACGGAATCACTAAATTATAGATTCTATCATAATCCCTTTTGTATATCGCGAAGAAAAAATCTTTTGTTTCTTTGACATCTTCATCTGTTAATTCGAATAAAAGACCCATGTCTAAAAAACCTATATTGCCATCATCGTCAATATATATATTCCCGCTGTGGGGATCTCCGTGGAATACAATTTTCAAATCATTAAACATGGCATATAAACTAGATGAAATATAACTATTGAGTGCATTTCTAATTTTTGAATTGTTTTCTTCAGTTAAATCTAAATTATTTAGGGTTTTGTGCTCTATATACTCCATGACTATAACATTATTAGTGCATAATTCAGGATAATATTTAGGAACTCGTATAAGTTTATTACCTTCTATTTTTCCGTTTACACTATTAGCAAACTTAGTATACGTATTAATATTATTTGCTTCACGAGTGAAATCTGTTTCCTGATAAATCCAGTCTAAATATAAATGTAAAGCTCTATCAAATCCAGAAAAATTTCCAAACTTCAAAAATTTTCCAAATGTGTACATTAGCCTTTTTATTTGCTTTATTTCTTTATCAACATTTTCAGTAACTCCTTTTCTTTTTATTTTTACAGCTACTGTCTCACCGCTTTTTAATGTTGCCTTATGTACTTGAGAAATAGATGCGGCACCAATCGGAATCGAATCTATCGATAAAAACACATCATCAACGGAACATTGGAATTCTGTTTCCAGTACCTTTTTCACCTCATCAAACGACATGTGCTTGCAACTGCTACATACACCAGAAAGTATTATCCTATCTTTTTCAGTAAATAAACTCCCAAAACTGTGTGCAGACAACATTTGGGCTAATTTAATATAAACTACACCCATATTTTCACAAAAATCCTTTACTAATCTACCGTTTTCGTATTTTCTGATATATTTATTAAATAACAACCTTATCATTTCGTAATAAAGTTTCATAATAAATCCCCCCTTGATTGAGTGTTATTATAACATTTTTCACAGATTTAGCAAATTGGTAAATAAACCTGAGGAAAAGAGACGACATGTTCTTCCAAACCATTCTTTTCCGATTTTTTAAAGGAATCCTATTATGCTTATGCTGTGTTATTTTCCTAATTAATAGTGTTCCAGAATACATTCATTCACTATAAATCAAAAAGAAAAACCTCAAAACCCTTATATTTCCTGGGTTTGTGGGGTTTATTTACCGCAACATTGTTTATATTTCTTGACTGAACCACATGGTAAGATATTGCAATTTTTATGTAAGAAATTGCTTTTATTTTGCATTCAATTCCTTAATAATTGTAATAAATTACAATAAAATTCCTACAACTTACCTATTAACTTATCCAAATATAATTTTATTTTGTTTTATTTTTTGTTTCTGAAATACTTTTTAAATAATCAAAACCTTTATTGATTTTTTTATTTATAGGCATATTTTCACTATAAATTTTTCTTAAATTATCCATAACTAAAGTATCACCATCATACATTTCATAGAAACTATCATAACCCTTCTCTTCAAAATTAAACATATCAGCAAAAGGATCATTATTCAGAATTGGATCAGTTACCATTTCACTATATTGCCATGTAATATATGGTGAATCATATTCTCTTCTTGGTGTTTCAGGATGAATATTTTTCCATTTTTCGAACCATAAAAAATGTAATGTTTCATGAGCACAAGTTTCTATTATTTTCCATTCCTCAACTCCAGTAGCGATCGCAAAACTAAAACTATCCAGATATCTTGGAAATACTGGTATTAGTCCAACCTTACCTTCAATAATATCCAAATCTGATGGCCACTCGATATCTAAATATTTTGATAATGTTAGAAAATATAAATCATTATATTTTTCCCATAATAAATTGTATCTTTTAACTTCTTCTTCAATTCTTGATTTATATTTGTTATAATCTTTTTTTACTACTTCTTCAATTATTTTATATACTTCACTTTGAGGTATACTTTTATCTATATTAGCTAACTCAGGAAAGTATTGAATAGTATAAGAATGAACACTTAATACTCCATTATCTTCATAATAAGCCCATTTTATAGTTTCTATGTTTTCTTCTAAAGTCATTACCTTAAATTCTATTTTTGGTATTTTCATTTATATACACCTCTTTTTTACTGACATAATAATTATACCATTAAATTTTGTTGTACTACGACCTAATCGTATAAATTTATTGTTTTTTCACAAAAAATATTACGAAAAAATCATATTTAGCTTATCTAAAACTTATCTAAAGTTAAATTTTCGTTAAAAATTACCATTTTTATGTAATAGAAAAAACTCGCGTTTTCCCTTATTTTATGCGGGTTTGCGAGTTTATTTGCCACAACACTGCTTATATTTCTTGCCCGATCCACATGCCTAATTCTGACTAGTATTATAAGTATTTATAGTATTTATAGTATTATCGTTATTCCTTATACTATAAGGGTAAATACCAGTTAGTATTATTGGTACTATTGGTATTATTGGTACTATCGTTATTTATAAAACGTAGACAAAATGTAGACAAGGTCTTCATTTACTCATTAAAAGATATAAATTTGATGATTTTTACTAGCGATTAATGCTATATAAAATCTATAAACATTATACACTATTTTTTTAATTATTACAATATTATGAAAACGGTTGTGATTATTAAAAAAAGACTAATCATATAAATATGTTCAATTATTATTTTAAGTTCCATACAACATACTTTTATATTCTTTTGTATGTTAAAAGGAACATAGACAAAAGATATTATTTCATAAGAGAAATAATATCTTGTCTGTTCTATAATTTATAATCAATAATTTTATTTATTGTTTCAGATTTAGTTATTGCTTCAAAAGAATTATTTGCAGACATTCTACTTGCTACTGTACTAGAAATATAATAATTCTCTGTTGTTTCAATATTACGGTGTCCTAAAATATCTGCTACATCTCTTATTTCTACACCATTATTTAGGATTTTAGTAGCATAACTTCCTCTAAGATCATAAAATCTACATTGTTCTATTCCTAATTCTTTGTGAATAATCTCAAAAGGATATTTTAGAAAATCAGTTCCTATATAAACTCCGTTATACTTTGTAAAAACTAAATCAAATATTTTTTCTTCTTGCGTTTCATTTTTTACTATTCTTTGTTCTTTTACTTTTCCATATTCATTCACAACATCTTCTAAATGATAATAAATATACTCCGAACCAAATAGTTCGCGATAATCATTTTGAAGTTGTTTATAATTTGTTAATGCCACCAATAAAGTATCACATATATAAACAGCTCTTTTTCCTGTTGTTGTCTTTGGTGGTCCAATATACCATCTTCCTTTATCATCTTTAGGTTTATCATATACATTATGATTAACATAAATAATTCTATTTTCTAAATCAATATCTTCCCAGTTTAATGCACACACTTCTCCTGTCCTTAATCCAGTAAAACATGCTGTTAAAAATGCACAAGTAAAAGTAGGATTGTTTTGGAATCTTTCTAAAATAAGGTCTATTTCTTCTTGAGTATATAAATGTTTTACTTCCTTAGGTTCTATATCAAGACGAGGTAGTCTTATAGTTATCGCTGGATTATATTTAATAAATCCGTAAATATCACACGCATCTCTAAATGTACCTTTCAATACTTTTAAAATTGTTTTAAAGTATGCACGTGAATAAGTATACTTTTCACAAGTTTCAGTAATAAAGGTATTTAGTTTAACACTAGTTATGGATGCTAATCTATAACGCCCAAGTTCAGGTCTTATATATTTATCTATTATAGATTTATAAGTTTGTGTTGTATTATATTTTAGATTAACTTTGCAATAATTGTTTAACCAATAATCTAAATAATCACCATAAGATATTACGTTTTCCTTAAACGGTAATCCTGCATTTAAATATTCCGTTCTTGCTTTCGCTCCTGCTTCTTCTGCTGCTGCTTTTGTTTTGTATCCAGATTTAGTCACCCATTGTCTTTTTCCTCTTTGTGGTGCTATTTCAAATTGATATTGATATACTTTACCTCTTTTTCTTATAAGTAATCCTGCCATTATTCATTTGCCTCTTTTGAAACATCTAGTTTTTTTATTTCATTAACATCAGAAAGATCATTTCCTTCATTCTCTTCTAAAAATTTATCTAAAGATGATTTTAATATTTTAATACTACCTAATTTAATCGCTGGAAGGTATCCTTTATCTATTAGCTTATAAACATAGTTTGGACTAGTATGCAATATTTTTGCAATTTCCTTCACGGTATAAATGATTGTTTCGTTCATATATTTAATCCTTTCATCCTCTCTAATTTTTCACTACACAAACTACTCCATCAAAAAAACAACTTTAAATAAGTTGCTTTATACTCTTCTTAAAACTGCATGGATAAAATATCTATCCGTTTTTTGTCTATTAGATTCATGTGAACAAGAATATAACGTAATTGTTTTATCCTTAGTTGTATCAATTTCTACATTAGTGTTATAATTGCTTTTTTTCTTTATCATAGTAATATAATCATTAAATTCATCTACTGAATTAAATGATTGATTATATGATTCTGATTTTGTGCTATCTAAATATGCACTAAATATTTCTGCTTCATAATTACCAGATGGTGTGTATAAATAGAATGTTTTATTTTCATCATAAAATTCTTTATTCATATATTTATATAATTCTCCAAACATACTTCCATTTTTAGTATGATGACCATAAATAAAAGTATTATAATCTGTAAAA